>JABXHM010000095.1 GCA_013373625.1 Alteromonadaceae bacterium | reverse complement strand
TCCTTTTAGTTAATTTTTAAGTGCATTCGTCCTGACTGCATTAACAGGCGATTTGATTGAGTACCGCCATAAACCTCAAAAGTGTACAACCCTGGTGGCACCAGATTGTGACCAAGGTTAACAAACAGCGTACTGGCATTATTGAGCTTTAAATTCGATGCATTAAATACGACTTCATTTTCTGCATTAAGTAGTCGAAATCCATACTCCTTGTGATCAAAGCGCGCGATTTCTGTGTCGACATAAAATGACAATAGCGCCTGTGAATCTGTTACATTCAACTCGATTGCTTTAGCATCATCTGCTCTGGTAGCAGCCAACTCGATATTAAAAACCTGTACACCGGATGGTTCGGATATTGGTTGAAATAGTCTATCCACACGGGGAATGACCAAAGCTATTAATATGGCTGCAGCCAATAACCAAACTGGCACCCGCTTGTGCCAAACTGGTTGTTTTTGTGGTATAGACTCTGCAACATTCTGCATATCACTATCCGCATGAAGCGACTGTAATCCCTGGTGAATTTTTTCGGCAACCTCAAGATGCTCCAAACACGCTGAATTAGAGAGGAAATACGCCTCAAATTCTTCTGCTTCAGAATCAGACATCTTGTTAAAAATGTAACGTTCGATTCTTTCATCGTATTGCAATTTATTGGCAGCCTTTTGTTCATTTTTCATATGCTAACTATCTTATTCAGTTTAGTGTTGTCAATAACCAATATCTCTCATGCTGATTTAAGATGTACTTTGGTACTTTTCCCACATTTTCCTGTATCGTTGTTTAGCCCGATATAAAACACGATCAAAATGGGCACTATTTACTTTTAGATTCGCGCATACCGTTCGTTTATCTTGTTCTAGAAAATAAACACTCAGTAAAATTTGCTTATCTCGCTCAACGTCCATTTCAAGTACGAGTTTTTTAACCAACAACGCTAGGTTGTACCTCTGTAGAAACTCTTCAGGATTGTCTTGTTGATCAATTAAGTGTTCTTGTAGAACTTGTGCTTCATCTGCATCAATTGATATTGATGTTTTGTTTTCCGCTTTCCGGTAATGAGCGATAACTGTGTTTTTACCAGTTTGTACAATGAATGAAGACAATTTGTCAGGGTTTCGGATTTGGTCTGATCTTATTTTATCTATAACGATGCGCCATGTATCTTGCATCATGTCTTGAGCAAGCGTAGTGTCCTGATTACATTTTCTGCGCAAAACAAATAACAAACCTCTCTGATAACGCTCGATTAACTCATGTTCCGCTTTTTTATTGCCGCCTTTAATTTGCTCAACTAAGTATTGAGCAACTGTGGCTTCGCTCCTATCCGTCATTTAAGACCCTGTCCCATGTAAAATAAAGCCAGCCCAATAATAGGGCGCTCGCCATGGCTTTCTTCCATCTTTGCGCTTAAAACTTCTAATATCTTTTTGAGCATTCACTAGTGCGCTCCTAACGCTCATGTTCTGTTCAAAATGGTATGTGTAAAATGATTGCATCAGTTTTGCAGTGACGTCATCTTGTACTTTCCACAAACTTCCAATCACATTCCGAGCACCTGCTTGCATGAATGCCCGGGAGAGACCCAGCATTCCTTCTCCGGCAATTAACTTCCCCTGTGAAGTGTCACATCCACTTAACACCACCAAGTCAGCGTTTAGATTTAAATTCTTAATTTCTGGTGCTAGTAAAAGATTGTCAGAAGATGTGTGGTTAGATAATACCAATCCCCCTATTTCTGGAAAATCGCTGTTAGCCACAGCATGGGAAGCGAAATGTATGATGCCAAACTGGTTTAACGGTTGCTGTAGTAAATTTTGTTTACTTGCACTTTTACCGATTAAACTCGTGATGCTATCGTCTATTGCCTCCTCAATAAATTGTGCTTCAGCGTTAGAAAAAGGTAGATAAGAAGCATTAAAACCTTGATCAACTCTCTTTTTTACTTTCATTTCCGGGCTTGCAATTATCAAAGCATTTGTACTGGCCGATTTTGTAAACAAGCGGCTCTTTTGCTCAAGTAGCAGCGCTAATGATTGATGAAAACTGAAACTCATCGACTTAATCAAAGATTCTTTACTTAACGGGTTCTCCAGAACAGAAAATGGCAAACTTGCTAAGGGACCATCAGCAATCACAATTAAATCCTGCTTGTTTTCAAATTCCAAAGGTGCCGGAAATATTCTCGCGGTGATGTTCCTGATCAGTTTTCTATTTTCTCTTAAGGACATTTTATTTTTAAAATTACTGAGTAACGTTGTCACTTGCTCTTCCAAAACAAATGAATCAGTAATTGCATATTGATTAATACTTGCTTCACTTATAAACCAAAGATGGGTTGTATTTTCGCCACTGTCTATGAACAAAACCAGCTCATTACGTGAAAGCTTTGCTTGAAGATCTTTTAAATCTTTTTGATTAAATTCCTGATGCTCAGGCGTAATGTCTTCACTGAAATAAATGCTTTTTTCAATTTTATAGCGTTCTTCGCTTAACGTTCTTATGTGTTTGGCTATTGCTTGTTTCGATACTCCGGTCGCACTTTGCATTTCGACCAGCTTTTTACTCATTCTCAAATTGATGTCGTTAAGCTGTACTTCGTGCTCGTCTGTTTTTGAAGTACTACGTGCCTTGTAATCAACAAAGCGTTTTAGTGCCCTCGCTTTGATGTTTTCCACTAAGAGCAAACCATCTTCTTCAGACAAACTGGTATCTAAGGTAACTTTTAAATTAACAAGGTCCTGGAGACTTGCTGAAAACCCTATGCTTAAGTCTTCTCTTTTCGTTTGAGCATGTTGCAACAACCCTTCATTTAACGCCTTATCAATTGCGAGTAAAGATTTGTCGGAGGCTTCAGCACTAAAGTACTTAGCATAGTTATAAATCGCTGAAAATGCAGCGGGTGTGGCATCTATCGACTTATAAAACGAAAAAGCATTATTAAAAAGCACTTTTGCTTTTTTAAATTGCCCAGCAACTGAAAGTGATGCGGCGAGAGAAAATTGAACATCGGCTAATGCAAAGGCATCTGATGCATTCTCAAAATATGCCAAGGCTCGTTGCTGAAAGTGAATAGCGTCTTTGATCAAGCCCTTTTTTAATTTTAAATCTGCGATTTGCATTTCAGCATGAGCGATTTCAAGTGGAGTTTGCTCAACCAGCGCATAGGCGAGGTAGTCAAGCAGCAGTTTCTCAGCTTTTTCATATCGCCTCAAATCCACATACATTGAAGCTAACAACACGTCCACTTGGTAAGCATCAGCGGTCGCATTAATCCTTTTAAAGGCTTTCTTAGCGTCTTCAAACCAATCCATTGCATAATGGTACTGTAGCGTTGCTTTTAGTAGTTTTGCTTTTTCTAACTTCGCGTACGCATCCAAATAAGAATGTTTAAATAAGCTTGTTACTGCTAATGCTAAGTCCACATATTCAGCGGCTTTTTCGAAGTTCCCTAACTTACGGTATACAGTAGCTAACTTGATGTTTGCATTGGTAATGCTAAAAGAATCACCTATTGATTCCGCCAGTAGCTTTGCTGAGTTGTATTCTTGGGAAGCGCGTAAAACTTGTCCCGCACGAAAATAAAAATAGCCCAAAGATAAAGCTGAATTTATTGCTGCTCTAGTGGCCCCTTGCTCAAGAAAAATCGAATAAGTACTGGAGAAAATATGTATCCCTGAGTCAAAATTCGCTTGTTCAATCTCTATGGCGACTTTAGTTTCCAGTGCATCAGCAAATTGAATTGTATGATTATCATGTCCGAGAATTTTGAATGCCGAGGCCAAGTGCTGTTTCGCTTTTTTAAAGTCTCTTGTCTCGTAAATTGCGTGGCTGGCCAAATCTATATGCGCCTGAACTCTCAAATTCGTTTTTACACCAGGGTATTTGAGTAACGTTAAGAGAGTATTTGCTTGCTTCTCGTAACGACCGAGGTAGTGATATGCCTCTGCTTGCTTGTATTGAACGGTTTGCAACAGCGGAGAGTTTAGCGGGGCTAAAAGGTCTTCAGCCAGTGCAAAACTATCTACAGCCGCTTGTAAATCATCCTGTTTATTTGATGACTTATCAGCAAAATACTGCGCCCAGTATTCACCGCCTTTTACCAACCAGGCAACTGCAGTGATTAGTGATTGAGATGGCACAGAGATAGTTTGCCAGGTAAGTAACGTATCAGCGTATCGATCTGATTGCTCGTTAGCGCTGACTGTAATCTCGCAGGTTTGAGTGTCAGGGAAAGTTGCAAATATCTCAGGTTGGCGATAAGTTCCTGGAAAATTGACAGTAGTGGCAGCGTATTTTGAGCCCATTGAGCAGTGTTTTAATAGCACTCTGGCGTCTGCTTTTTTTTGGTCAACAAAAAATAACACTAAAGCACTAGCAGTATTATTGATTCGTATGTGAGTTACGCTCGATAAATTGATTTCCAATTGGCCATTTGGTGTTTCATTTGTGTCGATAACATTTTCATTTGCTAGTCCATTTTGTAAAACAAAACAACACCCGAATATCAAAATCAATATTCGAAATATGGTGTACCTTTGCACAACAAACATTTGAAAAAGCATGACATTTTGAAAAATGAATAACCTGGTCCCTAGGTACAATGTAAGTTATGGCAAACATAAAGTGAAGCGCTATTTAGCATTGACGTATTGCGGGTGGGTTTAACATTAATTCAGTTAATAAAAGGCCATAACATGATGAGTTTAATGCCACAAAGCAAACTACCCATGGTAAAGCGCAAAATCCATTCTGCGCTCTGGAGGTTGAATCAACGTTTAAATTTCGCTGCCATCCATTTGGGCCGCGAGGTCATCCAATTGACCTAAAGTACTATCAAAAACCGCTGTTTTAATCTCATAACTCACTTTAACGTGAAGATTTGTCTGACCGTACTTTACGACCAGCTTTTCGGCATCAAAGTGCTTAACAGAATTTAAGAAGCGGTAAGCCAACGGTTGGTTGGGAAACACGTATTCAATTGCATTGCGCATCATTACCGCACCTCGTAGCGACTGAAGTGGGTTAACACCGCCACAATACGCTGCTGATACGTCACCAAGTCGACTGCATCATCCTCGCAGCTCGCCGCTATCAAGCTAGCGATTAATGCATCAGCAACAGGGAGTGCTTCGCCACTTAGCTTGGCCTGCATCAGTTGTAACTGAATGGTTGAACGTGTTGATGCGTGCTGCTCTGCAGACTCAATTTGAGCGAGTACTTCCAGTGTGATTAGCGTGTTTAACCAGTCCCGTGAAGATTCTGCGGACTGAATTTTAAACCAGGCAGCCGGTAATTCAGGAAACTGCCGGGACATTTCTTCCATCGTAACCGATTGTTCAACCAAAAGTGTTCCGAGCTTCACTATGGCGCTATCAATTGCTTCTTCAGCACGCTGTTTGGTGGCTTTGTTAAGCGCACTCTGGCATGCTTCAAGTTCGCGCTTTAACGCTTTGTGAATTCCCTTATCTTGAAACTCACTCAGCGCCTGACGACTGTTGTTTAACTGCTGGCGGGCTTTATCTAAGTGACCCGACGCAACATCTTGTTGGATACCCTCTACCCCTTTACGCCAGTTGTCGGCGGCCTGTGATTGTGCCGCTTTCTGTTCGGCCTGCACCGATTTTGCTTTGCTAAACAGCGCGTCGTTAGCAGTTTTAAAAGCCATCCACAATTTTGACTCATTACGCTTACCGGCAGGGCCAATATTCTTCCAATTCGCTTGTAATGCCTTCGCGCGCTCTTTCGCCTCTGTAGCATTATCTAACCCGGCCAACTCTTTGACCTCATTAATTAATGCCTGTTTGGCCTGACGATTTTGCTGGATCCAGGGAGCCAACAATTCTGTCACCTCGGCACTGTGTTTGTCCCACTCCTGACGTAAACGCTGATAACGTTCACTGTCGGTTTGGGCCGCCTTTAGCCATTGCTTTTTAAGGTTTTCGAACTGCTGATAGCGTTGCTCAGGCTCGACGTCGTCGTTAACGGCCACGGCTTGCAGCGCTGAAACCAGCTGTTGTCGGGCTTGCGCAGCCTGGTTATTTTGCGCTTCCAGTTTAGCGTAATATTCGCGACACGGCACAAAGGCCTGCTCGAGTATCTCGTCAAACTGTTGGTTTAACGCATCATCTTCAGGTGTGTTAGTGACTCCCAAACTTTGCCACTGTTGACGTAAATATTTAATTGATCGCGCTCTGGCTGGCATATCGGATGACTGTTCATTCAATAGTGTATTGGCCTGTTCCAGGAGTTCCGGTTTACGCGGCGCTGCCAGATAAACCTGCCAGCCTTCTAAACGCGCTATCTGTTCGCGGGTTTGTTCAAACCGTTTATCCAGCATTGAACGGGTCGTTTCGGGCAATTTCTGATAGTCACTTTCGAGCCGCTGATATCTCGCCATAGCAGCCCGATAACGCCCCTGCTCTACCAACTGGTTAATAATGCTAATGTGTTTACGACATTGTTTTAAGTCGCGCTGCTGATCGGCACGACGATGCTCATCCTGACGCTTCAACTGCACCTGTAACTGTTGCCATTGCTGTTGCAAAAACGCCGGCACCAGCGCCATAGTACAGGTGATCTCGCGCCACTGAGACTGGATGTCCTGTAACTGCCATGCAGAGTCTTCACCTTCAGTGAGTGACTGCCATGTCAGTAGTTGCTGGCGGGCATTTTCTACCTGGCGCTGTAAATCTGGTAAACGGTCCCATATATGACGGTAGCTTTCCAGCAACGATTCAAATTCGTCGGTCGCGGGCTCAAATTCCTGTAAATCAGCCAACGCTTTTTCTGCTTGCTCTACTGCCTGTTGAAATAACGTGACTTCGCCCAGTGTCAGACTCAGGATCTGTTCGCCATGAAGTTGCTTCTGATGACGCTTTACTTCGGCAACTGCCTGCTCTGCAGCCGTTCGCGCATGTGCATGAGCTGTTGCTCGCTGCTCAGCTTCCCACGCTGGTCGAAGGCGTTCCAGCAATGCATCTATGCGCTGATTAATTTGCTCTAGCTTACTGGCAAACTCGCTGCGTGTATCTGTATCGAAACAATCGAAATCTCCCGCTAACGCAGCGTACTCTTCGTTTAACGCATGTTTGGCCTGGTCAATTTGCTGGTAATCGGCTTTATCAAGCAGCGCCAGCAATTTCGACAAAACTAAGGTCACCTGGCGAGATAACACAACTGGCTTTTTCGCCGCGTCAGACAAATGTGAAATGCGCTTATTTACCAGCTCATGCAACGCTTCGTCGTCGCTTTTGCGCAGAACCCGCTGGAGCAAATCAGTATCATGACTTTGCTCAACAATATGCGCTTTTAACGCAAACACTGGTGTGGTCATCAACAATTGCTGATAAAAGCTGCTGCGCCCGACTTTCGTTAATACGTTGGCGCAGAATACCGTATCGGCATGTAGCTCTGTCATCAGTGGCAGGCATTTAACGATCAGCTCAACCGGCGCTGTTTTGAGTAGATACTCTTTCACTTCCGCCGGGCTAATTTCGCTACTTCCTTCAATGAGCGCATTTTCAACTTTCAGCTGAGATACATTCAGCAACGTCGGATCGCGCGCAATCTGCGACATTTTGAGCCACAGAACAAAGGAGTCAAGTTTATCGAGCGCTGCCAGACTGACCTTAGGTTCGGCGTCGTTAAAGGCTAACTCATGAAGAATTCTTCGCTCATTTGGCGAATTCGGTGACAGATTTTTGATAGCTTTGATCCGGGTATCCGGATCATCACTACTGTGAGAGGGAGAGAAAAAACGACTAAATATCATCCTGTTTAAACCGCGCAATGGAATGTTCATTTGACTGACTTTCGCGTAACTCGCGACGCAGCTCGCTTTTGCTCTTGTGGACTATTTCCCCCTCAGCACTCACTGTCATATGTTCGTTTGAGCGGGCCACTTTAGCTTGATACAACATTACTGCCTGTAAGCAGTTTTCCTTTTGTTCTGCATTCAACGGATTACCATCAGGCCATTTACCCGTCTCGACAGCCTGGCGAAGTCGTTCATAAACTTCAGGTGTCATCGCTGCCAGAATTTCCTCTACATTCATTTTGTTGACCGTTTTAATAACACGATTCTTACCCGATTTATGCCGTACCAGGCAAAGCCTACAACACAACTTAGTAACGCTAGATTATGCTGCATATCACCAGGTGAAACACCACCCCAATACATAAATCCAAAACCACCTATAAACAGCAACATCGCCAGCATTGATTGGTTCTGAATGCTGTGCATTTTTTTAAACCGTTTCATGTTCAATTTACGTTCGACGTCTTCGGGGGTCGCATCAGCATAAGAAAAATCACAATTTGGGCACGATTTGGCTTTATCTGACATCTTTTTACCACACGATGGACAATCAATTAATGCCATTATATCTCCTCAACAATGTTCAGCTTTACGTCTTTTATTTGATACCAAAAAGCCAGGTTATGCCCTGGCTTTTATATAGTGCCGGCGTCGTTCTTATTACAGTCCAACGCGGCAACTGGTTTACTTTTAGTCGTTCTCTTTAACCCGTGTCCAGTAGTCGTCCACGGTTTTCTTCATTTCTTTGCTCAGTAATACAATACCAAACAGGTTTGGCAGTGTCATAACCACTATAGCGACCGCCGACAGCGCCCATACCAGCGTCGTATCAGAAAATGAGGCCCACACGAAGCCAGCCACATAAATTACCCGGTATGGCATGATAGAACGAGGACCAAGCAAGTATGTCATGGCCCGATCACCATAATAAGACCACGCGATGGCAGTAGAAAAGGCAAACAGCAATAAGCCAACCGATACAATATACTGACCAAAGTCACCAAACCAACCCCGGGTAAACGCAATGGTGGTTAACGCGGCAGAGTGTACCAGTGATTTACCTTTCACGATCAGGTTTTCTTTATCTGGTTTACCGTCAGTGATTTGCAATGTCCCTGAGAATGGATCCTCGCTGCCAACCAGATACTGCACATCTTCTGCAATAGAACGGGCATTAATTAGCGTATAGCCGTCAGAAACGGCTGAACCATTAACCACAGTAATCGTGCCCGTGAAGTTCTCGAGCTTGTTACCCTCGACGCTGTTCAAAAACCCGTAAAGTTCCGCTTTGTCAGTTTCGTTCTTATCTGAATACTCACCTGCTACAAAAATCATGTCAGAGCGGTCAAACACATTTTCGTGTTTTTCCTTCCACACGCCTGACGACAGGATTACCAGACCGGTAATTGTACAAATAATGATGGTGTCGATGAACGGCTCAAGAAGTGACACCATACCCTCTGAAGCAGGTTCCTTGGTCTTTGCCGCAGCATGGGCAATGGGCGCTGAGCCCTGACCCGCTTCGTTAGAAAACAATCCACGGTTAACGCCACGGTTGAAGGCATACGCCAATGACGCACCTAAGAAACCACCGGCCGCTGCAGAGCCGGTAAAGGCATCTTTAATGACGGCCATAAAAGACGGTAATACGTTTTCAATATTGGCAAAAATGACCGCCAGTGCACCAACCAGGTATACAACCGCCATGAAAGGTACAATGCGCGCTGTCACCGCCGCAATACGCTGAATACCACCCAGTATGACCAATGCCAGTAAAATACCCAGCACGCTACCGACGATCCACGGTTCAAAGCCAAATGTCGCTTCTATACTGGTCGCAATGCCATTACTTTGTGGCAGGTTACCGGTACCAAAAGAGCTGACTACGGTTGCAATGGCAAACGCCACCGCCAGCCACTTCATATTAAGACCGCGGTCCATAAAATACATAGGGCCACCCGCCATGGTGCCATCTTCAGTTTTCACCCGGTATTTGTGCGACAAGGTTACTTCGACAAACTTGGTTGTCATACCTAAAAATGCCGTTGCCCACATCCAGAACAACGCTGCCGGACCACCGAGAAAAATAGCAAACGCTACACCACTGATATTACCGGTTCCTACCGTACCTGACAGCGCCGTTGTAAGAGCTCTGAAGTGTGTGGTATCACCCGGATCATCGTTATGATCGTATTTGCCGGTTATGACTTTCCAGGCGTGCTTAAAAAAGCGTATCTGTGGAAACTTTAAATAAACCGTGAAGAACAACCCCACTCCGAGTAGCACGAACGGGAACCATGGTGCTCCCCCCAACATGCCATCCAGTGACGTTAAAAAGTTATACAAGCCTTCCAAACCAAATTCCCCTTGTTGTTAATGTTGTTTATTGTTGTTATGTCCTAAGGCTGGCAACAACTGCATGGGTCGCAACCAGTATATCTTCACCAAATTGTTGGCAGCGTTGCGCTGACCAGCCAAATAATGGATCCGGTAAATTATTATTATCTTTAAAAGGCATTTCTACCGTGTAAGCCAGGCACTCAAAGGCCTGGCCAACAGCATTGGAAGCAATGGTTAAATCGGCCTCACCGGGGGCATCCTTTGCGTAACCATGTTCATCCTGAAATTCAGGCGTGGCAAACAGCAATGCCGATTTAAATTGTTCTTCGAGAGATTTGAGATGTTCAGAGTACGCCGGAATGCCTTCGCTTCCTGCCACAAAGTTATATGGCAAAGCTTCATCACCGTGTAAATCCAGGTACATATCAACACCGGCTTCACGCATGGCGTTGAGCACGTAAAACACTTCAGGGCTGCGTTCCAGCGTTGGCGTTTGCCATTCCCGGTTCAGGTTGGCTCCCACCGCGTTCGTCCGTAAATGACCGCGCACGCTGCCATCCGGGTTCATATTCGGCACAATATAGAATACCGCTTGTTCCAACAGGCTGCGGGCTATACCGTCCTGTTCATCCAGCAAACGACCAATAATGCCTTCGGCGCACCACTCAGCCATGCTTTCTCCGGGATGCTGACGCGCAGTTATCCAGACATTACGCTTGCCCTCAGCGGGCTCACCAATGACAAGCATCGACATATCCCTGCCATCCAGGGTTTCACCTAAATGCGCCAACCGGCACAAAGGCGAACTTTGCGAATCAGCAAGCAAATCCAGATGTCTTTCATAGCTATACGGAACGAAATATGCGAAATATACCTGCGACTGTTCCAGTGCGAGGCTGAACGTTAACGATTCACCGTCAAACTCACTATCTACCCTGAACCAGTTTTGGCGATCATACGAGGCCAGTACGTTATAACCTGCCCAACCTTTCGGATACGCCGACGCAGCAAGCTCGGTGATAGCAATGCGGTGTAGTTGATTCACCTCTCCGCTTAACCGGAAATGAAACCACTGATAAAAATCAGATTGGTTGTCTTTATTGATGGCCAGCACAATGTCATCACATTGTTCAGCGCGAACTACACGGATATTACCGCTGTCGAATTGACTTGATATATGCATCTGTCTTTATTGTTATCAATTTTCGGTTAATTTAACACAGTCGTGAATAACAATGCCATGGACTTGCACTGTGAAAAGCCGTTTTTTGTCGATTATGACGATAGATTGAACAGTTTGCATTGCCCCGACGAGGCAATTGTAAAGGGTGACGAAAACAACGTTATCCGTTACCGGAATAACGTTGCCTGCGTCGCTCACAGGAGATAAAAAGTGCGATTATGCCGGCAGTGTTGGTACTGCAACGCCTGCCATGTCCATGGCTACACGCATTACCTGACAGCTGTAGCCAAACTCGTTATCGTACCAGACGTAAAGCGTCAGACGGTTGTCCGCAACAATAGTCGCCTGGGAATCAATTACTGACGCTGCTCGTGAGCCCACCATATCACTGGAAACCACTTCGGTTGATGCAGTGTAATCAATCTGATGCTGCAACGATGAGAACAAGGCTGTATCACGTAAAAATTCGTTAACGCTGACTTTGTCAGTGGCTTTATCAAGATTTAGATTGAGAATAGCCATTGATACATTTGGCGTGGGCACTCTGATTGCGTTACCGGTGAGTTTACCACTGAGCTTAGGATAGGCTTTGGCAACCGCCTGCGCTGCGCCGGTTTCGGTAATGACCATGTTGAGCGGCGCACTGCGTCCCCGGCGTTCTCCCTTATGGTAATTATCAATAAGGTTTTGATCATTGGTGTAGGAGTGCACGGTTTCGACGTGGCCGTTGGCTATCCCATACTCTTCGTCCAGCGCTTTAAGTACGGGAGTAATCGCATTTGTGGTGCAACTTGCCGCCGATATAATGGTATCCGACGCCAGAATATCCTTATGGTTTACGCCATGGACAATATTTTTAATATCGCCTTTCCCGGGTGCCGTTAATAACGCCTTCGTGGCGCCCCTGGCTTTAAGGTGCAGCCCTAACCCATCACGGTCGCGCCAGATACCGGTATTATCAATAATTAAAGCATTGTTGATACCATAGGCAGTGTAATCAACCTCATCCGGGCTGTTGGCGTAAATCACCTGAATATAAGCACCATTGGCTTTTAAAGCGTTATGCTCATGATCAATGGTAATACTGCCGTTAAACGGGCCATGCACTGAATCGCGACGCAGTAAACTCGCACGTTTCTCTAAATCCCCCTCTCGGCCACCACGGACTACAATAGCACGCAGTCGCAATTTATTGGCCTGTCCCTGACGTTCAATCATTAGCCTTGCCAGTAATCGCCCTATACGACCAAAACCATACAACACAACGTCCTGCGGTGAATGCTCATCTGCTTTACGCACGACATCAGCCAGTTTTTTGTACAAATATGCACTGAGGTCGGTTTTATCTACCCCGCTGCCGTAATGAAAATCAAATGCGAGCTTGCCGATATCTATCTGTGCCGGTGCCAATGGCATTGCGTAAATCATTTCCAAAATAGGGAAACATTCCCGCAAACGTAATTTAATGCCCTCATGCAAACGCACTTTACGGTGCGCTTTAATTACATCTATTGTGCTGGCATTGAGTAAAGTGCGACCATAAACCGTGATTTCGATGGATTTATTGCGATATAATTTACCAATAATCGGTAACATCATTTCTGCGTATTCTTGGCGCTCTTGCCAGCTGGATTGTAATTCTTGCTCAAAGGGGTGGTTCATACTAGTGCCTTCACCAATAAAATCATGTATAAAGTTGACGATATGAACAGAAACAGTCAGTAGTACAATACCTGTAATTACTTCTTATCCCTGATGGCAGGTATTCTAAATAATCAAAGAGGCAACTCCAAATTGTTGAAAAGTTTCAGAAAAACAATCAAATTAACGATTCAGCCTAGTTTGTTTAGTAAATTATCCACATTTTCTTGCAGCACAATTATGGCGTTCAGTATTTTGTTCGTGGCGGGTTGCGGAGATTTTTTTGAACCCACGATCAAAGAAATTTGCACCCAAAACCCGCAGTTTTGTGAAGATTTAAACACTGATGGCTGGTGCCGTAGTGAAAAATCAGAAATTGTGCGCCATCGGTTTAATCACCAGGGCGATGACAGCGACAGACCTAAATATCACTTACTGTTAAAGTATGAAAAATATCAGTTGTGCATCAACAAAGCTGCGCAAATTCAGCATGTGAAATACCGCGAAAAAGAATTTGCCCGTAAACAGGCATCAGTGTCGGTAGCCAGCACGCTAAAACAATTACAATGGCAAACCAAACACTCAACCGACCCTTATATTTCTTATTATCAATGGTCGAGATTTGGTTACGAAGATGCCAGGCAACGCTTTGTCGCAGCGGCGCAAAATGGTGTGTTTACTGAGCCTCATTTCTACGTAGACTTAGCCAGCATTCAGGTCGCTGACGATCCTAAGGCCGCCCGCAATGCCTTGTTTAAAGCGTTGAGTCAGTATGCCAATGTCGACCAGGAAATAGATGGCCGAATCACAGGATTGTTAGCCTCTTTATCAATTGATACAGACAATTACCGTATGGCCTATGTATGGACCAAAGTGACCAACCATTTCGCTGAAAGTTCTGATGAAAGCCAGTTATCGGCCATCACATCAAAGCACAAAATACCTGAAGCAATATTGGACCGCGTAGCCGAAGACATTATCAGTGCACTGGATGCCAGAGAGTTTGACGCCCAGAAATTAAAAATCGACCGCCTTTAATCACTCCGCCGACGTGTTGTGGGCCACGTGAGCATAAAGTGTCAGTGCGTCAGTGGGTGTGGAGTAACAAACGCTATTTATTATCAACCTGTGAGGCAATTTGGGCTGTTACAGGGCAAAGATTGTTTGTTATCGGTGAGCGATTTATCCGTTATTGTGAAAATGAATTACAAAAATAAAACTGTATTTTTTTTCTGATAATCATAATAACGTTTAAAAATGATAACGACGGCCGGAGATTAGACTGATAATTAACCAGCTGTACAGGTTTAACGGAAGTACCTTTAACGGAAGTACCAGGCGTTAATATGCCCACTCTACCTGCCCATCAACCGGCGACTATTTGAGCGTTGACGAATTACTCTTGCGGTGTGAAGGTCAAACTGACTGAGTTGACACAATAACGCTGACCAGTAGGTGCAGGACCGTCTTCGAAGACATGGCCTAAATGCGCATCGCAATGCTTACAGTATATCTCCGTACGCCGCATACCGTGACTTTCATCAAAACGGTAACCCACGTTATCGTCTTCGGTCTGCGCAAAGAATGACGGCCAACCGCAGCCAGCGTCAAACTTAGTGCTGTCATCAAACAAGGTGGCACCACAGCATTTACACTGATAAGTGCCGGTTCGGGATTCATATAGAAGTGAGCCACTAAACGGGCGCTCAGTACCCGCCTCGCGGGTTACCCGGTACTCTTCAGCACTGAGTTTATCGCGCCACTGGTCATCGTCACTCATATCATCTCCGTTTTGCGGCATGTACTACTGAATAAGCGTTAACGGCCGCGATGGATCACTCCATTCAATGTGGTACTTTTCGTCAATGGGTTTATCTGTTCGCGAAAAAGTATGCGCACCAAAGAAATCACGCTGTCCCTGTAACAGGTTAGCCGGCAACACAGCGGTACGATAAGAGTCATAGTAACTCAACGCCGACATCATTGCCGGACAGGCTACACCTTGCTGCGCGCTTAATGCTACCGCTGCTCGCCAGTCAGTTTGGTAAGTAGCAACTTGCTCCGCAAAAAATGGATCTACCAGCAGGTTAGGTAATGAAGCGTCATTTTCATACGCTTTCGCTATAGACTGCAAAAAGACGGCTCGAATAATACAACCGGCACGCCATATCTTGGCAATTTCAGCAAAATGCAAAGTCCAGCCCTGCTCCTGTGCAGCGCTTTTCATTAGCTGAAATCCTTGCGCATAAGCACAAATTTTTGAGCAATAAAGGGCATGTTCTAACTGCGTAATAGTGGCTTCGCGCTGGGCATCACTGACCGGCTCTATATCTGGGCCAGACAATACCTCAGCCGCTGCTACTCGTTCGGTTTTTAAGCTCGACAAACTACGGGCAAAGACGGCCTGGGCAATAGTTTGCGCCGGGCTACCGGTTTGCAAGGCACTTACGGCAGTCCATAACCCGGTACCCTTTTGGCCAGCCTTATCGAGTATCACATCAACTAAGGGTTCGTCTGTTTCAGGATCGGTTTGCTCCAGCACTTCAGCACTGATTTCAATAAGGTACGAATCCAGCGGGCCTTCATTCCAGCGGCGAAATACCCCGGCAATCTCGGCAGGTGCCATTTTCAGTGCTACACGCATTACCTGATAAGCTTCACAGATAAGTTGCATATCGGCATATTCTATCCCGTTATGCACCATTTTTACGTAATGCCCTGCACCGTTGGGACCAATATAAGCCGCGCACGATTCGCCTTCTGTTACTGGCTGACCCGGTATCGCTGACTCAATGGGTTTACCTGTCTGAGGATCAACTTTAGCAGCAATGGCTTTAAGCATCGGACCAACTCTTTCCCACGCTTGTTCAGACCCCGACGGCATTAAAGACGGTCCAAAACGAGCGCCGACTTCACCGCCAGAGACTGCGGTTGTAAAGAATAAAAAGTCTTTGGCAAAACGTTTTTCACGGGCGACTGAGTCGCTCCACAAACTATTCCCGGTATCAATTACCACGTCTTCCGGTTTTATGCCCACTTTGACTAACTGCTCACACACAGCATCGACCGGAGCGCCAGCTGGTATAGAGAGTAAAATAACGGCCGGAGAAATAAGTGCTGAGGTTAAATCAGCAAAACCGGTTACTGGGATGATACGGGCAGGCTTGTCACCACGCTCTTTTTCATCCTGTGCAACAATTGCATCGATTCGCTTACTGTCGAGATCAAAACAGGCTACCCGATAACCATGATCGGCAAGATTCATAGCCAAATTTTTACCCATTACGCCTAGGCCAACTACACCAATATCACACACGTTTTCTGGCTGAGCGCCGCCACTGTTTTGCATTAAACTACCCTCTACATTTAGATGGTTGCGCATAATACCACCCCAGAAAGGAATGAAAAGCGCTACATAGTGGCTAATTATAACAGGAATTTGCCTAAAAATTACGTAAGTTTATGTTAATTAAAGCGGAAGTTCGGTATACCTGAATAGCACAAAAGACTGTTTCGCCTGCAAAAATAAATGCTGAACCCGCAACTGTGGCTGCTTTTTCGGATGGCTGTACCGGGTATCCAACACCAATGACCACCCGCCGCTATGTGACTGTAAGCGTGTATTGAATTTTACATCTCTGTCACTGGCATTAAAGCATAACAACCAATGCTCTGGTTCCTGTGCGGTATTTTTATGGCCAACGATTTCTACAGCAAAAGCTTTATTACCCTGCGCATCCCAGTCGTCGCTGTCTTTGTCACTGCCATCGGGGTTATACCAGTTCACGGCCAATACATTTGCATGCAGTTGGTATGAGTCGTCGCTTAAAAACATTCGACTGAGTAACTCTGACTGCTGACGGATACTGATGACGTGGCTGCAATACGCTAAAAAATCCTGTTGGTATTTATTCAGATCCCAATCAAACCAGCTGATTTCGTTGTCCTGACAGTAGGCATTGTTATTGCCCTGTTGAGTCCGGCTCAACTCATCACCACCAAGAATATGTGGCGTGCCCTGGGAAAAAAGCAACGTTGCAAAAAGATTACGCTTTTGTTGTTCGCGGCGAGCCAGAATAGCTTTATCGTTTGTTGGCCCTTCTACGCCGTAGTTAGCTGACAGGTTATGACCGTGTCCGTCGCGATTTTCCTCGCCATTGGCCTCATTATGCCGTTCGGCATAGCTGACTAAATCCTGCAGGGTGAAGCCATCATGGTAGGTGACATTATTCACCGATGTATTGATGTTGCGGTACCCCTTATGAAAAACATCCCGGGAACCCATCAAGCGGGTCGCAAAATCCGCTTTAGTCCCCTTATCACCGCGCCAGAACGCCCGCACAGAATCACGAAACTTGTCATTACATTCCAACCAGCGTGAACCAAATGTCCCTAACTGATATCCACCCGGACCAATATCCCATGGTTCGGCTATTAACACTGCGGACTTGAGCTGTGGATCCTGATTGATGGCCCGGAGCAAACCGGCAAACACAGAAAACTGCTGTGGGTCACGGCCCAGACATGCAGCTAAATCAAAACGAAAACCATCTACACCAATATCGGTTAACCAGTAGCGTAATGCATCCATTATCATTGTGGTCATAATAGGATGCGCTGAATATACGGTATTACCGCAGCCAGAATGATTGCTGTACACCAACTTGCCCTTGGCTGTCTGCTCCATTAAATAGGCCTGATGCGGAAACATACCGCGAAAGCTCAACAGCGGCCCATCTGCGCCCCCTTCTGCGGTATGGTTGTAGACAACATCGACAATCACTTCCAGACCAGCACGATGGTATTCGTCGACCATTGTCCGGCATTCCGCCAGCGGGTCGGTCTGCCCGTAGCGAGGTTCAGGGGCAAAATAATTGACCGGGTTGTAGCCCCAATAATTGGTTAATCCTTTTTCGGTGATGTACGGCTCCGGCATGAAGGCTGCCAAAGGCATAAACTGTACACTGGTAATACCGAGTGCTTTGAGATGTTGTAGTATCACCGGATGACAGGCACCAAGATATTTTCCTTGTTGCGCTGCGGGCACGTCAGCATGTTGTTTAGTTAACCCTTTTACATGCGCTTCGTACAAAATACGCCGATGTCGGGGAATATCAGGTTTGGGTGGTCTATCTTCATTTGCAACTGACGTGTCTTCAGTAACAACGCATTTCGCCATCATAAACTGACTGTCGCCACTGTATTGCCGGGCATTCCAATGCAGCGGACGGCTTAGTTGCCGGGCGTAAGGGTCAATTAACAGTTTATCTGTTGGGGTGTTATGCAGGTTTTCTTCGCCTCGCTCTACCCTGTAGCCATATAATTGCCCGGCATTAAGGCCTTTTACATGAGCATGCCACACATCTGCCGACTTCGCAGGCATCACAATTTCGTCAAGCACTTCTTCTGTGTCGGCATGAAATAAACACAATATCACCGCTCGGGCGTCAGTACAGGTAACGGCAAAATTACACCCCGTTGCAGTCACTGTGGCACCCAGCGGAAAAGGCTGTCCTAAATCTACTTCATGATGGCGTGAATTCGATGCGCTATTCACAGTTAATCCTTGTCAAAAACAATAAACAACGTTGCTAATGGAGGTAAATTAATATTGATTGAATATGGCTGATGGTTCCAGGGAACCGGTTCGGCTGCACATAGCCCGGGACATACAAAACCACTTCCCCAATATACGCTATCGTCGGTATTTAATGCCAGTTTGTATTGTCCTGATTGTTGCACGCCAAGACGAAAGCTCGTATGAGGCTGAGGGGTCATATTACTGATCACATAAACCTGTTGACCGCCCTCCTTCGCATAACGCACAAACGAGAAGATACTTTGCTGATTATTGTGAAGATCAATCCAGCTAAACCCGGCTGGATCATGATCGAGCTGGTGCAAAGCTGGTAAAGCCTGATAAAGCTTATTAAGATCACGATATAAACGTTGCATGCCGCGATGCTTGTCAAATTCAAGCAATGACCAATCGACCGACGCGTCATGATTCCACTCGCTACTCTGGGCTATTTCATTACCCATAAAATTAAGCTTTTTGCCCGGATGACCATACATAAACCCGGCATAACAGCGTTGATTAGCAGCCTGCTGCCATTCATCGCCGGGCATTTTTCCTATCAGACTGCCTTTACCATGTACCACTTCATCATGAGAAATCGGTAAGACGAAATTTTCGTCAAAGGCATAGACCATACTGAAGGTCATTTCAGAGTGATGGTAACAGCGGTATGCCGGATCTTTATTCATGTAGTGCAACGAGTCATGCATCCAGCCCATGTTCCATTTAAAACCAAAGCCGAGCCCACCATCAAACACAGGTCTGGACACTTTGGGGAAACTGGTTGACTCCTCAGCAATCGTCATCGCATGAGGAAAATGGCGATACACTTCTTCGTTCATCCATCGCAGTAAACTGATGGCCTCCAGGTTCTCATTACCACCATGTACATTGGGGATCCATTCGCCCTCTTTGCGCGAGTAATCAAGGTAAAGCATACTGGCCACAGCGTCGACGCGCAGCCCGTCAATATGAAAATGCTCCAGCCAGTACAAGGCATTTGCCACCAAAAACTGACGAACCGTGTCTTTACCGAAGTCATAAATACACGAGTTCCAGTCCGGGTGCCAACCTCTGCGTGGATCTTCATACTCATAAACATGCGTGCCGTCGAATCTTGCGAGCCCGTGAGCGTCTTCAGGAAAATGCGCAGGTACCCAGTCAATGATGACGCCAATACCATGTTGGTGACAGGTATCAACAAAGTACTTAAATTCGTCCGGCGAGCCAAAGCGACTAGTGGGCGCAAACAAGCCAACCGGCTGATAACCCCACGAACCATCAAAGGGGAACTCCGAGACCGGTAATAACTCAATATGGGTATAGCCCATTTCGATTACGTACGCGGTTAAATCACTGGCAAGCTGTTGGTAATCGAGATAGCGCTTATCAGCACAACCGGGGCGTTTCCACGAGGCAAGATGGACCTCATAGACACTCATTGGCTGATGATATTTATTATTACTGGGAGCGGCAGATATCCACTGTTCATCGTGCCATTGATAGTCATTGTGGTTATACACGAGTGAGGCATGCGACGGATATTGCTCGTGATGAAAACCGACCGGATCAGCTTTCAGCGGTAACAAATGTCCGTTGGCGTCTTTAATTTGATACTTATAACGTTCGCCGGCGGTCAGGCCCGGCACCACTAACACCCAGTAGCCCATGTCCGTTTTCTGCATGGGATGATTACGACCATCCCAGCCGTTAAAATCTCCCACCACTGATACAGCCGATGCGTTGGGCGCAAACACCGCAAAACGCACGCCCTGCTCAGTGTAATCGCTGCTACCAAGTTTGACTGGTTGAGCACCAGCCTGGCGATAGACGTTTTGCGGTACATGATCAATGAAATGGACAGCATGATAAGCTTCAGCCTGAAACTGGTAAGGGTCGGTAAATGTTACCTCCCCCTCATCCGTGGTTACGTTAAACCGATAAACAGCCCCTTTCTGCAGGCCTTTAATAACACCATTAAATAAGCCGTTGTTACTGCCGCTTGGTGACAGGCTGCCCAGTAGCTGCCCATCAGAAGCCTGAATCACTTTCACTGCCGATGCGTAAGGCATCCAGCATTGAATAAATACATTAGCGCCGGATGATTGCGGGCCTAATACTGAAAACGGTTGGCTGCAATGCGCCTGCGCTAGTTGCATTTCATAATGCATGGGTGACTCCTACTTCCTCTGCCCAAAAGCAGAATTTAAATTAACGGCTCGCGGTACGCCGTCCCTGCTCAATTTTGGCGGCCAGGGCCTGAACATCCGGATCAGCAAAAATATCAGACAAATTACGTGACAACTTGCGTCGCCAATTGGGGTATTCCATAAACGTTCCGGGAACATTAACCGGTTTATCCATTTCCAACCAATCTTCAAGTTGCAAACTAAGCAGTGTGCTGCTGCCATAGGACATGTGCGTTTGCAAAGCGTGATTAAGATTTCTGGTCATGCCGACTTCGTCTACATGGTGACCAATGCTGTTGTCAGCATGACCATGGCCGTGCAATGAGTCAAGGATTGCCTGCTTGTCTTTATGCCGCGAGTCGTAGAGCGTTTGCAATACAGCATCATCAGTATAGAGCTTTAACGCTTTACCCAGCTCCAAATCGAGACAATGCCAATAACCGATCAACGTAGGCATATCGTGGGTCGTCAGTGTTGCCATACTCTGCACCGGATAATGCGATGGCGAGAAAAATCCACCATCTTTGGCTTTCTCAAAAAAGAACACCCGGTAGGAAAACACCCCGTTGTCAGCCAGAGTCTGACGAATTTCTTCGGGTACGGTGCCAAGGTCTTCACCTATCACCATTGCTTCATGACGGTGGCTTTCCAGTGCTAAAATACCTAATAAGTCTTCAATAGGGTAATACACATACCCGCCATCTCTGGCATGATCGCCTTTATTCACCCACCACAGTCGCAATAGCCCCATCACGTGATCAATTCGAAGCGCACCCGATGATTGCATGTTGGAATCAAACAAGTCGATAATAGGCTGATAAGCCTGCTCAAATAATACCGCTGGTTCCATCGGTGGCAAGCCCCAGTTTTGTCCTAGTGGACCCAATACATCTGGCGGCGCACCAACACTCGCGGCAGTACAATATAAGTCCTTATTACCCCAGATTTCGGCACTTCCTTCACTCACACCCACGGCTAAATCACGGTATATACCTATTGCCATACCAGCATTGATAGCAGCCTGATTGGCTTTTTCCAGTTGCAGTGCCGCCTGCCATTGTAAAAACATATAGAACATGATGCGTTGCTTATGCTGACGCGCAAACTTAGCCACGGCTTGATGGTGAAAATCCTGCCACTCGCGCGGAAATACCGGCCAACCCCATGCCTCTTTACCAGACTCAAGCAGGTATTCCTGCATCACATCGTAGGTTGCGAGCATTTGCAAACTTTCGCCCCCCTCCCTGATAAAGGCTTTAAACTCCCGGTTTTGGCGGGTATTTTTGCTTAGATAAGCTGTGTAATAGTTGTCAAACAAGGGCGTTAACGCGGCCATCTTTAGCGATGTTACCGCGCTATAATCAACATATTCAGCTTGTTTGGCCTGTTGTAAACGAGCCTGAAACTCGTTTGAATTGACAATCGCCTGCACACTTTCGCAGTCGAAACAGGGTATCGCCGTCACATCAAGGTACAATATATTCAGCCAGCGCCGCGAAGAAGGGCCATATGGGCTGCATGCTTCGGGGTTAGACGGATACAGCGCATGAATAGGATTTAAACCAATAAACCCGGCGCCCTGGGCACCTGCTTCGGTTACCAGGGTAGTCAGATCAGTAAAATCACCAATCCCCCAGTTAGCCTCGCTGCGCAGACAATATAACTGTACGCTCAAGCCCCATTGTTTACTGCCGTTTTCTACAACACCCGGCTGATAGCATGCGGGTGGCGCGATAATCAGCCGCATTGATGCTATCTCAGCCCCATTTAAGTCCAGAGTCAACTGATGGTAGCCCAAAGACAGTTCCACCGGGATTGGGATGATGTATTCATGAAACTCCAGTTCATCTACCTCACCAACATTGAGCAAATCTTCATCAACTGCTATAACTTTAAATGTATGAGTCTGGCCGGTTTCCTCCGTGATAGTAATGTTGTATTCATCATTAACCTGAGGCAATGATAAACGCAGGCGGAAAGACAGTTGTTCACTCGTTCGCAATACGCTGACCGGATCAAGCGGTTTGGACCATACTGACGCTATCTCTGTTTCGAGCTGTTCAGCTATTACTGATTCGTTACCGATTTCATATCCGAGAGCCTGCAACAGTTTTGCCTGGCTGGCTTCGGAAATTGTTGCCGGGTTGCCCCATGCATCAACGTAATGGGTTTCGATACCCCGCATTTCGACAAGCTTTTGCAAAAGCTGATTAGTCATGAGTAGTTCCTGTGAGTGAGATAACGCAACGCCAATGTGATGAGTCGGCATTGAACATTAAACAATACTGTACATTATTGTTTAAGATTTTCTGAGGTAAAATTGAATACGTTTGCATAGTTTAGTTTTGTAATTTTGCAACAAAAAATGTATTAGGCTTTGCCTTAAAGGTAGTTTTGATCCATACTTTACGTAATTATTTTTCATTTTATTAACTAACGATACAGAGGCATGTTATGACAATACGCGTCGGGATCAATGGGTTTGGCAGAATCGGCCGGCTCGTAATGCGCGCAGCAGCGAGCAGACAAGACATTGAAGTAGTTGCGATCAACGATTTGTTGGACCCTGATTACATTGCATACCTACTAAAATACGATTCAACTCACGGTATTTTTGAGGCCGACATCAGTGTTGACAATGGTCAATTAATTGTTGATGGCACCAAGATTCGTGTTACCGCCGAACGAGATCCGGCGCAGCTGAAATGGTCAGACGTTGACGTAGACGTAGTAGTAGAATCAACCGGTTTATTCTTGACTAAAGAAACTGCCAGCAAACATATTGAAGCTGGAGCCAAAAAAGTAGTTATGTCAGCACCGTCTAAAGACGATACGCCGATGTTTGTAATGGGTGTTAACCAAGACAGTTATGCGGGTGAGACAATCGTATCAAACGCATCATGTACCACTAACTGTTTGGCGCCTATAGCTAAAGTTCTGAACGATAAATTTGGTATTGTTGATGGCTTGATGACCACAGTACACGCAACAACGGCTACGCAAAAAACCGTTGATGGCCCGTCGGTAAAAGACTGGCGTGGTGGCCGTGGTGCTGGCCAGAACATCATTCCATCTTCTACTGGTGCAGCTAAAGCCGTTGGTAAGGTAATTCCGGCACTGAACGGTAAACTTACCGGTATGGCATTCCGCGTACCAACCCCGAACGTATCGGTGGTAGATTTAACCGTTAACTTAGCGACTGCTACCAGTTACGAAGCCATTTGTGAAGCAATGAAGACCGCTTCTGAAGGCGAGTTAAAGGGTATTTTGGGCTACACCGAAGACGCTGTTGTTTCTAATGATTTCGTAGGTGATGCACGCACCAGTGTATTTGATGCGTCTGCTGGTATAGCCCTAACCGATAAATTCGTTAAAGTTGTATCCTGGTACGACAACGAATGGGGTTATTCAAATAAAGTTCTGGAACTGGTTGCTCATATCAGTAAATAAGTTGTTTTCTTAAATAAGAAAAGACAAATATCCAGTTTTAATAAAAGGTGTGATTATTATCACACCTTTTTTGTTTTATACTTTCGTATTGTATTTTAACAATCTCAATCGCTCAAATGAGCGTATACTACAGGCGTAGTTATCTGATCAAGGGAAGTGAACGCATGAGTGACTCAGTTTTAAGAATTGTTGAGAGAGACAATAACCAGTTTTTAATTATAGATAACAAGTCTGCGACTTGCCGGATCAGTTTGTTCGGTGGCCAGGTTTTATCTTTTATTCCTAAAACTGATAACCGAGACAGACTCTGGCTCAGCCCTGTGGCAGTTTTAAACGGTGAGCGTGCTATTCGCGGTGGTATACCATTATGCTGGCCATGGTTTGGCAATGATCACGGCAGTACGCACAATGACTTACCTGCTCACGGCATCCTGCGTATTCAAAAATGGACGGTAGAAGACTCTCATTGCGAAGATGGTATTACCACAACCGTAACACTAACCCCTGAAACAACCAAGGGCGACGGTGTCACGTTCAGTAGTCAGGTTAAATTACAGTTAATTGTTGGCGAGCAACTTACTGTTTCGCTAGCGACCACCAATACTGACACTGACGCCTTCGAGTTTAATTGCGCTCTGCATAGCTATTTTTCGGTGCCGGACATTAATGATGTTGAAATCCACGGGTTAACCGGCGAGTATATAGACAAGCTTGATAAGGGTGAAATAAAACCAACCCCGACTCCCTATCAAATTTACGGACAAACAGACCGCATCCATCTTGAATCGCCTCCTGAACTCTATATCGAAGAAAACGGCCAGCGCCTGTGCACCATACAATCTGCTGATCATGACACCATTGTGGTGTGGAATCCCTGGCAGAGTGCAGCATCAATGAGTGATATGGACGCTTTTGGCTATAAGCATATGCTCTGTGTTGAAACAGCCGTCACCAAGGGATGCGTATTAAACCCGGGCGATACTCACCGCCTGACGCAAACCGTAATCTAAAGACATTAAAAAAGGGCAGTCCTTTTCAGGAGCGCCCTTTGTATTCAATTTACTCGCTACTTACTTATTTGCATTCGCCACAGCTTCTTTGGCTAATTCAGTAATACGATTCCAATCACCCGAGTTAATGGCATCGTCTGGAGCCAACCAAGAGCCACCCACACAACGCACGTTAGGCAACGCAAGATACTCATTGTAATTGCCTGGCCCAATTCCACCGGTCGGGCAAAATACCGTTTCAGGGAAAGGACCACTGATCGATTTAATGGCCTTAACACCACCAGAGGCTTCAGCGGGGAAGAACTTCAGATGCGTGTAACCGGCATCTTTCGCTTTCATTAAATCAGAGGTAGACGAAATACCCGGAATAAGAGGTATATCAAACTCTTTGCCGGCTTTCAGTAAATCGTCGGTCATACCTGGGCTTATCGCAAACTTGGCCCCTGCTTCAACCACTTGTTTTAGCTGTTGAGCATTGGTTACAGTACCTGCACCAATCAGGGCATCAGGTACTTCATCAGCGATGCGTTTGATGACGTCCAGAGCAGCAGGAGTACGCAGGGTAACTTCCAGTACTTTGATGCCACCAGCCATTAATGCATGGGCCAGTGGTACCGCTTTTTTTACATCGTTAATAACCAGTACCGGAACGACTGGGCCCGCTGCGAAGATATCTGCCGGCGAACTTTTCCAATTTGTCATAAAATCAACTCGCAATCTGTTGTTGTAAATACGCTGATGCACCTAATAAGCCATGATCGGGCTCATTAATCAGGTATGTCGGAATGTCTTTAACGTAATGTTTCATACGTCCTTTTGCTTCAAAACTGGCTCTGAAATCACTATTAATCAAAAAGTCTGTGAAGCGTGTGGCAATACCGCCACCAATGAATACACCGCCAGTTGTTGCCAGGTTAAGCGCCAGGTTACCGGCAAAGTTACCCATGATGCGACAAAACTGGGTCAGTGCTGCCAAACAAATATCACACTCGCCAGCCAACGCCTGCTCAGTTACCAGAGCGGGATCGGTTACGACAGGTGCTTGTCCTTCGTGTATTGCCAGTGCGCGGTAGATATTTAATAACCCACGACCCGACAACACATCTTCTGCTGAAACTCTATCGAGCTCAGACTGTAAGTGCCGCCAAACGACAATATCGGTCTCGTCTACCGGGGCAAAATCAACATGCCCCCCTTCACCATCAAGCGTTGACCAGCCATTGCCGGTTAACATCATATGCTCAACACCTAAGCCGGTACCCGCACCAAACACTACCTTATTGCCCCGCGGCAAAGCTGTGCCGGGACCAACCTGAATAAGCTGTGATTCAGACAATACCGGCAAAGAGTGCGCAACCGCAGTGAAATCATTAATAACAAACAAGTCAGCCAGGCCCAGCTGTTGTTTTAGTGCGCGCTGCGAAAACGACCAGCTATGATTAGTCATGGATACTTCGTCAGCCACAACCGGACACGCAATGGCAATACATCCTGCACTAAACGTCTCGCCAACATCACTAAAATACTGACGTAACGCCAAATCGATGCTGGCGAAATCTTTACACAGATACTTTTTAATATTACTGAGGCCTTGCTCTGTAACGGTTGCTACACGAATGTTAGTGCCGCCGACATCTGCGACAAACTCGACACTCATACATTTTGCTCCTGAGTGTGAAACAGAGTACAAGCCCCCTCTTCGGCACCGGTAATGACCGCACGCATGCCTGCAAAGAGTTCTCTTCCCATACCCTGATGCTGGTCGGTCAGGTCGGCTTTAACTGCCGTACGTTGTTCGAGTGTCTCCTCGTCAACATGTAACGTAAGCGCACCCGTTTTAGTATCAAGTTCTATAATGTCGCCACTTTCTACTTTAGACAGCAAACCACCCAGATAAGCCTCTGGCGTGACATGGATTGCGGCAGGCACTTTGCCCGATGCACCAGACATACGTCCGTCCGTCACCAACGCGACCTGATAACCGCGATCTTGTAACACACCCAAAGGTGGTGTTAAGCGGTGTAACTCAGGCATGCCAATTGCGGCAGGTCCCTGGAAACGCACTACGACAATACAGTCTTTATCCAATTCACCGGCTTTAAACGCCGCATCAAGTTGGTATTGATCTTCAAACACCACTGCTGGCGCTTTGATTTGGCAGTGCGGATTAGGCAGTGCAGATGTTTTTATTACAGCGCGTCCGAGGTTGCCTGACAGTACATTTAAACCACCATCCGGTTTGAAGGGCTTTTCAACGCTGGCAAATACGTCTGTATCGTGTGATTTGGTCGCGCCGTCACGCCACACTACTTCACCGTCCTGCAAGGCGGGTTCTTTGGTATATTGCTCAAGTCCTTTACCACAAATGGTGTTTACATCATTATGAATCAAACCGCTATCGAGTAGCTGTTTGAATAACAGCGCCATACCACCCGCTGCGACGAAGTGGTTAATGTCGGCAGAACCGTTTGGATAAATACGGGTTAACAATGGTACCGCATTAGACAATTCTGAGAAATCATCCCAGTTAACAATAATGCCTGCAGCACGCGCCACGGCAATTAAATGCATAGTGTGGTTGGTTGAACCACCGGTTGCCAACAGCGCTACAATGCCGTTAACAATGGCTTTTTCATCAACAATATGACCAATTGGCGTATAGTTGTCACCCAGCGCAGTTAAACGCGTGACCTGACGTGACGCAGCGCGGGTTAACGCGTCGCGTAATTCAGTACCCGGATTAACGAAAGATGAACCTGGCAGGTGTAAGCCCATAGTCTCAACAACAAGCTGGTTACTGTTAGCGGTACCGTAAAATGTACAGGTCCCTGCAGAGTGGTAAGATTGCGACTCTGCTTCAAGCAGCTTATCGCGACCGACTTTGCCTTCGGCATATTCTTGTCTGACACGCGCTTTGTCTTTGTTGGGTAAACCACTTGGCATTGGACCGGCTGGCACAAATACCGTTGGTAAATGACCAAAGCTTAACGAACCAATCAGCAACCCTGGTACAATTTTATCGCAAATACCAAGCATCATGGCACCGTCGAACATGTTGTGTGACAACGCCACTGCAGCAGCCTGAGCAATGACATCACGGCTCATCAGGCTGAGTTCCATTCCCGGGTTACCCTGAGTTACCCCATCACACATAGCCGGAACACCACCGGCAAACTGGGCAACGCTGCCAACTTCTCTGACCGTATCTTTAATAATTTTTGGATAGGTTTCATAAGGCTGATGCGCTGACAACATATCGTTATACGATGACACAATGGCAATATTAGCTTTGGTCATACTACGCAAATCAGATTTATCACCGGTGTTACACGCCGCAAAACCATGCGCTAAGTTTCCGCATGACAGTACACCACGATGCGGGCCCTGCCCTTTTGCACGCTCAATCTTTGCCAGATAAGCGGCGCGGGATTCTTTACTGCGTTCAATGATGCGTTGCGTTACTTCGTTTACCTGTGTATTCATAATTGACTCCTACGGTGCCCATTTCAACGTCACTGGCGCGGCATTAATCACCGCAACAATTGGCTTTTCAGTGGCCGTTGCATTGGCAACTGCGTCTTCGAGTACCTGACGTTTTTTATCGCCAGTCAGGTGCAAAAATATGTTCCGGCTGGCAACAATAGCCGGCAGCGTTAATGACATACGCTGATGCGGTGCCGTCGTTGGCTGAGTCGCAATACAGACTCTGCCGCTGTCAATTTTCAGGCCATCTGCCAGTTGCTCGCTGCATGGAAACAATGAAGCAGTATGGCCGTCTTCACCCATGCCCAGAATCAGTACATCAAATGGCTGTGACATTGCAGAGAGCCTGCCTTCACAATCCATCACTGCATCGGCGGCGTCTTCTTCAGCTGACTTCATTTCAATAAAACGTGCGGCAGCGGCATTACCGACCAACAGGTTTTGTTTTACCAGCCGGGTATTACTGTCGTCACTACTTTCATCAACCCAGCGTTCATCGACCAGGGAAATATCTACCCTGGACCAGTCTAACTCAGCTTCACTTAGCGCTTTAAATAGTGGTAATGGAGTGCGACCGCCACTGACCATAAGACTGGCACGACCGCGCTTGGATATACCCTCGGCCAGTAAATCAACGATTTCGTTGGCGAATTCCTGATTAAGCGCCTCTGCACTTTCATATAATGATTGTGTTAATGGCATAATTATTTTTTCTTTTTAACCTTACTTTCATACCAGCTGCGATTTTCGCGAGCCAGCAAACCAATTGACGCAACAGGTCCCCAGGTACCAGCCTGATAAGGTTCCGCAGGTTCGTTGGTATTGCGCCAAGCGGCTAAAATTGAATCAACCCAGGTCCAGGCTTGTTCGATTTCGTCACGACGAACGAATAGTGCCTGATTACCGAGCATCACTTCCAGTAGCAACTTTTCATAAGCGTCTGGAATTCTCTCTTCCGAGAATTCTTCAGAAAAACTTAAGTTAAGCTTGGATTTCTGTAAATCCATTGCACCGGAACTGGTTAGCCCGGGTACTTTATTCATTACTGTAATTTCTACGCCTTCATCCGGCTGTAAACGAATAACCAGCTTGTTTGGTGGCAGCGCACTAAAGCTATCGGTGAACAGGTTGTGGGGCTGACGTTTAAAGTAAATTACGACTTCCGAAACTTTGGTCGGTAACCGTTTACCGGTTCTCAAATAAAACGGTACACCGGCCCAGCGCCAGTTGTCGATCTCGGCTTTAATGGCCACAAATGTTTCCGTTTTACTCACCGTGTTAGCGTCATCTTCTTCAAGATAACCCGGTACTTCTTTACCTTTTACAAAACCTGATGTGTACTGACCCCGTACCGTAACGTCATTCACGTTATTGGCATTAATCGGGCGCAAGGCCTTAAGCACTTTCAGTTTCTCATCGCGAATACTGTCTGCGTTCAGATTAGCCGGTGGTTCCATCGCAACCAGGCTCAGAATCTGCAGCAGGTGATTCTGTACCATATCGCGCATTTGGCCCGCATCGTCAAAGTATCCCCAACGGCCTTCAATACCCACAGACTCAGCGACCGATATTTGTACATGATCAATACAGTTATGATCCCAATTGGTCGTAAAAATAGAGTTAGCAAAACGCAATGCAATCAGGTTAAGAACGGTTTCTTTACCTAGATAGTGGTCAATGCGGTATATCTGCGACTCATTAAAATATTCAGCAACCTGCTCGTTGATCACTTTAGACGATTCAAGATCATGACCAATTGGCTTTTCTAATACCAAACGTACACTGGAGTCGATAATATTACAGCCATGTAAGCCACGACAAATATCACCGTAAATAGAAGGTGGTGTCGCCAGATAACAAACCATTACGCGGTCTGGGTTAACATGAGCTTCCAGCGAGTTGTAGCTGGCGATCTCTTTCATGTCTATCTGTGCGTAAGAAAGTCTCGCTTTAAATGTCTCCCATGTGGTTTCACAAATGGTTTCACCTGAGAACTCTTCAAGCGACTTTCTGACTTCTTCTACATACTCTTCGTCTGAGAGAGACTGGCGTGCTACACCCACAATTGTCGTATCTGCATGCAACAATCCTGCTTTCTCTAACTGATACATTGAAGGTAACAGTTTGCGTCGGGAAAGGTCACCTTTAGTGCCAAACAACACAAAGTCACAGGCTTCAAAAGAACTATCCATCACCATGAAATCGGCCTTATATCAATTTATCCTAACAGCAACCGTTCTGACGGCTGCTATGATGCTATTTGTTATCGTATAGTTAACAACAAATGTAGTAAAATTACAACTTTTGTTTCGTATCTGAATTAAAATCCAGCAATTCTTGCTAAGCCCATACAAGACAGGCAATACCGGCAGTTTCCAACGCAACAACCAAGGCCAAATAAGCCAAAAGTAGTACGCTTCTGCCATTGATTGTTTACCGCAATTAATTTTCTGAGTGCCTTAAACAGCAAAGCCTCAGGCAATCAGTCGATTTATTCCCATCACCGCCACTGCCAGCAACTCAATCAGCGCGCTAAATTTACTGCGACAAACATCATACAATATTAATTATCATCAACGACTAAGCGATTTTTACAGTGCCCGTCTGCTTTGGTGTTTTATTTCGAAACGTAATACTGCAAATCATGTTAATTAATTACATTTTTCTTGTACGATCTTACATATTCAGTAGTATAGCGATTGGGAGAACACACTTTTCACACACAGTGTTATAAAAACAATATGAATATTTTAGAGAAAATCACACAGCATAAATCTGCATTCAGTAAATCGGAACGCAAAGTCGCAGAAGTGATCCTGGCAAATCCTCAATCGGCGATTCACTCCAGTATAGCAACTCTGGCAAAAATGTCAGATGTCAGCGAACCCACGGTTAACCGTTTTTGCCGCCGCTTAGACACCAAAGGTTTTCCGGATTTCAAACTGCATCTCGCGCAAAGCCTCGCTAACGGAACACCCTACGTAAACCGTCACGTCGACGAAAACGATAGCCCGGATGAATACACTAATAAAATATTCGAATCGACCATGGCATCTCTGGAAGTTGCCCGTCAGTCAGTATGCGTTAACACGGTCAACCGGGTAGTTGATTTGCTAACCCAGGCGCAGCGAATTTCCTTTTTTGGTTTAGGTGCTTCAGCTTCTGTTGCACATGATGCGCTGAATAAGTTTTTTCGGTTTAACGTCCCAGTGGTGTATTTTGAAGACATTCTGATGCAACGCATGAGTTGCATGAACTGCGGTTCTGGTGATGTGGTAATGTTGTTCTCACATACTGGCAGAACAAAGAGTCTGGTTGAAATAGCGCAAATAGCCAAAGCAAACGACGCGACGGTTGTCGGCATAACATCAGCAGACAGTCCACTGGCCAATGAGTGCACCTACGTGCTGTCTCTTGAAGTGCCCGAAGATACCGATATGTACATGCCAATGGCCTCACGTATCGCGCAACTGACGCTGGTTGATGTGCTCGCTACAGGATTTACTTTGCGTCGCGGTAATAAATTCAGAGAAAACCTTAAACGGGTAAAAGATACTCTGCGCGGCTCACGTTATGAAAAACGCGAAAACTAGGGTTATCTGCCAGCATTTTTGTCAATGGCTGCCAGCACGACTGGCCAAAAACCTGTATTTGTAATACAATTGTCAGACGAGGATAAGACAATGTTGGACAGCCATTTTCCTCCACGATTGCCTGAATAACCACTGTGTACTTCAGTTAACAGTTAGTGCTTCTGAATGCAAAGCAGATGGCAAATTCACTATCAATAACAGCGAGCGTGTCACCTCTTATGCATCAACGATGCGGCGTGTTACCAATGTTGAATAGACGCGATGTGACAGACTTGCCCGAGCGAATGCTCACTGGCAACTGTTGGCTGTTTTTACTATGCTGATAGTTAGTATTTGATTAATTAATAAAGAATCTTTAATCAACCATTCACAATTTGGTCAAATTCGTCTAGTATTTTGTAATTAAATTACGAAATAGATTTTCAGCTATACTTAAATCACGGGTTGTCCCACTTTAACAATTAACAAGCGATAACACACATGACGAGAAGAACGAAAATTCTGGCTACGCTAGGCCCCGCTACAGACACGCAAGAAATGATCGAAGCCATTATAGCGGCTGGTGCAAATGTTGTACGAATGAACTTTTCACACGGTCAGGCACAAGACCACATTGAACGTGCTCAACGCGTTCGTGCCGCAGCCAAAAAGCTGGGTAAGTACGTTGCTATTCTGGGTGATTTGCAAGGCCCTAAAATTCGGGTGTCACGATTTGCCAATGACAAAGTCAATCTCACTATTGGTGACCCGTTTATCCTTGATGCTGAGCTCGACCGCGATGCCGGTAACGAACAGCAGGTTGGTATTGACTATAAAGCGTTGCCTGACGATGTCAGCAAGGGCGATATTTTGTTACTCGACGATGGTCGTATTCAACTTGAGGTGACCAGTGTTGAAGGTCGCAAAGTGCATACTGTTGTTACTGTTGGTGGTAAATTATCAAACAACAAAGGTATTAACCGTTTGGGCGGTGGCTTATCGGCTGAAGCCCTTACCGAGAAAGATAAAAAAGACATTCTGACTGCAGCTGAAATCGGGGTTGATTATTTAGCGGTTTCGTTCCCACGCAGTGGTGCCGATCTTGATTACGCCCGGGAGCTGGCAGAAGCTGCTGGTTGTAAGGCCATGATTTGTGCAAAAGTTGAGCGTGCCGAAGCAGTGGCTAGCGATGAAGCCATTGATGATGTGATTCGTGCATCAGATGCTGTAATGGTAGCGCGAGGCGATCTCGGCGTGGAAATTGGCGATGCTGAATTGGTAGGCGTACAGAAAAAGCTGATTGCCCGCTCTCGCCAGTTAAATAAAGTCGTCATCACTGCCACGCAAATGATGGAGTCGATGATTGAAAGCCCAATGCCGACCCGCGCTGAAGTGATGGATGTGGCGAATGCCGTATTAGATGGTACCGACGCCGTAATGCTTTCTGCCGAAACTGCTGCAGGTAGCTTCCCGGTAGAAACGGTCAAAGCAATGGCGCGTGTTTGTGAAGGTGCGGAAACGCATTCCAGTGTTAAAATATCCAAACACCGTATGGATGAAATGTTTGGCTCTGTTAGCGAAACTATCGCGATGTCAGCAGTCTATGCGGCCAACCACCTTCCCGGTGTGAAAGCGATTGTAGGCCTGACAGAAAGTGGCAGTACGCCACGTTTAATGTCACGCATGACCACCCGCTTACCGATTCTGGCATTGTCACGTCACATTAATACCCTTAATGCGATGGCATTGTACCGTAATGTTAAGCCGTTGCACTTTGACTCAAGTAAAAGTGCGCCGGGTGAACTTCGTAAAGACGTTGTCGCGCTGGTTAAATCACATAAACTTGCTGAGCCTGGCGACATCATTATTCTAACCCACGGTGATCGCATGGAAACCATCGGCGCCTCCGATGCAATCAAAATTATTGTGGTAGATTAATAACTCTGTAAAGCGCTTTTTAAATGCCGGAAACACGTCTGTGTTATCCGGCATTTTTAATGGTGTGTGAGAAAATGATCCGTTGCATCCGGCTGGTATATTACCCCAACCTGTTTTTGAATTTCTTTTGAAAGTAAATAATGCTCACCGTTATCGCCACAGCGAAGGGCACTGAAATCAGAAACGAATATAAAATTAACTGGCTAGGACTAAGGCCCTGTGCTATTTCCCGCACAAAATATTCTGTTGCCCCCGCTGCATAGAGCCCATACACCGCAGCACTCATTCCAATGATATGCCGATTAAGTGCTCGTGGCTTTTTACCAAAAAGCATTGGATACATGCCAAATGCTAAAAAGAACAACGACACGGGCACCAATAAATGGAAAACGCTGGGGCTACCCTGATTAAAATCATAAATAAACATCGCAGAGACGTTTACCAGGAGTAACGATGTCACAAATGCGTAGCCAGTATATTTATGCAGTTTTGTCCCTTTTTTACCGATAATCACCCAGGCTCCTGCAGCCAGGCCAGTAAACGAGGCGAAAACATGTACGCCGCCCACAGTGGAATGAATCCAGTTTGAAAGATCAATCATGGCTTTGCTCCCCCATTGAAGTAAATTAAGCCCGGGTGGTTGCGCCAACACAGCGCACTCCCTTATTTTCCGGCAATAATCTGTCACCTCAACATCGAGTATTCGCCAGTGATTCAACGTTGTAAATTATCTCATTCCTGCATAGAGCAGGTTCGCAAAACAGCCAAACACGGTTGCGCGCCCATTCCAGCAGGATTACACCCTGTGTTTCCAGTGCATAACGCAAAAGCGTCGCTGGCATCCATTCATGCGGTTGTTGCATGGGGGCCGCCTTGCCCACAATATACACAGTTTAACTTCAGTAGTGATCAATACGCCACTTTGCTATTCCCATACCGAGAAATAGTCATCCGCTGAAGGTGCTGGCTTGGCACCAGACGCCTGTGCGGGAGTACCAAGATATAAAAAGCCGACAATTTCATCTTCGGGGGCAACCCCTAAGCCTTTCTTTACAATATCACAATGCGCGTATTCACCCGTGCGCCACATACCTTGAAAACCTTGCGCGGCCGCCGCCATTTGCATCGCCATTGCTGCGCAACTGGCAGAAGCAAATTGTTCAATGGCGGGCACCTTCTCATGCTCCTGGTAACGTGTGGTGATCACGATAATCATGGGGGCGCGAGTGGGTAACTGGGGAGCGCGCTCAATGACACGCTCAGGCTTGTCGTTATCAATTGCCGACTGCTCAAATAAGCTGCCAAGCTTATCCAGGCCTTTGCCCTGACAAATCAAGAAGCGCCACGGTTTGAGTGCGCCGTGATCAGGCGCTCGCAGCGCCGCCAGCTTGATGTTATCCAGTACCTCACCGCTGGGGGCTGGTGACGTTAACCGGGGTTGTGAGTGACGATTGATCAGTAAATCCAGTGCATCCATAAAGCTCTCCTCTTTGCTGCTAATTTACGCACAGATTCACAAAAAGACCACCCTTATGGCAAGAGACTTTACTGTTTTTTATGTATCGTTGTTTGCTGCGCCATTCTTCAACCATTGAAGCAGATAATAGTCGATGCTGACATAACGTCCACCACCGAAACAAAACAACACAAGCAACATCACGAAATAGGTGGCAGCAAATTCAATTCCGTTATTAAGCACAACAAAACTGCCACTGGATGTCAGCCAATCTATATGGCCGTACTCGGTCAATAATGACGTGGCAGCGGCCAGTTTTTCCGGTGCCGCCATGACTGACTCATTGAGCAATAAAGTGCCATCTGCCAACCAACTGTTAGCGTCCGCAATGGCCAACCAACCGTTATCCCAGTGCACCGCAAATATGGCAACCAGCATAGTGATCATCATCGGTATCGCAACTAAACGTGTACCCAGACCAAACAGCAATAACCAGGCGCCAACAAACTCAGTTACAGCGGCCAATATGGCCATAACCAACGGGAAAGGCAAGCCTAAACCATAATCGGTATTCCCAAACCAATCAGCGGTGCTGTCGAGGTTGTTTAATTTTTGCCATCCTGCTTGCGCCAGAACGGGTGTCAGATACAGCCTCAACAACAATAACGCAATACTGCTCCACGCGTCTGCTATACGGTCAAAAATACTATTCAACCTGAGGACCAGTGTAACCATTGTTGTTAACCTTTTAATATACGTTTACAGTGATAGAACGAACAAACCCACAAATACTTTCATATTCATGAGCCGTTTTAGTCAATTAATGCAACGTGGTCAGCGTAAAGTTCACTATCGCGAGAGGCAGGCGAAGCTGCTCATGACGTTATCTGACGAACAGCACAAGGCCATCGCACAATTACTACAATATTGGTTAAATGACGACGAGTCAGCTAAAACTGGCGCTAAGCAACCTGATAGACAGCAGTAATAACATTTCATTACAAAATTAACTCGCGATAACTTGCCGATTAGTTAACAATAGCGGGGAATACTAATATAGGTAAGTTGTAGGTATGGCTGAAAAAAGTAGAAGTTGGACTAAATCACTGTTTATTGGGTTGTGGACTGCACTCAATTTTTGTCGAAAGTTATTTTTTAACGTGGTGTTTTTAGTCATTTTTATCGGCATTATTGTGATCGCCAGCCAGGATGAAGCTGCCCCAAAAGTGACCCCTGAAAGTGCGCTGGTACTATCCTTAAATGGTACGCTTGTCATTCAGAAAACGGCCGTAGACCCGATTTCAGAGTTTATCCAGGAAGCCTTTAACGAGCAGCCGGAAAATCCCGAAGTGCTTGTACAAGACGTGGTCAAGGTGCTTGAAAATGCCAAGGCTGACAAACGTATTAAAGCGGTTATCCTCAATTTACAAGGGTTACGCGGCGGTGGTTTAAACAAGCTTCGTACGGTTGCCGACGCCATTGACGACTTCAAAACTTCCGAAAAACCCGTCATCGCGATTGGCGATTACTATACACAGTCGCAATATTACATTGCAGCTCACGCCGATAATATTTATTTAAACCCGGTCGGCGGCGTATCGATAGATGGCTATGCGAGCTATAGTGTTTACCTTAAACGGGCACTCGAAAAACTAAAAGTCAATATGCACATCTTCAGAGTGGGTACCTTTAAATCGGCTGTCGAGCCATTTATCCGTGAAGACATGTCAGACGCTGCAAAAGAAATGAACTTACGTTGGTTAAATCAGTATTGGCAACAGTATAAAACCGATGTCGCTGCGGCTCGGGGTGTCGATATCAATAATTTTGATGAAGATCTCGATGTCATGCTGGCCAACTTTGAACAAGCCGGTGGCGACTCAGCCCAGTATGCGATCCAGAAAGGCTGGGTAGATGCGATAAAAACCCGCGAAGAAGTCCGCCAGGAAATTATTGATATGGTTGGCTCAGAGGATAACCGTCTGGGCTTTAAATACACCTCTTACCGCGATTATAACAATGTCATCAACCCGCCAATGCCGCTCGCAGAGCCTCCGGGTGACAAGGTTGCTGTTGTGGTAGCAAAAGGCACCATCATGGATGGTGAGCAAACAGCTGGTAACATTGGTGGCAACACCACTGCTGCGCTGTTGCGTCAGGCACGCCTGGATGATTCAGTGAAAGCGGTAGTACTTCAGGTTGACTCGCCTGGCGGCAGCGCATCGGCGTCAGAAATCATACGTCAGGAAGTGCTCAATTTACGCCAGGCCGGTAAACCCGTTGTAGCTTCCATGAACACTTACGCAGCGTCGGGAGGTTATTGGATTTCAGCCAGCGCCGATAAAATCTTTGCCAGCCCCAGTACAATTACAGGTTCGATAGGGGTATTTGCAACACTGCCCACTTTTGAGAATACGGCTGATTATTTGGGCATTGATACAGACGGTGTCAGTACAACAGAAATGGCAGGGTTTTCACCGCTGAGAGGGCTTGACCCACTTTACGGTAAAATTATACAACGCAGTATCGAGAGCAAATATCAGGAGTTTCTGACACTCGTAGCCTACGAGCGAGACATGAGTGTTGATGCCGTGGATGAAGTTGCCCAGGGGCGAGTATGGATTGGTACCGATGCGCTGGAATTGGGCCTGGTAGATGCTTTGGGTACCCTGGACGACGCCGTAGTCGCCGCAGCAGAACTCGCCGAAGTTGAAAATTACAATACGGTTTATGTCACCCGCAAACTTAGCCCTAAAGAGCAGTTCTGGAGAGAGTTCTTCGGTCAGGCAGTTATTTACGCGATTAAAATGAACATTGCTCAGCCCAATGGCATGCTGGCAGACATTATGCGTGAGACTATGTCACAGGTAGACATGCTGGCGTCGTTTAACGATCCACAGCATATGTATACCCTTTGCTTAACCTGCAGAGTTGTTGATAGCCGTTGATCGACCCGACAGACAAAGCAATATTATCGCTACGCCTCGGTGAACTTTATGCCGAGGCGAATGCGTATTTTAAACGAAACTTCCCACTGCCTGAACTCACCTACCGGCGCAGCGGTCGCCACGCAGGAACAGCATTTCTGCAGCAAAACCGCATTAATCTTAATCCGGTATTGTTGGTTCACAATCGCGACGCATTTATACAAGATGTTCTTCCCCACGAAGTGAGTCACTTATTGGTGTACCAGTTATTTGGGCGGGTAAAGCCGCATGGTAAGGAATGGCAAAGTGTCATGCGTGATGTGTTTCATTGCGCACCAGAAACGCGTCACGATTTCGATTTAGCGCCGCTAAATTTGCGTACCGCTGAATACAGGTGCGATTGCGGGCCAGTAGCATTAAGTATCAGGCGTCACAACGCGGTGATGCGTGGTCAGAAGCAATATAAATGCAGGCAATGTAAACAGCTGTTAAAACCCAGCAATGCTGTTACGCCTTAACCCACTGCAGAATACGTTAACTTCACCTGCGCGAAAATCTGTCAGGCTTCTCGCCGTATGTAAACAGCAATCAAAACTCACCACTTTAATGGTTTTTGTTAGGCTTGGAATAGCTTAAACCAGTCTGCCTGGTAAAGTACTAAAACCACTGCTGCGTAAACGCCTTATCAAGATCTTCGAAAGCCGTTTTTAATAAACGCGCGAGCTCCCGGTAACGTGGCTTGTGTTGCGGGTTTTGCACCACACACCCCTGTGCGCGCATTTTAGTGAGAATATCCTGATACCAGCTGCGTAGCTGAGGTGGCAGGGTTTCGTTGGAGCGTTTACCCAACCACAACAACCCCTGCATTGGCATGCTTAAAAAGAAAGCGCCCACGGCTAACGCCTGGGGTAAATAATCGGTGCCGAAAGTATTTAACATGGTCGCACAAGCCAACACGGCAACAGGTGGCATAAAGCGCACTGCAAAGCGAGTAGCGGCAACAACCCGGCAATCGGGAAACAACGTATACAGCTCACGTCGCAACGGCCAGGTTTTCATATATTCCTGACCATCTTTTAAAATGGTGGGTACTGACTGGGCCATATTAAACCTCGCTCATATTTACCGGTCGCCGGCCTGCGGGCAAAGAAAATCAAAATTGCCCTGTTTATTTACTAAGAATAGTCTGTAATCGCCGGTTTGAATGATTAATTTATCATTATACGACCATCGTGGTGAATAATATCACAGCCAAGTATTGAAAGTATCTGATTCGGCCGCACAATGACTAACATCAAACGAATTGTTAATACGTAGTGAGTCTACATGATTGATAAATCCTGGGCGGTGAAAGTAAAATTCGCCAGATATTCGATCATCTGATAAACAAAAACTGATATCCTGACGTATTAACGAACCACTTAAGACGTACCGGTCCCGTACTGCTGTGACCGGAGCACAACTGGAGAACAACATGGCAGAAAGCAGACACGTTCGTCTACTCATTCTTGGCTCTGGCCCGGCAGGTTATACTGCAGCGGTTTATGCAGCCCGGGCCAACCTGGCCCCTACCCTGATTACAGGTATGCAACAAGGCGGACAGCTTACCACAACCACTGAAGTTGAAAACTGGCCAGGTGATCCCGAAGGTCTGACGGGCCCGGATTTAATGGTACGTATGCAACAGCATGCCGAAAAATTTAATACCGAGATTATTTTTGACCACATTAATAAAACAGATTTGAGTAAACGTCCGTTTACGCTACATGGTGACAACGGCACTTATACCTGTGATGCGCTGATCATCGCAACCGGCGCGTCAGCAAAATATTTGGGAATGCCTTCTGAACAAGCCTTTATGGGTAAAGGCGTTTCAGCATGTGCAACCTGTGATGGTTTCTTTTACCGCAATCAAAAAGTAGCGGTTATTGGTGGCGGTAACACAGCCGTGGAAGAGGCGCTTTACTTGTCAAACATTGCCTCTGAGGTACATGTTATTCATCGCCGTGACTCATTCCGCAGTGAGAAAATCCTCGCTGACAGACTTCTCGACAAAGCCGAAAACGGCAATGTGGTTCTGCATCTGAATCGCACGCTCGATGAAGTACTCGGCGATGAAATGGGTGTGACCGGCGTGCGCATTAAAGCAACCGACTCTGACGATACCGAGGAACTCGACGTGATGGGTTTATTTGTTGCCATTGGCCATAAACCCAACACCGACATATTTGCCGGTGAACTGGATATGAAAGACGGCTATATTACGGTTAACAGCGGTACCCAGGGTAACGCAACCCAAACCAGTGTACCGGGTGTATTTGCAGCCGGTGATGTGTCAGACCACATTTATCGCCAGGCAATCACCTCAGCCGGTACAGGCTGCATGGCAGCCCTGGACGCAGAGCGTTTTCTGGACGCGCTGGAGTAAATCATTGCGGCGGGTCTGACGGGCCCGCCAGTCAAACTGAGTATTACTCATGTTAACCTTGCCATTTCTCGACAGTGACACACCTTTCCCGCCCACCCATAATGCCTTAGATGATCCCAATGGCTTGCTTGCTTATGGTGCCGATTTATCACCCGGTAGACTACTCACCGCTTACTCCCAGGGTATATTCCCCTGGTTCAGTGAGGGCGAACCGATATTATGGTGGAGTCCAACGCCACGGGCTATTATTGAACTGGATGGTTTTCATATCAGTAGCAGCTTAAACAAGCTGATTCGACAACAGCGTTATCGTGTAACGCTTAACCATGATTTTGCCAACGTCATTGATCAGTGCGCCCATATTCCGCGACTGCAATACGGACAAACATCAACCTGGATCACCAGGGAAATGATTGCCGCATACCAGGCATTACACGATGTGGGGCTGGCCCATTCAATTGAAGTGTGGGATGGCGACGAACTCGTTGGCGGCTTGTATGGTGTTGCGGTAGGTAATGTCTTTTGTGGCGAGTCAATGTTTCATTGCCGCCCTAATACTTCCAAACTTGCGCTGGCGTTTTTAGTTAAACATATGCAACACAATAATGGTGCTTTTATTGATTGTCAGATGCCGACTGACCATTTGTCGAGTTTAGGTGCAATCAGTATCATTCGGGAGGATTTCATAGCCCGGCTAAGTGAACATAATCAAACGCTTGATCATGCCGGTTTTATCTGTTCAGATTACTCAAGAACCTGGCAAGCAAATGTACTTTGTCCACTATGAAATTTGGTATTACCCGAGCATTCAACTGTAGCTATTTACCTGACAGGCAAGAGCAGTTACTGGTTTATGTTGACGAGTCTAATACAACGGCATTTAATTACCCGCAATTAATTCAGGCGGGCTTCCGGCGCAGTGGCGAGCAAATTTACCGCCCTCATTGCCCTGACTGCTCTGCGTGCCACTCAATTCGCGTGCCGGTAACTGAATTTCAGCCAAGCCGCAGTCAGCGTCGGTTGCTTAATAAAAACAAGCATTTTCGCACTACCACTTCAGACACTATAAGCCCGGCGTATTATCCACTCTACGAAAAGTACATAGTACAGCGCCATGCTGATGGCACCATGTATCCGCCTGACAAAGCCCAGTTTATCAGTTTTTTAAGCTGTGAATGGAACACCCCGCTGTTTATCGAAGCGTATGATGGTGACACGCTCATTGCGGTGGCCGTCACCGACAAAATCGATAGCCTGGTAGGCACCAGTGGCTTTTCTGCGATGTATACGTTTTTTGATCCTGATTATACCGATAGCTCGCTGGGTACCTGGATGATACTTCAGCAAATCGACCACACGCATCAGCAAGGTCGAGAATACCTTTACCTGGGTTACCAGATAGACGCGTGCGCTAAAATGAACTACAAAAATCGTTTTTACCCTCATGAACGCTATATTGACCATGAGTGGTTGCGCTATGAAAAGGCTTAGCTTACTCCGGCTTAACGTAAGCGTTTTATTTTATATTGCGTCAACTGTTCAGTGAACCGCCGATCGGTAGCGATATCAGCCGTATATGCGATAAAAGACTATTTAACGCTTTACAACCATCGGTGAATTGGTTAATGTCTGCGCGGCGAAAAATTTGACTAATTGAGGTTATTGCTTTAGATGGCGAAAGAAGATTGTATAGAAATGGAAGGCACGGTATTAGATACCCTGCCAAATACCATGTTCCGAGTAGAATTAGAGAATGGTCACGTAGTGACAGCGCATATTTCAGGTAAAATGCGTAAAAACTATATCCGCATTCTGACCGGCGACAAAGTTACTGTAGAAATGACACCCTATGATCTGAGTAAAGGTCGTATTGTTTATCGCGCGCGCTAATTAACTACGCGGAAATCCGCCAGCTTACGCGATAATGTGTTAAGCATAAAAAAACCCGGTCAGCAATGCTAACCGGGTTTTTTAATGTCTTCAGATGACACCTGGGTGCAATCTAATCAGACGATTCTGCTGCTGACTCAACGGTATCTTCGGAATTGTAGTCAAACACGAGCTTATCGTCTTTAAGATCAATCCGCACGTCACCGCCTTTACTTAACTTGCCAAACAGTAGTTCATTGGCCAGCTCTTTTTTAAGTGACTCCTGAATAAGGCGTGACATGGGGCGCGCGCCCATGGATTTGTCGTAGCCTTTTTCAGCCAGATGCGCACGTGCGGCGGCCGAGACTTCAAGTGAAACGCCTTTGGTATCCAGCTGTGCCTGCAGTTCGATAATAAACTTATCAACCACTTGCAATATCACTTCACTGTCAAGGTGATTAAACCAGATGATTGAATCAAGGCGGTTTCTGAATTCAGGCGAAAATACCTTGTTAATTTCAGCGCGTGCATCATGGCTGTGATCCTGCTGTTTGAATCCAATCGACGTACGGGTGGTTTCCTGTACACCCGCATTGGTTGTCATCACCAGCACGACATTACGAAAATCAACTTTACGACCATTATTGTCGGTAAGCGTACCGTGATCCATGACCTGTAATAAAATGTTGTAAATGTCGCTGTGTGCTTTCTCAATTTCATCAAGCAGCACAACTGAATACGGGTGTTTAATTACCGCATCAGTAAGCAAGCCACCCTGATCAAAACCAACATAACCAGGCGGTGCACCAATTAAGCGACTCACCGCATGGCGTTCCATGTACTCAGACATGTCAAAGCGCACCAATTCCACGCCCATAATTTTAGCGAGTTGCTGGGTCACCTCTGTTTTACCCACCCCTGTAGGGCCCGCAAACAAGAAGTTACCAATTGGCTTCTCTTCATTGCCCAAACCGGCGCGAGACATGTGAATGGCATCAGAGAGCGATTCAATTGCTTTATCCTGTCCAAATACCACCATCTTGAGATTACGGCCGAGATTTTTAAGCACTTCTTTATCCGACGCTGAAACGGACTTTTCCGGTATCCGCGCCATTTTTGCGATAATTTGCTCTATTTCGCCGACGTTGATCACCTTTTTGCGTTTAGACTGGGGCAGTAAACGTTGGCTCGCACCGGCTTCATCCATGACATCGATGGCTTTGTCAGGTAAATGACGCTCATTGATATATTTTGCCGATAACTCCGCTGCAGCGGCCAGTGCTTTCTGCGTAAAACGTACACTGTGGTGTTCTTCGTACCGGGATTTTAACCCTTGCAGAATCTTGGTGGTGTCGGTCACACTTGGCTCCGCGACATCCACCTTCTGGAAACGACGCGCCAGGGCGCGGTCTTTCTCAAAAATCCCCTGGTATTCCTGATACGTGGTTGAGCCAATACAGCGCAATTCACCTGAACTGAGTTTAGGCTTAAGTAAATTCGATGCATCCATGACACCGCCAGACGCAGCGCCAGCACCAATGATTGTATGGATTTCGTCAATAAACAAAATGGCGTTTTGATCTTTCGCCAGCTCTTTAAGAATGCCTTTCAGGCGCTTCTCAAAGTCACCACGATACTTGGTACCTGCCAATAGACCGCCCAGATCCAGTGAGTATACCGTGCACTCACTGATAACCTCAGGCACTTCTTCCTCAACAATGCGGTAGGCCAGCCCTTCGGCGATGGCTGTTTTGCCCACGCCGGCTTCACCCACTAGCAATGGGTTGTTCTTGCGGCGTCTGCAGAGGATCTGAATGGTTCGCTCTAATTCACTGTTGCGGCCAATCAATGGATCAATTTTACCCTCTTGCGCCTGACGGTTAAGGTTAGTCGCATATTTGGATAGCGCAGAGCCCGACTCTTCACCTTCGCCCATCTCGTCGCTGGCTTCATTGGTGTCAGGCTCATCGTCTTCAGATTTACTCACTCCGTGGCTAATAAAATTAACTACATCAAGGCGGGTCACGTCTGATTTCTTTAAAATATACACAGCCTGACTTTCTTGCTCGCTAAAAATAGCGACCAGTACATTAGCGCCGGTGACTTCTTCTTTACCGGAAGACTGCACATGGAATACCGCGCGTTGCAGTACCCGCTGAAAACCCAGGGTTGGCTGGGTCTCGCGCTCGCTGCCCTGGTCGTCCAGAATGAGCGGTGTGGTGTCTTTAACAAACTCCACCAGCTCACCACGAATATTGTCTATGTCTGCGCCACAAGCTTTGAGGGCTTCCTGAGCAGCATCATTATCTAACAAGGCAAGCAACAGGTGTTCGACCGTCATAAATTCGTGGCGGTGCTCTCTGGCAAATACAAAAGCCTCGTTTAGCGTCTGCTCTAATTCTTTATTCAGCATATAATTTGCCCCTTATTAAGTTTACGACTCACGCCTGTTCCATTGTGCACATCAACGGGTGTTGATGTTTGCGGGCATATTGATTGACCTGCATGACTTTTGTCTCTGCTATTTCTGCAGTGTAAATGCCACACACTGCTTTGCCCCGGTAGTGCACAGTCAGCATAAGTTGGTTTGCTTTTTCAGCATCCATCTGGAAAAAACGCAACAGAATCTCTACTACAAAATCCATTGGCGTGTAGTCATCGTTATTCAATAAGACCTTATACATCGGAGGCGGTTCAGTTTTTTGCCGTTCCTTCTCGAGTAGGCGTTCTTTATCGATACTAATGGCGTTACCTTTACTCATAATTTAATCATAGTGCGTCTGCAAGTAATTTTAGATCTTTTTTACCATTTATTAGCGCTTTTTTACCATTCATTTATCACTAAAAGAATAAATTACACTTGCATAATGCGGTTAAAATATCTACAGTTTTAGTATGTTTTGTGAGTGACGCACAAGACATTCCCTGCCCCATGCCTTTATGTATTGTGGGGGCAGTTTCACGTTAGTTCAAGGATTAAGAGGAAGTCGAAGTATGGCGGTTGGCAAAGTTAAATGGTTTAACAACGCGAAAGGGTTTGGATTTATTGTTCCCGAGGAAGGTGGCGAAGATATTTTTGCGCACTACTCAACAATACAAATGGAAGGCTACCGATCGTTAAAAGCGGGTCAGGAAGTTACCTATGAAGTTCAGCAAGGTCCGAAAGGTTTGCACGCTGAAAACATTGGTATTGTCGAGGACGAAGAGCGCTAGTTACTCTTCCCAGAAAAGATTACGGAACAGGCCTTACTGCGAATGCAGTAAGGCCTGTTTATATACTTTATTCAAATGGTCAGGTATTAACCTGCGCCAGCGCAGCACAATAACATCGAAGGCGAGCGGCAATGACACCTGTTGGAAAGTTTTTAATACTTGGCGCATTACTATGTTTAGCATTGCTTTGCTATTTTGTTGGTACTGTTTTAGGTGCAGTGGCCTTTATTGCCCTCGGCGTGATGTTAGAAATCGCCTTTTGGACAGGCATTTTTAAACGCGCACCTAACCCGCACAGCTCAACCACTAAATAGCTCGCCAATACATCTTGTATTGCCAGAGCGCCTCTTTAATTGTAAGGCAGCGTTACACCACCTTAATTTTATTACGGCCACTGTTTTTAGCCTCATACAAGGCCCCGTCTGCCGCTCTGATGAGTTCTTCCGGCGATTGATACGTGTACCCGTACTGACTGGCAATACCAATACTCACTGACACCTGCACGGTTTCAGGCAAGCCAAGGTCGGTGAATCTGAGTTCGCCAATATGGCGTTTTATTCGTATTGCAATAAGTTGCACCACCTGCGCCGAACAACGCGGCAATAATACTGCAAACTCTTCACCACCAAAACGTGCGGCGATACAGTCTCTTGCGGGTAAACAAAGTTCAATGGTACTGGCAATCATCTGTAAACACTTGTCACCAATTATATGGCCATAGTCGTCATTGAAGGCTTTAAACTGATCGACATCGATCATTAACAGGCTCAATGGATACCCTTCTCTGTGCCCTTCCTTCCAGCTTACCTCCATCGATTCAGCAAAACCATGACGATTGGCGATACCTGTTAAGTAATCCGTTCTGGCCTGACGGCGCAACTTGCCATATTCAGCCTGATGAGTAGTTAAGTCATGCAACACCCCTATAATGACTGCTTCATCGGCATCGGCGACATCGGGCAGCGATGACAATGACATATCCGCTGATAACACGCCACCGTCTCGTTGCTGAATCGCCACTTCTTTCGGTCCGTGATTAAGTTGCATGCCGCTATCAACGGCTAACCTGGCAAACATATGCAGGTATTCATTGACGTACTGGTCGGTTAAAAACGAGGTGAGTTCACGGCCAATTAATGCTTCTTTGGGTTCTCCGAACAAGCGTGCCGCGATATGGTTAATCATGGTAATCTGGCCTCGAGCGTTAACGAAAAATATCCCCTCACTGACGAAATTAATGATCCTGGCGAGCGAACTTTTATTCTCTATTTCAGCTATAGTCTCTGCCAGATTGGCCGGTAAAGATTGCGCCTTATGCGTGCGCTCTTTGGTTTGTCTTGCTGCAATGCTGTCTTTCGCCTGATAGGTGCCAGAGCGTTCTGACTCACGACTGATAAACGTCTCTTTAAGCGCGGCAAATCGTTGCGACCATGTGTGTTCTAAAGATGTATTAAGTGTACTCATCGAAATTCCTTAACCAGCCAGTAATGGGTTGATTCCAAAAACTGGTAAAAGAATAATAAAAAAGATAGAAGTTAACCTTCCGGTAACCTTCTAATTTTAAGCTGCTGTTTTTATTGAATATTTAAAATTCTAGAAGATTAATGGAAGAATAAACAGCCCGTCATTCAGACGAGGTAAGCGGAGACTGATGCCAGCCATACAAAGTGGATATACGACAATGTGCCAGTTGTGAAGCCAGTTTTAGAGAATGCAATACTGGCATTTAACAATGTGTGGTGTTCATCCTGACTTTGGTCAGCTATACAGCTAACAGGGGTAATTTACAAAAGAAGTAAATAGCGTATAACGCGGTGCAAGCTGTTTAAATCACCTTACAGATAGACTATCGCAAATAAAAAAGGCGCATTAAATGCGCCATTTTATTAATAGTTAATTTTTACGGTTTCGTATCTGCGGATCCGGGCTGGTATAGACTTTACCGGGTGTGCCCGATTGTATAACCTGCAACTGCATACAAATGTTTTCATTATTTGCATCACTGTCAGTAAATTTTATCGTCTGGCCATCGTCAGATATTTTACTGATGAGATTATGATTCGGGTCGTCGTTAATTACCGGAGCAACAAACACCAAGTCATCGGTGTTATTTATAAGCTGGTAGGTAATGGTTGTATTGGGCTGAGTTACTTTAACAGGTTGAGCAGTAACATTTTGTTTGCCATCATAAATGGCAAACACCGGCGGCGCTTCGCTAATGTTAACCTTCACAGTAAAGTTATACGCTGGGGCTGCTGACATACGCTTTATTCTCCTTGTCTGATTAATAGTGGGTATGTGTTTAAAAATACGTTTTCCCGTTCCATTATTGCCAGGTATTGGCTGCTATCCACATCAAGATTGGCGCATTCAACTGCCGTAACGTAGGCCATAATAATGTCTAAATCTAAACTATATTCCAGAACCGGCGCAAGAACTTCTTCAGCCTGTTCACATGCCTTCTGTTGATTTTTACCCGCATTTTGTTTGGCAAAACTTGCCGCCGTTAGCAAATAATGTTTACCTTGCAGGAGACGCCAGCTAGCATTTTGCTGCTCGCTATTTTGTTGAGCCAGTTTAATCGCTATTTGTGAAAGAACGTTGTCACCCTCTGCCCAATTTCCAGTTAATTGCAGATAGTCAGCATAATCAATCATAACCCCAATGTCCTGACTGGCTTGCGCCAAGAGGTCTTCAAGTAATGCTTGTTCTTCTACTTCTGTAAAAACTCGTTTTTCAGCAGGTAGTAAACGGTTAATAATCAACAAATCCATTTGCTGCCGGGCTTTACCCAATTGCCATATAATGTTGTCCGGGTCATGCGCAATTAACTGCTTAAAAAGCTGCAGTGCTTCAGAGGCTTGATTTAATGCTCTTGCAATGTCATTTTGCCGCACCAGCAAATTAGCGTCACGAAGCAGCGCAAAGGCCAGACTTTCCAGCACATAAGGGTTGTCTGAGTCAGCATCCCTTAATGTTTGTAATATGGATTGCCCTTGTTGGGCATAATTTCGCGCGGTGCCGAACTGACCAAGGTGATTGCTAGCAGTTGCCAACCACGAGTAGGTATCAGCGATATCTGTTTTTAGCAATGTATTATCTGGCTGTAAAGCCAATACTTGTTGCTTAAGTTCTAAAGAATGTTCAAAGGCAGAAAGAGCCTTTTTATATTGCAGGCTATCTACCGCCAGTGACCCAAGTGAGTTATGCGCATACGACAACTCAATAATGGCATCAGGATTATCCGGCTCCAGCGACAATAATTGCTGGCTATATGTCAGGTAATCGGAAAACCCGGCTTTGGCCCCCGGCCAACGGCCGGCATCGTAGTCTAATTGCCCTCGCCAAAAGGCATTAACGCCGAGCATTTTTACTAATTCCACGTGGTCAGGCGCAACAGCCAGTAACGCCTGCATTTGCTCACGAGCTTTAGTAAACCCCGTAGTGGCTTCGTCTACCTTATCACGGGAATAAGCCACCTCGGCTAATGCTTGTAGCGTTAACGCCTGCTGAAAAAGGGCCTTAAAGCTGCGTTCCGGCTGCCCTATTTGCCACCAGGGCGCGTTGTTTTCTATCTCATTAGACTCACTAAAATACTCCATGGCTTTATTGCTGATACCATCGAGCAAGTCCATTCTGCCCACGCTGCGCAGTTTATCGGCAAACTCACCCACCATAAAACCCAACAAACTCTCGGCTTCCTGACGTTTGGTTTCTGCCAGTTGCTGCGCATGCTGACTCTGCAAGCTCAAAAAGATAGACGTAACAGTGAGCAACATGAGCACAGCCATGGTCGAGCGCTTTAGCCAACGCATTTTATTGGCTTTGGCTTGCGACGCGTTTATTAATGCCAGCTCATTGGCCTGTAAACTAAGGCCTGAGTGGTCGCGCAAGTACAACGCCTCTTGCAAGGGTTTACCGTCGGCGAGTAAATAGGCGGGGTTGCGTTTTTCATTACGCCATTGCTCTGCCTGATTTAACAAGCTGGTTTTAACTGCCAGACTGTCCTGGTGCGCATTAATCCACTCCTGCACTCTGGGCCAGCGTCGCAATAGCGCTTCGTGGGCTACCCTAAAGCACGACTCGCCGTGCTGAAGGTGTGATACAAACAAGCGGTTATCCACCATTGCCTGAACAAAGTCTCGCTGCTGCGGGCTTTTTAATTCATCCCAGCGAGCAGTGCGGCTTGTCAGATTACTACCATCCGGACTCATTGTAACCAGCAATAACAATATCTGTGGCAGGCTTTGTTGATTGCAGGTATCCATAATCTGAAACACTTGCTCAGCTTTATGGCCAATGGCCCCTTCGATACCACCCAACGACTTATATACACTGGCTTGTAGTTCATCACCACTGCGCTGTAAATACAGCTCTTGTAAGGTGTATTGTAATAACGGTAAGGCATCCGGATGATTGGCCGTTTCCATGGTGATCAATTCATCGAGCATTACATCGCGCGAATCATCTTTAGACCAGGTTAACCCTGCTGCAATCGCCGGCAAGCGGATCATTTGACTCAATTCATAAGGCGTTGGCGGTGCTAAATCAAAATGTGCACCGTTTTCTTTCCCTTTGAGCAGAACCGGATAACGGGCAATTTTTGGATAAAAATCGTTGCGGCAAGCAGTAAGTACGATCACGGCATTGCTGCAAGCCAATGCTTCAACCACGTCAAGTAAGTGCTGGCGGACTGACGCTGAGAACCCAGGCGAGTCTAACAAGACCTCGAAGCGATCCAGCACGAGCATAAATCGAGGATGAGCGAGTTGAGCAAATTCGGCATAAGCGCTGATCACTTTCTGACAACGCTCACATACAGAGTCTGTATCGGTTTGCAGGGCAGCCGCTAACTGCTCGGCACTTTGCTCAAAAAATACCGGTTCACCTTCTATATCCCAATCAAGCAAATGACTGGCTAAATCCAGCCAGAGACGATCCGCGTCAATATCGGCAAAATCAACTGTCGTGTAGCTGGTTACGCCTATGCCATTCACGCCTTTAGGATCAGTTAAGCGGGGAATTAGCCCGGCATGAATTAACGAAGATTTACCCGAGCCGCTCGGCCCCAATAATAATGTGAATGCGCGGCTCTGATTGACCTGTTGAGTGATACGCCCTAACAGTTCGGTAATTTGATTTTGCCGACCAAAAAATATGCCGGCGTCTTTTTCACCATAGGCTTGTAAACCTAAAAACGGCGAACCGCCCTGCCATTGGGCTTTTTGTGCGCGACTGGTATCATCCTGGGGAAACACTACATCGGCAATTACGCGGTAGCCACGCTTGCGTATGGTTTCAATATATATGGGGCTGGTGGCTTTGTCGCCGAGCGCTTTACGCAGTTGCGTTATGGCTTTATGAATGGGGTTGTCACCGACTTCAATGGCGCCCCAGCATTGCTGTACGATGGTATCGGCACTGAGTACTTCGCCTGCCTGTTGGCACAGCAGCAACAGCACATCCATCGCTTTAGGCTCGATAACACTAACCGTTTTACCTAAGCGTAAACTGTTGCTGGCGGGCGAAACCTGCCAGTCTCCGAGAAAAAATTGACTAGTGTCCACAAGCTGTCCGACTTACCGCTGATTATCGAGTACGTGACCATTGCGCGACAATGATAATAGCCGCCAAAGGTTTATTTAACACCACTATACTCCATTACTGTCAGCCGATCATCTGTAACATGCAGCCATACACTGCCTTGTTTTTGCTCAATAAAGGGCATTTAAACGACGCTTAAAAAAACCTCTGGAAAAAGGGTTACTGCCCCACCACTACGCCATTTCGAGGTCCGTCAAAGGTATTGCAGGTGCAACTCTCGCCAACCATAGTAGCCCCGCTTAACGGACAACCTCCAATTGAGCAATCCGGACAATGCGGCAAACTGCAGTAACTGCCAAATTCAACGGATTGTGGCAGTTCATCAATGTCTGCGTATGACGCAGAATCATTGTTTACTGCGCAAGACTGTATACAGCATAGCGCTACCAGCGCCGCACCGCGCAGCACAATCGTTTTCCAATCAATGTTCATGTTAGTCAGTCCATTATTTGATTACTATTGATACTACCATCAGCAGCATCAGCAAACAGCTCTCCCGTTAAAGCATATCTGTTTTTGTTACGGTCAGGCTCGCTACGGGCCGGTTATCTGCTTTTTTAAAACGTATAGAAATGCTTAATAGCAGCGGCAATCTTGAAGTTGCCCCTATAAGAGTGCGATGCCGAATCTAATGCCACCACCGACAATGAGAGGTTATTGCAACAGCCCCTTGTATTTGAAGACCGCAAAAATTTGCACAAAAAAACCGGCTCAAAGCCGGTTTTTTAGTTATAAAACAGCATGTTGCGGTTTATGCATCAAGTATTTCATTAAAGGTTTTACTTGGGCGCATGGCGGCTGCGGTTTTTGCTTCGTCAGGTAAATAGTAACCACCGATATCCTGCGGCTTACCTTCCGTTTGGCCAATTTCACTGATAATAGTATCAATATTGGCCGCCAGCTTATCGTAAATTGGCCCAAACTGAGCCGCCAATTCCGGATTCTCAGTTTGTTTTGCCAGTTCTTCAGCCCAGTACATGGCCAGATAAACGTGACTACCACGGTTATCCAGTTGACCCGCTTTACGTAGCGGAGACTTACCATTGTTAAGCAGTGCTTCGGTTGCTTTATCCAGTGCTACCGCTAGTTGCTTGGCTTTAGCGTTACCGTGTTTAATGGCAACATCTTCCAGAGAAACCGCCAGTGCCAGGAACTCACCCAGTGAATCCCAACGTAAGTGGCCTTCTTCAACAAATTGCTGAACGTGCTTTGGAGCAGAACCACCCGCACCGGTTTCGTACAGGCCACCGCCAGCCATTAACGGTACGATAGACAGCATTTTCGCGCTGGTACCCAACTCCAGGATAGGGAATAAGTCAGTCAGATAATCACGTAGTACATTACCTGTAACAGAAATAGTATCCAGACCGCGGATTGCGCGCTCCATTGAGTAACGAATGGCTCGTACCGGTGACATGATTGAAATATCTAATCCGTCAGTGTCGTGATCTTTCAGGTACTTCTCAACTTTTTTGATAAGTTGAGCATCATGGGCACGTTCGTCATCTAACCAGAATACGGTAGGCATACCAGACTGACGGGCACGTGTTACAGCCAGTTTTACCCAGTCCTGAATAGGCGCATCTTTGGCCTGACACATACGCCAGATATCGCCTTCTTCTACATCATGTTCAATCAGCACATTCCCGTCTTGATCAACGATCTGTACCGTACCGTCAGATTCCATTTCGAACGTCTTGTCGTGGGAGCCATACTCTTCCGCTTTTTGCGCCATTAAACCAACGTTTGGCACGGTGCCCATTGTGGTTGGGTCAAATGCGCCATGCGTTTTACAGAAGTTAATGCATTCCTGATAAATGGTAGCGTAAGTACTTTCCGGAATGACCGCTTTGGTGTCGTGAGACTTTCCATCCGGTCCCCACATTTGGCCAGAGTTACGAATCATTGCTGGCATTGATGCATCAACAATTACGTCACTGGGTACGTGAAGATTAGAAATACCTTTATCTGAATTAACCATTGCCAGCGGCGGGCGGTCGGCGTAACACTTGTTGATGTCACGCTCAATTTCTGAACGCTGCGACTCAGGTAAGGTTGAAATTTTATCGTAGACACTGCCTAAACCATTGTTTGGATTAACGCCTAACTCGTCAAACAACTCACCGTATTTTTCAAACAACTCTTTGTAGAAGACTTTTACGCAATGACCAAACACAATAGGGTGAGACACCTTCATCATGGTAGCTTTTACGTGTAGCGAGAATAAAACACCGGTGTTTTTAGCATCTTCGATTTGTTCTTCGAAGAATTCACACAGCGCTTTCTTGCTCATAAACATACCGTCAATGACTTCACCCGCCAATAAGTCTACCTTTGGCTTAAGGGTTTTCTTGCCGCCATCTTTGCCAGTAAATTCAATACTTACGTAACCATCTTTTTCAACGGTTACCGACTTTTCTGCAGAGTAGAAATCACCACCACGCATGTGTGCGACATGCGATTGCGAGGCCTGGCTCCACTCACCCATGCTATGCGGGAATTTTTTAGCGTAGTTCTTAACCGCCGTAGGTGCGCGGCGATCTGAATTACCTTCGCGCAGTACGGGGTTAACAGCAGAGCCCAAAACTTTACCATAGCGTTCGCGAATTTCTTTTTCTTCGTCGCTGGATGGGGCTTCCGGGAACTGTGGCACGTTAAAACCAAGTGCGTTTAATTCTTTAATGGCCGCACGTAATTGAGGAATTGATGCACTGATGTTTGGCAGCTTAATAATGTTCGCATTCGGATCCTGCGTCATTTCACCTAATTCGCTTAACGCATCAACCATTTTTTGATCGTCGCTCAGGTAATCAGGGAAAAGGGCCAGCACTCGTGCTGCCAGAGAAATATCACTTACTTCAACGTCGATATCTGCTTCGCTGGCGAAGCGGCGAATAATAGGCAGAAACGAATACGTCGCCAACATTGGCGCTTCATCAGTTTTAGTATAAATTATTGTAGACTTACGATTGGTCATTATATACCTCAATTGTTGCAGTAGCGGGCTGCAGTTTTCCATTCAACAAATACCAGTCGCCTGTTCATCGAAGGGACCGGTTCGTCACTTTCCTACGTACCTACATGTGCCAACCCGAGGGAGTATTGATTCACGCACGCTAAACCTCAGTATCCACTTTACCGAGTATTTTAATCGCTAATTTTTCAGGTTGGCGCTGGCCATGTAATGCACGTGAATCATTTAGTCTTTTAGTATAGGGTCAAGCGAACCAGTTACAAGTCATACCTTTGTCTTAATTACAGAAAAATCGGTAATAAATATTACTTTTTGCACAATTATTACCCAGGCATACACATTTCACCGGATGTCAGGTCCGATCGCTGTGTTTAAACTACAAATTTGATAAGCTGATTACGTATTTTCTTTGAGCTGGCAATTTATGAAATCGACAATTATTTTGTTTAATAAGCCTTTTATGGTGCTATCGCAGTTTACCGATGGTGATGGTCGAAAAACGCTTAAAGATTATATTGATATTCCGCAAGTGTATGCGGCGGGCCGCCTCGACCGCGATTCTGAAGGCCTGTTGGTATTAACCAACAACGGCGTATTGCAACACAAGCTAACTGATCCCAAAGCCAAAACCAGCAAGACCTATTGGGTACAGGTGGAAGGCAGCGTTGATGATGCCGCAATCGCAGCTTTATGTGAGGGCGTAACGCTCAAAGATGGTCCGACCTTACCTGCCAGGGTATCACGCATGAGCGCGCCCGATGTATGGCCGCGCACCCCCCCTATCCGCGAACGAGCGAACATTCCAACCACCTGGCTAAATATTACCATCACAGAAGGGCGCAACCGTCAGGTACGCCGTATGACTGCCCATGTAGGCCACCCCACGTTACGACTAATTCGTTATCGGGTGGGTAACTGGACCCTGGATGGCATTGCCAACGGCGAATATACCAGTATGGATGGCCCGGACATTAAGCCCCTGACCAAACAGCAAAAAACGCCCCAGCAGCGCCATAAGCAAAGCCCTTTCAAGAAAGTTCGTGGCAATCACAGTCGCAAAAAAAATACCTGAGCATGTAGCGTTAATGCCACTGCCGAGACATCTCCTAACAAAACAGACCGCTATTTTTGGTATATATAAGGTCAACTTGCGCTAACATTTACGCTTAAATTGGTGCCAAAAGCCCCATTTTCTGGTAACATCCGCGCCCCGTAAATAACATGAGAGTGTGCAGCCAGCCAATGTCACAAACGCCCCATAAACAAAAAGTCATCGTCGGTATGTCCGGTGGTGTGGATTCTTCCGTTTCAGCTTATTTGCTTTTACAGCAAGGCTACGAAGTTGAAGGCCTGTTTATGAAAAACTGGGAAGAAGACGACAATGATGAATATTGCGCCGCGGCAGAAGACTTAGCCGATGCGCAGGCGGTAGCTGACAAACTGGGTATTTTTCTGCATACCATCAATTTTGCTGCAGAATACTGGGACAACGTCTTTGAGTACTTTCTGGCGGAATACAAAGCCGGCCGCACTCCTAATCCCGATATCATGTGTAACAAGGAAATAAAATTTAAAGCCTTCCTTGAGTACGCCGCCGAAGACTTAGGTGCCGACTACATTGCCACCGGTCACTATGTGCAGCGCCGCGAAGTTGATGGCCACTGGCAAATGCTGCGCGGGCTGGACAACAATAAAGATCAAAGCTATTTCTTATACACCTTAGGTGAAGAGCACGTTGCGAAAACCTTGTTTCCGGTGGGAAATATCGAAAAGCCCCGCGTCAGAGAAATTGCTGAAGAGCTAGGGTTAATTACCCATGACAAAAAAGACAGCACAGGTATTTGTTTTATTGGCGAACGTAAGTTTAAAGATTTTCTTAGTCAGTACCTGCCTGCTCAGCCCGGGATTATCGAAACCGCAGAGGGCGAAGAAATTGGCGAGCATGAAGGCCTGATGTACCACACGCTGGGACAACGCAAAGGCTTGCATATCGGCGGTTTAAAAGACCATGGCGATGATCCCTGGTACGTGGTAGACAAAGACGTTAAACGCAATGTGCTGATTGTGGGTCAGGGTGCTGATCACCCGCGCTTGTATTCTAAAGGCCTGGTAGCTAATCAGTTACACTGGGTTAGCCGCACTACGCCCGCTAAGCCATTCCGCGCTGCGGTTAAAACACGCTACCGCCAACAGGACATTCCCTGTGTTGTCACACCACTGGCGAACGGTCAGGTGGAAGTGGTCTTCGATTCACCGCAAAAAGCGGTGACACCAGGTCAGTCAGCAGTGTTTTACAATAACGAAATTTGCCTTGGTGGCGGTATTATTGAGAGCTATATACGATAATGTTAGACAAAAACATAGAGCAACAACTTGGCCTGGCCGGTGTATGCCAGGCGGCTCGGTTAGTTCAGTTGATTGCGCGGACCGGAGAAGCCGACAAGCAAGCTGTTGAAGCAAGTTTGTCGAGCATACTGGTAACCGACGCGGATACCACGCAACAAATTTTTGGTCAGTTGGATAACCTGAAAACCGGGTTTAAAGTTATCGTTACGCAACTGGGTGATCACAGTTCCAAGAAAGACACCGAACTCACACGTTATATTGCCAGCATTTTGGGCCTGGAACGTAAACTGGCTCGCAATAAAAAAACCATGAGTGAACTGGGCGAACGTATTTCCCATGTCCAGCGTCAGCTGGCTCATACTGATTTTGAAAGTACACAAATACTGTCATCGTTAGCCAGTATCTATTCTGATGTGGTGAGCCCCCTGGCCCCCAAAATACAGATAGCCGGCAACCCTAACTACCTGAGCCTGCCACTTAATCAGCACAGAGTGCGAGCAATTTTGTTAGCGGGAGTGAGAGCCGCGGTATTATGGCGGCAATTAGGGGGTCAACGACGACAAATTATTTTTAAACGAAAAGCAATTCTGCGCAGTGCCCAACAGGCGCTGAGATTAATGAACTGATTGAGGAGCACAAGGTGGAACTATCCCAGTTAACGGCGATTTCTCCGGTCGATGGTCGGTATGCCTCTAAAAGTAGCGAACTTCGCAGCATTTTTAGTGAGTACGGGCTATTAAAATACCGGGTTGAAGTAGAAGTAAGATGGTTGCAAAAACTATCAAGCCTGGAAGGTATCGCCGAAGTACCGGCTTTTTCTCCCCAATCGAACACATTACTCGACAGCATTGTGGCGGAGTTTTCTGTAGATGACGCGCGCCGTATCAAAGAAATTGAACGCACCACGAATCACGACGTTAAAGCCGTAGAATATTTTCTAAAAGAAAAAGTAGTTGATAACAGCGAATTAAACGCTATCAGTGAGTTCATTCACTTTGCCTGTACATCAGAAGATATCAACAACCTTTCTCATGCTCTGATGTTACGGGAAGCCCGCGAGACGGTAATTTTACCCTATTGCGATAAGCTCATTAATGCCATTAAAGCATTAGCCCGTGAGTACCGCAGTATCCCCATGATGGCCCGTACCCACGGTCAACCGGCCTCGCCCACCACAATGGGTAAAGAAATGGCGAACGTGGCGGTACGTCTGCAGCGTCAGCGCGACCAAATTGCAACGGTTAGCCTGTTAGGTAAAATTAATGGTGCAGTGGGGAATTACAACGCTCACTTGTCTGCATACCCGGAGCTGGACTGGCACGCGGTGTCAGAGCAGTTTGTTACCAGTTTAGGCATCAGCTGGAATGCCTATACCACGCAAATTGAGCCGCACGATTACATTGCAGAACTATTCGATGCTATCGCGCGCTTTAATACTATCCTTATCGATTTTGACCGCGATTTATGGGGCTACATTGCCTTAGGTCACTTCAAGCAAAAAACCGTTGCTGGTGAAATTGGTTCATCAACCATGCCACACAAGGTTAACCCGATTGATTTTGAAAACTCGGAAGGTAACCTTGGTATTGCTAATGCCATTTTCGACCATTTAGCCGCCAAACTGCCAATCTCTCGCTGGCAGCGCGACCTGACCGATTCAACCGTATTGCGCAATTTAGGTATGGGTGTGGGCTATGCGGTTATTGCTTATCAGGCATCATTAAAAGGGATCAGTAAGCTTGAAGTTAACGAGCAAAGCCTGCTTGATGAACTCAATAACAACTGGGAACTACTGGCTGAGCCGATTCAAACGGTAATGCGCCGTTACGGTATCGAAAAACCCTACGAAAAGCTCAAAGAGCTTACCCGTGGCAAAAAGGTCAATGCCGAAGTCATTGCTGAATTTATCGATAATCTGGACATGCCAGAAGAAGCAAAGGCACAACTTAAGCAACTTTCTCCGCAAGCCTACATTGGCGATGCAATCCGGCTGGTTGATCAGTTAATCGGCGAATAAACTATTGCTAAGCTTGGTAACTCCCGTCTATGTGGAGTTACCATGCTTTTTTCATCATTTCAGCAAAGCCTATCAGGTCAGACTAGTGAACATGTCAGGTTAACACTGCAGCTTACCTTAACGTTATTTACTGTTGCACTCATTCTTCAATTCCCCGCTCTTTGGCTATTCGCCTCGCCCTGGTCGCCTCGCTATTACAACTGGCTGGTACATTTTAGTGTTTTGCTTGTGCTTATAGCCTGGCAACATAAACTGCGCATACGTGCCTTAAAACTTGTGTTGTTCACTCTTTATTACAGCTACCTCTGCTGGACCGCCCGGTTATGGCCAGACCTACACAATCTCCACTATTTTTACCTGCTTGCCATGGTAATTACTGGCTTTGTGTTTACGCGCCAGGAGCGAGGCCCTCAACTCATGGCATTGCTTGGCGCATTACTGCTGTTTGTAGTAAGCAGTATGAGTCAGTATCACGCAGACCAACCCGCCACCATTTTAGTTGTATCCAACGACGTTACCCTTGGGCTCCTTTGCCTGGCAATCTATGCGGTACTGCGCAGGCAGGCATTGGGACGCTGGCAACGCCTTAACAGCGCACATAAATCATCATTAGCAACACTGCATTCTTTGCTGCCGCACAATCCGGATAAACCGCAGGAGGTCTGGGCGTCTGGCACCACCAGAGAATATCCGCACATGTGCGTATTGTTTGCTGACCTGCAAGGCTACACCGCATTAAACCGGCAGTTGGGAAACACGGAGATTGTCCAGGCCCTGAATACATTGTACTCGGGCATTGACGCACTCACAGCACAATATTCTATTGAAAAAATAAAAACCAACGGCGATCAATATATGGCTGTTTGTGGAATGCAATCTGCGCCACCGGCAATCTGTTGTCATGAAATGTTAAATTTTGCCAAAGCACTACTGAGGATTGTGTCGCTAACCGGTGAAAACTCGGTGCTTAACTGCGAAGTGCGTATCGGCATTGCAACCGGGCCGGTCACCGCTGGAACGATTGGTACTGATAAACCCTTTTTTGATGTCTGGGGAGAAACCGTCAACCTGGCTGCTTATTTAGAGCAGGTGTCTCCCCGCGGGGTAATTTCGTTGTGTCCAGATACAGTGTCGTACATAGACGCGCAACAGCCGCTCAAGCGCACCCCGCTGAATAGCACAAAACATCCGGCTGTGACCCACTGTTATGAGTTGGCAGAATAGACCAATAAGACAAACGGGCAAGCGTTAGTTGAAATGCGTATAATCGTGTCACAATGATTTGACTGAGAACGTAACGTGTTAGCGATTTGCCCTGATTCATTTATGCGCGACTACTGGCAAAAAAAGCCTTGCGTACTGCGCGCCGCCCTGCCTGATTTTAACGACTTACTGGACGAAAACGAACTAGCAGGATTAGCCATGGAACCGGAGTTGGACAGCCGCATAGTCCGCTTTCATAACAACCAGTGGAGCATGATACAGGGACCGTTTGAGGAGTTTTCTGCCTGTGAAGGTAAATGGACATTGTTAGTACAGGGCGTAGATAAGTATCTCGACGATGCCAGCGAATTAATGTCACAGTTTAATTTTATACCCAATTGGCGGGTTGATGATCTGATGATTAGCTACGCTGTTGAAGGTGCCGGTGTTGGACCGCACGTTGATCAGTACGATGTATTTTTAGTTCAGGGTAAGGGCAGCAGACGCTGGCGAGTGGGCCCCCCAAAAAGCAGTGTTGCCAGGCCGCCAGCGGCTGGCCTGTGTCAGGTTGAGCCATTTGAGCCGATAATTGATTGTGAATTGAGCAGCGGTGACATTTTGTATATCCCTCCAGGCTGGCCTCACGATGGCAGTACAATTGTCTCGGCGCTGACCTATTCTATTGGCTTCAGAGCCCCCGACCAGGCTCAACTGGCGGGGTATCTGGCTGAGCATATGCAATCTGCCGAAAGCCTGCCTGCGCGATATACGGATCCTGCCCTACCCGCCACTGAAGCGCCCGTTTCAATTAACAGAAATGAAATTACCCAACTCAAGACATTGCTACACAATGCCATTGACGACAACGCCTTTACCTTTACGTTACTTAAACTATTAAGCGAACAAGGCCTTGAGCCTGAGCCCGTAGATGCTGACATGTTAACTAAGCAATTGCAGCAACATATTGATAACGGTGGATTAATCATAAAACACCCTGGATGCAGACCAATACTGTGTGACGACTATACTGGCTGGTGTTTTGTGAATGGCGAGGCTATTGAGTTTGCGCAGGTCAACCATCCTGTTATGCGCAACTTGATGGCAAAAAGTACCATCAGTCGCGCAGATATGACGCTTGCCCCAGATGACCTGGACATTTTTTGTACATTCGCTAGACTAATTAATATGGGGTATTGGGGCTATAGGTAAATTTATCCACCTCGCAGTAAAGCTCCGTGTCAGTACTGACAATATTGAGGAACCATCTAATGGCGTACAAAGTTAAGGGAGTGCTGTGGCAAGAAGCCGAAGCGCAACTTAAATCACTGCGAAAAGCGGTGTTTGTGCTTGAATGGCAACTGCCGGAGAGCGCCGAGTTCGACGATCTTGACAACAAGGCATTTCATGTTTTGATGTTTAGTCAGGACAATCACCCCATTGCCACTGCACGTTTAACCCACGACGGCCAAATTGGCCGCATAGCCGTACTACCGAAGCACCGCAACACCTCAGTTTACAACACCCTCTTTACTGCATTACTCAAACAGGCAAACAGTCAAAACATTGAGCAAATCCATGTTCAATCTGCTTTAAATCGCGTCGACTATCATCGTGAAAAAGGCTTTGAGCCTATCGGCCCGGTTTTTATGGAAGCAGGTATACCAATGCAAAAAATGGTTTGCCAGCGACAGCAATTCGATTTACCCGATGTAAAACATATTCATTAACCATTAGCGTTTTTCACACTGTTATGGGTATTTTGGTACTCTAACTACTTGTTTTCCCACAACGAGTCGTTTTCTTGCACTGCGTACAATTGCTCGCCTTTGGTTCGCAACAGTTCAATATATTTAGTCTGACTGGCATCATTTTCGGTATTACTGATTTCCAGGTTTGCAGCCTTTAGCTGCCAGTGCATCGCAAAATACTTAATGGCTTCGCGTGCATCAGGCGCATTGTCAAATAATGTCACGTCCACAGGTAAATCGCCGGTAATCACCCAGTACACCTTTTTGTCGAGCGCTTTGATTTTCCACATTGCTACGAAAGGCGCCAGGTAACGGCATTCATCTGCAAATACACTTTCGTAGAGGATCCCTTGCTCAGCCAGAAATTTATTGGCCCGCTGAAATTGCTCTCTGGCCCAGGTCTTAATTTGTTCTTCGGTTAATCCGTTGTCTGTCATAATTCGCTACTGTTTTTCGTTATACATTGCAGCAACACCTGCAATGGGTGTTGCGGTTTAAAGTTATCAACCCGGTTAACCTGGCTTCGGCATGAATAACCTGTCGCCATAATTTGGGCAGGTTTGTATCGTGAAACAGCCTGTTCCCAACTCATTGCATAAATACCTAACGAGTTGGCTTTGTTCTGCGCTTCATGACCGTAATTCCCAGCCATACCGCAGCACCCTACCTTCACTACATCAACCGGTTGACCGACTTTAGCAAATACCTGTTGCCAAATCTGTTCGGTTTTTGGCAACGCGGTTTTCTCGGTACAGTGGGCAAACAGTGCCATGAGAGTACCTTTACTGGTGCTATCAGACGGCCAGTTAAACGCTTTTTCAGCAGCGAGAATGTCAGCCAGCCATTCATGTACGGTATGCACGGTAAAGTCGCCACGGGCAGCGCCCAGGGCTTTGTATTCATCCCGGTAGCACAGCACTAGCGGGCTATCAACGCCCACCATGGGTATGTTCAGTTCGGCAACACGATTTAAAAAACTGGCGGTATCAGTGGCGGTGGCTGCAAACTTGTCTAAAAACCCAGCCACGTGCATAGGTTTACCATTGGGTTTAAACGGCAGCAACACCGGAGTTTTACCCAACGCCTTAATTAAGCTGGCAAAGTCTGCCACCACCTGCGCATCGTAAAAGCTGGTAAAAGGGTCCTGCACAATCAGTACGTAGTCAGCACGTTGCGCTTCTGATAAAGACTGCAGTGTTGCCAGGTCAAAGTGCTCAGCAATTGATTGAGCCTGACTTGCCAACGTTGGTACAGATAACAGCGGCGCATCCACATAACCGGCGACTTTCTCAAGCGCCGATTGACTGATGCGATTGCCCATTAAAGCATTCGTTAAGCGTGGAAATTTAGCCATTATTGGCGTTAGTTTTTCAACGTTTGCCACCAAATGGTCTTTTAGCGGCCGCAGATAGCGCTGGTAATATATCGACAAAAACGTTGCTCTGAACTCAGGCACATCCACTTTAACCGGGCACTGGCTACTGCAGGATTTGCACGCCAAACAGCCATTCATCACTTCCAGCACTTCATGGGAGAAATCGGCCTGATTGCTGCGTGTGTTTTTCCAGCGTTCCAATAAACTGGTTTTAAACTGGGCAGCGTTCAAGGCAGAAGAGTCAACGCCCTGTTTAGCCAGTAAACGTAACCATTCACGGATTATCCCGGCCCGGCCTTTCGGGCTATGTCGGCGATCACGGGTAACTTTACTCGACGGGCACATTGGAGATGTGGTGTCATAGTTAAAACACAGTCCATTACCATTGCAATCCAGCGCTGGCTTAAAGGCTTCCTTAAAGGCGACAGGAATCGTGCGGTCAAACGTTGCGCGTTTTACATCACTGACTTTAACCAATTCATCATCACTGGCAATGGGTGTGCATATTTTGCCTGGATTCATTTTATTGGCCGGATCAAACGCCCCTTTTATACGTCTTAATTCGCCGAATAATTCCTCACCAAAAAATGCCGGGCCATATTCACTGCGATAGCCCTTACCATGCTCACCCCACATCAGGCCACCATATTTGGCCACCAGCGCGACGACCTCATCAGAAATCTGATGCATCAGCTTTTCTTGTTCTATGTCACATAAATCCAGTGCAGGCCTGACATGCAGTACCCCGGCATCAACATGACCGAACATGCCATACTGTAAACCATGGCTATCAAGCAATGCTCTGAATTCCATTATAAAATCGGCCAGGTTTTCCGGTGGTACACCGGTATCCTCTGCAAAGGCAATAGGCTTTTTACTGCCTTTGGTATTGCCCAGTAAACCCACTGACTTTTTACGCATGGCATAAATTTTGTTGATATCAGCTCGGTCGAAGGTAAGCTGATAACCAATTACACCATACTCTCCACTCTCGGCCGCTGCGGTAAGCTCTTCTTCGAGCCTGGCTATACGTTCGTTGATCTCGTTTACATCGTTACTGTTGTATTCCACCATATTCAGGCCAAGCATATCTTTGCCCGGCACATCGGTGATTAATTCTGCAATGGAATGCCAGATAATGTCGGTGCGCGCCAGATTAAGCACTTTACTGTCTACCGTTTCTACCGATGTGGCTTTAGCGGCAATCATACGCGGCGCATGCCGTAATGCCGACTCAAAAGAGTCGTATTTAATGTTTACCAATGCGGTGTGGTTAGGAATACGGGTAAGGGATAACTTGGCTTCAGCCACCATTACCAAAGAACCTTCAGAGCCGGTAATTAAACGGCTGACATCAATACGCTGGTTGTCAGCATCATAAGCATGCTCTAAATCGTAACCGGTTAAGAATCGGTTCATACGCGGAAACTTAGCTAAAATGTCCTGGCGCTTACCACGGCAGGTATTTAACACCTGACGTAAAATACGGCCATAGGTATCACTGCGGCTCGCTTTTACTTCTGCTTCTGCGACGCTGAGAGGCTGAGTATGAAGAATTTCGCCGTTAGCCAGCACAGAGGTTAATTCCAGCACGTGATCGCTGGTTTTACCGTATACCAGAGAACCTTGTCCGGATGCATCGGTACTGATCATACCGCCAACTGTCGCACGGTTACTGGTAGAGAGATCGGGCGAAAAGAAATAGCCAAAAGGCCGCAATGCATCGTTCAGTGCGTCTTTAACGACCCCCGACTGCACTCTCACCCAACCTTCCTGGGGATTTATTTCCAGTACTTTATTCATGTACCGCGACATATCCACCACAATGCCATCGGTAAGACTTTGCCCGTTAGTACCGGTACCGCCGCCGCGGGCGCTGAATTTCACCTCAGGATGCTGGTTTGCCAACTCCCCGAGGGTTTGCAGATCATTGACGCCTTTGGGGTGCACTAGCGCCTGCGGTAGTTTCTGGTAAACAGAATTGTCAGTTGCCATCGCCAGACGACTACCATAGCTGTACTCAATATCCCCTGCAAAAGAGGACTTCTGCAAACCATTAATATAGGCCTGATACACGTCAGAAAGGGTTGATTCAACAGGTATTACCGGTAAGTTCAAAGCAGGTCTCTCACACATCAATAGGGGGCCAAGTATACCCATGCTCCCAACGAGTCTAAAGGGCTTGTATATAATTTTTAAACAAAAATACAATTTGCAGGAATATTCATTCAAATATCCTTTACGCAATCCAAACCAAGCGAGAATTTTACGCTTCAGCCAGTGTTCATTTATGTTTGTTTACAGTTTTAGTATTGGTATTTTTTAAAATTCGATCATAATACTCTCAGAAAACTAAAAGGCATGATAAATGACAGGGCACGGATTAAAAGTATTCAGATTAACGTTAGGCGCAGTGCTGTTTACAGGCGGACTGTTGCTTACGCTGCTGCCCGGCTCGATTTTACTGGTACTCGGTGGGTTATTGCTAATGAGTTACGATTGGCCAAGAGCGCGTAACTGGTTATTGTTTTTTCAGCGCCAGATGAGCCGCTCAGCGCGCCGCCTGGATCAAATATTACTCAACCGCAAATTACGTAAGTCACGGATTCGGTAATTCACGCTGCTCACAACACAAAAAAGCCCGCGAACGCGGGCTTTTTACTGCTATACCATTTTATTACGACTTGTGTTGTTCGGCCAGATACAACCAGGTCTCCACGACGGTATCCGGGTTGAGCGACACCGAATCAATGCCCTCATCCACTAACCACGCGGCAAAGTCTTCGTGATCAGACGGCCCCTGGCCGCAAATGCCAACATATTTACCGCGCTTTTTGGCGGCCTGAATAGCCATTGACAGCAGCGCTTTTACCGCTTCGTTACGCTCTTCAAACAAGTGTGCGATTAAGCCAGAATCCCGGTCAAGACCAAGGGTAAGCTGGGTTAAATCGTTTGAACCTATTGAGAATCCGTCAAAAATATCAAGGAATTTATCGGCCAGCAGTGCGTTGGAGGGCAACTCACACATCATGATCACGCGTAAACCATTTTCGCCCTGCACCAGGCCCTGCCCTTTAAGCAACTCAATTACCTGTTGGCCTTCTTCCACTGTGCGTACAAAGGGGATCATGATTTCAACGTTAGTTAAATCCATGTCATTGCGCACTCGCTTGATAGCTTCGCATTCCAGTGCAAAGCAATCACGGAAGTCTTCAGATATGTAGCGGCTGGCACCACGGAAACCCAGCATGGGGTTTTCTTCATCCGGCTCATACTGGTAACCACCTACCAGATTAAAGTACTCGTTCGACTTGAAATCTGACATGCGCACAATCACTTTTTCTGGCGAAAAAGCCGCACCGATGGTTGCAATGCCTTCTACCAGCTTTTGAATATAAAATTCGGTAGGTGACTCATAACCAGCAATCATGTCATTTATTTCGTCCTGCAACTCTGCAGGTTGGCTGTCGAAGTTAAGCAGCGCCTTGGGGTGAACGCCAATCATACGGTTAATAATAAATTCTAACCGGGCCAGTCCAACTCCTTTATGGGGAAGCCGGGCAAAATCAAAGGCACGATCAGGGTTACCCACATTCATCATAACTTTGAGAGGCAAATCAGGCATCGAGTCAATACGTGATGTCGTCACGTCGAATTCCAGTTCCTGGTTGTAAATGTAGCCAGTGTCTCCTTCAGCACAAGACACGGTCACTTTGACACCGGTGGCAATGGATTCGGTGGCATTAGCACAACCTACTACAGCTGGAATACCCAGTTCACGGGCAATAATAGCCGCATGGCAGGTTCGCCCACCCCGGTTGGTTACGATAGCCGCGGCTTTTTTCATGATCGGCTCCCAATCCGGGTCGGTCATATCGGTCACCAGTACGTCACCGGCTTTAATTTTGTCCATTTCGTCAATGGAGCTCAGCACTTTGGCTTCACCGGCACCAATCTTATGGCCTATCGCCCGACCCTCACAGATGATCCCTGCAGTTCCTTTAAGCTGAAAACGTTCGATTGATTGTGCATCTTCACGACTGCGTACTGTTTCCGGGCGAGCCTGTACAATGTAGAGTTCGCCATCTACGCCGTCTTTGGCCCATTCAATATCCATTGGCCGGTCATAGTGTTTTTCAATAATCTGCGCTTGTTTTGCCAGCGCCATGACTTCATCATCGGTGAGTGAAAATTGCTTGCTCTCAGCAGGATCAATATCGACAATCGTCACCTGATTACCGTGACTTTGATCAGCAGAATAAATCATTTTGGTGAGTTTACTACCCAGATTACGCCGCACAATGGCAGGCTTGCCTTTATTAAGGGTTGGCTTGTGAACATAAAATTCGTCTGGGTTAACCGCGCCTTGTACCACCATTTCGCCTAGCCCGAGCGAGCTGGTGATAAACACCACGTCTTCAAAGCCCGATTCGGTATCAATGGTGAACATGACGCCTGAGGAGGCAATATCACTGCGCACCATGCGTTGGATCCCGGCAGACAGCGCAACGCCTTTATGATCGTATCCCTGGTGCACGCGGTAGGAAATGGCACGGTCGTTAAACAATGAAGCATACACATGCTTAACGGCTTCAATCACCGAATCATAGCCTTTTACATTAAGAAAGGTTTCCTGCTGGCCGGCAAATGATGCGTCGGGCATGTCTTCGGCGGTTGCTGATGAGCGCACTGCAAATGAGGCCTCTTCACCAGCATTACCCTGCAGATCAACAAATGCACTACGGATAGCTTCTTCAAGTTTGCCCTGAAAAGGCGTATCAATGATCCACTGCCGAATATTTTTACCGGCTTCGGCTAATGCGCTGACATCATCCACATCGAGGGCATCCAGCACCTCATGAATTCGTGCATCGAGCCCGCTTTGTTCGAGAAACTCATTAAAAGCATAAGCTGTTGTGGCAAATCCTCCCGGTACTTTTACACCAGCATTGGCCAGGTTTGAAATCATCTCTCCGAGCGATGCGTTCTTACCGCCCACACGATTGACATCGTGCATACCTAACTCTTGATACCAAAGTACGTATTCCTGCACTTTTCAGCCTCCAGCTTGTCACTTTTTAAACGTTCACTTACTGTGAACTTGTAGGGTAGAGGTTAAGACAATCGCGAAAACTCAATTCAGACTGGCTTTTCCATAAGGAAATTCTAAAATGTTGATTATAAAAAAGTAAAATTTTATTTCATTTCGTAATAAATTTACGACAAAGTTAAGGAGTTGTTGTGCGCACTGCTTTTTACATATCAGATGGCACTGCCATCACCGCAGAGGTGTTTGGGCACGCTTTACTGTCACTTTTCCCGACAGAATTCAATCATAAGACAATTCCATTTGTTGAAACTGAGGAACAGGCTTACGCCGTCATCGAGAAAATATCTGAAAGTTTTCAAGACACCGGAGAACGCCCGCTTGTTTTTTATACAGTTGTAAACCCGGATGTGCGCCGTGTTGTGGCTCGGTCAGTGGGCATAAACTACAATTTCCTCGACCAATTTGTGGCACCACTGGAAAAAGTAATAGGTGTTCCTTCCAAACCAGAAAAGCACCGGACGCACAGTATTCACGAAAAAACCTACGACATACGTATTGAGGCCGTGAACTACGCTCTTGCCAACGACGATGGTTCGAATTTAAAAGACTATCACGAAGCCGATATAATTTTAGTTGGGGTATCCCGTTCTGGCAAAACACCGACCAGTCTTTATTTAGCTCTGCAATACGGTATAAAAGCGGCAAACTATCCGTTTACCGAAGAGGATATGGGCGACATGCTAAAGTTGCCGCCAGCTTTGCGCCAGTTTAAATCCAAATTATTTGGCTTAACAATTGAAGCGGCAAGATTGAGTCAGATACGTTCAGAGCGCCGGGCGAACAGCCGCTATGCTTCGTTGCAACAATGCCGAATGGAACTGCGCGAAGTAGAAAATTTATACCGTAAAGAAAAAATCCCGTTCTTGAACAGTACAAAGTTCTCTATCGAAGAGATTTCGGCCAAAATACTGGCCGAAACCGGATTGCAGCGACGTAAGTACTAGGCCCGGCGGTATTAAAGGCGGTTAAAATGCGCGAGTAACGGTGTAAGTTGCTCCTGATAAGGTTGCCAACGTCCCTGCCCCTGACGATTGATAGGCTGACGCACCTGTTCGGCGCTGGGCGTTTTGATTAACCGTTGGGTTTGGTGAAAGTCCAGACACGCTTGTTCAAAAGGCACGCCCAGATAGTCGAGCATGCGTTTAACCTGACCGTTGAGATCATCCAGAACATCTTCGTGTTGAACCCGCAATACGTCGCCAGGTAACACAGAATCCCAGTGAGTCATGAGTTTTTCATAAGCTTTATAGTAACGGGCAACTTCATCCAGCCCATAAGAAAACTCCTGCCCTTCACCAAATAGCTGCTTAAAGTTACTAAAGCAGCAATCAATGGGGTCACGCCGGGCATCAATAATTTTAGCATTGGGTAAAATACGTTTAATAAAGCCTACATGCATAAAGTTATTCGGCATCTTATCAATAAAGAAAGACGCGGTGCCCCGGTAATAACGGGTTTGTTCAATATATTGCTTACCTAACTGATAACACTGTTCATGGCTGAGATCGGCTAAACAAAACGGGTAAGGCTTTTTTTGGCCACTTACCGACGATGCCAGACTCAATATATTGTGCAGTTCCATAGTGCCATCGATATCACTGTGCGACGCCAGGATTTGCTCTAACAGCGTTGAGCCGGCGCGCGGCATGCCCACAATAAAAATGGGATCAGGCGACGGGAAACCACCACTTTTACTGCTAAACAGATCAGCCTGGCAGGCTTTCATCTGCGCTTCCATAGCCTGCTCCGCCCGTCGAATATCATACTGCACCGAATTTAATTTTAACTGATTACCTTTACTATAATAATCGAAGGACACAGCGTATTGTTTGGCATCTTCAAAGCCTTTACCGATAGCAAAACACAAATGTATCTTGTCTTCGATATTCATGGATGCCTGCTGTTCTGTTTGAACCATATCGTTAAGCGATTGTTCGTCAAACCGGTAAGACTTCATATTGGCGAGGCTCCAGTAGGCATCACCAAATTGAGGATGATAATGCGCCGCTTGTTGATAAGCATGAGTCGCTTTATCAGTCTCTCCCGTAGTTTTGTACGCATGACCCAGCGCTAACCACACCGCCGGACGGTCGGCATCTGTGGCCAGTAAAGCATCAAACATTTCAATGGCTTCATCGGTTTGATTCAACCCCAACAGCGCATTGGCTTTCGCCATCAGGATTTGCAAATTGTTGCTAAACCGCGCCAGTTGTTTATCGCTGATTGACACGACTTTTTGATGCTTACCCAGCTTTGCAAGCAGGCTTAAATAACTGATGACGGCACGCAAGTTGTCCGGGTACAGCTCAACGCAACTCTCAAGCAGAAATTCAGCATCATGGTACACCTTTAGCTGAATGCCCAACTCGGCCAGTAATAGCATGGCTTCGGAGTGATGCTTATTTTGCTGTAAAAACTGTCTGCAAACTTGCTCCGCAGCGCCGAGTTGCTTTTCGTACATCAGATCGTAGGCGCCAAGTATTTGAGGCGGTAAAGATTGCAAATACTCGATTTGTTGGCTGGCTAATTGCTGAGCTGCCGTATCATTGTGTTGTTGATAAATGGCCAGTAGTTGTTTCCAACTAGCCACTAGCGCCGGGTTGTAGTGTGTTGCCCTGAAAAACGCACTGGCTGCTTCTTGTGCTTTGCCAGAAGCCTGATAATTATAGGCAAGTTCCTGATATGCGCGTCCGTGATCAGGACGCAGACCTAATAGCTCGTTCAACTCAGCTATAGCCGCTTGATGATTTCCACTAAGACGCGCAATAACGGCGGCTAAATAAAGTACTTCAACGCGTTGCCCCGCGACCAGCGACTGGGCTTTAAGTTGCGCAACCAGCGCAGTTGCCTGACTCAACTGGGATCCCTGAACGGCTCGCTTTATCGAATTAATTTGTTGTTGAAAATCCTGTGTCGTCATAGCCTGCATCATTGTTATGGGACGTTTTAAAAATAGTGTGACCAAATTACCATAAAAAACGGCAGACCAAGGCCTGCCGTTTTATCTATTTACTGATATTAAGCCTTAGCTTAATTAAATCAGCGATTAATAGTAATCAAAAGAAAAGCGAACACCCACAGTACGCGGACGGTTAGTGACAACCTTCGGCGTGAACTGCTGCGCATCGATATTCAAAATTGCTGACTCGTCGAAAACGTTGTCGATGAACAGCTCTGCTTTCCAGCTATCGTCCGACATACCTATAGCAATATTACTGATCAGGTAGCTTTCCTGCACATAACGGCCACCGCGGAACGTATCGCCATTGGCATCTGGATAAGAAATACCATCATAAACCGCTGCCTCGTCTTCGATTTTAAGGCCAGAGCCAGTGCCGTAAATAAGCTGCGTCGCATCTTCCATTACGTACGCGTCCATCACCATACCAGCTAAACGGTCACCGGTATAAGACACTGACGCATTAACAAAGCCCTGACGACCGCCGTCCAGTTCAAAGTAATAGCGTGCGTTTACGTTTCCTGAGAATTCCGCAGAATAGGGCAATCTGCTGCCTACGCCCGGCGCGATACCAGCGAGTTCAGGGTTTATACTAACCAGCTCGGTATCCAGCACACTAAAGGCAGCGTTTAATACCAGATCGTCTGTGGCTAACCACGTAATATCAGCATCAACACCTTTAACTTCTGCATCGCCTACGTTATCAGTAAATACCAGGAAGCTGATGTTGGTCGGGTCAAAGCGTGAGGTTTGTAAGTCAGAAATTTCTGAGTAGTAACCGGTTGCGTTAACTCGCACGATACCGTTAAGGAAGTCACCCTTCATACCGATTTCGTAATTATCCAGGGTATCTGTAGTGGAGTATACCGGGATACGGAAGCCTTCAAATGCACCAGATTGGTTAGCCGCTGCGTCACCGCCTAAACGGTTAGTTACCGGCGGGCGGAAACCTTCTGAGTAGTTAGCAAATAACAATACGTCTTCGCTGACAGTCCAGTCCAGACCGAACTTAAAGATAGTATCGTCTACGGTTAGTACGCCGTCATCATCGAGCAGGCTGATATCCAGTTGCCCGTTTTGAATGGCATCAACAACGCCCTGACCATCAAGGTTGAAACCATCATACACGGATGGATCCAATACGCCCTGGCCGTAAGCCTCAAGACGACTGGTTACGTCACGGGTAGATGTGGCACCACGGTAGATGTCATCAATTTGATACCAACGGGCACCAACACTTGCCGTCAGGCTGTCGGTTAAGTCGTATTCAAGCTGACCAAACACCGCGATTTGCTCGATGGTATGGGTAATATCATTAACAAAGCTGATCTCTGGAGAGAACGGTCCGCCATCGCTATTGATACCTTTATTACCTGCCAGCGCATTCCATGAACTTGCTAAACCTTCAAAAATCTCCGGGCTGGCTATTTTGAACTGACCAACCGAGGCCACTTCCTGTTCGTCGTAGAATAACCCCGCTGTTACACGCCAGTCTGTGTCCATGGTGGTATCAATACGCAGCTCATGGGTTAAACGCGTGCTGGTGGTATCTTCTTTATAATACTTGGTTGGATCAAGACAACGTGCATCGTTTGGATTGTCCGGCGTTTCATAATGGGTACACACGTAATAAGCAGAGAAAAGACCGCCGTTTGTGTAGCCAGTGTAATCAGTGAGAGTATCGATTTCGCGGTCCAGATAACCACCGGTATACACTACGTCCAATTTGTCAAGGCTGCCGTTTAGCGTCCAGGTAGTTAAACCAAACTCGTCGGAGTTTTCATCTGCCTGAAAACGAACAGCGGAACTTTCACCCGCGACGGTCGGGTCGTAAGCAAATACACCCTCAGTATCCAGCGTTTGCGCCGTATGCTGCAGCAGTAAATCCCACTCGTTATTAATGATGTAAGACAGGCCAAAACGTGCACCGGAATAGACAGCATCGTTAAAGTTATCTTCTACGTGCTGACTGTTGCGTGGCGAGACTACGGATGCCTCACTACGGGTGAAGCCGTTAGTTACGCGTCGGTTGTCCATAGCAACGGGGTCAATACCCTGTCCCTGCAGCGCCCCGCCAGAAATACGGTCAATGACAACAGCACTACCAATATAGCCACCATTGCCAGGATCGTTCTCGATATTATCAATCCAGCCGCCTTGCTTATCGTTGTAAGCCACAACGCGGAAAGCTAAATTATCAGTTGGCGCAATATTAATATAAGCTTCAACAGAGTTGCTCATATCACCGCCTCTAGTGGTTGATATGCTGGTATCAAACCCCGCAGCAAAACCAGCGTGGTCGGGCTTTTTAGTAATTAAACGAACTGTACCGGCCTGTGAACTCGCCCCAAAAAGTGTGCCTTGTGGTCCTGGTAGTACTTCCACACGCTCAACATCGGTGGCGTAAACATCAAGGTTACGCCCCGCCATAGAAACCGGCATTTCATCGAGGTAGAACGCTACAGAAGGTTGTAAAGCCTGCACAGAAGACAGCGTAATACTTGACTGCGTGGTTGCCGCACCGCGTATGTAAATTTCGTTCTGCCCCGGGCCTGTGCCCTGGAATACAACGTTTGGTAAAAATTCAACATAATCCTGGAAGTTGTCGATCCCCATGTTCTCAAGGGCATCACCACTTAACGCTGATACTGCAACCGGAACGTCCTGAATAGACTCGGTGCGTTTGGTAGCTGTTACTTCGATGGTTTCGATTGATGCTTTTGAACCGCTCGATTGCGCCATTGCGCCATGTGAAGCTAAAGCGGCAATGATTGCACAACTAAGGTGTGTTTTTCTCATAGATCTAAGATCCTTTTCGATTTGAAGTGAGCTGTAATGTTTTTTATTAATGTATTTTATGCATGATAAAGGGTAGCAGATACGCCTTTATATTTCAGCACTAACTAATATATGGTGCAAATATTTGCAGGAAAACCATAAGCAGTATGTAAATCAATGCGTCCTGGATCACAAAATCAATAATATACTAATTATTAGACAAGCAGTTTTTCGCGACGCCGATTTGCTGTATATTTGTTGAAAATCCATATAAATAAATTAAAAAATTAGGATCCAACTTGAGTCAATCGAATACGCCTCAACATGACGCCTCCGTCCCGGCTAAACTTAACAAGCCGGTATTTTTGTCTGCTTCAATTGCAATAATTGTACTGCTGCTGTTTGCTGTAATTATGCCGGGTACGGCTGAATCGCTGTTCTCAAGTATGCAATCGAGCGTGGTTGATAATGGTAGTTGGTTTTACGTATTAACCGTTGCAGCGATTTTGCTATTTGTAATTTATATCGGATTTTCAAGCTACGGGGATATTCGACTGGGTCCTGATCACTCAAAACCCGAGTTTTCGCTCATTACCTGGTTGTCTATGTTATTTGCCGCTGGCATGGGAATAGGTTTAATGTTTTTTGGTGTCGCAGAGCCATTAATGCATTTTATGACCCCACCTACAGCCGAAGCGAATACCGTAGAGGCTGTACGTGAAGCCATGCGAATGACGTTTTTTCATTGGGGATTGCATGCCTGGGCCATTTACGCGGTAGTAGCGCTGGTACTCGGTTACTACGCGTTTCGCCATCAATTGCCACTCACACTGCGCTCAACGCTATACCCGCTGATTGGCGATAAAATTTACGGTTGGCAAGGGCACGTTGTCGATGTGTTAGCCGTTACCGCAACGATTTTTGGTATTTCTACCTCGCTGGGATTGGGCGCGAGTCAAATTAATGCCGGGCTGAGCTATATGTTTGGGATTCCCAACAATACCATGATGCAGATACTGTTAATGGCAGTGGTGGTAAGCATGGCCATTGTGTCGGTTATGACCGGGCTGGATAAAGGCATACGCCGCTTGTCTGAAACCAATATGGTGATGGCAGTAGTGTTGCTGGTATTTGTGTTGGTACTTGGCCCTACCGTATTTTTGTTGCAGGCATACCTGCAAAACACCGGCGCTTATTTGTCTGACATTGTGCGTAATACCTTTAATTTATTCGCCTACGAAAAAACCGACTGGATAGGTGGGTGGACCATATTTTACTGGGGATGGTGGTTAGCCTGGGCCCCGTTTGTAGGCTTGTTTATTGCGCGCATATCCTTTGGTCGTACCCTGCGCGAGTTTGTATTAGGGGTCTTGTTAATTCCGACTGCCTTTACGCTTTTTTGGATGACAATCTTTGGTAACTCAGCGATAGATATGGTGTTTACTGAGGGCTTCGATTTGCTAGCGAGCATGGTTAAGGAAGATACCTCCGTTGCATTATTTGTGTTCTTGGAGCATTTCCCCTTTAGCAGTTTCATTAGTATTATAGCCCTGCTGATGGTGATTATATTTTTTGTTACCTCCTGTGACTCAGGCGCCATGGTCGTGGACATGCTGTGTTCTCATGGCCGCAATGACACGCCTATGTGGCAGCGTGTTTACTGGGCCGTTGCAGTGGGTTTGGTGGCGGCGATACTCCTCTACGCTGGAGGTTTAAGTGCACTACAGACCATGACAATTGTATCAGCACTGCCGTTTTCGATTATATTACTGATAGCCATGTATGGCTTATTGAAATCGTTGCGAATCGAAAAACACAAGCGTGACAGCTTGCAGATCACAGCGACTCAAACCGCAGTTTTAGATCATGACAAACCGTGGAAAGAGCGCTTGGCAGAAATTGTTACGTATCCTGACGAAAATAAAGTATCGGGGTACATGCTACGGGTAATTTATCCGGCATTACACGAAGTTTGCCAAGAATTTAAAGACCGCCATTATAACGCCTCATTAGTGTCCAGTAAGACGCATGTTGAGCTCACAGTGGTGTTAAACGGCGAAAATGACTATATCTATGCCGTATATCTCACACCTACGCAGCAGCCTGATCCGCAATTACTCGATGAGGAAGCAGTAGACACGCACAAAGAACAGACTTACTATCGCGCCCAGGTTCATTTGTCTGAAGGCGGACAGGACTACGATTTAATGGGCTGGTCGAAAGACGGCGTTATTAATGATGTGTTAGACCATTTTCAGAAGCATCTACATTTCTTGCATTTACTTAATTAATGCAGGTTGGAGTACTACTTTTAATGCGTAAAGAAGAAGAGTTGCTGGTGGCATTGCGTCGGGTTATTCGCGCAGTGGACCTCCGTAGCAAGCAATTGAGCAAAGATGTGGGCATTACCGGCCCACAACTTATGGTGTTGCAAAACATTGCGGATAAACCCGGAATCATGGTGAAAGAAATTGCTGACAACATTAATTTGAGTCCGGCGACGATCACCAATATTCTGGATCGCCTTGAAGCGCGTGATTTAGCACATCGAATTCGGAGCACTAAAGACAAGCGTAAAGTGGGTGTCTACCTCACTGACAACGGAGAAAAGGCGGTTGCGACTGCACCACGCCCTTTGCAGGAACATTTTGTAGAGCGTTTTAGTCAGATGGCCGAATGGGAACAAAGCCAGATGATTGCCACCATGCAACGTATTGCGTCGATGATGGATGCAGAGTCGATTGACGCGTCTCCTGTTCTGGCTGTTGGTACACTCATCGAACGCAACGAGTAAAAGGCCGCAGCGCATCACCAAGGTTTATTGCTATGAGGGCTTTTGCGCGCTGGCTTTCGGTTGATTGGGGCGTCCGCCGGTAACTTTGTCGGCACGACCTTCTTGTATGGCCTTTTCAGCGCGACGTTTGCGTACTTCTTTGGGATCGGCAATGAGCGGGCGATACACTTCTATGCGATCGCCTTCCTGAACTTCAGCAGACGGCTTACATACGCGGTTCCAAATACCAACCTTGGCATCTGGCAAATTGATTTCCGGGTGAATATCCATTACGCCTGAAGCAACAATCGCCTGCTCGGCAGTACTGCCAGCAGGCACCGTAAGCTCGATTAAAGACTGTTTTTCAGGGGTAGCATAAGCCACTTCTACATTAATAAGATTATCCATCAGGCATACACCACTTTGGCACGTTGAGTAAACGCATTAACCATACTCGCGGCCAGGCTGTTAAACACCCGTCCAAAAGCGAGTTCAATCATTTTACTCTTAAACTCAAACTGTAAACTCAGCTCAATTTTACAGGCCGAGTCGGACAATGCGGCAAACGTCCACCCACCACTTAAATGTTTAAACGGGCCATCTACCAGACTCATGTCGATACGATGTGTTGGCGCTAGAATATTCTCGGTAGTAAACCACTGTTTAATACCGGCTTTAGACACCAACAAGGCCGCCTGCATAGCGTTCCCCTGCTGACTGACGACTTTGCTATCGGCACAACCAGGTAGAAACTCAGAATATGATTCAACATCATTGACCAGATCGAACATAGACTTTGCACTATAAGCGACGAGCGCACTACGTTGTATTTTAGGCATGCTTTCTATTAATTCTTACACAATGAAACAAGTCTATCACAAAAAAATGCCCAACCGCACAGCACAAAATCAGACTATAAATTTTAATTACATTGCAGAAATTTTTGACTAAGACTCTATGAAAAACAAGACAACTAGTGCGCAATCAGTATAATAGCGCATATGAAAAAAAATAAATCCAATCAAGCATCCAGCGGTACCATAGCGCTAAACAAAAAAGCGCGTCACGATTACCACTTAGAAGACAAACTCGAAGCCGGCATTGCATTGCAAGGCTGGGAAATTAAGAGTGTTCGTCAGGGTAAAGTGAATATCACTGATAATTACGTGATTATTCAAAATGGTGAAGCGTACCTGGTTGGTGCTCGCATAACGCCGTTAACACAGGCCTCAACACATGTAATTTGTGAGCCCGAGCGCGCTCGCAAATTACTACTCAATAAACGCGAAATAGACCGCTTAATAGGTGCTCGCGATCGTCAGGGTTACTCGATTGTTGCCACCGCGATGTACTGGAAAAAGTGTTGGGTTAAGCTCGAAATATACCTGGCTAAAGGTAAACAAGCCCACGACAAACGCGACAGCATTAAAGATCGTGACTGGGAACGCCAAAAAGCCCGCGTAATGAAAACAAAGGTGTAGCGCCCTTAACACCTACAAAGTTTGCAATAGCCATCGCCGGGTAAGCTCAAGTAATTGCTCATCTTGGCTTGCGGTATTGTTCAGCACATTAAATATATGGCTGGCATCCTTAATAATAACCGCTTGCGCCGGGTGTGCATTACTGGCCTCAATGAGCCTTATAGCAGCCTGTGGATTAACAACTTGATCTGCGCTACCAGCAATGGCCAACAACGCTCCATCGTAGTTGGCCATATCGCTTAACGAGCGCTGTTGTTTGATCTGCTCAAACCATTCAACACTAAAATCAAGCGGCGCCCGCCAGCTGTATTGCTGGGTAACAAAACCGTTTTGTTTGGCCGTTTCATAGTGCGCTTCAAACAGCGGCTCAAACGAGCCGATACCATCGTCAGCAACCGACGACCACGCAACGAACGACTGGATCTCCGGCGAGCGGGCAATAAGTAGCTGCGCAATAAGCCCGCCCTGACTGAATCCCACCACGCCTATTCGCGAAGCGTCCACACTGGCATGGTTGAGCATATAATTAAGCGCCAGACGGGCATCGCGCACCGCATTGTTAAGGGTATATTGCCGATAACTTACCGTACTGTCTCCGGTACCGGCAAAATCAATACGGATTGACGCAATACCTGCACTTTCGAGCGCCGCAGCCAATCGTTTATAGAGATTACCGACTTCGTCTTTATGCGAGGCGGTGCCGTGCAATAACACCACCGCAGGCACCGGCGCAGGCGATACAGGCACATTTACGATAGCCGGTACCTTGTACTGACCGTTATCTAACGATAATGTAACCTCCGCTGCATTTGCCTGATTCAGCAAACATACGCTACACAGCCACAATACGCATACACGAAACCCCAACATACAACCCTCTTTACTACGTTATCTTTAACAACACCATAGCGAAAGTGATTGATGATGTAACTGATTATTTTAATTGTAAAATCAAACCGCGTTCAAACTAACGCTCAGAAATTATCGGCTACTATTTTGCGTAGTAACCACGCCTGCCAAGCCATTCCCCAAAGAGGTATGCTCATATAACCGTATATTGGCGGTAATGTAGGAGCTTGGGTTAACCTATAAGCTTAACTCACCAGCGGGAGCGAGTTAGCTATAGTGAAGCTTTAAAACGTTGGGGGGAATTTTAGATATTCGGTTTACGATACGCTTTAACAATATCGGCCATAACTGCCAGGCCAATCTCAGCCGGCGTTTTGCTGCCAATATCTAATCCGATTGGCATATGGATGCAACCCATTTGCGATGCGCTTAACTGCCCTACCCGTTGTAATCGTTCAGCACGTTTAGTCGAAGTACGCTTTGACCCCATCACACCAATATAAAAGGCATCGGTAGTAACCGCCTCCATCATGGTTAAGTCGTCGATACGCGGATCGTGAGTAAGCGCCACTATAGCGGTATGACTGTGCACACTGCCTGCTTGTAATAAAAAGTCGGGGGCAAAGGTCGGTTCAAAACGACACCCTTCAATATGACACAATGCCTGCTCTTGCGCGCGGTGCTCGCACATAATTACCTCAAATCCGAGCGATATCGCAAAACGGGCACAATACTCCGCAACAGGCGAATAACCGGCAATAATTAAACGCCTGGCCGGCCCTGTGCGCAGTTCAACGCGATTTTCATCAACCAGCCAATTAACTGCTGGTGTATTATGCAGCACCTCAGTAAACGTAGCCTGGCCAGTTTGAGTATTAATTGTTCTGACCCGGGTGTCGTGCCCCAACAAACAATGTAAATACGTAGCAAAGTGACTGGCGGTGGTTTCATTTGGCGTTACTTTTTCAATCAATACGTCAAGTATGCCCCCACAGGGCAAAGTAATTGTTGCGTTGGGGCTTTCTTCCCCGTAGCGAATAACCTGCGCGGGTTGGTTAAATTCGTGGTTTGCAATGCGACTTAAAAAATCATCTTCCACACAACCGCCTGACAACGACCCCACCCACTCACTGCTATCGACAGCGGCGAATAAACTCCCCGGCTCGCGCGGCGAAGAGCCCCAGGTAGCCAGCACAGTGCAAAACCAAAATGGCTTTTCCTGTGTTAACCATGTATTGACTTTAGTGAGCACCGAGACATCAAGTGATTGCATAAAACCAGGCATTCCAATTAAACAGTAGCCGTAATGTAAAAAAATTAAGCACAAAGACCAAGTGTTATTGTTCACATGCTCAATGAGTATGATTGCACTGTACAGATACTGTGCAAAACAGCAACTTAGCGCGTTTATATTTGTACTTACCCCTTGAATACGTTAATATCCGCCCAATATTAAACAGTAACAAAGACGCTTTGTGCGCCGTTTGTTTAATAGGAACGATCTCCGGGGCTGATTAGGATTCGACAGGATCTAGGAAGCTGGAGGTGCATGCAGAGGAGCGGTTTGCCTCTTAAAAAGCCGCATTTAAATAGTCGCAAACGACGAAAACTACGCACTAGCCGCTTAATAACCGGTATAGGCCCTTCCACCTAAGCTTTGTTTGCTAGCCAGGATTTTGGAAGGTCATATAAGTAAACTAGCGAGGGAAACTTTCCTGAGGTTGAACCGCGAAATAGTATCAGGACAGCTACCAGGAACCCTGTTTGTCGGGGTCTAAAGTAGTTAAATAAAAGACAAACTAAGCATGTAGTACCAAAGGTAGACATTTTCTGGACGCGGGTTCAAATCCCGCCAGCTCCACCAAATAAGAATACATAGAGTCTTATGTATTACACTAACCCAGCATTTTTGCTGGGTTTTTTATTGCCTAACGATCCATAACGTCCTATTCTTTCCATGGGGGTACTTTATAATTAAGGGGTACTTTCAGGGGCATCAAACACCAATAACAATCTTGATACCCCCAATCTTTACTTTTAGCGAGACGGGTAAATAATGGGAAAGCTTACAGACTCTCAGGTCAAATCTGCCAAACCATCTGATAAGGATTACAAGCTTTACGACGGTGAAGGTTTATACATATTGGTAAAAGCCAATAGTAAGAAGTACTGGCGTTTAAAGTATCGCTTTGGCGGTAAAGAGAAGGTATTAGCACTCGGTGTTTACCCTAAGATTTCATTAGCGCAAGCCAGACAAGCCACCTTAAAAGAAAAAGCTAAGATTATTGAAGGTATAGACCCCTCTCAAGAACGCAAGCTAAAAAAACTCACTGCCAATCTTTCCAACAACAATACGTTTGCCAGCATCGCAGATGAATTCATTGAAAAGAAAATGCAAAACATGAGTAAAGTCCATTTAGACCGGACAACACGTGCAATAAATAGAGATTTGAAACCCGACATAGGTACTAGACCAATTAGCGAAATAACAGCACCGGAGCTGTTAGCCATTTTAAGAAAAGTAGAAGAGCGAGGAGCAATAGAAACTGCTCATAGGATTAAACAGGTTGCAGGGCAGATATTCAGATATGCAATCGCTACCGGAAGAGCTGAAAGAGATATTAGCGCAGATTTAAAAGGAGCATTAGCTTCACCAGAAAAAAATCATTTTGCAGCGATTGTTGAGCCTAAGGAAGTTGCGAAATTAATGGTCGCTATTAATGATTATAAAGGGACAGCTGTTGTCTCAGCAGCTTTAAAACTTTCTCCTCTCCTATTTTGTCGCCCAGGCGAACTCAGACATCTTGAATGGAAAGAGGTCAACTTTGAGGAAGGCAGAATCGAACTTCCAGCAGAAAAAATGAAAATCAAAGAGCCCCTAATTATCCCTCTATCCAAACAAGCTATCTCTATTTTAAAAGCACTGGAACCTCTCACTTCAAACGGTCGCTACGTCTTCCCGTCCGCAAGAGGAAAAAGCAGACCAATGTCTGATAATGCAGTCAGAACGGCTCTACGGACTCTTGGCTATGACAATAACACAATGACTACTCATGGCTTTAGAGCGATGGCAAGAACGCTTCTAGACGAAGTTCTAGGGTTTCGAGTTGAGTATATCGAACAGCAGCTTGGTCATTCTGTTAAAGATCATAATGGCAGAGCCTATAACAGAACAAAGCATTTGAATGAGAGAGCCAATATGATGCAAGTATGGGCAGATTATTTAGAGAAAATATCATCAGATAAACAGGAGTAGTTTGATGGAGAATTTTTATAATTATGTTCTCGAAAATACAGTAGGTTCACTTGACCGACACTCATTAAACAGAGTGCTGCTAAATCTAGCTAACATCAAAGCCAAAATTTTCTATTTTGGTAACCTATCCGGCTGCCCAATATCGCAGGGAGCAGAGTTAATCGAAGACAATAATCGCTTAATGCTTAATGGTATACTGGAATGGTTTAACGATGATAACCCTGTCTATTTCACCCCCGAACAGCTAGCTGGTAGTAGCGATACAGAACTAACATCCTCTAGATTCTACAACTCCAATGATCAGGAGCATTACATTTCCGATGAGTCAGGTATGTTTTTGCAATCACAGACACTAAATATTTCTAGCCTATGGATAGATACTTCAAAAGCTAAGCTAACTATCGAAGCAAAGAGAATTCAAAGGGTTAAAGAATATTTTTCAAGATATGGATCTGAATATCCAATGAAAGGATTAGGCTATCAGGAAATCTACAAACTTATCGGAAGTCCATCTCAGAACACTCTATGGGATGACTGGCAGCGACTTTGGCCTGATACTTTTAAAGCCAACTTTCAAAAAGAATTTTTTCGAAAAGAACCATTAAAAAAAATCAACTATGCACAAGGAACTGGAAAAGGCAGAGATATCAACCCAAAACTTAAAAAATAAATCATCTTGAAAATCAATAATATAATATCCCCCAATCTTTCCATATAATGTTTTAGGATATTTTTAAAAGCTCTTCAAACCTTTAGATTGCATTACGTCATATCAACCACATTGGAATAACAATGATAAATCAATCTACAAATAAACTATTACGTATCAAAGACGTTGTTAACCTCACTGGATTATCTAAATCCTATATTTATCAGCTCACTGAGCAGAACAAGTTTCCTAAACAAATTCGTTTAATTGACGGTGGCACCTCGGTCGCTTGGCTTGAAAGAGAAGTTCAGGCTTGGATTGAACATAGAATAGCCACAAGAAATTCAAATAGATAAAAGGAGCTCATGGCATAACCAATGAGCCCCTTCAAGTTTTCACAAATTGATAATAGCTTAGCTTATTGGGCATGCCTAGTGCTTCTCCTAACAGGAGAAAATCCATGGTAAAAATAACCTATGAAGAAAAATTGGTACTTCAACTTTTACAAACTAATAAAGAGCAAAATACTTTTGAGCTACGAGCCAAAGGAATTGCTAACCCTAATAATATAATTTGTAACCTACGAAAGCTTGGATTAAAAATTATTACGAATCAAAAGCCTGCGCTAGACGCTTTTGGCAGATTAAGAAGAGGAGTAGCACACTATAGTTTAGGAGTAGCAGGTAATGAATAAGGTAAATTTCACTCCAATACAAAAACTCTTAACACAGCCTATTACTAACCACTGGCTCGTAGATGGGTATATTGAAAGAAAATCACTAAACATGTTGTTTGGTGAGCCTGGCACATGTAAATCATTCTTAGCAATGGAACTCGCATTATGTGTAAGTGCCGGACTCGACTGGTATGGAAGGCCAGTCCAAAAGGGCCATGTAGTTTATATTGCTGGAGAAGGTAAAAGTGGAATTCAAAAACGCTTTCTAGCATTACAGGACAAATACAAGCACTTAATACAAGATATTGTTATTTCAGACTCTCCTGCTGAACTAACTAATGAAGATTGCGTTCAACAATTACTCAGTGACTTGCAGAATTATAAACAACAGCCTTCATTAATAATCATTGACACTATGCATCGTAACTTTGGTACTGGTGACGAAAACTCATCTAAAGACATTGGAATATTTATTAAACACCTTGACCAGTTAAAGAATAACACTGATGCGGCAATATAATTTATCCACCACTCTGGGCATGGTGATAAGGGCCATAGTAGAGGTAGCTCAGCTATCCGAGCATCGCTCGACTCTGAGTACCAACTGAAGTCTAAGTCTAATGTAATAGAGCTTCAGTGCCTAAAAATGAAAGAAGCAGAAAAGCCAGAACAAATGCGCTTTGAACTTACCCCTACGACCTTTCAATCGTCAGTCGGTACCGTCAATTCAGCATATTTGTCGTTGCTAATACCTTCAACTCAACCAGCAAAACCAACTAGAGCTGATGTGATATACCAAGCCCTATTAGATACTCTGGACAAAAAAGGAGTCCCTCTCTCTCCGAGCATATTATGTAAACACCCTGAGTACAAAAACCATTCAAGCGTAAAACTAAGTGAATGGAGGAATTTAGCCTATTCAGAATTAGCAAAAGATTTGCCGAAGCAATCGTCTCAGCAAGCTACTTTTGCCCGATGTAAAAATGAATTGCTTAATACGAAAAATATAGTAGAACTGGACGGCTTTATAGTAATACCTTAAGGCTTCCAACCAAACATACCGCCCCCCCCTAAAGGGGGGAGGCGTATGTATGTTTGGTGGAAGCCAATTAATTAGTAACTAGCATTTCAAACTTAAACCCAAATACTGAAGCAACTTCCCGATCCTGGGATGAGTCTCCATCTTCTTCTTCTCCGCTAACATGCCATACTGATACCTCAGAATGAACTATTGAAGCAAGTAAATTCATCGCATAGAAAATTTTAGGACCAAAAGGTAATAACACGATTTTATATTTATTCTTATTAGCTTCTAACAAAGAATCGAGCGAGAGCAGCGCTTCAACTGGTGATTCTACTCGGTAGTTAATCTTATGATTTTCATCAGTTGAACTAACTATTTCAGAGTTAGTAGCCAATACATCATCGAAATATTGTTCCTCGGATGATTTAGGGAAAAATAGAAATGAACGTGAACTTTCTAAATATTCGATAGCACCTATAGCTTTATCTCTTTCGTACCCAAGACCAACTACAGTCATAATTGGCAGTCCTGGTTGGTTCGCCCAGCCAGAGAAAAAGCTTGATACTGGTTTTACAGAATGATTGCTAACAGGTAACCCGGATGGTGGCGAGTATTTTGCAAGCAAATAAACAATCGATATCTTACATCTATATTTTGTTGATAACTTAGTTAACTCTACAAAAACATCCGCTATACGACGTCTATCTAATAATGATATGTCTATTGCAACCTTAAGGGAATCCGTAATTTCCAGTTCACCAACAATAGTATTTAAATCTAAATCGTTTTCGGATACATCAAACAGTTTCTTTTTAACTTTATCTCCAATTTTCAAGTAGTTAATAGCATTTCTTTTCAGGCCGTGAGATGTCAATATCAGATCTGCTGATAAAAACTCATCAGAAACTCCGCTCTCTGTTATGATGTCTTTAATACCAGTAATACTATATTTAGGTATCATCTAAATAAATCCTTTTGAACATGGCCTTCTCCACTATCACTAGGAGTTCTATTCTTTGGTTTATCGTCAGTAAGGATCGTAGTTAAATTTATAGTCGGCCCTGTAGTTAAAACTAATTCAAATCTCGGAGCTAAAAGGTGAGAGAGCCTAAACCTCATTCCAATAATGTTCTCATAACTTCCAAAAGAAGTATCAGTTGAAATAGAAACTATTGCTCCATAATTCCACGCGATCATTAGAGCAGCTTCGACCTCTTTACTAACTTGTTTATCAACGGTAAAAGTTGACGGTGGAGAAACCATAAAATCATCATCAATAAGCCGTTTATTAAAGTATTTACCGATTTTTTCCAAAAGCTCATAAACTGGCTGATTTGTCGATAGTCCCATGTTATTGGATAAAGGTAATGTTTTTAACATTGCACAATAAGCATTTGTAGCTTTCTCAACTTGTTTCATTTGTACAGAAGCTAATGATTTAGGGTCTTGTCTTACAGAAACTATAAAACTGAGTACGGAAAGAAGCCAGCGAGGATTTCCTTCACTAATAGTAGTGATACCTTCCCAACCAGAATAAAACTCAGCAAGTGACTTTCGCCCTTTACGATTTCCACTAGAATTCAAAAAAGCATTACGAAATGCTACAAGAGGAGATATTTTCCTGATTAAACTATCCATTGCCCCTTTTAGATTAAATATTGTTTTGGAATCTATATTTTTAGAAATTAAAAAAGTTTTAAAAGACTTATCTTTTTTTGCTAACTCTTCAAATACGTTAACCCACTGCTCTTTGTTATTCTTAGAAGAAACCCCATATTTTGTGTTCCCCAACTTTGAAACTGGATCTCCAATTTCAAATCTTGACTCAATTAATTTCTCACAAAACTTTTTACTTTCACCCTTTCTAACATACCAAAGCTCTACAACAGAATAGTCGTTAATAGAGCTACTTTGATTTTTTAATTCTTGGTGTGAACCACATGGTACAAGCGCAACTTTGAAAATTACTTTTTGTGAAGAAGACCTCATATGAGAAATTATTTTCTCTAACAAGTAACTAGGTGCTATTTCAAACTCATCACACAATAATGCCCAACGCTGATCACTTTTATCCAAAGCACCATCAATAGAATCAAACACGTTCTCTAGCATAAATTTCAATTCAGAGTACGCGTATGGAACTTTGACTAAAAACTCCTGTTCATCAAAGCCATCACTTCCTATTAATGACAGATATCGAGAGTACTCAAACAATGAAGCTAAGTTATTTTTTAACTGTTGTTTTATACGGGATATGGATATCTTCTCTAAGCGTAACTTTAAGGTTTGTCCAATAGACTCTAGAGCTTCATATATCTGCTCTTCTTTTGAAGCGATAAGAGCAGGATCTTGCAAATTTAGATACGTTTCAATAGCTTCTATCGAACTGATTAACACGTGAGATACAAAAGCTGAATACGAAAAAACTTCACTGTATTTTATTGGTAGTCCAGCTTTCGAGAGTGAATTCAGCATTTCACCCCAGACTAAATCTCCAGGAACATATATTCCCTGATAACTGATTTCCCCAACATCTCTGAAACTTTCATACTTATGCCACACAGGAAGAGCTTTATTACTTAACATGCGCAGAAAGGTGGTTTTGCCGCTCCCTCTTGGCCCAACCAGTACAGTATGCATATTCTTTGCTGTTTCAATAAATAAAGGCGTGGACACAAAACTCTTAAGAATTTCATCATCTTTTAGATGTTTAGCATTGTAGGAGTCTAATACCTGTTTCATATCAATTTTTGGACCTTTCCAAGCTATCTATTTCAGTTTCGGGAGTGAGGTTCATATCGATATTGAATTCCAACAAGTGTTCTTTAATATGATTAATATCTTGAGGTACACACTCTTTCAACTTAGGTACTTTTTCTACAATATCATTCCATGGAACACTTACCGGTCCCTTTACGTTCTTCGAAATATTCTCTGCGATAGTCTCTAAGCAACCCGGCTCACCAAAACCAACGCCTGTGTATATTCCATCGCAAGTTCTTCTAGAACTAGCCCACTTTGAACCTTGCCAGGAATAAACATCTACATTACCAACTGGAGTACCTCTTTCTTTTTCAGTATTGACATTCAGGACGTAGAATTGATTTGTAAAATCAGTTCCCAAAGTGTGCTTATGCGCAGATAATGTGCCAGCAGCAAATACAACTGCTTTTTTTGAGCCTGAGGAATAATAATTTAACTTGGCATGATGCTTATGACCATGGATAACAATCCATCTTCCGTTCGAATTCAACATATCAAGTAATTCTGTTCCCCCTCTCATAAAATCATAACTACCAAGATTATGCTCTGAATGCAAAATAGGATGGTGGTGGCAGATTAGAATTCCCAACTTTCTTTTATTATTAATCCTCTGAAGGTCACATTTTATCCAGTTCATAGTTGATTCTGAAACGGAACCTCTTTCGTATTCCTTCTGATCTGCAGAATGAGATGAACAACTATTGATAATTAACACTCGGTACTTATCGGTTTCATAAAGCAGGTAATCAGCACCAAAATAATGAACTCTATTTGAATGTGCTAGAGTAGTATCATTAAGATCAACAAATGGATACGGAGGATCAAGTAACTTTAGATTTTCTAGCAAGTTATCATTTTGATTTAGGTCTCTAATCACATTTTTTAGATCACTCGGCCTGCTTTTAACATCATGGTTTCCAGTTGCGGTAGCCAGAAGTTTGCAGTCTAAGGCTTTAGCCAACTCCAGTAACTTCTCCCATGCAAACTCCAAAGCGATGGGTTCTCCGTGAGTGGTAATATCTCCGGGACATACAAGAATGTCAGCAGTTATATTGTCTGCTTCTATCTTTTCTAAAAGATTTTTCCAAAAAAGATTGTTAAATGAATTATCAGCTTGAAATGATAGCCACGAGTAGTAGTCACCATTGTTGACATTATTTTCAGAAACGAAATGTAAGTCACTAGCTACCGCGATCCTTAGCGGATTTGAAGACATGAATCGACTCGTTATAGTTGTAATCTAAAAAGCTGTCCTTACTAACGTCAGAATACGTTTTCCTGAATAGATAAGAACCTAAAATTCAAGGTTAAAGAACTAGTACCTATATTAAAACTATAACCTATAGCAACTTAGGATTCCATAATGAAGTTAAGCTTACCTATATCGTGATCTATAGAAATCATTAATAATTTATTGTATTCACCTATACATTAACTGGATAGCAATTAAGTAAAACCACCTCATGAATTACGGGGGTACTTTTGGGGGTATTTAAACCAAAAACATAGAATAAAACATTGTATTTTATACATATAAATCCAAAATCAAATTGACGCCAGCTCCACCAACAACTGAAGAACCCCGACAGGCCAAGTCAAATAAGCCTTCGGGGTTTTTTATTGCCTATTCGGGGTACCTTTGGGGGAACCCACCAGCCTTACCAAGATTAGGCACCATTTGGTCAAACAAAATTGCCTGGAGTGCTTGATC
>JABXHM010000077.1 GCA_013373625.1 Alteromonadaceae bacterium | reverse complement strand
TATGACGGCATACACCGTTTGAGTTTCTTGATTGATGAAGAAGGTAACATTGAGCACGTTTTCAATAAATTTAAAACCAAAGAGCACCATTTGGTCATTTTAGATTACCTTGAAGGTAACGCCGCATAAGTTAGTCTGCGCAGGTAAATCAGTACAAAAAAGCCAGTGTCGTTAACCGACACTGGCTTTTTTTTGGTCAATAAAATTAGTTATTTATTAATAATTTCGGGCGGTGGAGGTGTAGTCGACCAAGCACTTACCACTGCTTTTACCAGCGTAGCAAGAGGAATAGCAAAAAAGACTCCCCAAAAGCCCCACAAACCGCCAAAAAATAACACCGCAATAATAATGTACAACGGATGCAGACTCACCGCTTCAGAAAATAAAATGGGCACCAGCAGATTACCATCCAACGCCTGGATAATGCCGTATGCCACCATTAAATACCAAAACTGCGGCGTAATGCCCCACTGAAACATTGCCACGACTGCCACCGGAATAGTCACTACCGCAGCGCCAATATAGGGAATTAGCACAGACAAGCCCACCAGCACCCCAAGTAACATGGCGTAACGTAAATCCATGATGGCGAAGGTGATACAGGATATTGCGCCAACAATAATGATTTCGATTGCCTTACCACGAATATAATTGGCAATCTGGGTATTCATTTCATTACCTACCTGCGTAATTAAGCGACGTTCTTTAGGTAATATGCGAGAAATGCTCTGAGTAAAATAGAGCTTATCTTTTAGCATAAAAAACACCATTAACGGCACTAATATGAAATAGATTAGCAATGCGGCCACGCTGGTAATTGAACCCAGCGATGCCGACAACACCTGTTCGCCAAAATCAACCAATCGCTCGTTAGCCCCTTCCATCATTTCATAGATATGCGAAAACTGAACATATTCAGGATATTTATCGGGTAACGTTAATAACCACGCCTGGGCATTTTGCCAGATAGTGGGCAATTCCTGGGCTAAACTAACACTTTGCTTGGTGATAACAGGCACTAAGCCTACTGTTAACATTACCATGAACAGTACAAAACACATTAATACCAGAGCAACGGCAGGAGAGCGCCCAAGGCCGAAACGATTAAGTTGAGTAACCGGCCAGTCCAGCAAATAGGCAATAACTGCTGCCACAATAACCGGCATGAGCATATTGCCCCATAAAAGTAACAATGCACTGCTGATAAGAATAAGGACAAGTAGCATCGCCGCATCAGGGTCTGAAAACTTACGCCTGTACCACCGTCCGAAAACACTAAACATTCACTTTTCCTTTCAACATTAAAGATAGCCAGGTTGCCTTGCGTAGCACCGCCTGACAACGCTCATAACATTCAGAATAAATCATATACAACAACTGGTTAGATAAAGAAACAGCGGGTACAGAAAAACCTTCAATGCACTGGCGTTACTATACCGATAAACTTGGAGTTTGTAACGCTTAGAACTTGCGCCACGCTCGCCCTTGTGGTGTGATTAAACCATATTGCCTTATGGCGCTGCTTTATTTACGTTATTTTACAGGTTACAGGGAACTGATCAGCCTTAGGTTGTCGTATATATAGCAGTATTTGGCTTAATCCGAGGAATAATGAAACAATATTTGCAATCCAGCATCGTTGGTTTTTCATTGACCGTCGTAACGTTGTTGATGCCGGTGACTGGCACTGCACAAACTATTGGTAGCGATAAAAATACGCTGCCGGATATTGGTGTGGTCGCGTCAGAAGCCCTGACTGTCGACAAAGAAATGTTGATCGGTGATGCTATTATGCGTCAGATGCGCGGTCAGGCGCCAATCATTGACGATCCGGTGCTCACTGAATACATTCAGGATCTTGGCAATCGGCTTGTGTTACAGGCTGAGAACACCAAGTTCCCGTTTGAATTTTTTGTAATCAATAATAGCGCTATGAACGCTTTTGCATTTTATGGCGGTCATGTTGGCGTGCATTCAGGCATTATTACCAGCGCGGATACAGAAAGTGAACTGGCATCCGTGCTTGCCCACGAAGTGACTCACGTAACACAACGCCACCTGGCGCGCCGGGCGCTGTCCCAGCAACGCAGCTCGCCATTACAAATAGCGTCAATGCTCGGCAGTATTTTGTTAGCGGTAGCGAATCCTGAAGCGGGTATGGCAGCGCTGCAAACGTCATCTGCGATATCCCAGCAGATGAGCATAGACTACACGCGTTCTAACGAGCAGGAAGCCGACCGAATTGGCATTGATATATTATATAATGCCGGTTTCGATCCGCGTGCTGCATCGACATTTTTTGGTAAAATGGCAGAAGAATACCGATTACGGTCACGCCCGCCCGAACGGCTGCTCACCCACCCATTAACCGAAAAGCGGATTGCCGATGCGCGTAGCAGAATGGCGCGTTATCCAGAGGTAAGATTGCCACCCAGTTTAACTTTTCATCTCGCCAAAGCCCGTTTGTTAGCGCGTTATCAATATAAACCGGACTATGCATTAGAACACTTTCAATTGCTAAATGAACAGGGCACAACGTTAATCCCGGAAGCCGCACAATATGGTTTAGCAATTGCGCTCCTGGCCAACGATAAGGCCGCGCAGGCGCAAGAAATTAACGATCAATTACTCAAAGGTCGCCCTGGCAACTTATTTTACATTGACCTGGCTACCGATATTTATATTGCGCTAAACCAGCCACAAAAAGCAGTAGAAATGCTGGAAAAAGAACTGTCTCATAAGCCTCGCAACAGTGTAGTGGTTTTAAATCTGGCCAACAGCTATCTCACGTTGAAACAGCACAGCAAAGTCATAGAACTATTAAGGGACTATCTGCTTGTAAAACCTGATGACCAACTGGCCTATAGTTTGTTGAGTGAAGCTTACAAAGAGGAAAAGTCGTTTAAAGGTATGCATCAGAGCAAAGCCGAATTACTCGCGCTGTATGGCGCATACCCCAATGCAATTGATGAACTCCAACATGCCTATAACTTCACCGGTAATGATCATCTTGAAAAGCAACGTATCAGAGCACGCATTCAACAACTGCGCGATGCTGAGGAACGATTGAGAAGTTTTTAGCAGGTATAAGTTAAACGTGCGGTTAGTCTCCCTTGGAAATCACACCAATCCAACGAAAGGAGATGTCGATCCGAACGCGAAACGGTTTAACCATCACCAATGCACAGAGACCGCAGAAAACAAATTTAATTGCTTTGCTGTGTTACCGTATGCCTTTTCCTTTAGTTAACGCCAATCTACAAGCACCATTTTTGTCAGATTTGATACTCAAACCTTCTGCTTCAAACCTTCGGTCAGAAAAAGTGATTGAAATTCGGGTGCTTCCCTTTGCCAACACTGTTTTAAGGTTGATATTGCAATTATTTAAAAGGAGTTCAGAGACTAAAGACTCTTTGCTTCCATCAGAATGCTCAATGTGTTGAATTTGTCCTGACAGGACATAGGTTTCTGTCGCAAATGATGCAAACGAATCATTGTCATTAAAAGCAGACAAAGCTGGTTCATGGATTACATTGGTACAGCCATAAAGGGCGGAGAGGATAACAATCAGACTGACTATTTTTGATAACATTTTAAAGTTCCTTTTTCCTAATAAAACACAATTACTCCGTGTGTAAAGCCAACTCTGCACTTGAATGCGCTGGCAGAAATTGCTTAGCGCCAAACTAAGCCACCAAGCAATGGTTCATTCAATGGTGCTATGCTCAATAACGTTTAATGCTGACAAGAATAAACATAGCACATTTTTTATTCGATTAGGTGTGCGAAAATTGATTTATGCAATGGCTTTTTAACTCTCTACAGTTAAAGCACTTTAAGAACCGAAGTTAACTGCCTGCTGGCTTTGCGCCAATGCCTCGTTCAGTCTTTCAACGGTTACTTCACCGCGTATGGTTTTCGTTACTTCACCCGCCGGACTAATAATATAGGTGGTGGGCAGGACGATTGGCATGCTGACCGGCAGAGCGGCGGCTGATTCTGTTTTCAGCACGGGAAATGCAATGCTTTGCCGGGTAATTACCGCCTGCAATTCAGATTGACTGAGCTCATCAAAGCTTACTCCGATGACTCGCGCGCTACCTTGCTGGTAGAAACCATTGAGCTCCGGCAATTCCCGTAAGCACGGCGCGCACCATTCCGCAAAATAATTAACGACTGTCCATTGTTCGTTACGCCAGTCAATTTCATTGCCGCTAACGGTGGTAAACGATGGGTTTTGCATCGTTCTTAACCAAATACCCGCGACTAACGCAGCCAGTCCGGCGACACACAAAACAACCACACGGAAAGATCCACGTTGGCGTGTTATTCGTTTATACTCTGCGACTATTTTCAATCTGTTAGGCCCGATGGTAGTGTGTTTGATTTCCATCATACCAACTCTTTTTTAACGGTAGAACATTATGGCTGATATAAAAATACTGCATAACCCACGCTGCTCAAAAAGTCGCGAAACCTTAAAATTATTGGAAGAGAAAGGCATTGAAGCTGATATCGTAGAATATTTGAAAACCCCACTCACAGAGCAGGAACTCCGGGCGCTGTTTAATAAGCTTGATATAGACACCGTAACGCAGATGATGCGCGTGAAAGAAGCTGAATATAAACAAGCAGGACTCAACGCAGCAGATACTACAGATGATCAGCGCTTTGCTGCAATGGTGCAGTATCCAAAGCTGATAGAACGGCCGGTAGTCATTAATGGTAACAAGGCTACAATTGGCCGCCCGCCCGAATCTGTACTGGAAATTGTGTAGCATGGGGCCGGTGCTTATCCTTTATTACAGTCGCCATGGAGCCACTGCCCAACTGGCCAGAGCGATTAGTATGGGGGTGGAGTCGACAGGTCATAGCGCTCTGCTGCGCACAGTGCCGCCCATCTCTTCTGACCCCAGCGCTGAAGTGCCGGATGATCCGGAAACAGGACCGCCCTATGTCACCCTTGAGGATCTGCGCAATTGCAGTGCTCTGGCCCTGGGTAGTCCGACTCGGTTTGGCAATATGGCCGCGCCAATGAAGCACTTTATCGACACTACCAGCAGTCTGTGGCTCGATGGTGCATTGATCAATAAACCCGCCTGCGTGTTTACTTCGACATCGAGTTTACATGGCGGTCAGGAGACAACGTTATTGTCAATGCTATTGCCACTGCTCCATCATGGGATGGTGATCGCAGGCCTGCCCTACTCTGAGCCTGAGCTGCATACCACTACCAGCGGCGGTACACCTTATGGTGTAACTCATGTTGCGCACAGTAATGCCTCAGCGCTCAGCGCCGATGAGAAATCTCTGTGTCTGGCACAAGGCAAACGGTTAGCGCAACTCGCAAAAGCGCTTTATTCTCAACAAAAACAAGGCGGTGCAATATGATACCAATGGCAGATAAAACGCGCCAGTTTCGCTATTTAGCACTCGTTAGCCATATCGGTTTATTGCTGTGGATCACGGCATGGCAACTTTTGTTCACAACCGGTGAGCAATATTCATTGGTATTCGTCTTTCTGATGTATGTGTTACCCCTATTATTACCCTTACATGGTGTTATAAAAGCCAGGCCTTACACCCATGCATGGGCAAATTTCATTGCTTTGTATTATTTGTTACACGGGCTGACTGTTTTTTATGCCGAGCCTGATGCGCGCTGGTTTGCCGGTATCGAAGTGGTTCTGGTTATCGGCATGTTTACCGGTTGCAGTGTCTTCGCCAGACTCAGAGGGCGAGAACTGGGCTTGGGGTTAAAGAAGCTCAAAGATGAGATGAAAGAAGAATGCGAGCATTTTACCAAGCGGTCATAACGACCGTTGTTGTTACTTTGCTGTGCGCCTGTGGGGGCTCTGGCGGTAATAGCAGCAACACCGGCGGTGAGACAGTTCCGCCGCCCTCGGAACAAGACCAGTTAGTGCCGATATTAACTGGCGACAACCTGGCCTTATACGGGCAGTTGTCCGCAACATCCGGTGAGTCGGTGGGCCTGGTTGTACTAAGTGCCGATAACAATCCTTTAACAACGGTAAACTGGCAACAGCAAAGCGGCCCGCAAGTCGAAATACTGGCTGCCCATACTCAGGCAATAGGCTTTGATATACCCACACCCGGTAGCTATGAATTTACCGTCAACGCCATAACGAATGATGGACAGCAACGTGAAATGTCTTTCACATTAATCGCGAGCGACGACGCCCCATCTGAAGTGGCCAATGTCAGACTGGATCATATGGCGACTGAGCGTGGCCGCGTTTCCTTACGTGTTGATAGCCCTACCCCTAAAATCATTACCGCCGTTAACTGGCAGCAAACGGCCGGGCCAGCAGCACAGGCAGTAACGCAACAGGGAGATTCAGGCAACGGACCGTTGCAAAATCTGTTTTTTACCGCTCCGCTGGTAAGTCGGGACACGGTGCTGGAATTTGCTGTGACGCTGCAGTTTGATGACGGCTCCGAAGCAACAGATAAGGTGTTAGTCGGCGTTAACGATACCGCTATCGATGACAATGGCATATTTACCGAGAATGATATGTTTGTAACCACCGATCTGGTTGCCTATCGCGAAAACAGCCCTTACGCCAAAGCACTACATAAATGTGTCTATACAAACCAGATTGTAGACAGCTGTACGTTTGGGGAGTTACCCCTGATTGGCATGCAAACAGCAATGCCCGACATTGATGATATTCTCAATAAAACGCTGGTTTCACATCCCTGGATGGGCGACCGGTTCGCTGAGTTCCTGCACCAGTCGGCAACCAGGGAAGACATGCTTCAACTATTGCGTGGCGTTACCGCGATAGTCATTTCCTACGATATTCGCCCTTCGTTTTACTGGGTCAGGACGGGGGCGATATATCTGGATGCGCGCAACTTTTGGCGCACCCCGGCTGAACGCGATACGCTTAATACCGCCCCTGATTACCGTAGTGACTTTGGCAATGATTTGCAGTTTGGTATTTACTGGCGCTATGTAAAAGACAATAACTACTATTATCCTCAGCCATCGCTGGCAGAGAGTCAGCGTAATAACCGTGACTTTGCCAAACTGGAAGCCTCACTTGCCTGGCTGATGTATCATGAATTGGCCCATGCCAATGACTTTTTCCCGTCCACCGCATGGGCTGGTCTCAGTGCTTCACAGACACCGCTGGATTATTTTCGCAACAGCACTACCCGGTCAGATTTGCTTTACGATAACTACCCTTTGCAATCTGAAGTACTGTTTGATTTGGCAAATGTGTCTTTTGGCGGTGAGAATGCCACAACATCCCAGCGCAATTTCACTCCAGCACAAGCTGCCGATGAGTTCAGCAGTGATATCGCGCCAGCGTATTACGCCTACTATACGCGACGTGAGGATTTCGCGACCTTATTCGAACAATTCATGATGCTCTACCGATTAGGCGTCAGTGCGGACATCGGTGTGATAGGAGCCGTCACTAACCCCGATGCGCTGATTACCTGGGGGCAACGAAATCGCATAAACCAGGATACGTTACAGGCCAGAACCGCCTTCGCCGTTGAGCGCATATTACCGAATTTAAACGTCGCTCAAATTCAAGGCGACCTGCCTCTGACAATACAGCTTGAGGCAGATACTTCGTGGTACGATCTTGATGCACTTATCAGCGCTGAACGGTTGCAGAGCAATAATGTAAGCAGAAACAAAACCGGCGAAATCAGGCCGCCGCTCTCAGTTACGAATTTGGATGGTCATCTGCAGTACTAAGCTCGCGTTTGACTAACGCTACAGAAATTTTCTTTTGTTCCTGCAAGGAGCGCTGGTCAAGACGATCGAGCAAGGCCATCAGGCTCGGTAGGTCACGCTGGCTGTGATTAAGCAGATAATGCAGTGCCTGAACAGATAACGACAATCCGCGCTGGCGGGCCCGTGAACTGAGAACTTTCGCTCGTAGCTCATCGTTAAGAGGTTTAAGCTGATAGGTTAACCCTGCACTAATGCGCGAGCGTAAATCGGGAAGTTTAATGGCGCTACTCTGAGCACTGACTTGCGACGCGATAATTAGCACACCAATACGCGTTTCACTTATCCGGTTAATAAGGTCGAACAATGCTTCTTCCCAGGCATCATTGCCGGTAATCGCTTCTAAATTATCTAAACAGACGACAGGCAACTGCTCTAACGCATCAAGTACTGATGGTGATAACGACACAACATCTTTTAAATTTACATAGGCATGGGGAATTTCGCGGCTCGCCAACTGATGACATACTGCATACAGTAAGTGACTTTTCCCCCGGCCAGCACTACCAATCAGGTTAACCAGCGGGATGGACGCGGCGTCCAGCAAAGATAACGCAGGTTCACCACGCCAGTCAGGAGAATGGGCAGCAATGCAATGTAGCAAAGTGGCAACCTGATTATTCTCTCCAGCTACAAAACTGGTAAAGGTTTCATCATCTGGGAGTGTCACCGGCAATGGCAATTGCATGGCTACGGACTCCAAAAGTAATTCATGCCCTCCAGGGGCTGACCGAATGCATCAGTTAAGGGCTTTAGCTGATTATCGAAAGACAATATTGTGCGAAAATCCTGCTCAGTTCCCAGCAAACTGAGACGAAAAGTACTGACGGTTTCCTGCTGCTTTACCAGTGTAACGCGGTCAGTCACACTTAAATTTTGTAAATAAGACTGTACCGCTACAAATGACGTTAAGTCTGAAACGTTTCCAATGGTCAGCTCAATGGATTCTGCTGATGCTTTATCTCTTGGCAGAATGGCATAACTTTGCCCCAGATAATTTGCATACCGACCAATAAATTCACTTACAAGCTCACCGGCATCATCACCAATCAGCGTATCTTGCATAACATTTTGTGTGCCGGCGGTTGCCACATAAAGAAAATCTAAAGAGTAACGGCCCCGCTTGGCGCGTGCGGCAATGGTTGAAAATTCTTCCTGAGTGAACAACGGCCCATTATCAGGAGATTCTTCTAGCCATGACATTTGCAAGGACGCCTGTTTAACAGGTAATGGGTACTCGACCTCACCAAACTGATTGACGGTTATAGAAGGTGCCATAAAAGGTGGCATATAAAATGGTTTTGCAGGCGGCTCGGGTTGATTATAAACAATCGGCTCTGTGCGATTACGATAAATCCGGCCGGCCAGCACATAATCCACGGCATACCGATTCGCAGCAGCAAGCAATTGCCCTGGAAACAACCCCCATACATCATAAGGGGTAATATTCAGTGTATCATCGAGATCCATCAATGGCATGGCCAGCGGCACACCGCGGTTGTCCGCTTTCTGTCTTAATGCCTTGGCCAACGTACCATTGCTGCTATCATCGACAATACGACGATTGCCCACCTCATCTTCTACCACCAGCCAAATCAATGCATCCGGGCGACGATTCCCCCAAATTGGTAAACCTTGTTCAATTAACGCATTTTCGATAAGGCCTTGATCGAATTCAGCGACTAAATAAAGTTGGTCTTGCTCTTCGGTAAAGCGATAAGCCCGCAAAAAGCGATTACTGTTTGCGCGGATAGTATTAATGCTCTGATAATCGGTAATATCGTCCTGTCCGGTTAATTTTATCAGGACTTGTTCGAGGGCCGTTTTTGTTGCCGTGCTGAGTGATTGGCTGGACTTGTCCTTAACCGGCACCCTGCCACTGCTCAAATCAATAGTCGAGCTTGCCAGGGCAGCACCAAACCACGACACTCCCAGCAGGAGTATTATAAACTTAACCATAAAAAATATATTGTTACGAATCTGCGTTGGCAAGAACTTAGCAAACCCCATGTTGATATGCGACACAAAAACCGTGTTTTAATTGTTATCTATTTAAACACGTTTTTCATCTTAATAATGCTCTTATCTTTACTCAACGGCTCACCATGGCAGCTGATTGACGAGATTTTGTACAAGTTGGGTATCAATAAAAAACGAAATTCTGCCTCTGAGCCTGCTTACACATTGGACATCATTGCGGATACTGGTAGAATCCGCGCATTCAAACCTGTCTAAGTAACAAGGCTTACCTGTGTCTGAGAAAAATACGTCATTAAGTTATAAAGATGCCGGTGTCGATATCGATGCTGGAAACCAATTGGTTGAACGCATTAAATCGGTTACCAAACGTACCCACCGCCCTGAAGTTCGAGGTGGCCTTGGCGGTTTTGGCGCGCTGTGTTCGTTACCTGAAAAATACAAAAACCCTTTGTTAGTTTCAGGCACAGATGGGGTTGGTACAAAGTTACGCTTGGCCATGGACTATAGCCGTCACGATAGCGTTGGCATCGACCTGGTAGCCATGTGTGTTAATGATCTCATTGTACAGGGTGCAGAGCCGTTGTTCTTCCTCGATTACTACGCCACAGGAAAGCTCAACGTAGATACAGCCGCGGCAGTAGTCAGTGGTATAGGAACGGGTTGTGAACAAGCAGGTTGCGCATTAATCGGCGGCGAAACAGCAGAAATGCCGGGTATGTATCATGGCGATGATTACGATATTGCAGGCTTTTGTGTGGGTGTGGTTGAAGCCGACGAAGCCATCGACGGCAGTACTGTCAGTGCAGGACAGAAATTAATTGCACTGGGCTCGTCAGGTCCTCACTCCAACGGTTACTCGCTAATCCGTAAAATTATCGAAGTAAGCGGTGCTGACGTGAATGCAGATCTTGAAGGCAAGCCGGTCATCGATCACCTTCTGGCCCCTACCCGTATTTATGTCAAATCGGTACTTGAGCTACTTAGCAGTGTCAAAGTTGCTGCAATCTCCCATATTACCGGTGGTGGGTTCTGGGAAAATATTCCGCGTGTATTACCTGCAGATAAGAAAGCCGTTATCGATGCTAAAAGCTGGCAATGGCCGTCGGTATTTAACTGGTTGCAAGACCACGGCAATGTAACAACCCATGAGATGTATCGTACCTTTAACTGTGGTGTTGGTCTTGTGCTTGTAGTGAACGAACAGGATGTCGATAGCGCACTGGCCGTGTTAAAGAATGCCGGTGAAAATGCCTGGTTAATCGGTGATATTGCCGAACTAGACGGCAAAGATCAGGTTGAGATCAACACTTAATATGAGTACCAAACCCAATATTTGCGTATTGATTTCAGGTAATGGCTCGAATCTTCAAGCCATTATTGACTGGATTAATGCAGGTAAAATTAATGCTAACATTGCCTGTGTTATCGCTAACCGACCCGATGCCTATGGCCTTGAACGCGCTCGATTAGCTGGTATAGAAGCGGTTTGCCTTGACCATAAAACCTATAGCGATCGGGAATCCTACGATACCGCTTTACGCGAAACGCTTGAAGCCTATCAACCGAAATGCGTTGTGTTAGCAGGCTTTATGCGCATACTCACCAGCGAATTTGTTGAACATTTTAGTGGCCGCCTATTGAACATTCACCCTTCTTTGTTGCCTAAGTACAAAGGGTTGAATACACATCAACGTGCTTTAGAAAATAACGATGTTGAACATGGTCTTAGTGTTCACTTTGTTACACCAGAACTTGACGGCGGACCTGTCATCATTCAATGTAAAGTACCGGTATTTGCAGACGACAATGCCGATGCGCTTGCCCAGAGGGTGCAAGAGCAAGAACGTAGTATTTACCCACTAGTGGTTCACTGGTTTTGCAGTGACCGGCTAAAAATGAACAACAATAAGGCGCTATTAGATGGTAAAGTTCTTCCGGACAACGGGTACGCGAACGAGTAAACAATTAACCTTAGCTTTAATTTCAGGACTATTGGCATTCTCTTGCCTGGCTGCCGCCAGCGAGGAGGATAACTCGCTCATTACGCCTTTTGAGGCGGTATATTATGCGTATAAATGGGACGAGAACCTCGGCTCGGCTAAAATATCACTGGAGAAGCTCAGTGATGGGCTCTATTCACTGACCTACCAGTCTAAAGTGTCTAAATTTTTTCTTACCGATAAGCGGTTTGAGCACTCAATATTTACTGTAGAAGACAATAAGTTATTGCCGCAAGAGTACAACTATTCCCGCAGTGGCACAGGCCCGGACGATTCACTGAAGGTAAAGTTTAATACCAGTCCAAACGGCACCATTCAAATAACCCAGGACGACGAAACAACCTCATTGGACTGGCAGGGCGAGTTCGATAATCAGTTGTATCGTCTGGATGTGCCTATTCGCTTGCAGCAGGGTAAGGATAGTCTCGAATACGATTTTATAAATTACCGTGGTCAGCAACGCCATTATGGTATGCAAGTTTTAGGTAAAGAGTCAGTGACCCTACCCTATGGCACTATTGAAGCTTACAAAGTTAAAATTGTCCGCGATTCTAAAACCCGTGTTACGTTTGCCTGGTTTGCGCCGGATTTGAATTACCAACTGGTACGACTGCAGCAATTTAAAGACGGGGACGAACAAGGCGATTTGCGCTTAAAAGCGTTTTCTATCAGTAAAAAGTAATCTTTTCAGCGATACCAAACCGGTTGGTATCGCACTCCCTCCCGATATACATCTATCTTACGTAAACCATTTTCAGAGAGAGTGACTTGCCAGTTGCAGTCCTTTATGAACTTATGCGGGTATTACTTGATCTTTTACGGTTACAACGCTAGTTTTAGCAAGTCTGGTCAGACCTCAATTGCCGACCACGAGGAGAAATAATGTCTGATTTAGTGTGGATTTTACTCATAATACTGTCACTTTGTGTAGCAGCGTATCAACGCTTCTCCCTGATCAATGCCATCGCTTTGGCAGCAGGGGTATTGGTACTTGGTACTTTGTTTGGATCTTTGGGTCTGGTAAGCTGGTTAGTGTTCGCGGTGATAATGATCCCCCTTGCCGTACCGGCTATCCGCGTGCCTTATTTAACCACGCCTATGTTCAAAATGTATCGCCAGGTAATGCCTGAAATGTCGTCGACAGAACAGGAAGCCATTGATGCCGGCACGGTTTGGTGGGATGGCGAAATATTCTCCGGGCGACCAGACTGGCAAAAGCTTCACAGCATTCCAATGGGCCGACTCACATCTGAAGAGCAGGCTTTTCTTGACGGTCCGGTTGATAAAGTATGTAGCATGATTGATGACTGGCAAGTTAATCACAAAGATGCCGATTTACCACCAGAAGTATGGGCGTTCCTGAAAGAGCACAAATTCTTCGCCATGATCATTAAAAAAGAATATGGTGGTCTGGCATTCTCGGCCTTTGCGCAGTCACGGGTTATTCAAAAACTTGCCGGAGCCAGCGCTGTGCTATCGAGCACCGTTGGTGTGCCTAATTCACTCGGTCCTGGAGAGCTGTTGCAACACTACGGTACCGAAGAGCAAAAGAATTACTACTTACCACGGCTGGCCAATGGTGATGAAATCCCCTGTTTTGCGCTGACCAGCCCGGAAGCTGGCTCCGATGCAGGGGCAATTCCCGATCAAGGTATCATTTGCAAAGGTGAATGGCAGGGAGAAGAAATTCTTGGTATGCGTCTTACGTTCGATAAGCGTTACATTACCCTGGCCCCCGTCGCTACCGTTATAGGCCTGGCATTTAAATTATATGATCCGGATAAACTTCTCGGCGATAAAACAGAAATCGGCGTCACCTGTGCATTGATCCCGCGTGATACCGACGGTCTTGATATTGGCCGCCGCCATTTTCCGCTGAACACGCCGTTTCAAAATGGTCCGGTCCGCGGTACCGATATTTTCGTACCGCTGGATTATATCATTGGCGGTTCAGACATGGCCGGTAAAGGCTGGCGGATGCTCATGGAGTGTCTGTCAGTAGGACGCTGCATTACACTCCCCTCTACCTCTGCTGGCGGCGCTAAATCCTGTGCTATGTCGACCGGCGCGTATGCGCGTATTCGACGCCAGTTCAGGATCCCTATTGGCGCGATGGAAGGGATTGAAGAAATGCTCGCCCGCATAGGTGGCAACGCCTATATGATGGACGCAGTAACACGCTTCTCAACCGTCGGGGTTGATTTGGGCGAAAAGCCATCCGTGATTTCAGCAATCTGCAAGTACCACCTTACCGAACGTGCCAGAACAGTTGTGAATGATGCAATGGACGTTCATGGCGGTAAAGGCATAATGCTTGGCCCCAACAATTACCTGGGGCGTGGCTATCAGGGTTTGCCTATATCGATTACCGTAGAAGGTGCCAATATCCTTACCCGCAATATGATGATATTTGGTCAGGGCGCAATGCGCTGCCATCCATATGTTTTAGCCGAAATTAAGGCAGCAGCGATGACAGATAAAGATGCTGCATTACAGGCTTTCGATGAAGCAGTGTTTGGCCATATTGGCTTTGCCCTGGCTAATAGCGTGCGCAGCGCGTGGTTCACCCTTACCGGCGGTTACTTTTATCAGACTCCGTTTAAAGACAGTACATCAAGGTACTATCAGCTGTTACAAGGGTATAGCGCAAACTTAGCCTTACTGACCGATATCTCGATGGGCATGTTAGGTGGTTCGTTAAAACGCCGGGAACGATTATCTGCACGATTAGGGGATATTCTCAGCTATATCTATCTTGCCAGTACCGTGCTTAAGCGTTTTGATGAAGAAGGCCGGCAGCACGAAGACTTACCATTGTTACACTGGGCTATGCAGGATCTGATTTATAATCTTGAAACCGCACTTATCGATTTCCTGGATAATTTTCCAAATAAATGGATGGGTAAGCTACTAAAAGTTAAGCTCATGCCGTTTGGTCATCGAATGAGTAAAGCCTCGGATCAGACTGAGCATGCGATCGCACAGATTTTGCAACAGCCAGGCCAGGCCAGAAGCCGGTTAGGCGATGGTCAGTACTTAACCCGTGAACCAGGCAGTTTGGCTGGTGAACTGGAACAGACACTGGATGATGTTTTAGCTGCCGAGCCTGTTTTCGAAAAGATTTGCAAAGCACTGAACGAAAAGCGTGCCTTTACTCAGCTAGACAAGCTAGCGGATATAGCGCTGGAGAAAAGCCTGATCAATGAGAATGAAGCTGACTTATTGCGTCGAACCGAAAAAGGTCGTGCAAAAGTTGTTGCAGTAGACGACTTTGATCACGAGGAACTTGTTGCCGCAGTACGCTAACGGTCAGTAACACCTTCAAAAAAGGCGCCCAACGGCGCCTTTCTTATATCCGGTATTATCACTCGTCAGAACTGACCTTATCAAACAGTGACTGTTTTTCGGTAGCAGACAGAAAGGCTTGTTTCACACCATTAATCTGTACTTGTTTGAGTTGCTCCGCAGACAGTTTAATCACCTCTTTCGCCACTTTGTACTCATCTGCCAGTGTGAGTGCCGAAACTCCCGGATCATCGGTGTTCAGAGTCACCTCAATGCCCGCCTCTAAAAACTGTTTCATGGGATGATTGTGCGTATCAACAACAGTG
>JABXHM010000107.1 GCA_013373625.1 Alteromonadaceae bacterium | reverse complement strand
TTAAAAGAAGCATTTATGGCTTATTTATTTATATCCCGCAGTAACGTACATGCACGATATTATAAAAAAATAATAAAAAAATTGCCGCTAGACTGTCAATTACATGTCATGGGTTTACCTAGGCTCTCTGCTATCAGGTATCTAAAAGAAGCGTTCAGTGTCGATTTTAGTGGTATTGTAAAAACGCAGTTGAAACGAAAGCAAGCTCGCAATGCCATTTGGAGTAACGTTATAGTGAAGAGAGGTTATTCTCTCGGACTCGTTTTGTTTGAGCGTCTTCGTTACGCTAAATATTTAGCATTATTAAAGAAAGTTGCCCCTGAATACGTTGTTCTGTGGAATGGTAACAAGCTGCCCAATGCTACTGTCGCATTGGCAGCCAAAGCGATAGGAATAGATCAATTCTATTATGAAAATGGACTTTTGCCAGGGACAAGCAGTTTAGATCCGCGTGGAATTAATTTTCATGCATCATTAAGTCGCGATCCCAATTTTTATCTTAATTTTGATCCTCAAAATACTCTGAGTTTTTCTGAACGAAGTTTAATACCCAGAGCTGCCCATAGAAAGCGATGCTCATTTGACTCTTCAACAGTGCCCGAGCAGTATATCTTTGCTCCGTTTCAAGTACCACACGATACTCAGTTAGCGAGTTTTTCTCCGTGGATAGACTCAATGGATATGTTTTATGATGTTGTGACTAAGGCTGTTAAGAGTTTAAATAACCCTTCATTAAAAATCGTTTTCAAAGAGCACCCGTCCTGGCACAAACATTACACTCATCTTTATAACAAAGATCCAGTCGCAATATTTGCAAATGGTAATAAAACCAGTGAATTGATCAAATGTGCTGAGGCAATTGTGACTATTAACTCAACAGTTGGTCTGGAAGCTTTGCTATTGAATAAACCAGTCTTAACATTGGGTCAGGCTTGTTACAACATTGAGGGGTTAGTCAAAAATGCAGATAATGCTGAAATGTTACGTAAACATATCAGGGAGGTAGTTGAAGGATGGCAGCCTAATTCGTTATTACGTAACAAGTTTTTTAGTTTCATTGAGCATGTGTATTGTATACCCGGTGTTTGGAAGCATGCTGAAAATAAACATATAAAAGCCATTGAAGCGCGCTTTACTGGCAGTGATGAGTTTTCTAAATATCATGGCATTGAAAAGCATAAGTGATAAAAACAATGCCAGCGAAAAAACGTGCTCTACTCCAGTTGAACAGACACAATAATAATTGAATGTTCATCGTCTTTGAACATGCTGGTTAATTGGAAAGTTGCTACAGAAATGCTAAATAACTACGATTAAAACTGCCTATAGTGTAGGCTAATTGGTTTATGTTCATCTATTCTAAAAGGATTAGGAGGATGAACGAAAGTGCAAAATACAAAGTGGACACCGCTAACTTTTTTCATTCACCATAGCATCTGCCCAGCCGGCTTCGTTAAAGCAGGCTTGCGTTGTTCAGCAACAATCGCCGGTGTGGCTTAATAACAACCCGACGGGGCGTTTCTGGCAGCGATGGCGCAAAATGTTATTATGACGCTTACCGTGCCTTTTATCATTGGAGTGTCGCTATGTGTGGGCGCTTAAATGTAACCGACAATCCAGCCGTGCGAAGCTTGTGCGACCAACTGGAAATTGATTTGTGGCCACAAGAAGGCATGCGCTTTAGTCGCTTTATTCGGGCAACTGAGCGGTTGACGATTGTGTTTGAACATGAACATCAGCGTATTGCCCGTAACGCGATATGGTGGTTATTACTGGAGCGCGATCACGGCCAACCGAACGGACGGTTCAAACCTTCGAGATACACCTCATTTAATACCCGTTACGACAAACTGAATGTGCCACGAAGTGCCGGTTACCATGCATATCGTCAGCATCGCTGTGTAATACCCGCAGCCGGCTTTGGTGAAACGCAAAAAAAGGGGAGCCGTTTGCATTATCATGACTTGGTTGCCGATCAGTCTGCACCCCTGGCGATGGGCGGTCTTTATCGTGAGTGGCACGGGCGTGACAGACACGGTCATGCATATACTGAAACGTCTTGTTCAGTGGTAACGTTACCGTCTCATCCTAAATTGAGCAATATCCACCAAAAATCGACGCCCCTGATGCTGTCAGCAAAAGATGGTAGTCTTAATCGCTGGTTAGACTCAGGGACCAAGGACCCAGCGCTACTTGAGGATCTACTGACACCTAAAATACGCCATTCATTGACGGTTTATCCTATTAATAAGCCGTCTTTGTACGAAACCGTGGGCGAGCCTTATACAGTTGCGCCAGATGTCTGAACGGTGGTAGCAAAGCGACCTTTGCTACCATGCTGCTAAAGCACATTTTTGCGGCAACCCTGCCGACTAATTAATACCGTTAACATAGCCAGTAGCCACCCCAGCGTTAAACTGCCGCCGCCACCAGAGCCGGTACCGCTGCTGGCTGGCCGTGCATTAACTATTACATTTACCGTGTCTGTAACTGTATTTGTGCCGTCAGTCGCGGTAATCGTGAATGTCATAGTAGTACTTGTGGTCGTTGTCGGAGCCGTAGAGCTATACGAAGAGCCCACGACATCATTAATGGTAATTGTGACGTCATCATTTTCGGGATCAGTTGCACTCACCCGCACAGTGATTGTGGCGCCTGACAGTACACTGGAAGGCGCATTAATGGTTAATTCAGGGGGCATATTGGGCGTGACTGTTATTGAGGCCGTCGCTGTGTCCGAATATCCGTATGGATCAGTGGCAGTTACTGACAATCCTATTGATGTGCCTTCTGCAACCGATGCCGGGGTAATTGTCACGACCTCACCACTCACAACAACAGATACCGCTGGTCCACTGGTTTGCGCAACCGATAAAGTTACCGTATCGCCGTTGTCGTCTGTCACAGTCAGTGGCAACACAAAAGGCTGTAATTCTGTAATCGACAAGTTGGCCTGGGTACTGCCATCTATCAATACTTGCGGCGCAGCATGAAGTTGCACGTCAGTGTTAATTTCGGCGACTTCCTCAATAGTGCCCGTAATATTGGGTACGCTGGATGTCAACGCTACAGGCAATTCACCACTGGCATCATTTTCGATTAGTACAGTATAGTCCAGCTGTGTTGGGCCAATGGCTTGTGGCGCGCTGTTGGCAGTAAGACACAATACGGTGCTGCTATTTACCAGCTGTGTTGGCGTGGTGTCCTGCGTCACAGCGTTACCAGAATAGGCGATATGGCGAGCACCTTTACCCACCGAGTTTTGAATGCCGATTGTCGCAGGTGAGACGGTAGCGCCATGGTGAATATTGTTATAGGCATAAATGATGGCAGGTTCACCCAAGCTCGCATTGTGCATGAGTATTATTTCAAAATCGGCCCGATGCTGGCCATCGCGCATGCCTGACCATTCAATAACACTGACTCCTTGTTCGGTGAAATTCGCAACGCTGATACCGGCACCGGGTAAATCAGCTATTTGCCAGTCGCGCCAATAGGGGGCGAGCAGGGCCGTCTCTATGAGTCCGGCGGTGAGTGGCCGGATAGTACCCGGTGCGGGCAGATAGCTGGCTGAGGCGGGTAACACAAACCCTTTAGATGACACCGTAACGGCGGAATAAGTATCATTAAATAGGGTTAGCGGTAGTGCATAGGTAGCCGTTAGCGCACTATCACCAGTGTTATTGTGAGTTAAAGGGGTGTAACCAAATGTCGACAAATCAATATAGTCACCTTGTTGTCCTACATCCGGCACACGGCATTGAGCGTTGTCTCGCGGTTGGCTGACCAGATATTCGGAAACTTGCCGGGTAATATGTTGTGTCACCGACCAATTTATCGTATTGCCTATGACCGAGCCACCTTGTGAAACGCTTGACGTAATAGCGGAAGTGCCCTCTGGAAGCGATACGGCTATTTGGTACTGGCGATCCTCATTGGTTTGGTTGGCAATGATTCCCACACTGTAATTGACAATATCACCTGCCTGTACCCGTGATTGTTCGGGGGTATTTAGTGAAACGTCATTTTCGCCGCGTGTGATGATGAGGGGGATATCGCCCAGATTTTGAGGATTATCAGCATCAGTGCCTAACGTTAGCCAGCCATAATACCGATCACCAGGCAGGGCATCATCAAGTTGCCATAACAAGCGTAGATCAAAGGGTTCTCTTAACTCAACGCGTTGCGGCGCATCTAACGTGACGGTGCCATCAGCAGTACTGCCTATGACAGCCGTTTCCAGTGTGAACGTATCGAGTGCCGCAGTACTGCCAGCAAAGTTTTGCACAAATACCACATACGTCCCAGCGGCAGGCTCAGCGATGGTGATCCGTTCATTCCAGCTTGGTGAAATACTCAAATCGATAATTTCATTGCTCGCAATGTTGCCATCGTCGTTAGCGTCGAAGCCAACATATAAATCCATATCCGGCGCAGTAGACGAGGTGATTTCAGCTATTAGTGCTGGCGTATTGTCATCAATGGTGAGGGTTTTTGAATACACGCCATCTTCGGTATCATCCAGAAAATCAGCGGGGTTGGTGTCTTCAGCGACAGTCTCAACCGTTTCCTGAGGTTTGGTTAAACCTGCAAACTGGTATGTGAAATCATCAATACCGACTGTCAGAAGATCTTGGTACAGCCAAGAATCGGCATCGCGATGGCTGGTTAAGCTAATTTCGTCAGGAAAATTCCCGTTTTCTACGACAATAGCAACGGGCAGGTGCAGCACCTGCGCCGCGGTATTGCTGAGGTTGATTTGGGCAAAGGTCCAGCTATCAGCGGGGGCGGCGTTCCAGGTATTAACGGTAAAGGTAACGGTTTGTGACTGTCCGGCGGTTAATGAAAAGCTCGCCGGGGTTGCCGTTATCTCCAGGCCGCTATTAAAATCGTCAGCAGCAATACTCCAGTTGCCGTCATCTACCGCGGTAAATGTGCGTTGCCAACTGCATTGTATTAAACAATTATTGTCTACCAGTGCGGGGATATTGAGTGTTTTAGGATCGCCTCCCTGCTCAGGATCAGCCGCAAGGTAATTCGCTTGTGACTCTTCAATAATCAAACTCGCACCTGCAGCAGTTTCAATCTGAATACGACCTGAGCCCATCTCCAGCCAATTGGCATTTTCGCTTTTGCCAATTACACCTACGTCGGTCTTTGCCGTCATCATGAGTGCAGAACGAATTGCATCAGCACTCCACTCGGGGTGTAACTCACGTAGCAACAACGCGGCCCCGGCAACGTGGGGTGATGCCATGGATGTACCATCCAGATATGCATAGTCAGCCGGCGCAGGCCCGGTTATCTCATGGCCATAGTGCTCGTCGGAGTAGGCGGCGTAAATATTGACCCCAGGGGCACTTATCATTGGCAGCAGCGTACTTATTCGTGAATTAGGCCCGCGTGATGAGAAGCTGGCTATCTGATCAGCAGCGGTTTCTTCAATGGAAAGTATTCCGGCCGTTGCTGTGATTGTAGCGCGGTGATCGCTGCCACTTGCAAGCCAGTTGCGTAATTGATCACCTTCAGTGGCAGCAACATGGATACCGGGAATGACATATTCATCGGCTACCACATTGTTTGCGTCGTTGGTACCGCTCAGGTTAGCTAATATAAACCCGCCGGCACCACCGGCAGCAACATTCATTGCTTTTTGAATACGCGCTATATCACCACGGTCACATAACACAATCTCACCATTAAAGGTGTTCGCTGGAAAGGGCTCAAGGCATTGCTCAGGTGCACCGCTAGGGTCATTGCTGTTGTCATAGTCGCCTGCATACACTACCGGCGCAGTGATAGCCCCGGTATTACTTTGCCCGTTAATTGTTGGCGGTAACGATGTTCCACCACTGAAGTTAGTCATGGTTTTTGAAAAGTCGATATTGCGACCGTGGGTGCTGGCCGCTACTGCCGTTAGCCATGGGGCGTACTTATCACTGGTAGCCGCCGCCGGACCATCGTTACCAGCAGAGTGGGCAACGAAAATACCGGCATTATTTGCCGCCAGCCAGGCTTCACTTAATGCATCGCCCCAGACATTCTCGCCGCCTGAAATTGAATAGTTAATGACATCTACTACGCCGCTGGCAATAGCATCATCAATCGCAGCGATGGCTAAGCTGCCATAACAACCATTATATTCATCGCTGTTCTCTCCTGGTAAACAAACCTGAAAGGATATAATGTTGGCATGCGGTGCCATCCCTGAAACCTGCTCAAAAGTAAACTCACCAGGGTAGCCATCACTTTGTGACTGACCAAAGGCTAATCCGTAAGACGGTACATCATAAAGCACATTGCCGGCAGCGGTGCCTGCAACGTGGGAACCATGACCGTTATAATCTTCACCGTTGCGAGGAAGAGCGGGAGGGAAAATATCGGTGTCACTGTACTGATTGGTAATTAACGGGTAACTGTAAACACCTATGAGTTTGTCATTACACAGTGCCGGAAACTCGCTGGCGCAATCACCTAAATAGGTGCCACTGCCAAGAGGGTTAGTATGCGTGTAACCATCATCACCTGTTGCGTCAAACGCGGGATGATCGCTATTAATACCGGTATCAAAAATAGCAACGACCGTGCCTTCACCCAGTGCTGCCAAGCCGGTTGAAGTATTGCCATTCCACACACTGGCAGCACCAGTCAATGATGCAGTGGTGGCCGTGCTTAAACTAAACAATTGGTCTGGCTCGACAGATTTGATGCCATCGATTTGGCTAACCTTTGCTGCCTCTTGAGGCGTTAACTCAACAACAAGGCCATTCACTGCATACTGAAACTGACGCCTGGCAACGGATTGTCCGGTTATGCGGGCAATTTGAGACAATACCGCTCGCTGTTGTTGTTGCAAATAGCCGCGGTAGGCACGCACTTCACGCTGCGTATCATCTAATTTGGCGGACACGGCCTGATTGGTTTTACGTAAACGCCTGGACGTTTGCAATACGGCCTTTGATGTGGCGCTAAATCCTTTTATACCGCCATTATATTGAGTTATAGAAGGCGCGGATAATCGAATTATATAAACATGTTTATCAGACATCCCGAGGCTTTGGCTGGCGCGAGAACTGACTGCCTTTTGCGGTTTATTCACCGAGGTGGGGGTGACTTGTTGGCCTGCAACCGTGTTGATATTTAACGACCAAGCTGCACACACGGCGATGATAATTTTTACTGGCTTCACAAATACACTCCACAGTGAAAATACCGGATCACAATTAGAACTATAACCCTAAAAGATGACCCTTTGCTGAACGTTTTACGCATTATTCCCCTGATTACGATCAATCAGGGGTGTCTATTACAGCTTGCTGAGCATCATTCTAATTAACGATAAATTTACATTACTCCGCCTTTTAGGAGAAATTCCTACTATAAAAATCATTACTTAGGATGAACATCCTACTTAAAAGTAAATGTGATGTTAAAAATGATAGGACGCTCCTGCCGGTCTTGTTCTACAGTGATGTCTGTTGAATGAGTTATTTCAAGGAACCCTATGAACGACAGAAATCACTTGGGGAATGTGGCTTTAACACATGACGTCAGGATAATAGAAAATGGGTTACTGGATATACCGATGCTGGCGATTCTTGATCATGAAGGCCAGTTATATCCCGATGCTATAGAGCCAGAGCTAAGTAAAGAACAGGCGCTCAAAATGTATCATGCCATGGTATACACGCGCATGCTGGATGAACGGATGGTCGCTGCACAACGCCAGGGGCGGATTAGTTTTTATCTTGCCTGTACTGGTGAAGAAGCTGCCGTGGTTGGCAGTGCCGCCGCGCTATCTGATAACGATATGATTATGAGTCAGTACCGGGAACAAGGCGCATTGGTGTATCGCGGCTATACCTCTGCACAGTTTATGAATCAGATGTTTTCAAACCGGTTGGACCCTAACAAAGGTCGGCAAATGCCTATTCACTATGGTGATAAGGCGCTCAATTTCATGACCATTTCATCGCCTCTTGGTACGCAAATTCCGCAGGCTGCTGGCTATGCCTATGGTCAGAAGTTAGCCGGTCAGGAAGCGTTAACAATATGCTATTTTGGTGAAGGCGCGGCGTCAGAGGGGGATTTTCATGCGGGCTTAAACATGGCAGCAGTGCTTAATTGCCCGGTCATTTTTTTATGTCGTAATAACGGCTACGCGATCTCAACGCCTGCGGAAGAGCAGTTTGCGGGTGACGGTATCGCGTCGAGAGGCATTGGTTACGGCGTACGTACCATTCGTGTTGATGGCAATGACCCTTTAGCGGTCTTCAGTGCCACCGTAAAAGCCCGGGAATTAGCGTTAAGCTTGTCGCAGCCGGTATTAATCGAAGCGATGACATACCGCTTGGCGGCGCACTCTACGTCTGATGATCCCAGCGGTTACCGGTCAAAAAATGAAGAAGAAAAGTGGCGACTCAAAGATCCGATAGCGCGCTTTAAAACGTGGTTACTGAATAAAGGCTGGCTTAGCAACACCCATACAGATGATTACACCAAGCAGGTGCGCAGTGAAATTTTACAGGCACTCAAAGAAGCCGAGAAAGTGGCAATAAATCCCATAGATGACATTGTTGAGGATGTGTATGACTCCGTGCCCTGGCATTTGCAGGAACAACGGGAAGCCTTGATCGCGCATATAAAACAGTATCCTAAGCGGTACCCCAAAACCGCCGGGGAGAATAACTGATGGCAAAACTTAATTTACTACAGGCCATTAATCAGGCGCTGATCACTGCGATGACAACTAATGAAAAAGTGGTGGTATTTGGTGAAGATGTCGGCCATTTTGGTGGAGTTTTCCGCGCAACCAGCCATTTGCAGGAAAAATTTGGCAAAGCGCGTTGCTTTAACACGCCGCTCACCGAGCAAGGCATTATTGGGTTTGCCAATGGTCTGGCCGCGCAGGGCAGTGTCCCAGTGGCAGAAATTCAGTTTGGTGACTACATATTTCCGGCCTTCGATCAGATCGTCAATGAAACGGCAAAGTTTCGCTATCGTTCAGGCGGTCAGTTTTCCTGCGGTACGTTAACAATTCGCACACCCTATGGCGGTGGCATTGCCGGTGGTCATTACCATTCGCAGTCGCCGGAAGCATTTTTTAGCCATATACCCGGCCTGAAAGTAGTGGTGCCGCGGGATCCCTATCAGGCAAAAGGGTTATTACTTGGTGCGATTCGTGATGCTAACCCGGTGTTGTTTTTAGAGCCTAAACGGTTATACCGCGCGTCGGTTTGTGAGGTGCCGGAAGAGGACTACGCGATTCCATTAGGTAAAGCGGAAGTGATTCAGCAAGGCACCGATATCACGCTTCTGGCGTGGGGCGCTCAGGTAGAAATTGTGCAGCGTGCAGCAGACATGGCCCTGGAAGATGGCGTTTCGTGCGAAGTGATTGATCTGCGCAGTATTTTACCCTGGGATGCGCAATGCGTGGCAGATTCCGTAATGAAAACCGGCCGCCTGCTGATTAATCATGAAGCGCCGATCACGTCCGGATTCGGCAGTGAAATTGCGGCGCGTATTCAGGAGCAGTGTTTTTTGTATCTGGAAGCGCCTGTTACCCGGGTTTGCGGGCTGGACACGCCGTATCCTTTAGCTCATGAAAAAGAATATATGCCTGATGAGTTTAAAACTTACGAAGCACTCAAACGCTTGCTGAATTACTAAGGACAAATATGACTGATTTTATTTTGCCCGACATTGGTGAAGGCGTCGTCGAGTGCGAATTACTCGAGTGGCTGGTCGAAGAAGGTGACTCTGTTGAAGAAGATCAACCCGTTGCAGAAGTCATGACTGATAAAGCGACAGTGCAGATCCCCGCGATGCATAGCGGTACTATTACAAAGCTCTATTACCGTCCCGGACAGATAGCAAAAGTGCACGAGCCGCTTTTTGAACTGCGTCAAAACAACAATGACGAGGCGATACCTGAACAAACCTCCACCACCGGTGACGTTAACCAGCCGACGATGCACGCAGATCACGTTACTGAGTGTGAGCAACCAATCGGCAGTGAAACCTTTATTCTCCCTGACATAGGTGAGGGAATAGTGGAATGTGAAATAGTTAAATGGCATGTCAAAGAAGGCGATAAGCTTGAAGAAGATGATGTAGTTGTCGAAGTGATGACAGACAAAGCCGTTGTCGAGATCCCGGCCAAATATGCCGGTGTCATGACACAGCGTCACTATAAGGTGGGAGAGATTGCCCGGGTACACGCGCCACTTTTTGAAATGGCCACAAGTGATGCGGGTAATGCAACAGCGTCGCCAATAGAAAAAACAGATGAATCTCATGCCTTGACATCGGTGTTTCAGGAAGGTAGCGTCGCACCGGTAAAGGATATCGCGGGTAAAATACCGGCGAGTCCTGCGGTGCGACGTATTGCCAAAGAGAACAATCTGGCATTGGCCGACATCCGAGCAACGGGCAAGAAAGGCAGGGTATTAAAGCGGGATGTGTTAAAGGCGATTGATGCAGTGGCCACATCAGAAGGACCAGCTGAACCTTCAAAAACCAGCGCAAACAGACCTGGTAGCCTGGCCACAACTACTGCTGGCACAGGTGATAAAGACAAAACTGTACCATTGACCCCGGTACAAAAAGCCATGGCAAAGCAAATGAAACGCTCGGTAAACACCATTCCGCATTTTACTGTGTCTGACGAGCTCGATGTGGGTGAGTTAATTGCACTGAAAAAAATGCTTACCGATGAGTTTATGCAACATGATATTAAGCTGTCTTTTATGCCGTTCTTCATTAAGGCGCTGTCACTGTGTTTAACGCAATTTCCAATGTTTAATGCGCAGTTAAGTGACGATGAGTCAGCTTTGCATTACCATGCCGATCACAACATCGGTTTTGCGGTAGACAGTAAAGCCGGGCTGTTGGTGCCCAATATCAAGCAGGTTCAGCGACTCAGCTTACTCGAAATTGGTGCTGAAATGCAGCGTATCATCACAGATGCAAGGGCTGGCAAAGTGACCAGTGACGATCTTAAAGGCGGTACTATCAGCATTTCCAATGTTGGTGTACTTGGTGGTACTACGGCGACACCCATCATTAATTACCCTGAACTGGCGATCGTTGCTTTAGGTAAGATACAGCAATTGCCGCGCTTTGATGCAGCGCAAAATGTTATAAATCAAGCCACTATGCAGGTAAGCTGGTCAGCCGATCACCGGGTTATTGATGGAGCGACTATGGTGCGGTTTAATAATTTGTGGCTCGGCTACTTACGTCAGCCACTCAAAATGCTGAGTCAATTAAGCTAGTTTGAGTAAAAACTGTGTGACTGCCGGGCAATTATCATTTCCTGTGAAAACACAAGTGAAGATAACTTACGCTGGTAACTCGGTGGTCACAGCGATAAACTTGCGCCAATTACAGGGCCTTCAGGCGTCAATAGGGCGGGCTATAACTCACAAACTAACTCAATCTCGCATAAGCGTGGTAAATAGTATGAGTTAAGCCAGCACACAGACCAGGGGCTAATTACAGAGAGCGTTATTTTGCTAAGCTACCAACACGGCTACCACGCCGGAAATCATGCCGACATAATCAAGCACCTTTGCTGGGTGGCGGTGATTAATCGTCTGAAACAAAAAAATAAACCCTTTAACCTGTTTGATACCCATGCTGGCGCAGGCTGTTATCGTCTGGACTCGGAACAGGCTTTGAAAACCGGTGAGTATCAAAGTGGTATAGCCAGGCTTGATAATATTGCAGCGCACGATCCTCTTTTGCAGGACTATCTGGCAATATTGTCTTCCTACGCCAGCGACAACCAGTATCCAGGCTCACCGCTCATAGCTTCTCACCTGTTACGTGAACAGGACGCCCTGCATGTGATGGAATTGCACCCCGGTGAATTTGAGGGCTTAAAGCAGGCAACAAAGCGTTGCAGCGGTGCTGGACAGGTTCACAGTCATTTTCGTGACGGGTTAGCTGGGCTGGTTGCTTTATCCCCGCCAAAACCTAACCGCGGTGCAGTACTGATTGATCCACCTTATGAATCACGCAGTGAGTATCCGCAGGTAATCAGCACTGTGAAACAGTGCTTGAAACGTTGGCCGCAAGCGCAACTTTTAGTGTGGTATCCGTTGTTATCAGAACGCGCTGGCGACAAACAGGGCGCCGCTGAAGCAATGTGCCGTACATTCGCTGAATTAGAGCACAATGTGTTGACCATTGAGTTACGCGTAACCAAAAACACCCCCGATGCAGGCATGTATGGCTCTGGCGTTTGCTTTATTAATCCAGCCTGGCAAGTTGAAAAACTCATTGGTTCAGCTCTGCATGAAGTGGTTGGATATTTAGGCCCGGACAGTGATTATTCTGTGGCCTGGTTAAATAATATCGAGTCATGACCGGCCAGGGCATTCGGCATTTTTATATTCCCGAAGAGCAGTCTGTTTATTTGCTCTCGCATGCTGATGCTAAAAAACTAAAAGACTGGCTGGCATTGTGCGTCAGCCAACTTGAAAATTTAGGCTACCGCAATATTAGTCTCATAGGTAAAGGGGCCTATGGATTTGCCTTTGGCGGTGAAGATCGTGCTGGTAAGCAACTGGTATTTAAATTTACCCGTATCACCTTACC
>JABXHM010000014.1 GCA_013373625.1 Alteromonadaceae bacterium | reverse complement strand
TGTGTTAGGCCTGCCGCCAGCGTTCAATCTGAGCCATGATCAAACTCTTCAATTAAATATATCGAAATTTTGAATTGTCGTTGTGACACTCTTAATGAGTGCCCACACAAATTGTCTTGTTATCTGATTTTTAAAGAACAAAGTGCAGAAAGGATGTTTCTTTCTGCGCAAGGAGGACTCTCGTCTTTTTCAGCCATCTAGCTTAACCTTGCTGCCTCGGTGCCGTTCAGGCCCTGCCGAAGCGGGATGCGTATAATACGCTTTTAATTCTTAGTGTCAACACTTTTTCTTAATCTTTTTGTTTAAGTTTTGGTGCTTACAAGCTTTGAAACGATTTGCTTCGTAGCCCTTAAGAACTGGCGCGCATTCTACATCCCAGATATTTTTGGTCAATAGTTTTTTGTTAGTTTTAGTGCATTTTTTTAAAAAAGGACCTTAAGCGTCTATTTTCACAGCAATATGGTTAACAAATGACATTTGTTACTACATACTTGTGAACTAATATTGTTCATTTTGTTATAAATGAGTAAAATTCAGGGAGCCACCCTTCTTTTCATAACAATTATTAAGGTAGCATTATGAAAGTCAGCTTAATGCAATGTTTTTTAGTCAGCCTCGTTTTGGCTGTTTTAGGATTTATATTAACTCATCAAGTCGCTATTGAAGGACCTGCACCAGCAGTTGTTGCCGCTTCACTATTACTAAGCGGTATCGTTACGCCATGGATAGCATCTTTTTTTAGTACTTCCAGTCATAAAAACGTTTCCGCTTCGCGCCATTCACATAATGCGCCGGCTATGTCTGAGGATATTTCTACATTATATGTGGGTAATTTACCGTATAAAGCAAACGAAGCTGCTGTTAAGGCGTACTTTGAAGACCACGTTCGTATTCAGTCTGTTCGTTTAATGAAAGACAAGAAAACCGGTAAACGGAAAGGGTATGGCTTTATTGAAGTTATCAATGGTGATATCGATGCAATTATTACTCAGTTCAACGACTCGGTATTTCAGGACAGAACGTTAAAAGTTCGCCCTGCAAAAGATAAAGTCACTGATTAGCGCAATATTGATTGGCTCTTTTAACCGACATTTATCAACAATCAAAAAGCCCCCTTTCGGGGGCTTTTTTGTTTAATGTGCTATTCAGCTTCTGGCTTTGACGCACTGAGTTTGCTATTGAACTGATGAAAACGATTGATCGCCGTCACCACATCGGGCACATGTACTTCTTTCATCTGATTGATAACACCATTCACTAACGACTGATAGCTATCACCCTCTTTTACAGTGGCGTCGAGTAGCTGATTCATAGACTTTAGCTCTTCCATATATTCCTGGATTGGGCGTAAGTACTGTTTTAACTCCGATGAATCAGACTGACCAACCTCCTGATAAGCTGAAATTTTCTCACTGGCAATTTGCTGCTGGTTTAGTTTTAAGGAAAACCCTGCAAGTTCTTTTTCATCAAAACCTAAATCGAGCGCCTTATCCAGTGCCTTATCCAGATCACCATCAAAGAAGGACTTACTCACATCGGATATTTGTTTGACCAAATCACTAATGGCTGTGAGCTCTTCTTTGTCGAGATCACCTTTCACCGAAAAGCTTAAACCCCGATATTCAAAATACTCCATACTGGTCGTGGTCTGTGACTCGACAGCAGGCGCATTGCTACCGGCATTATTATTACCGTCTTTAATATCACCGCCATTACCGTTATAGGTATTTTGCTGACTTACACTGTATTGAAGTTGCCGCGACTGACCAAAGTTAATTTCTACTTCGTCGCCGTCTTTAGTGCGGATCCTTAATCCTGATTGTTGTGATTCACCAAATCCGCCGCTTTGTGTTACACCCGTACTCGTACTATCACGAAACGGCGACAACACCTCATCTTCCAGTTTATCAATGCCGGTACCAATAGCTTCTCTACTATTACGGATACCATCACTTATTTCGGGGTTCATAAAGCCAGCCAAATCTTTTTCGGCCATAGCGATCCCCTTGGCAACACCGGATCGCGCCTGACCGAGTAAATCAGTCAGCGTTTCTTCATTAGCACCACTTTTCGCTGCGCCGCGTACCACGCCACCCACAAACTTTAATACATTGCGTGCGACCTTTTCAAAATCAAACCCCGACTTCTCTTCACTCGGAGTGTCATATTGCGCATTTTTAAAACGGCGCTCATTAAGCACTACTTTTTGCTCAAAGGAACTGACAAGTAATGAACTGGCAACGCGGCTCTGTGATACAGAAACCTGACTGGCAGGTTGATCTGCTACAACCTTATTGCTGAGTTGGCTATTTTGCTGAAACTCGCGTGCCTGACGCAAGCCTTCTTGCTGAAGCTGCTTTTTAAGCGCGACGTCTGGTTTTTCAACCGACGGCTGAGCGCCTTTAGCTGCTGGAATCGATTCCACAGTCATAATTTAATCCTCTCTCACCTCATAAACATTATCGGCAGAAAGTTGAGATAGTTTAATTTTAATACAAAATTATTAAATAGGAGTTGTTTTACCGGACTTTATTTGCGTTTGGCCAAGCCTGACACCGCTAAGCAACATCGCTTGCTGAGATTGGAAGTTTACTTAAAACCCACTACAATGCCGCTCGAATTGCGGGATGGATGATAAAATGAATACAGCAGCACCCTCTGAGACTGACTACCAACAGCAGCTCAGCGCCAAGACAACGCGACTGAGTCAGTTGCTAGCGCCTTATTACAGTGATGATATCGAAGTATATCGCTCGGCCGTTCAGCACTACCGAATGCGGGCTGAATTTCGCGTGTGGCATGAAGGTGATGATCTCTATTACATTATGTTTAATAAAGAAACCAAAACGCCGTACCGGGTAAATGCATTTCCTGCCGCATCTAATACCATTAATGCACTGATGGTTAAGCTTATTGACTATGTACGGAATAACGCGGTCTTACGTAAAAAGTTGTTTCAGGTAGATTTTCTAAGTGGCCTGTCAGAAGAGTGTGTTATTAGTCTGCTGTACCATCGTCCTCTCGATGAAGAATGGCAGATTGCCGCAAGCCAGCTACGGGAGTTCCTCAGCCGCGAGTTCACCGTCAGTATTATTGGTCGAGCCCGCAAGCAAAAGCAAATTATCGGCAACGACTACATTATTGAGCATCTGCCGGTAGAAGGAAAAATCTACCAGTTTAAACATATAGAAAATAGCTTTACTCAACCTAATGCGGTTGTAAATACCCACATGATTGAGTGGGCCATTGAACAAAGTCAGTCTTTACAAGGAGACTTGTTGGAACTGTATTGTGGAGCCGGTAATTTTTCGATACCGCTGGCTGCCCACTTTGACCATGTGGTCGGTACTGAAATTGCTAAACCTTCGGTTGAGGCAGCACAATTCAATATTCAGATAAATAATATTAACAATGTTCAAATTGCCAGACTTTCAAGCGAAGAGTTTGTTGAAGCGCTAGAGGGCAAACGTACCTTTGAACGACTCAAAAACATTTCACTGGACGACAAGCAATTCAATACAGTGTTGGTAGACCCGCCGCGCGCAGGCCTGGATCCAGCTACCACTAAGATGATCAACCGCTTCGAACACATACTTTATATCTCCTGTAACCCTGTTACCCTGGCAGCAAACCTTGACAGCTTATCAGCTACCCATGAGGTTATTCGTGCCGCATTGTTTGATCAGTTCCCTTTTACCGATCATATTGAAACCGGGGTAATGCTGAAACGGCGTTAGGTATTGTTCGAAGGTTTATCTTGCAGTGACTGCAAGTAAGCGAGACTGCCCAACTGGATAAAACGCAACTGACGCTTCAATCGGTTACTTATCGCATTGCGTAAAATAGTGTCCGCTTCCAGGGCGTCGGCGCCGGCACTGAATACCAAACGCACCATCGCTTCAGCTTGCAACACTGCAACATCGTAGGGTATGCGTAACTGCTCTATAATATAGTCGCTGAGCTCGTCGGTGAAGTGCTGTATTTCTCGGGAGACTGCTAAACGGTACGCCGCTGAGGTACCGGTATGCTCACGTAGTAATAACCTGAACACATTGCTATTCGCGGCTATGAACTCCATAAAAGTATCAACGGACGTATCTATTACGCCACCACCAGAAGCGATACGTCGCCTGGCCTGACGCATTAATTGCCGTAACGCTAAACCGGCTTCATCAACTAAGGTCAGGCCAAGCTCGTCCATATCTTTAAAATGGCGATAAAATGATGTGGGCGCTATACCCGCTTCTCTGGCAACTTCTCGTAAGCTAATGGCCGAAAGCGTTCGGTTTTCATTAAGTAATTGAAATGCTGCGGCAATAATATTCTGCCGGGTTTTTTGCTTTTGTTCCTGGCGGCTCAACGAGCACCTCCTACTTATTCTTAAGGCTAATATTAACGGTATTTACCTTGCGAAACACCTGTTTTAAAGATAAATTAGCGTACACTTGTAAGCTGAGAGTGAATTATGAACAAGCCACGTTTAATTATCACCAACGTGCTGGTCTTTGTGGTGACTGGATTAATCGCCTTTGTAGGCGCGCCTTTATGGGCCTTTTCATACGGATTTGACACCACTGAAATTGTGACCACCGTTATATTATTTTTTGCCACCGGTATGTCCATTACCGCTGGTTATCATCGTTTGTGGGCTCACAAAACCTATGATGCGCACCCGGTTGTAAAAGTTGTTCTGGCTATAGGCGGAGCCATGGCTTTGCAAAACAGCATATTACACTGGTCTTCAGACCACCGTGTGCACCACCGGCATGTCGATGTGAATGACAAAGACCCTTACTCCGCCCAAAAAGGGTTTTGGTTTTCGCACATTGGCTGGATGCTTCGTGAATATCAGGCACACCGCTACGATGATTACAGCAACTGCAAGGATTTGCTAAAAGATAAAGTCGTCATGTGGCAACACAAACATTACCTGGCCATTGTATTAGCCTCAAATTTTGGCGTTACGGCGCTATTAGGGTGGATTAACGGCGATGTACTGGGCATGATATTGCTGGCGGGCGTCTTCCGTTTAGTAATGGTCCACCATGTCACCTTCTTTATTAACTCACTGGCTCATTATTGGGGCAGTCGCCCCTACACTGACACAAACTCTGCTCGTGATAATGGCATCATCGCGTTGTTTACCTTTGGTGAGGGTTACCATAACTACCATCACATTTTTGAGTATGACTACCGCAATGGCATTAAATGGTATCAGTACGATCCAACTAAATGGCTAATCAAAGGTTTGTCTTTTGTTGGTTTAACAAAAAACCTGCGTACCTGCCCGGAAGAGCGGATCGAAAAAGCGCGTTTGGCCATGCAATTAAAATACGCCAGTGAGAAGGTATCTATGCTGCCTAACGGTGAAGAGATCATGCATACCCTGCATAAGGAATACGATGTTCTTATGCAAAAGATGAACGACTACTACACCACCAAAAAACGCATCATGACGTTGCGAAAAGAGCATTTAATGAAAAGTATGGAGCGACTTGAGCTTGACTTTAAATATAAAGAGCTGAAGCAATCTCTACTTCTACAAAAAGAAAAATGGCTCAAAGTTAGCCAATTGGAGTTTGCCTTTAACTAAAAATCCGTGTGGCAATGCCCTTGCATTGCCACAATCTTAATTACACTGCCGATCCGTTATCCCTTCCTGTTTCTTGCAAATTTGAAATATTAGACAACACTTATCTAACGATTCTGAAGCTATTTACCTGCTTTTTAAGGGGCATATTCGTTTAGTGTTTGGATGCATATTTCGTAAAGAGTTTTAGTTGCAAAGGAAAAGGCATGAGTGAGTTATTTGAATTCAGTGAACCTGAGGATTTTTCTCCGGCCAGCCTGGATAGCTGGAAAGTGCTAAGTGTTGAGGATGATCCTGCCTACCAGGATGTCCTGGAACTGGCTTTACAAGGCCTACAATATCAACAGCGGGATATTGAACTCATTAAGGTTGGCTCGGCCGCAGCGGCTGCCAATATACTTTCTGCCCGCGACGATATCAGCGTTATACTGCTTGATGTAATCATGGAAACCGACGATGCCGGTTTGTTTCTGATTGAAACCATACGTAACGTCATCGGCAATAGCATTATCCGCATCGTGCTGCTTACTGGCCAACCTGGCATTGTGCCACGAAACGAGACAATTTATGAGCACGACATCGCCGAATACTGGAATAAAACAGATCTCGACGCTGACAAATTAAAAAGCGTGGTGGTAAGTAACCTTCGCACCTGGCAAACCTCTTATCAACTGCAGGTGGCTAAACGTGGTTTGCAAATGATTGTTGATTCGTCGCGCTCATTAACCCCCAAACAAGATAATAAAGAGTTTGCAAATACGGTTCTGGAGGCAATCACAAGGGTGATTAATGTGCCGCAATCAGGCGGCATAACGTGTATTGTCAAGTCAAACGCCGAAAGTGTTGAGTTGGCACCTATCGTGGCCGCCAGTAAACGTTTTAAGGCATTGATTGAAGGACGGCTTGAAAGCCTCTTTGACTTGTTGCCAATGAAGCAACAACTTCGTGTAAAAACAGCAATTTACTCAACCTGGCAGAACCAAAACCACACTTTTGACAGCGAATTTTCCATACTGTATTTCGACACCAGTGAATATGACAATCAGCAATATCTCATGTATGTCGACTCTCCATTTCGCCTTGATACTAGCCACTTAAAATTGTTACAGGTATTTTCCGAAAACATCAGCAGCGGATTTGTCAATCAGGCGTTAATGAACCGCCTGAGCGAATTAGCCTACTTGGATAATGCAACCGGTATGCACAATCGCAACTGGTTGGCCAGAGAGCTTAATCAGCAAACGGCGCGTTATCGTAATCAAAGTACTCTGGCGCTATTCAGACTGCGAAATTACGACAGCACGGAAATGATGGTAGGACACGCTTACGCAACGAATATACTCAAAGCTTTCGGAGACGCTATACAGTCGCACTTTCCAGATCATTACCTTTGCGCGGTATGGGATCAGGAAACCATTGCTTTGGTGTTTAAATCTGAATTGCAGCCACAAATCAAAGCACTTGAGGCGTTTCGAGCTGAGCCCATCCAAATGGATCACCTTGATATTCAACTACAGTCTCAAATTGGTCTGCTCGACTTTTCGGACATGTCTTCGTACAACGTGAATCAGGTATTGGTGTTAGCTAATCAGGCTCTGAATAAAGCAAAAACTTACGGAGAACTGGTTGTTAAGTTTGACGACGCTATGATGCAACGCCTGGCCAGAAGAACGCAAATTTTAACCGACCTGAAGCAAGCGCTAATCAATAAAGACGGTTTTTTTATGGTATTGCAACCAAAGGTGAAGTTGACAACCGGTGAACCGGTGGGTTTTGAGGCGCTGTTGCGCTGGCGTACCCAGGATGGTTCATTGTGTCCACCAGGTGAGTTTATTCCCATTGCTGAGGCCTCCGGACTCAGTCTGGAAATTGCTGAGCTGGTACTGCATAAAACCATAGCTGCCATTCAAGCGCTAACAACGGCTGGTTACCACCTACCCGTTTCGTTTAATCTGGCCAATAGCGATATTACCAACCCGGTTATTTTCAATGGGATACACCATTACATCGACAATCAGATAGTTTCGCCTGACTTGGTGGATATTGAAGTGACTGAGAGTCAATCTACCCAGGACTATACCGTCATAAACCCAATACTGAGAAAGCTTATTGATAAAGGCGTAGGGGTAAGTATTGATGATTTTGGCACGGGATATTCTTCTTTGTCCCAGCTTACTGAACTTGCCGCCACGACCATTAAAGTCGATCAAAAATTTGTAAGCGACTTATCGGCACAAAACAATGGCAACGCGTTACATATCATCCAGATGATCAACAAACTGGCCGAGCGATTTAAATTTAATATGATTGCTGAAGGAGTAGAAACAGAAGAGCAGCGCCAGCTACTTATCGACAATAACTACTGCACGGCTCAGGGCTACTTGTTTGCTAAGCCCATGCCCGTCGAGGATGCGTTGATTTGGTTGCGTGAAAAATCACTTATAAAAAACCGGTCTGATAGTGATTAACTATGTCTTTTAAACTGTCAGGGTTGGCCGACTTGTGGCGAGCGTTGTGGTTATTGTTTGCACTTATCGTGAGTGTATTAATTTATCGCTATGTGTATAACGATGACATTGCCGAGGTTAAGCGCGAAATAGAGATAATACAAAATAGTCAAACAAACCAGGCCGCATTGCTAATTAACCGTCAGATCAGTCTGGCCAGTACCTTAATCAGGTTATTTAAACACGAGCTCGGGTTAATTGAGCCTTCAGCGGGAGATATCGAAAAAGCATTTTTAACCATGTTTAATGTGTATCCCGATATCCTTCAGGTACGTTGGGTTGGCTTGTCGGGGAACGAAAAAATACGTATTGACCGGCTCAGAACCGGCGAAGCTGTTAGCGTTAATCCCGCCCAGTTGCAAAACAAATGGAATCGCTATTATGTTCAGGAGGGACTAAAACTGCGCCCTGATGAAGTCTTTATTTCTGAAATTGATCTTAACGTGGAAAATGGCCTGGTTCAGATCCCGTATCAACCAACGTTTAGAGCAGTTATGCAGGCCCAACAAGCAGAGCTTGGCCGGGGATTATTGATTATTAACTTTGATTTACGCGCTTTGATCGCAGAACTGGAAGCCCTCGGTCAGGATGAAAGTCAGCTATTGGTAGCCGCCGGTTCGTCCCGATGGATTGTACATCCTGATCCAAACCGGCTTTGGCATCCTGATCTTGGTTTAACCGGCGCAGGTATCGCGAGTGACGAGCCTGCTATCCTGGAGCGAATGCTGCCGCGACAACAATTGATGGGTAATGTACAAGGCGACAGCCTTTATACAGCACTTACCTTGCCTTCTTCTTACGACATAGAAAATGGCTTACAAACTCTCTTCATTGTCGCCAAGACCCCCGCAGCGCTGCTCGTCAAATACCGCCAACAAGCTAAAATGACAGCACTGATGGCGGCACTTGCCATTGGCTTACTTGGTATTGCTATTTTGCTGTTATATATGCGCTACACCGCCTCCCTCAGGCATCTCAATAAAGCATTACAGGTGCAACGAGATAGGTTGCGTAAATCGCTGGATCAACAAACGACACTCATTAGTGAACTGGCCGAATCAAAAAAGTTATCGTCTCTGAGTATTATGGTTGCCGGGCTTGCCCATGAACTCAACACGCCAATAGGGGCCACAAAACTGGCGTTATCTTCTCAGGAATCGCGACTAAAAAAGCTCATTGATAACGCAGAAACAGGGCTGACTAAAAACGCATTTGACGCTTTTATAGCGGAATCGAAGCAAACGTTGGCCCAGGCGCGTAATAATAATCAACGGGCAATAGATTTGGTGAGCACGTTTAAAACACTTACCTTTAAGCGAGCGAACGATGAGCTTTGTACTTTTGATGCGGCAGAGCAAATAATCGATTTACTGGAGTCTATGCAAAGTATTTTCAATAAATGCAAAGCCGAAGTGAGCAATTTGGCACAACCACCTATAAAGCTGTGTGGTTTTCCTGGCGCTTTTAGCCAAATTATTCAGATCTTTATTACTAACGCCCTTGAGCATGCCTTTGATGGAGTTAGCAGTGGCGAAATGGAGATTGACTGTTTCCCGATGGATAACAATGTCGTGGTAACTATTGGCGACAATGGCAAAGGCATCGACGATAAGTTAATACCAAAGTTATTTGACCCGTTCTTTACTACTCGCCGTGACGATCATCATACCGGACTTGGGTTACATATGGCTAAACTATGGATTGAACAGGCCTTTGATGGTCAAATCAGCGTTACGCAATCATATTTGGGTGGCGCAGAATTTACCTTGGTATTCTCGCAACAACTTCAGGTATCTAACTAAATTGAAACCAGAAATAGCTAAACATATCAGTATTTTTTGCTACTATGAAATGAGCTATTTCCTTTTATTACTACAACGCTAGTTGAACAGCATACAATTATGACAACCAAGAAAAAAACAGCTAAACCAAAGTTTCAATTTGATGCCATTGTAATTGGCACCGGCCCCGGCGGTGAGGGGGCAGCGATGCAGTTGGCAAAGGCGGGGAAACGCGTTGCCGTAATAGAAAAATATAAGGCTGTGGGTGGCGGCTGTACGCATTGGGGGACAATTCCTTCCAAATCGCTGCGCCACTCAGTAAGCCGTTTAATTGAATACAATACAACGCCGCTGTTTGCCGATAACCATGTGTCGCGTAGTTTAACTTTCTCTGACATTATGAAACATGCCAGTGGCGTTATACGCAGTCAAACACGGTTGCGTTCGTCGTTTTATGATCGCAACCGCGTTACGCTCATTCATGGTGAAGCAAGCTTTATCGATCCGCACACGGTAGAAATTACCCGCAACGACGGTTCTAAAGAAATCATCACGGCTGAAAAAACCGCTATCGCAACAGGTTCACGTCCATACTGCCCCAAAGACATCGACTTCAGTCATCCGCGGATCTATAACTCTGATACCATTTTAAATCTGGCTCACGAGCCCAAATCGATCATCATTTATGGTGCCGGTGTTATTGGCACTGAATACGCGTCAATTTTTCGTGGACTTGGGGTTAAAGTTGATTTGGTTAACATGCGTGACCGCCTGTTGTCGTTCCTGGACGCTGAAATTTCCGATGCGCTAAGCTACCACTTGTGGAACAACGGTGTGGTGATTCGGCATACTGAATCCTACACCTCGGTAGAAGGTCGTGAGGACTCTGTTATTCTTAACCTTGAGTCGGGTAAGCGCATGCGTGCCGATTGCCTGCTATTTGCAAACGGCCGCACCGGCAACACTGATATGCTCAACCTCGACGCCGTAGGTCTTAAGGCTGATTCGCGCGGACAATTAAAAGTTAATGAAAACTATCAAACCGAAGTGGATAATATTTATGCTATCGGTGATGTAATCGGGTACCCAAGTCTGGCATCTGCAGCTTATAATCAGGGGCGGTTTGCCGCAGAAGCGATGCTTCAGGGCAATGCCAATGCTCAGCTTGTCGAAGATATACCAACGGGTATCTATACTATTCCGGAAATTAGTTCAGTAGGTAAAAATGAACAAGAGCTCACTCAGCTTAAAGTTCCCTACGAAGTTGGACGTGCTCAGTTTAAGCATCTTGCCCGGGCGCAAATCGCCTCTACACAGGTAGGAAGCCTTAAAATTCTTTTCCATCGCGAAACAAAAGAAGTTCTGGGTATTCACTGCTTTGGTGAGCGTGCTTCTGAGATTGTCCATATCGGCCAGGCCATTATGCAGCAGCAAGGTGGTGGCAATACCATTGAATACTTTATTAACACTACCTTTAACTACCCCACCATGGCAGAAGCCTATCGCGTGGCGGCACTGAATGGTCTTAACCGTATTTTCAGCGACTAAAAAGACAGCTTAGTAGCACATAGCAGGGCTATTGAATTAAACGCCGTGCTCTGCTGTTAAGATCTCTCGACGTTTCCGTAACAACTCTTTCTTTATAATAAGAATAAAAAAACCGGAGAAAACTCCGGTTTTTGCTTGTTCTGTTTACAACTGAATACTGTTATTGCGGCGGCGTATTACGGACAAGTAATGCATCGCGGTGTGCAACGATATCGATAGTCATTTCTTCGACATTAAAAGTCATAGTCGCCATAGCATTCTGGCTGCTGTTGGCCTTGGCTGTTTCAACTATATCGTGCTGAGCAGCCTTGAAGCGCACATTGTTACTAATAGTATCAACCATGCAACTACTGTTAATTTCGAACGTCTTTGCGTCCATACAAGAAAATGCTTTATCGTTACCAGTTTCAGCATGCGCCATACCAGCCCCAACGAACAACAGTGATGCTAAGATTACCTTACGCATGAGAAATATCTCCTTAGATTAACGATAATGTTAGTATACTGTAAATGCATCCAACTGGCAAATTGCCAATCATAGTTATATGACAGTAATATTACATAACGTGTCACCGTTGAAAATATTTCGCTGTTCGTTTAAAAATATGTCCGCCTCTACTTTCTCATTCACTCAGGTGTCACCCTTGTTTACGTCTTGCAAGAAAGTCGACAAGGCTGCTGAAGGGCATTGGCCGACCAAATAAATAGCCTTGTGCTTCGTCACATCCGAGTTTAATCATAAAGCTTGCCTGCTCACGCTTCTCTATACCTTCGGCGATGGTCGTTAAACCGAGTTTATTGCCAAGGGTGACAATTGTTTCTGCAATAAACGCCGTTTCTCCGGTTTTAATTTCCGCGACAAATGAGCGATCCACTTTTAACCGATCCAGCGGCAGTTTTTGCAAATAACTCATTGATGAAAACCCGGTACCAAAGTCATCAATAGCAATCGTGACACCAAATTTTTTCAGATCTGTCAGCGCATCGATAACAATGTGTGGCTCGTCCATAACAATACTCTCTGTGATCTCCAGTTCGAGTAAACTGGGTTTAATACCAGAGTCTGTTATGAGCTGTTTAATACTTTGTACAAAGTTAGGATCTCTGAACTGAGGAATCGAAACATTGACCGCAACCCTGAGGTTCGGGTAACCCATTTTAGATAATTCGTTCAACCGTCTGCATGACTCTTCCAACACCCAGTAACCAATATCAACTATCAGCCCCGAGTATTCTGCCAGTGGCACAAATTCGGCCGGCGAAATGTATCCGCCACTGCCATCAGGCCAGCGCAAAAGCCCTTCCATGCCGATCACTGCTTCGCTTGATAAGTCAACCTGGGGCTGAAACCACAACTCCAGTTTGCGCGCCATAAATTCGGTGCGCAACCGTCTTATCATGTGTAAACGCCAGGTTGTCTGCTCTTCAATTTCAGGAGCAAAGTATTCATAGTTAGCAGTAGGCGTTTTTTTGGCGCGGTTTAACGCTATATTGGTGCGCCTGAGAATATCGACCCCAGGCTCAGGCGTATTTCCTAACACGCAAAGCCCAATCGTAACGTTTATCGGCATAGTGTTATCACCAGCCTTAAAAGGTTGCTGAAAAGCCTGACTTATCGAATGGGGGCAAACTTCATTGGCCGCACCAAAGAGTCCAAATACATCAGCGGCAATCCGGCTCTTTTTAATATCAGTGCCAAAACATTCATTAAGTCTAACCGCAATCGCTTTAAGCAATTCGTTGCCAGCTTCCTGTCCCAGACCATCATTAATATCTGAAAACTGATTAATATCGATTAACGCAGCGCACAGCTGATCATGAGTATGGTAGTTCTTAGAATGATCAAGAAAATTAATAAATTCGTTGCGGTTAGGCAACCTTGTTAGCCAATCCCGAAATGCGGCATTACGCAGTTCATGAAACAAATAGACATTTTCGTAGCCCACCGAAATACTGGTCAGGAAAACTTCCAGTAACTCACGATCAAGCTCACTAATCTCATAGGGCAGATTCAGATAAACGGCCGCTTCAAAACCTGAGCTGTTAAGGAATAAAATAGACACACCGTCTTCAAAGATATGCTTTTTTAAACGCAGGCAGCGGCTGACATTTTCTACAATTAGGCTATTGTGCAGATTTTCGATTCGTTCATTGATAAAGGGGGCGTAATCTCCGGCCGCGCCAAGCACGTAAACCCCGTTGTCATCACGATCTAAAACCGAGCCAGCTCTGGCACAAACAATCCCTTCCGCTTCAAGCCCGATCAACGAACTAATCTGAGTTACAATGCCTTCACAGAACCCTTTTACCGAATGCTCTTCCAACAAGTTAGCTGATGAATGAATTATTTTTTGCAAGCCAAGACGACTTTGGTTAATGGTGAGTATCTGCTGGTAGGAGCGAATTGACGAAATAACTGACGTTAATAATTTTGCACGGGTTAACTCTGTCTTGGTTTTATAATCGTTGATGTCATAAGTTTTAACGACTTGCTCTTCCGGCGCGAATCCTGGCTGGCCAGTGCGCAAAATAATACGCGGCTCGTGTAACTTTAATTCTTCACGCAAGTACTGCACCACTTGTAAACCTGCGTCGTCAGTTTCCATAACAACATCAAGTAATATCATGGCAATATCACGATTATGTTCTTTAAGTTTGAGTTTGGCTTCAGCACCTGAATAGGCGTGTATAAATTCCAAACTTCGGTCGTGAACCTCAAGATCAGATAATGCTAACCGTGTGACAGTGTGAATTTCCTCATCATCGTCAACAATGAGTATTTTCCAATATTTTGTATGCTTAAGCTCTAATTCCTGATGGCTGTCTTCGTCTAAAAAAACCAGCTCATCATTATCGTATTCCGCAGACATCTTTTTCGGGTTTTGCTTAATAATTGCTCCATCCTACCCCTAATATAGTGCTTTGCAAAGCAAACTTCCTATACACAAAAGTATAAACACGATATTTTATGCAGACAGCAGTCACTGTAAGTTAAGAAATGAAAATTCCGTCGCAGAATTCGCCGCAGGTAATTACCTCAGTATCCCAAGCGCAAACCCGTCCCAAAAAAGGAGCGCCTGACACTGAGAAATCAACGCGCAAATCAACCAATTCGAGCAGTTCTACACAACATAGAATTTGTCATTGGTTTGCTTCTGTAGGTATCGAACAAGCTACCGCTGGCTATGCTGCCTACTCCTCGCAACAAGTCGCTCAGTTTAACCGGCTGAGAGAGCAAAAACGCATTACAAATCTGCAACGCATTATGGCCATTGCACTCAGTGTCTCAACGGGAGAGCAGCACCAAGAGCGAATAGATCCTGACTGGTTTCATTCTTTTATCATGATGGCCGAAAACATTTATTCGCCGGCTATGCAGGAGCTATGGGGTAAAATATTTGCAGTTGAAGTACAACGACCCGGTAGTTTTTCACTGCGTAGTTTGGAAACACTGACTAAATTAACCCAACGAGACGCTAAATTATTCAGCAAAGCCTGCTTGGTTGCCTGTCGGCGTAATCACGATCCGGCGCCTATTATCATTACAGGTTATCATCAACAGTCTGGTTTGCTGAGTGTGCTGTTTACTGCTGCGACGGCACAAACACAGCTAAGCCATTTCGGTTTGTCTTATTCAGATATTCTGGCGCTGGGCAGTATGAAATTGCTTTATGCAACCGAAATAGAAACAGGGTTACTGAATAAGGATACCCCTTTTACCTTGAGGTTCGCACAACACTCGGTGACTGTGCAGCCTAAGGCAAACCGGTTGCTTATGTCTTATTATAAGTTCACTGCTGTGGGGAGTGAGTTGTCGCGTCTACTACCTAAACCCGACTCAGAAGGCTTCACGCAACATTTGGCGCAAGTATTCTCACCGCATTTTGATATGAGCTAATTGATCTTAACACCGCATTCATTAAATACCGTCGCCAAACTCGTGTAAACCGCACTCACGCTTTAAGCCAAAGAAACGTGTGTCTTGCTCACTCATACCTTCCTGCAAAGACTGCGTGGTATGCCAATCACCAATTGATACATAGCCCTGTTCCCACAGTGGGTGATAAGACAAATCATGCTCTTTGAGGTAGTAGTGTAAATCTTTGTTCGACCAATCAATGACCGGATACAATTTAAATTGGGCTCCTGCACGTTGCAACACCGGCAACTGCTGACGAGAATCGGATTGACTGCGACGTAAACCCGCAAACCAGGTACCTGCCTGCAACTCTTTCAGTGCACGCTGCATAGGCTCCACTTTGTTTAACTTATTGTACCGTTCAATACCATTAATGCCCTGCTCCCACATGCGACCAAAACGCGCTTCTTGCCAGGCTGGCGAAATATCGGCGCGGTATACCTGCAAATTTAACTTCAGTTTAGCCACTAACTCATCAATAAACTGGTAAGTTTCCGGAAACAAATAGCCAGTATCTGTCAGGACAACAGGAATATCAGGTTTAACATTGGTCAACAAATGCAGCATCACTGCCGATTGTGCGCCAAAACTTGACGAAACAATATGATTACCCGGTAAATACTTCATCGCCCACTGGACGCGCTGTTGCGCATCCAGTGTTTCAAGTACCTGATTTATTGCCGCCAGCTCTTCATTGCTGGTCGCAGATGTGACGGCCTGACGCAATAGTTGAGTATCAAGATCAGTCATAAAAATCCTGAGCAGAGTTAATCACCGGGGCAATCACTCCCGTGCGCACAACAAAATCACCAAAGGATTCGTTGCTTTCGCGTGCGCCGGCCCATTGGCCGATAAGCTCATCTAAAATGCTCATGATTTCTTGCTCGGTGATGTTTTCTTTAAACATACGGGGAATACGCGTACCTTCCCGGTTACCACCTAAGTGCAGGTTGTAGCGCCCTGGCCCTTTACCCACCAGGCCTACTTCAGCCAGCATTGCGCGACCGCAGCCGTTGGGACAGCCCGTCACACGGAAAATAATACTGTCATCCGCCATGCCATGTTTACCGAGTACTTCTTCAAGCTGATCAACCGCGCTCGGCAACATCCGCTCTGCTTCGGCCATCGCTAACGGACAGGTGGGCAAAGACACACAAGCCATTGAGTCGAGACGTTGCGCCGATACTTCGGGACGGATCAAGCCATGCTGTCTGGCGAGTGCCTCAATTGCCTCTTTTTGCTCAGCAGGTACACCAGCCACAATCAGATTCTGATTTGCTGTCATACGGAAATCGCCCTGATGAATTTTGGCAATTTCCCGACATCCCGTTTTCAGAGTTCTATCGGGGTAATCCAGAATCCGACCATTTTCAATAAACAACGTGAGATGATATTTACCGTCGATACCTTCAACCCAGCCATAACGATCGCCACGACCGGTAAACTCATAAGGTTTGCTCTCAGCAAACTTAACCTCACCGCGCTTTTCAACTTCGGCTTTAAAATTATCGACACCAACACGTTCCAGGGTGTATTTAGTTTTGGCGTTTTTACGGTTAACCCGGTTGCCCCAGTCGCGCTGGGTGGTTAGCACGGCTTCTGCAACGGCAAGGGTTTTGTCTAACGGAATAAAACCAAAGTCGTCAGCTTTGCGCGGGAAGGTGGTTTTATCGCCGTGGGTCATTGCCAGTCCGCCGCCGACAAGTACGTTGAATCCGATTAGCTGACCGTTCTCGCTAATCGCCACAAAGTTGAGGTCGTTAGCATGCACATCCACATCATTCTGTGGCGGTATAACAACCGTCGTCTTAAATTTACGCGGCAAATACGTATCGCCCAGGATTGGCTCCTGGTCTGTCGTTTCAACCTTTTCACCATTTAACCAAATCTCGGCATACGCCTTAGTTTTTGGTAGTAAGTGCTCACTAATCTTACTGGCCCATTCATAGGCTTGTTGGTGCACTTCTGATTCGACTGGGTTAGACGTACACAGCACATTGCGGTTTACGTCACCCGCTGTGGCAATTGAGTCTATACCGACTTTGTTGAGCGTTTGGTGCATACGCTTAATGTGCGGTTTGAGCACGCCATGAAACTGAAACGTCTGGCGTGTAGTCAGGCGTATGCTGCCGTATTCTGTAAATTCTTCAGCAAACTGATCAACGGCCAGCCATTGCTCCGGCTTAATAATACCGCCAGGTAAACGGGCACGCAGCATAACATTATGCAGAGGCTCCAGCTTTTGCTTTGCGCGCTCAGCACGAATATCACGGTCGTCCTGCTGGTACATACCGTGAAAGCGAATCAGCTGGAAGTTATCGGCAGTAAAACCACCGGTTATCGGGTCCTGCAGATCCTGATCGATAGTACCACGCAAATGACGGCTCTCAGCCTTTAATCGTTCATTATCGGCCAGCTTACCTTCAACAGTAAACGGGGGTTTGTTATCACTCATTAGTAAACATCCTTCTGATAGCGTTTGGCTTTACGCAGACCGACTAAATACGCTTTTGCTTCCTGATCATCTTTACCGCCATGGGTTTTAATGATCTCAATTAAGGCAGCTTCAACATCTTTTGCCATATGATTTGCGTCGCCGCACACATATACATGAGCGCCTTCTTCCAGCCACTCAAACACAGCCTTGCCCTCTTCGAGCAAGCGGTGCTGTACATAGATTTTTTCTTTTTGATCACGAGAAAAGGCCAGGCTGATTTTGCTTAACAAGCCGCTTTTTACATAGCTTTGCCATTCAACCTGATAAAGAAAGTCCTGAGTGAAATTTGGATTGCCAAAGAACAACCAGTTTTTGCCTTCTGCGCCTTGCGCATCACGTTCTTGCATAAAGGCTCTGAATGGCGCTATACCTGTACCCGGGCCAATCATAATAACCGGTGTGTCAGTATTTTCAGGCAGACGGAAGTTGTCGTTAGGCTCAACAAATACCTCTACTTCGCCGCCTTCTTCAAGGCGATCACATAAGTACCCCGAAGCACCGCCCTGATGGTGCTTGTCAAATGCCTGGTATTCAACATGCGCAATGGTTAAGTGCACTTCGTCTTCGACTTCGCTCTGGCTCGAGGCAATCGAGTACAAGCGCGGTGTTAATGGTCGGCATGCCTCAACAAATTGCTGAGCGGTAACCGGGTGCGGATGGTCTCGCACGATATCCACAATTTGACGCGCCGCCAGATATTCGCGAAATGCGGCCTTATCTTCCATAAGCGCTGCCAGCTTATCGCAGCCAGCGGCCTGTTGATACGCTTTGACAAAACCTGGATAGCTCAATGTCAGCTCCAGCTTGTGCACCAGCGCATCTTTAAATGTCATTTGCTGACCGCCCACGTCAACGCTTTGCCCGGCACTAGCCTGAATGAGGGTAATGATATCGTCTGCTAATGCGGCGTCGTTTTTAAACCACACACCCAGTGCATCGCCCGCCTGATAGCTAATACCTGAGTCTTCCAGGCTAATCTCGATATGCCGGATGTCTTTTACTGAGTCGCGTCCGGTGATTTTTTGTGATGCCAGCAAAGTAGCGCTAAACGGCGCTTTTTTTGTGTACGCCTGAGCAGGTGTTCCACTTGATACCGCCGCACCAGTTTGCATAGCAACTGCGGCATTCCCCTGCGCAGTAAAATCATCTTTGAGCGTCTCTATGAGTTTGTCACACCAGGCCTGGGCTTCGGTTTCATAATCGACATCGCAATCAACCCGCGAAAGCACTGACGTGCCACCAAGTTTGGCTAAGCGCTCGTCGAAATCTTTACCGGTTTGGCAAAAGAACTCGTAACTGGAGTCACCCAGTGACAGTACGGCATATTTTAACTTCTCGACTTTCGGCGCTTTTTTGGAGCCCAGAAATTCATGCAGCTCAATGGCGTCATCAGGCGGTTCGCCCTCACCATGGGTACTGGCTACAATTGCCAGATGCGTTTCGTTTTTGATTTGACGGGGTTTGAAATCAGCCATACTGACCAGCTTACTGGTGTAGCCAGCCGCCTCCATTTTGGCCTGTAACGACTGTGCAACGCCTTTAGAGTTACCTGTTTGCGAGCCAAATAAAATAGTAAGCGTGGGGGCATCGCCCGCCACAGCAGCTGAAGCTACCGCCTGCCCTTGCGGTAAAGCCTGTCCCGACGCTGCCAGGCCGGCCATATAACCACTCACCCAGGTTAACTGCTGAGGGTTAAGTCCGGATATCGCCTGCGTAATAGCATTCCATTGTGGTTCACTCAGGATAGCTCCAGGTGAAACTGTTTGGGTATTTTGATTAGAATTTGCTGACATAACTCATTAGCCTTATTTGCATGTGACTAGGCTAATGAGTTTTAACAATAACTGGAAAGAATAAAATTTACTTTTTTATATCTTTAAATACTAGAAGTGTATTTCGAGACCGGCAAAAACACCGTCATAGGTGAGATCTGCGTAGATATCGTCTAAATCTTCAATGTCGATGCTGACATCACGATAACCTACCTGCAACGTCATATCCAGGGCTAAGCTTTCTATAAACGAATAAGTTACAGCTGCTTGCACGTCGCTAACTTTGTGATCATCAAAGGATAAATAGCTTCCCTCGGCGTAAGCAGAAAGACCGGTAAACGGGAAGCTGAACATGACACGGCTGTATGCCATAGGGATAATCCCTTTAAACGCCGCATCACCGCTGGTACCACTTTCGACATCTTCAACAAAAAAGTTGCCGTCGATGTACTTACCATTGATACCGAGATCAAAACTAAATAAATCGTTATCAAATAATTCGTAGTAGAGAATAAAATCGGTGCTGCTCATATCCACTGTAGACAATAACGTGGTATTTTCAGCATAGACATTGCCATCAAATTCAAAGGCGGTATTAAGATCTGTAACGCCGTCGCTATCTAATGTCGTATAGTTTACTTTAATGTTAGGCACCAGCGGGATCATATGCTCAATAGCAACGTATAGTGAACTATTGGTCTGTGAGTCTAAATTAAAAGACCCATTACCCGCTGAAGTTTCTGAGAAACCACCGTCTGCAGAGGTGTTCCAGCCCTGTGCTCCGGCGTAAACGCCGAGCAATGTATCAGCATTCGCATTAGCCAACGGCGCCAGGCACAACATTGCCGTAGCGGCTAAACTGCACTTTTTCATTGTTTATCCTTGATTTAACAATTCCGATAGCTCAATTATGGCTGCATTTGCACGAGAAATATAGTTCGCCATCACCAGCGAGTGATTCGCTAACATACCAAAGCCACTGCCATTGAGTATCATTGGGCTCCAAACCGCTTGTTGAGTTGCTTCGAGTTCTTTAATAATTTGCTGTAAACTGACTAACGCGTTTTTATTTTGCAGTACGCTGGCAAAATCAACCTCTACCGCTTTCAGCAAGTGAACCAGTGCCCAGGTCGCACCGCGGGCTTCATAAAATACGTTATCCAATTGCCACCAACTCGTTTGAGTCTGCACAGACATTGGTCGGGGGGTAGACGTAGACGCCGCGTTGTCGCCGGCAAGATCGGTATTTACCCGCTCTGCTTCAACACTGGCGCTGAGTCGTTGTGACAAGCTGCCTAAGCGTTTTTCGACCTGCTTTAAATACTCGCGGAGGTTATCGGCCCGCGTATAAAACTGGCTATCCCCCTGGTTTGGATCAGCTAGGTAATCACGATAATCGGCGAGTAAATCTATGCCTTCACGATACATCGACTCAGAAGAAGGAAACAGCCAACTGCGGCTATCGATATTAAATTTGGGCTGTGCTTTCACTAAAAATGCGTTTTCGACAGACTGCGACTGCGAGCGACTAAAATCTTTGCGCATGGCCAGCGACATGTCGCGCACCATTTCCAGAACACCAAACTCCCAACTGGGCATATTGTCGAGCAAAACTGATGGTGGCATCACATCGTTAGACAAGTAACCGCCTGGCTTTTCCAAAAGTGTTTCGGCAACAGTAACCAAAGTGGCAGTTATAGTATAGCCGGGCACAGGGGCGGCATTGCCCGTCGTTTGTTGCAACCGGGCATTGGCTTTCACATCAAACGTATCCGGCTCAAAACTCCAGTAAAAGCCAACGATCCACAGGAGTAAGAAGAGTACTCCGACTACCAGGCTGATGTTTTTTACATTTAGGTACTGTTTCATATCAATCCTTGTTTACGGTTGGCCTGCCAGGTTAACGATAACCTGCTTCCCCGGAGGTAGTATGGCTCATAATGCTAAGAGGTTCACCCGGGAATGTAAATTAACATCATAATTGAAGAGCGCGTAAAGCAGATTATCGCAATATAGCCGGCAGCTATTATGCTGCCGATTGTTTTGACCGCCCTACCAGCATAACAGCGGCAATAACGATTAACACAGGCCAGAAAATACCTAAACCAGCAAACAGCAGTGCGCCAATAACGGCAACGGCAGCAATACCCAGAGCGGCAAAGATACTCATGGCCACAACGAAGCCGATAATAACCATTAGTACCGCAACGCCTGCCATAATTAACCACTCAAAAGAACTACTCACCAATTCATCCCCCATCACAAGGTGCAAATCAAACCAGCCTGAGGCAATACTGCCGAGCACTTTAGTCAGTACGATTGCGATCAATACAGCGAGTATAAAGTTCTTCATTATGCACCTCTGGGCAATAAAATGACGGCAGCGACATATGCAGGTAAGGTAATCATAGGAGCGAATACAAGTCCTGCTGCAGCGCCGCCTCTTACCCATATCGGGTCAATATCAAAGTGTTTCGCTACGCCAGCACATACGCCTGATATCACAGCACGACTTAAATCTCTGGCAACGCGTTTTTTTTCATAGATAGTTTTCATAATATTCTCCTACCATTTACTTCGTTTGGCCTGGCGCCCGTTACTGACAGGCGCCCTGGTCTTTTTATGCAGCCTTACTTGCCTTCAAAGCTGCCAGCTCTTTTTCGATAGCTTCATCTTTTTCCAGCGCATCAAATTGAGCTTGTAGTGATTGCTTGGGCGCTGAGTCGGTCAAATCATAGGCATCGACTTTTGCTTCGAGCTCGTCAACACGTTGTTCGTAATGATCAAACCGACCCATTACTGTTTCCAGCTTTTCACTGTGTGTAGCTTGCTTAGCCTGTATTCTTACTGACGCTGTCTGACGGCGTATCTGCAGTGACTTCTGCTTTGCTTTAGCCTCACTTAATTTGCCGTTGAGCCGGGCTGTGTCGTCCTGAATAGAAACCAGCACTTCGTCAATGTTGCTGAGCTGCTTACGCAATGCTTCCTGCTTGGTTTCAATGGTCTTTTTTTCTACCAGGGCAGAACGTGCCAGATCATCTTTACCTTTGCTGATAGCGAGCTCAGCATTTTGTTGCCAGTGTGCAGCGCGTTTATCAAGGCTTTCCAGCTCTCGGTTAAGCTGTTTCTGCTCAGCAATGTGACGGGCTGCCAAAGAGCGAATTTCTACTAATGTCTCCTGCATTTCCTGAATAATCAGCCGAATCATTTTTTCTGGATCTTCAGCCTTATCCAGTAATGCATTGATGTTTGATTGAATGATGTCGTTAATACGTGTGAACATTCCCATTTTACGATCTCCAGATAATAAATAGTTTAGCGTTGTTGATTACTTGCTATGGCTATTACAATTCGCGTGCCAATTTATAACTAACTGTTTTTATTGATATTTTTACTAAATCTAAAAATAAAAATTTCTTCAGGACACCCACCAAAACCACATTTTAGTATTTTTGACCACACATGTGGTCAGTATCGCCACACCAGAAATACGAACCTGTCACTCATCAATACCACACAAAAACATATAACCCCTTCAGGTTTAAACCGGCCTGACAAGTAGCGATAAGATAAAGCACAAAATAAGGGGAAACAGCTGGCTTCACTATCAGAGCAGAGCAACTCTAAAAAGCTGGGTATCAGCAGTTTAAAAACGGGTGTTTGGAAGGTTTTAACAAAGCAGAAAGAACTAGTGGCGTATTATCGTTGGGCAAAAAAAACAGGTAACGTTTTTACGGTTACCTGTGCCTTCGAAACAGTCTAGCCAAGACGTTGGGTTTACAGCGGATCCGCTGTACGTAATTTTGTATTGCCGCCAGGCTTATCGCACATAGGCCCAGACTCATGGTCGGTAATACGATTACATAGCTTACAAGTAGTGCATGGCTGAACATCATAGCCAAACTACCTGTTACTCAGCTGTACCCTGGCTTTCTTCAGCGCTTTTATCAGTTGCCGCGATATCTTTAACAGAAACGCTACCTACAGGTGCTTCGTTCAATGATAAATGATATGTCGCATTGGCAATGTTTTGCTGAACTTCGCGACTAATTTCTGCCTGCGTCGCTGTTACTGCGCTAGAAATAATACTCGTCATTAAGCGCTCTACTGCTGATTCTGCTGCATTAGCCTGAGCACTTACTGACAAACCTAACGCGACAACTGAAGTGATAATAATTGATTTAGCTTTCATGGTGTTTCCCTCTATTTTGAATTAACAAGTTATTTGTTACTCAATAGATAGCGAAAGCCATGCCAAACTTTCAAAAATTTTTATACCTTTGATTTATATGAATTTATTGCATATTCACAGAATGTGAACTGCCCTATTGAAATACTGGGCCGCCAAAAATTGGTTAATTTCACCAATGCCAAGGTTAAATTAACCAACACTTCGATTTTGATAGTCGACGGCGCGGACTGCCGTTTCCTGCATGGCCGCTAACCCGTTCATAAGTAAATTAGGATCGGGCTGTTTACCGGTGCCGTGTTGGCTCAGATACCGTCGCCATACTCTGCCACCAGGTTGGCCCTGGAATAAACCAAGCATATGACGCGCTACGTGCCAGGGCTTAAAGTAAGGGGCATCCTGACGCTCAATGTATGCCTGCATCGCATATACAATATCAGCACGACTGGGTACCACTGTAGCATCACCGTAAAAGCGTTTATCCACGTCTGCAAGGATATAAGGGTTTGAATAGACTTCCCGTCCCATCATCACGCCATCCACTAATTGTAAATGGTCGCGGGCCTGGTCAAGCGACGTGACGCCCCCATTGATCGATATATTCAGTTCCGGACGCTCCGCTTTCAGGGCATAAACACGGTCATAGTTTAGCGGCGGAATATCCCGGTTTTCTTTCGGGCTTAGCCCTTGTAGCCAGGCTTTACGCGCGTGCACAATAAAGGTGTCGCATCCGGCGCCTGCTACCACATCAATAAAACGGGCAAAGTCTTCATATTCGTCCATATCATCAATGCCAATGCGACACTTTACGGTGACGGGGATATCAACCTCGGCCTGCATAGATTTTACACAGTCAGCGACCACTCTGGGCTGGGCCATTAAACACGCACCAAAACTGCCGTTTTTAACCCGGTCAGACGGACATCCTACGTTAATGTTGATCTCATCGTAACCATATTCCTGAGACTTAACCCCGCATTGGGTCATATGGTCCGGATCACTGCCGCCCAGTTGCACCGCTACCGGATGCTCCTCATTATTAAACCCCAGGTAATCGCCCTTACCAAAAATGATGGCACCTGATGTGACCATTTCGGTATAAAGCAGGGTATGGCGCGAAATTAACCGCAAAAAGTAGCGACAATGCCGATCTGTCCAATCGAGCATGGGAGCGACCGAAAGAGTACGCGCTGAGTTTACATCGATATTTTTTGCCATAGACCTTTGCTTTTTAAAACGATTATGGAAGTCACAGCGAACATTCACTGACCAGAGGCGCAATTATACGCTAACCAGTGACTATTTTAAAAAGAGGAAAAGCAAACCCCTCATCTACAACTGTAATTATTGCGCCGCAGAGATTAAGGTAGACTGATTGTACGCCAGTTTAGCGACCTCCGATGCTTACGAAGGCACGTCGCTGGCATCAGTAAATCACCAGTGCCAGAGTGTTCCGTCTTCTAACCTGTTAACTGGTAACGCAGCACGTTTATAGGGGTATTTAGCGGCGAGTTTTTCGTCAATATCCACACCGTGGCCCGGCGCTTCGCCCGGCGTAAAGTAACCACGGTCAAAGGTATAATCGAAACTAAATACCGACTCCATCAGCTCGCTGTGAGGCATATGCTCCTGAACCCCAAAGTTAGGCACCCAGTAATCAAAATGTAGTGCTGCCCCCATGCAGACCGGCGATAAATCAGTCGCACCGTGAAAGCCCGTGCGAATGTGGTATAGCGCAGCCAGATCGGCAATGCGGCGCATCTGCGTAATACCACCGGCATGCACCAGGGTCGAACGGATATAATCAATGGACTGATTAATGATTAAGTCTTTGCAATCATGAATAGAGTTGAATACTTCGCCAACGGCCAGCGGCGTCGTGGTGTGTTGACGGATTAACTCAAAGCCTTGCTGATTTTCTGCCGGGACCGCATCTTCCATCCAAAATAAATGGTATGGCTCTAGTTCTTTACCTAAACGCGCCGCTTCAATCGGCGTTAACCGGTGATGGACATCGTGTAACAAATGCACATCATGACCATACTGGCGACGCACTTCGCTGAATAAATGCGGGACAAAGTTGAGGTATTTTTCGGTTGACCACACAGCTTCAGAGGGCAATGCCGCATCTGCAGGCTCATATTTCTTACCGTCTTTGGCAACGCCGTAGGTGCCCGCCATCCCCGGTATCCCTGACTGAACGCGCACGGCGGCATACCCTTCATCAATGGCTTTACCTACTGCATCCAACGTTGACTGTAAATCACTGCCATTGGCATGCGTGTATGTCATGATACGATCGCGGCTACGTCCACCAAGTAACTGATACAACGGTAAGCCAGCGACTTTGCCTTTAATATCCCACAGTGCCATATCAACAGCCGCCAGAGCGGTCATGCCAACCGGCCCACGACGCCAATACGCACCGCGATAAATAAACTGCCAGATATCTTCGATGCGCGCCGGATCTTTGCCTATCAACGCGGGAATAATATAGTCTTCCAAATAACTGACAACGGTTTTCTCACGGCCGTTCAGGGTGGCGTCGCCAATGCCATAAACGCCTTCGTCGGTGACAATTTTTAAGGTCACAAAATTGCGCCCTGGTGAACAAACAATCACATAAGCTTGAGTAATTTTCATGGCTATTTCTCATTAAAAATTAGTTTATGGCGTGGCATAAAAATGATTGGGTAAAAACAGTACAATGTCTGGTACTAATGCCAGCACAATCAGCACTGCAAGTACCGTGAGATAAAAAGGCCAAACCTGGCGAATGAAACTCTGGATTGAGCAATCCATTATATTACATACTGTGTACATGGCGATACCTACCGGAGGTGTGGTACCACCAAACGTGACGACCAGTACGAGTAAAACACCAAAGTGCACAGGATCAATACCCACGCTTTGAATGACAGGTACTAAAATAGGCGTTAACAACAGAACCGTAATAGTACCTTCCATCAGTGTACCTATAGCCAGCAGCAACACTAAACAAATAAGTAACACCAGTACCGGCGACTGTGTAATAGCGGACACACTTTGCGCCAGTTCCTGAGGCAACTGTTGAAAGGCAATAACGTAGCCCACAATCCCCGCAGCCAGCACAATGAGCATAATCATGCCTATATCTCGCACGCTTTCGTTTAGCGCTGTCCACAACTGCTTAACCGTAAGCTCGCGATAGCCCAACATGCCTACCGCAATAGCATACAACACGGCAAATGCCCCTGCTTCGGATGGGGTAAAAATGCCCCAACGAATCGTGACGATCAGTAACACCGGAAACAGTAATGCCCATTTACATTTGCCTGCGGCGCTTAACACTTCACGTAACGCTGGCGCTGATTGTTTATCCGTATCGCCAAAACGCTTGCTGCTTGCCACCCAGCGGACACACAACATTAACGCAACAGTCAGTAGCGCACCAGGAATCAGCCCGGCAATGAATAGCCTGCCAATGGAGACGTTGCCCATATAACCATATAAAATAAGCCCGATGCTGGGCGGAATGCAGGCAGTAATAAGTGCACTAACAGTAATAATAGCGGCACTGAACCCCCGGGGCAGTCCCGAGTCTTCCATTGGTTTACCTAATATGCGCGCCTGCATAGCAGCATCAGCAATCGCTGAGCCGGATACCCCCCCCATCAAAGCACTAAGTACAATGGTAACATGAGCCAGACCGCCGCTTATCCAGCATACCAGCAAGTTAGCAAAACTGATCAGGCGTGAGGTGATCCCGGAGGCATTCATAATATGTCCGGCCAGAATAAAAAACGGCACAGCCAGAAGCGGAAAACTCTGACTGCTTGCCACCATTCGCTGCACAGCTACCATAACGGGCAGCGTATCTGACAGCACAAAAAACGCCAGTCCACTAAACATCAGGCTAAACGCCAGCGGTACGCCAAGCAATAAAAGCAGTAAAAATAAGCCCAGCATAATCATAGCGTAGCAGCCTTACCAGCGCGTTTTACCGACTGCCAGCCTTGCTCCAGCAGTGACAGCATCATGAGTACTGCACCAACCGGTAGCGCCAGAGACACATACCGATAAGGTATGTCAGTACTACCCAGTGTACGCTGCGGATTTAAATTAAACAGGGCTATACCGTAAACGACAAGTGCGGCCAGTACCGCCAGCATAATCGTCATGGCAACGCCGTGCAGGACTGACTGCCAAAGCGCCGGTAAATATTGGGTAATAATATCGACACTGGCATGCTTACTGTGCTTTAAGGTTTGATTTGCGCCCAACATACAGAGCCAGGCAAACAATAGCTGCGCCACATCGACTGACCAGATAATTGGCATACCTATAGTGCGCATGACTGCCGCGGCAAACACTAATATCACAATTAACGCCAGCAGCGTTATGCAAACGGTGCGTTCAAACTTATCCAGGCCATTCATTCGCGCTCTCCTTTGCCGTTAAGGAAGTCGCGGACTTGATTGCGCAACTGTGTGTAGCCTAACTGATTATAAACCGGCTCGGTCGCATCGATGAAAGGTTGTCTATCTGGTGTGGTAATTGTGACACCGGCATCGGTTAATGATAGTTCGATGTCTTTTTCAGCCGCGAGCACGTTTTGTGACGCATAATCACCAGCTTCGATTGCCGCCTGATTAAGAATTGCCTGCTCTGACGGCGTCAGGGAGTTGAACCAGTCATCACTGGTCACCAAGCCAGAAATAAGCTGGATATGGCCCGTTTTAGTGACATGGCTAACCACTTCATACAGACGAGCGCCCCATACAGCGGCCAATTGCGCCTCTGCGGCATCAATGACCCGCTGCTGCAGCGCACTGTAGACTTCAGACCAGCTCAGTGGTGTTGGTGTAGCGCCCATGGCATCAATGGTACGGATCCAAACCGGTGCACTGATAGTGCGCAAACGGACACCCGATAAATCACTGGGTTGTGTTATGGGTTGTTGGGTTAATAAGTGTCTGGCGCCTTGCCACCAGTTAAACGCCAGTACCCGCAGGTGGGCAGAGTCCTGTAACTTCCCATTCCATCGTGAAAATAACTCGGAGCCAACCAGCTTGCGTAATTCATCGATACTACTAACAAGATAAGGTGCACCGAGAATTCCCAGCTCGTGGGTATACACGGACAAGCGGCCACCGTCTACCAGCACTGCAATAGCGGCACCCGCCATGGCTTGCTCGAGAATATCATCATCATTGCCTAGCTGAGAGCCAACAAAGACATTAACAGACAAGCTCCCGTCACTGCGTGCTTCAACCAAGGCTTTGAACCTTTGCAGGCCAAGATACATGGGGTCACTGCTACTCAGCGAGGTTACAACATTTAACACTTTGGCACGCTTTGATGCGTCATTAGCTTCGGGATTGCTCTGCGCACTTACAGCACCAATCAATAACCACAACGCTGTTATTGCAATGCACCAGCTACGTTTATTTGCCACACTGTTTCTTTTTTTACTGGACAGGCTGGATAGGGTAACCTTAGGCAGCAGGTCTACACATTGCCATTTTTCACATTCCAGCAATGTTTTTTTGACACCTTGAGCCATAACAATTCACCTTTGTAAAAGTATAAAATCAATAATAAACAATAACCTCCATAACATTTTTTGTTGTGCCCTTCTCAGCGACCAAACAAAACTGTAAAATTTATGTTATTCGATACCCCTTTATCTTTTTATCGTTTCACTGCTGATTAACATTGCTGATTGATTTTAGTCACTGCATTATTTGGCACTGAATTTTATTAACCGAACGGGAGCGTATTGTGACGTTTCAACCAAAATATTCACTGACCTTTTCTGCGTTGTTGTCAGCCCTTGTGCTTACAGCGTGTCAGCCGGAACAACAACAAAAAGTTGAAGTCGAGAGCCCTCAATCACCTGAAACTACTCAAACTATGCCAAGTCAGACTGTAAAAAGTGGCCTGGCTGAGCCATTAGTAGAACACATTTACACTGCAGACCCCTCTGCCCACGTGTTTAATGATCGATTGTATATTTATCCTTCTCATGATGTGGAATCTGGTATTCCGCAAAACGACAATGGCGATCATTTTGACATGCGCGATTACCATATCCTTAGCATGGATGAAGTGGGCGGCGAAGTAACCGATCACGGTGTAGCCTTGTCGGTCGATAATATTCCATGGGCCGGTCGCCAACTCTGGGCGCCTGATGCGGCAGAGAAAGACGGTAAATATTATTTATACTTCCCGTTAAAAGACAAAAACGATGTGTTTCATATTGGTGCGGCCACCAGCGACACGCCAGAAGGCCCGTTTACCCCAGAGCCAGAGCCAATTGCTGGCAGCTACAGTATGGACCCGGCTGTATATAAAGATGACGATGGCGCCTATTATATGTACTTCGGTGGTATTTGGGGTGGCCAACTGCAACGCTACGAAGGCGGCACCTATAATCCTGAAGACGTTTATCCGGCAGATGACGCGCCAGCGGTAAAACCGCGTATCGCCAAAATGGCCGATGACATGCTCTCTTTTGCCGAAACACCAAAAGAAATAGAACTGCTCGACAAAGACGGTACGCCTATTTTACAAGGCGATACTGACCGTCGCTTCTTCGAAGCTGCCTGGGTACACAAGTATCAGGACAAGTATTACTTCTCTTATTCTACCGGGGACACGCATAAGATTGTTTATGCAACTGGTGACAACCCTTATGGTCCGTTTACCTATCAGGGTGTAATACTAAAACCTGTGCTGGGTTGGACAAACCATCACTCTATCGCCAAGTTCAAAGGCAAATGGTATCTGTTTTATCATGACAGTTCACTCTCCGGCGGACAGACTCACTTGCGTAGCGTGAAAATGACCGAACTTACTTATAACCCGGATGGCACTATTGTCACCATTGATCCATACCTGGAGCAGAAGTAATGCTTGAATCAGCGACAACGTCTAATAAGGCTGAGGCGCCATCAGGTGAAAATATAGGTTTCGTTATTTTCATCAGTATCGTTGCCACTATTGGCGGATTTCTCTTTGGCTTTGACAGTGGTGTAATTAACGGTACCGTTGATGGACTACAACAGGCATTTAATTCTGAAAGTGCTGGTACTGGTTTTAACGTATCAAGTATGCTGCTCGGTTGTGCCGTAGGTGCTTTCTTTGCCGGTCGATTTGCCGACAAATATGGCCGTCGTGCACTACTGATTGTGGCATCGGTGCTGTTTATTTTAAGTGCCTGGGGATCGGGAGTAGCGACATCTTCATTTGAATTTGTTATTTACCGCATACTAGGCGGTCTGGCAGTAGGCGCGGCTTCTGTTATGGCACCAGCGTATATTTCTGAAGTAGCACCTGCCCGATACCGCGGCATGCTAACCAGTATTCAGCAAATTGCCATTATCAGTGGTCTGTTCGCTGCTTTTTTGAGCAACTATGTTCTTGCTGGAGAAGCACAGGGTTCTACCAATGAGTTATGGTTAAACTATGAAGCCTGGCGCTGGATGTTCTGGATTGAGCTTATTCCGGCAACCCTGTTCTTTGTGATGCTTTGGTTTATACCTGAAAGCCCTCGCTTTTTAGTGTCAAATAACCAATCAGTTAAAGCAGAGAAAGTATTAGGACGATTGCTTGGTGAAGGCGCTGCCGCCAAGAAATTAGCTGAAATAGAACATTCATTGGCTGATGATCACCCACCACAGCTTAGTGATCTGATTGACAAAACCACCACGAAGGTGCGCCCTATTGTTTGGGTCGGTTTAGGATTGGCTGCATTTCAACAGTTAGTGGGCATCAATGTGGTTTTTTATTACGGTGCCGTGTTATGGCAGGCTGTGGGCTTTTCAGAGTCTGATGCGTTACTTATTAACGTATTAAGCGGTGCAATCAGTATCGCAGCTTGTATCCTGACATTGCTAGTCATCGATAAAATTGGCCGTAAACCACTGCTCAAGTGGGGCTCAATCGGTATGACAATCACTCTGGGTATCATGGTCGTTGCATTTTTAAATGCATCACAAGGACCTGATGGCAATCTCATTCTGGGTGACTGGGGTACAACAGCACTGGTTGCAGCAAACCTTTACGTGTTCTTCTTTAACATGTCATGGGGCCCGGTAATGTGGGTAATGCTTGGTGAAATGTTCCCTAACCAAATTCGCGGCTCTGGTTTGGCTGTCAGTGGTTTGGTTCAGTGGTCAGCAAACTTCTTAATCACTATTACTTTCCCAATCCTGCTTGCCGGTATTGGATTGGGCGGCGCTTATGGTATTTACGCGATCTTTGCTTTCTTGTCAGTCATCTTCGTGGTGAAGTTTATCAACGAAACCAAAGGCAAAGAACTCGAACACATGCAGGGATAGCAGTAAAAATTCCCAGACCATAACAATAATAAATGACAGAAACAGCCAGCGCTTATGCGCTGGCTTTTTTATTTGCTATCACAAAAAGTATACAACCGAAGTACTGGTTATGTTTGCTTACATATTCTCGCTCACCAACCGCTTTGTCGCAGCAAATCTTATTGATAAACTGCCTCCTTAACCAACCTACGTTAATGAATTATTTATAATTGGTAAGGACCATCCGTGAAGTACACGATCCTCCTTTTCGCGCTTTGTTTAACTGCCTGTAGTGTTAATAACACTGTTGAGTACATCGAGCCTGATCATTCCGTTGTTAAGTTCTCCAAAACAGCGGGCTATGAAGACCGGTTTATTAATTTATTTGCGAAGTTTAAAGACTATCCGGTTACCTGTAATGAGGATTGCTATCAACCATCTGATGTGATTGCCTGCTGCACTAAAATGCAAGACTGTACCTACACCGGCAAGCATCCCAATGTTACGCTAAACACGGGATTTACTGTTAAGTGGCTTGGCCATGCATCCTTTCAGATTAACACCGATAACGGCCAGCAATTTTTGTTTGACCCGGTATTTGAACAGTTTGACTGGCCGGTTAACTGGGCATTTCGCCTTGCGGCCGGTTTTAACCGCACACCGCCACAGCGTCCACAACAGACGTTATTCACTGCCACAGATGCCGTAATGTACTCCCATATTCACTACGATCATTTTAACAAAAGCGATATTGAGCAGTTCAGCAAAAGCACCCGGTTTTTAACACCATTAGGGTTTGCCGATCACTTTCCTTCCGCTGGTTTTCGCATTTCCGAAATGGCATGGTATGCGAATAAAACGTTGGGTGATGTCACCGCTCACTTTGTACCTGCACATCATTTTAGTAACCGCATCGTCGTGCCCTTTTTATACGAGGACGAAAACACCACACTGTGGGGCGGCTGGTTACTGGATAAAGAAGGCAAAACACTATTTTTTGCAGGGGATACAGGCTACTCGCCCCATTTTAAACAAATCGCCGAAAAGTTTGGCAGTATTGATGTGTGCTTATTACCCATTGCCTCGTATTTTAGCGAAGACTCACCCGATTTTTACCGACAAGTACACACCACACCAGAAGATGCGTTGATAGCAGCAAGTGAGCTCAATTGCAAAGTAATGGTGCCCTGGGGCTACGGAAACGCCAGTTGGAGAATGGGCGATAAAACCTCCCATTCGGCGCTATTTCGGCTGTTAACCATGCATAAAAGGTTAGCATCGGATATTCCGTTGTATATCTTAAATGAAGGTGAACACGTCACATTTTGATGTATAAAAAAATCCCAGCGGAATCGCGCTGGGATATTTAATCATTAAATAACCATGTCATTACCTGCGTCTTTCAGGCGGCCCCATATAACTCGGCTTCAGACCACCGGTATCAATAATCAGACGTTGTAACACCGCGCCGGTTGTCAGTGCTTTGACTGATAGCGTATGACGTCCGCTTGTCGCTACTTTAACAGGTACGGTGAGGTGTTTAATGTTGTCCATTACGCCATCAGCCCACGCCTGTTTGTCTTTCTGTGAAGGCAGTTCAAGAATGGCCAGCTGTTCACCATCCAATGCCACGGCGACCTTAATACCGCTGGTACTGTCAAAAGGTAGCGATGGTGATAACTGTAGCGTGACTGGGAATTCGCCGGTAGACGTAAAGAAAACCGGAAATTCAAGGGCTGGCGCATCGCTCGGTGTCAGGCTAGTATAGGGTGGCAGTGCGGCTTGCATTGCCTTACCAGTACGACCGTGTACGGCTATCTCCTGCCAGCTGCCCTCAGCGTTTGATTTAACCGTACCGCTACTGGCGTTAATTGCTACATAGCCGTCTGCCTCGAGAAAATCACCCACTTTCGGTGTCCGGGCGATTTCGGGGTTGTGTGCTGTCACTTTGATATTCGCACCACCCCAACCAGTTCCCTTAACGTTAATGGTTGCTTCGTGATAGCCTGCTTTCAGCTGCGACCAGTCTACAGACACAGCAACATTGGTATCATTAGTCAGCTCACCGCTGTCTTTAGATAAGGATACCCACGGCGCAGACGCTGATGCCGACCACTTAAAAGACTTCGCCTGACGGTTATAAACAGTAAGCGTGCGCTCATTTTGACCATAAAGTGTAAACGTGGGCAACGACAGTCCGCCGGTTGCGGGCCAGTAGTCTGTGCTGCCCTCTACGGCAACCCCCATATTTGCTACAGCAGGCTCAGCCAAAGCTTTTGTTTGCACTACTGGTGGTATATTGGCCGGCGGATTATTCCAGTACACGTAGCCAATGTGCGGCTGTGACATCATATGATTCCACTTACCGCCCTGAATACTGTGATACTGTTCGGTCAGTGCAGCATCACGTTCAAACCAGGCATTGACGTTTGCTGCCATGGTAGATGTCGTTGCTCTGTCCTGTTTGGCATAAAGCGCGTTCAGAGCCTGTGCATGATTGAGTTCAAACACGGCTTGTGTGGCCCAAACAGGATGCGCTACCAGTTGGAAAAAGGCATCCTGATATTCGCTGTCTATTTGCTGATAAATCTCTTCAACCTTAGCAGCGGCTTGTGACAAGGACTCACTTATGCGGTTTGCTTCATCGTAGTTAAGCACACTAAACGTATCAGGGCTCAATGATTCAGGTTTACGTCGACCGTTTTGCAGTGTGTAAGTATTCAACAGCGACGCTATTTCGTCGCTGAACTGGCCATTGAACTGTTGGGCAGCCCATGCTTTAGTAAAGTGAGCCGGTGACTGGGCATCAAACTGCTCCGGGTCCCAGGCTTGGGCTAAAAAGAAACTGATAGGCAGTTCCATTGGCTTTAAGTCACCGACGTTAGTGATCCATATCTTATCAGCACCATACTCCCAGGACAGATTCATCTGCTCCCATACTTTGCCCAGCGGAACAGTATTGATCCAACGATATGAACGCGGCCCGCCAACGTAATCAAAGTGATAGTACACACCCGCGCCGCCACGGCGACTTCGCTCAGATTGAGTCGGTAAACGCCTTACATTACCAGCGTTATCATCGGCCCAAAGCAAAGTCACATCATCCGGTACACGCATGCCACGTTCATAAAAGCCCTGTACTTCTTTATACAGAGCCCACACCTGAGGCACTTCTTCGAGCGGCTTATCCATCACATCAGACAAAATCTCGCGCTGATCGTGAACAATTTTTTCCAGTAAACCTATATTCTCCCCTTCACTCATGGGTGTATCCGCCTGACCACGCATGCCGAGGGTAAAAATACCTTCTTTATCTTTATAGCGCTTAGCCCCTTCTACCCAGAACTTGTAGAGCTCTTTTGGATTGGTAGAGTATTCCCATTCGCCCTTGCCGTAACGATTCCACTCTTTATCAGCGCGCATCATTGGCTCATGGTGAGAAGTACTCATCACAATGCCCATGTCGTTGGCTAAATACATGTTTTGTGGGTCATCGTCTGCAAATGCGTTATTCCACATAGCTGGCCATAAAAAGTTGGCTTTCAGGCGCAGTAACAGCTCAAACACATGTTGGTAGAATTTGGCGTTATAGCCACCAAACTGCTCATGCACCATATTGGTTAATGCCGGCGCCTCATCATTCAGGAAAATGCCACGGTACTTAACTTTGGGCGCATCACTAAGCGCTGTGCCGGCCTTGATAAACAATTTTTCGTGTTGTTGTACCGGCACATCTGCCCACCAATACCAGGGCGACACACCTATTTTTTCGCTCAGGTCATAAATACCAAAGATTACGCCGCGGCGGTCATTACCGCTGATTACCCAGGCCTGCTCAATGCCAGCTATAGGATTGGCAATGTGATTGAGTTGGTATCCTTCCCACAAGCGTGCTTTTTTCTCTACAAGGAGTTTATTGGCGCTTATTAATTGATCGACGAGTAAAGACTGGCCTCGCTCACCGACAATCACAACATGTCCAGTCAGGGCATCAATGTCAGAAGTTAATACCACAGATAAGCCCGTAACACGCTGAATATCCTGTTGCAGGGCTCGCGCAGCCATTTTGATCCCGGGATTTGCATTGGCGTCTATCCAGATCATAGCTGCTTGCGACGTGCTGGCATCTGCCAGCACAAAGTCATTGGTCTGCTTAGCATGGCTAACATAGCCGCTGGCACTCACCACAAAGCTAGCGCACAGAATCAGTACACTGAGAATAATTTTTATCATTGCTATATTCCGGTTATTTTCTGGCGTGCAGACCAATCGTAGTCCCCACAAAACCACCGGCTTTCTGGGTACTCAGCCAGGTCGCATCCTGAGGCTGACCAACCGCCTGCCAGTTACCGTTTTGCATAACTGCAAACTCAATGACCGCGCCCTCACCATGAACTTTAAGCGTAATAGGCTCACCTAATGGCGTATCCAGCGGTTGTTTGGCAACCGTCGATACCTCTCCGTCAACAACCTGCTCAACAAAAACCTGATACTGCCCGTTGTTTTCACGAACCCCAAGGAAATAGTTATAATCGGCACTCTGAAAGGCTGCCAGACCAGCCGTCGCAGAAGAGTCAGCGCTAATTGTTAGTTCAGTACTGACCGCAAATGCCTTTCCTGACTGGTGCGATCCAACGTAGCTGACTGTCTCTTTGCTATTGAGTGGATTATCCTGCGGAGACATACCTAATTTACCGTCTTTTACTGACAGCCAATCACGCTCGAAGTTACGTAAAAACTGCCAGCGAGGGCTTAATTCATTACTGTCAAAACTGTCGGACCAGTCATAAAAGTCGGTGCCAGCTTGCTTTTGCGTTCCAGCGGGACGTTTTGTCGTTGGCGATATAGGCGTTTTGGGCGGCAGAATATGCGGCCACTCGTTGCGCCATTCTACTGGCAGTAAAAAGGTATCCCGGCCAGTATTATAAAGGTTATTACCGTACGGTCGGGTACCGAGGAACACTGCCCACCATTCACCTGCGTCAGTTTGTATAAAGTCAGCGTGGCCGGCAGTATCTACTGGATTTGGACGCGGATACGTAAGATCCCGCTGAGTAAGAATTGGGTTATTTTCGTAGGGTACAAAAGGCTTATCCAGCGAACGGGTACGAAAAACCACTTGCGAGTGCTGCGGTCCGGTACCGCCTTCAGCACACGACAAATAGTACCAGTCATTGATTTTATAGATATGTGGCGCCTCAATCCAGATAGGCTCTTTGCTGAGGTCAACACCACCGTTTACCAACAGCTTGCGACTATCCGGAAGCACTTTTTTGCTTGCAGGGTCGTATTCCCACATCCAGATGGCACGATGGCCGTCGTATAGTGATTCTCCCGGAGGCGCCTCATTGTGTGTAATATACACCCGCCCGTCATCGTCGAAAAATATATCCGGATCAATACCACCTACTTCTGGTAGCCATATGGGATCTGACCATTCACCCGCAGGGTCAGTTGCCGTGATAATAAAGTTACCGCCGTTATCAACTGAGGTAGTGATGATGTAAAACACACCATCGTGGTAACGGATAGTGGGTGCAAAAATACCGCGAGAAATCCTCGCTCCGTCAAAATCCATTTGCTCCGGGCGCGTCAATGCGTAACCCAATAACGTCCAGTCGGTCAGGTTTTTACTGCGTAATACTGGCAGTCCGGGCGTATAACTGAACGACGAAGTAGTAAGATAATAGTACTCACCCTTTTTCGTTATTGACGGATCAGGATAAAAGCCAGGTAATACAGGATTAGCAAATTCCCCCGCGGGGATCTCTGGGCGATCAGTTGGTGTCGAATATTTAAACCAGTCGAAGGTAACTGGCGCTGTCGTGCTCTCAGACGTCGCAGGCGAAGAAGTTGCTTGCTCAGATGACATACCAGTATCGGGCTGGCAGCCCATTAAAAATAGTCCGGCCAATACTGATGGTAAAATGATACGCTGTTTCATGAACATTCTCTGTATACAAGTGTGCAAGCATTTAACGTTAAATCACTACGGCCTTCAACGCACCATTGTTACGAAAAACATCAACACGCCTTGCGTTTTTTGTGAAGTATTTGTAAATGTTCTTTCCACCAAACCTACGCCAGAACAAAAATAGCGAGAGTCCCCCCTCGCTATAATAATGCTGTATTGCTTAGTCACTAACTCGCTGACTCATGCTTGCCAGGAGCAGCCTTTCCTTATATTGGGTTTCAGGACACTTTAAGTGCCACCCCCTGATCATCGAGGTCACGCTTGGCATCACGATATTCTTTTGGCGTCTGGTTAAAGTGCTTTTTAAACACCGCATACATGTACTGCAACGAAGGGTAACCGCAAATTTTCGCGATTTGCGCAGTTGCTTCGTCGCTGTTTTCAAGCATTTTACAAGCACGGCCCAGTTTTTCGTTGTGTATTTCAGTATGGATACTATGACCGCGCTCTTCTTTAAACCGGTGTTCTAAATTAGAACGTGACACACCCACATAATCGAGCACCTGATCCACTTTTATACCGCGACATGCATTTTGACGGATATAGTGCATGGCTTGCATAACATGCGGATCGCTAATGGCTTTAAAATCGGTAGACTGGCGTTCAGCCACACACTCCGGCGGAATCAACACTGGCTTACGTGGTTTGTTATGTCCTTTGAGAATTCGGTGCAACGTTTTCGCCGCCTGCACACCCATTTCAAAACACCCCTGACGTACCGAACTCAAACTGACACGACTTAAGTAACGGGCAAGCTCATCATCATCGATGCCAATGACTGACATCCGATCCGGAATCAACATACCAATGTGGTCGCATACCTGTAGCAGATGTCGCGCTCGTGAATCAGTGACAGCAATGATGCCTATAGGGGTTGGCAGACTTCGTAACCAGTCTGCCAACCGTTTAGTTGTATACTGCCAGGTTTCAGGGCGCACCGGGTGGCCACGATAAACATGGCAGTCGTAACCTTGCGCACGAGTAATTTCTAACACTGCATTTTCGCGCTGCTGTGCCCAACGGTGGTGTTCGTCCAATGGCGCACCATAAAATGCAAAACGCTGTATTCCTTTTTGGCGTAAATGCTCAAAGGCTGCCTGCACGAGTGCGTAATTGTCTGTGGCGACGTATGGTACATCCGGATATTCTTCGACATTCTCATATGAACCACCAATCCCGACTACCGGCACTTTGGCTTTATGTAATGCTTCCTGAATTTCTGGATTGTCATAATCGGCAATGATACCGTCACCACTCCATTCATCGAGATGGTCCAGACGCGCCATGAAGTCTTCTTCGAGATATAGGTCCCAATCGACCTTTGATGTTTGCAGGTACTCTCCTACACCAGCAATTATGCGCCTGTCGTATATCTTATTGGCATTGAATAAAAGTGTAATACTGTGTTTATTTTCAAACATGAACTGCTCCGCGTAACCCATTTGTGCCCGTTGAGATGTATACATAGCGCAAAATCAGTACATCTAAGACCAAAAATTCAAAATTAAGTAACTTTTTTTTACGATTTTTATTCTTTGGGTGGATACTAATACATTGTACCTGAATTAACAAAAAAACAACAAATTTTCGTAATTGCGATTTAGTGATTTCGCAATCAGCATATGCGCACAAAATTCCCCACGAGAGTAAATATGTACCTTGGTATTGATCTTGGCACCTCGGGTGTCAAAACTATTTTGACCAATGAAAGCGGCGCTGTTGTTGATTCAGCATCATCTTCATTGAATGTTTCGATGCCTCAACCATTGTGGTCTGAACAGGATCCAAATGACTGGTGGGCTGCCACATGCGACACCCTTGATGCGCTAAAAAGCCGCAACGACCTGGCGACAGTTAAAGCTATCGGCTTAGCCGGTCAAATGCATGGTGCCACATTACTGGATAAAGCCGGTGAGGTATTGCGCCCGGCCATTTTATGGAATGACGGCCGCAGTGAAGCACAATGTAAAGCGCTGGAAGCGACCGTTGCTAAGTCACGCGCAATTACCGGCAATCTCGTTATGCCTGGTTTTACCGCTCCCAAACTGCTGTGGGTAAAGGAACACGAGCCCGACATCTTTAAACAAGTCGACAAGGTACTGCTGCCTAAAGACTTCCTCCGTTACAAATTAACTGGCGAATTTGCTTCTGACATGTCTGACTCTGCAGGCACCAGTTGGTTAAATACCGGCGAGCGTACCTGGAGCAAGTCCATGCTTTTAGCCTGCGGTTTAAGTGAATCAAATATGCCAAAACTGTACGAAGGCAGTGAAATTACCGGCTATTTAACAGCGGAAGCTGCTGCGCGATGGAATATGCAAGCTGTGCCTGTCGTAGCCGGAGCTGGCGATAATGCCGCGGGCGCAGTCGGCTGTGGCATTGTCGATCCAGGCCAGGCAATGTTGTCGCTGGGTACATCAGGTGTCTATTTCGCAGTAACCAAAGATTACCGTAGTGATCCGGAATCAGCAGTACACAGTTTTTGTCATGCTGTTCCTGAGCGCTGGCACCTGATGTCGGTCATGTTAAGTGCAGCGAGCTGTCTTGACTGGTTTGCAAAAAATTCAGGCTATGCCGATGTCGGTGCCCTGTTTGAAGATGTGGTCACCAATACCCAACCGGATGATCCCAATACGCCGTACTTTTTACCTTATCTAACCGGCGAGCGCACGCCACACAATAATCCTAACGCCAAAGCCGGCTTTTTCGGGCTGACTGCTGCAACGACCCGTGCCCATATGGCACAAGCGGTTGTGCAGGGCGTTTCGATGGCGCTGGCTGACGGTATCGACGCTGTGCATGGGTGTGGCATTAAGGTAGACGGTATCAGCCTGATTGGCGGTGGTGTGAAAAGCACATACTGGCGACAGTTACTGGCCGATGTCAGCGGCATTGAGATGAACTATCGCAAAAGCGGTGATGTAGGCCCGGCACTTGGCGCTGCCCGTCTGGCGCAAATGGGTGTTTCACCAGATATTGCAATCAGCGATATTTGTCCGGTGCCAGAACTTGTCGCTAGCTACACGCCGAATGCTGCACTCAAAGAGTATTACAGCAAGCGCAGACAGCAGTTCCGCGAATTGTATTTTTCACTACATTCACATTTTTAACATATAATTAAAATTTAATAAAAAACACAAGACTCGATGAAATTTACATAATTGTCGAAATGGCAATGATTGCACAGTATTAGCAACATCAAAATAACGGGCCACCTGGCCCAATCAGGAGTTAACTATGGCGGACTATTTTCAGGACATCAGCCCAATTCAATATGAAGGTGCTGAGTCGACTAACCCACTAGCATTTAAACATTATAACCCCAAAGAAGTGGTGTTAGGCAAAACCATGGAAGAGCACCTGCGCTTTGCTTCATGTTATTGGCACAACTTCTGCTGGGACGGCGCTGATGTATTCGGTGGCGGCACCTACAATCGCCCTTGGCTAAAGCCTGGCGATGCAATGGAACGCGCTAAGCAAAAAGCAGATGTTGCCTTTGAGTTTTTCAGCAAACTGGGTGCACCATTTTACTGCTTCCACGATATCGACGTATCTCCGGAAGGCGACACCATTAATGATTACATTCGCAACTTCAGCGAAATGACTGATATTCTTGCTGCCAAGCAAGAAGAAACCGGCATGAAACTGCTATGGGGTACGGCTAATGTATTTAGTCACCCGCGCTACATGTCTGGCGCGTCGACTAACCCGGATCCAGAAATTTTTGCCCGCGCGGCAACCCAGGTATTCCACGCAATGAATGCCACTAAAAAGCTCGGCGGTGCGAACTATGTACTGTGGGGCGGTCGTGAAGGTTATGAAACCCTGCTGAATACCGATCTGAAGCGCGAGCGTGCGCAGCTTGGCCGTTTCATGAACATGGTTGTTGAGCACAAATACAAAATTGGTTTTGATGGCCTGCTGTTAATTGAGCCAAAACCACAAGAACCAACCAAACACCAGTACGATTACGATACCGCTACCGTATACGGATTCCTGAAGGAATACGGTCTTGAGAAAGAATTTGCTGTAAACATTGAAGCAAATCACGCGACTCTGTCTGGTCATTCTTTCCACCACGAAATCGCCACGGCATTTGCATTAGATGTGTTTGGTTCAATTGATGCTAACCGCGGTGATGCGCAGCTGGGCTGGGACACCGACCAGTTCCCTAATAGCGTAGAAGAAATGACGCTGATTTGTTACGAAATTCTTAAAAATGGCGGCTATACCTCTGGCGGCTTCAATTTTGATACCAAATTACGTCGTCAAAGCATCGATGCAGTTGACTTGTTCCACGGCCACATTGGTGGCATGGATACCTGTGCATTAGGTCTGAAAAAAGCAGCTGCAATGATTGAAAATGACTTTATCGCAGACGCTAAGGCTAAGCGTTATGCAGGTTGGGACAAAGCATTAGGTGAAAAGATTCTGAGTGGCGGTTACTCGCTGGAGTCTCTGGCAAATCTTGCTACCGAACAGCAACTTGACCCTAAACAAACTTCTGGTAGCCAGGAGTTGTTAGAAAACCAAGTCAATCAAGTCATTTTTCGTTAATTGATTTTTGATTTTAAAAAAAGTGCAGACATTCTCTGCACTTTTTTTGTTTCTGGAGGAGAAAAACGTTGATTCGGTTAATTTTGCTTTGTACCTGCCTGTTTTCGCTCTCTGTCGGGGCAACTACTACGTTACACCGGTTAATTTCTGATAATGCCATATTACAGCGCAACACACCTATTCCACTGCAGGGTAGCACAGATGCTGAAACACCCGTTCAAATTTACCTGGATAAACAGCACCTGGGTGAGGCGAGTTTGCAAAATGGACAGTGGCATTTTGAATTACCAGCACAGCAAGCTGGCGGGCCGCATCAACTCACCATCAAAGCCGATGACACCCTGACGGTTACCAATCTCTATTTTGGTGATGTCTGGTTTACTTCCGGACAATCAAATATGGAGCTGACAATGGCCCGTGTTGAGGAGGCTTACCCTCTCGATGTGGCCGAAGCGAATTACCCTTTGATACGCGAATTTACGGTGCCTGATACATACCGTTTCGATAGTGAAAACAAAGATTATGAAAATGGTCACTGGCGCGGCGCAACCCAGCAAAATATTCGACAACTCTCCGCGGTCGCCTACTACTTTGCCCGCGAACTTTACCTTGACCAAAACGTGCCTATTGGCATTGTGAATGCGTCTTTAGGCGGCTCGCCCATAGAAGCCTGGATGCACAAAGACATTCTGGCGCCGTACCCGGATAAAATTGCTGAAGGGGAGCATTTTGCTGATCCAGCAGTAGATGCCAGTACGCGAAAGACAGACAAACAACGGGCCGATAAATGGTACAGCGAACTGCATCAAAAAGATAAAGGCCTGACCGAAAAGTGGTATGCATCTGACTTTAACGATAGCAACTGGCAAACCATAATGATGCCGAGTAATTTACCGGCAAAGGCTGATGGATTTACCGGCGTATGGTGGCTGCGAAAAACCATCCATCTTGATCAAGTGCCGACTGAGCCATTAATTTTACGCTTGGGGCGTATCGTAGACGCTGATGAAGCCTATATAAATGGGCAAAAGGTTGGCAGCACCGGCTATCAGTATCCGCCGCGGCGATACCAGGTAGCGCCGGAATTACTGCAACCGGGGGAGAATGTTATCGCGGTACGGATCACCGCCAACAAAATGCAAACAGGTTTCGTTAAAGATAAATCTTATTTCATAGGGACTGACAATGCCCGCCATAGTCTGGTTGGTGAATGGCGCTACAAAGTTGCCGCGGAAGTGTCTCCCGTGGCTGGCTCTACCTTTATTCGCTGGAAGCCGATGGGCTTGTTCAACGCCATGATTGCGCCTGCAACTGATTTTCCTGTAACCGGTGCTCTATGGTATCAGGGAGAGTCAAACAGTAGTTCTCCGAACGACTATGCAGCAAAATTATCAGCCATGATTGAGCACTGGCGCATGCGCTGGAAACAGCCTGATATGCCTTTTATTGTGATCCAGTTAACCAATTTCATGGCGCAACAACCTACCCCCGTAGACAGCAACTGGGCCGTGCTCCGAGATCAGCAACAGCAAGTGAGCGAACTGCCAAACACGGCTTCAATTGTGACCATTGACCTGGGTGAATGGAACGATATTCATCCGGTGAATAAATCCGCAGTCGCAAAACGTATAGCCCTTGCCGCGCGCAATATCGCCTACAAGCAAGATGTAAACTATCAAGGCCCTGCTGCCACCAAAGCACATTTTGAAGAGGGTAAAACCACAGTGTATTTTAACAACACGGGGGATGGGCTCAGAGCCGCCTCGTCGCTAGAACACAGTTTCGCCTTGGCGGGCAAAGACGGGCAGTTTTATTGGGCAAGACCTATTGTTAATAAAGATTCTGTAACACTATACAGCGATAAGGTTAAGGCACCCGTTACAGTACGCTACGGCTGGGCGGACAATCCAGAGCCAGGACTTTACAACCACGCAGCTTTGCCTGCGATTCCGTTCACGCTCAGTATTGATACTGCTAACACATCAGATTAACCGTTATAACAGGCTGAATTAGTATGAATAAAAATATTAGTACTTCATATCGAAAACTGGTTGTGGGTCTAGCACTGACACTGGGGCTCACTGCGTGTGGTGACGGTAGTAATGGAGGCTCGGCACCCAGTGGAACACCTGTTTCAGAAGGACAGATTGAAGCCAACAACATTGCGTTCTATAAAAACCAGGTGGGTTATTTGCCTGCACAACAAAAACTTATTGTCGTGCGCACAGATACACCGGTCGAATATAAGGTACGCAATATGAATACCGCAGAAACAGTATTTACCAGTGTAACCTCGCTACCCGCATACTGGTCACTGGCAGATGAGACCGTGTCTGTTGCCGACGTCAGCAGTATTACAGCAGCAGGTCAATATCGCCTTGAGCTGACAGATTCTGACGACTATACCGCTTTTAATGTATCACTGGAACGTGTTGAGGCAATGCATGATGCCAGCATTAAAGCCTTTTACTATAATCGCGCCAGTCTGGCCCTGGACCCGGCTTTTGCCGGCAAGTGGCAACGCGAGGCGGGTCACCCTGATACCTATGTACTCAACTTAAATGACCCTAACCAAATTTTGTCCAGTCCGAAGGGTTGGTATGACGCTGGCGATTATAATAAGTATATCGTCAATTCAGGCATTTCAACTTACACCCTGATGCGGGCGTATCTGGATTTCCCCGCATTTTACGGCGAGCGTACATGGAATATTCCGGAATCAAGTAATTCAAGGCCTGATTTACTTGATGAAGTAAGTTGGAATTTAGACTGGATGCTCACCATGCAAGATACAGATGGTGGCGTGTTTCACAAACTTACCACTCTTAACTTCGCCCCTGATGTAATGCCAGCCGCCGCCAATGAACAGCGTTATGTCGTAGACAAAGGCACGGCCGCAACGCTTAATTTTGCAGGCGTGATGGCTACTGCTGCCCGCGTATATCCTGATATGGCTGGCACCTACCTTTCTGCCGCAGAAGAAGCATGGCAGTGGGCAATTACCCATCCGCATATACCTTTTGTAAACCCGGAAAACGTTGCCACCGGAGAATACGGCGACAATGAATTCAACGATGAATTTGCCTGGGCAGCAGCGGAACTGTACCTGACAACCGGTAATCAGGATTATCTGACAACGATGGACAATAACCTGGGGCCTGTGTCAACGCCCGGTTGGTCAAATAGCATGGGCCTGGCTTATTTATCTTTATTGTCGTCTGAGGGGCAATCAGACCTGAGTAACCAGCGTTACGCCGCACTCAAAGCGCGTTTTTTAGATTACGCCACAAAACTGGCTGAACAGTCGCAGTCCTCTCCTTTCAGAGTTGCAATGACCCGCCATGACTTTGTGTGGGGTAGTAACGGCGTAGCAATGAACCATGCCATGATGCTGGCGAAGGCCTTTGAACTCAGTAAAGACAAGGCATACCTTGAGGCAATGACAGCACTGATCGACTATGTATCAGGCAAAAATCCGACCGGCTACAGCTTCGTAACGGGGCATGGAGAACAAACCCCCATGTTTATTCATCATCGTCAATCACACGCCGATGATATTGCTGAGCCAGTCCCAGGCTTTCTGGCGGGCGGACCACAAAATGGTCAGCAGGACAATTGCACCTATTCGTCTTCATTACCTGCCACATCGTATTTGGACGACTGGTGCAGCTATTCAACCAACGAGGTAACCATAAACTGGAATGCGCCGCTTGTGTATTCCGTTGCCGCATCGCTGAACTTCAACCGTTGAAGTCAGTACCTGGCGAGAAACAGATGTTAAATCTATGTTTCTCGCACTCCCTTATTTGTAATACAAACATATAAATTTTTAGCGATTTAATCCATTTAAAACAATCAATTGCGATATTTATTACATTATTTGTTAACACCGTGTTGCGATATATGGTTTTTACTTTGTGATATTTTAACATAGTATTGATACTTCAACCGTCCTAACTCACTATGCTCAAACCATAACTGGCTTATATTTGAACTGTCGTTTGGTGGTTGTTTGACTCAAAAAATATACTATAAGAATTCCATTCTATCTCAGCGGAGAAGTAAAAATGGCTAAAATTCGGGCACATAAAAAAAACCGATACTCGCACACATTTAACAAATCAATCGTAGCACTGACAATTATGTCAGCTATGCATGGCGCCATGGCGCAAGAGAACCCGGCACAAGACACTACGGAAGTCGATGAAGACGAAGAGGTGGTTGAGCAAATTGAGGTAAGGGGCGTACGCGGCAACTTACTTAATGCACAGAACCTCAAGCGTTTTTCAGACACCGTGGTAGATTCGATTACTGCAGAAGATATTGGCTCGCTGCCAGATCGAAGCGTACTTGAAGCAATTCAACGTCTGCCTGGTGTTTCAATTGAACGTTTTGCCGGACCTGATGACCCTGATCACTTTAGTGTAGAGGGTAGCGGCGCAATTATTCGTGGTTTAACCCAAACACGTAGTGAATTTAATGGTCGTGACTCATTCACCGCGAACAGCGGTCGTGGTTTGTCATTCCAGGACGTATCACCCGAGCTAATGGGTGGCGTGGACATCTACAAGAACCAGACAGCCGATATGATTGAAGGCGGTATTGGCGGTACTATTAGCCTGCGTACCCGTAAGCCGTTCGATTCAGAAGATCGTGTACTGGCTATCAGCGGGGATTATTCCTACGGTGATCTGGCTGAAAAAGGCAGCCCTACATTTTCTGGATTATACAGTGACCGTTGGGAACTTGATGGCAATGGTGAAATCGGCTTTTTAGTAAACTATGCTAATTCACAGCTGTACGGGCGCTCACACGGTGTTCAGTCTGATGCTTACGTACAAATTTACGCCCGGGACTTAGCCGGTGCCGAGCGTTTTGTTGGCGAAGACGGCGACGGTACAGTGTGGATGCCAAACGCATCAAACGCGCTGAACAAGTTTGATGATCGTTCGCGTGAAGGTTTTGCCAGTGCCCTGCAGTGGGAAAACGAAGACGAAACGATATTAGCTACTATGCAATACATTCGCTCTGATGCCAGTCTGTCATGGCACGAACAGGCCATCAAATATCAGGGTGGTTATTACAACCTGGATGAGCGTCGCACTCGTCCACTGGAAGGCACCGAGTTTGAGTTCAACGATGAAGGCCTATTCGAGTCAGGTACCATTACGCAGGGCGTAGATGGCTGGCGTGCCGCTGATGGTAACGCTGATCGCGTCGTACGTTCATGGGAAGCTGGCGGTCGTCCACAATTTGGTTACCCTTACCAGTTTGATTCACGGGTAAAGCAAACTGAGACACTGGTTGAAGATTTGTCTTTTAACCTAGAATGGATGGCAACAGAAAGTCTAGAATTAACCGCAGATGTACAATATATCAAGGCCGAAACCGAAGATAACGATATGACTGTTCATACCGCCGCGTTTGCTGGACAGCGTTATGACGTGACTGGTGAAACACCGACCATGACCTTAATTGAGCCGTGGTTCGGCTATCGTGACGAGAACCCTGAAGTGTATGCTGACGGCAACTATCCAGGTTTTACAGGCGATCCGGCGGGCGATGCTAACTTCTTCCAGGATCCAACGTCATATTGGTTGCGCAGCGCCATGGAACACTATGAGCGTTCTGAAGGTGACTCAATTGCCGCACGCTTAGACGGTACGTACCACCTCGAATCAGACGGTATTTTCACCTCTATCCAAAGTGGTGTGCGTTATGCCAAGCGTGAGCAAACGGTTCGCAGTACAGGTTGGAACTGGGGATCTTTAGCGCCAGAATTCTCAGGCGCTGCGCCTGCGGGTTGGTTAGATACCCTGCCGGAATCCGAGCAGGATAACTTTGAACTGGTTGATTGGTCTGATTTCCACGGTGGTGGCGTTGTCAATGTTCCGGGTAACAAAACCTATCATGCCACCGAAGCCTACGTACGTGAGATTATGGGTGGCGCTATGCCATACATGTCAGCCGGAGGCGATTGGTTACGTTATAAAGATCGTGTGGATGAAAACGGTAATTCTATAGTAGATGATAAATATGGCCTGTTTACACCAGGTGAAATCAATGTCACCACTGAAACCAACAAAGCAGTATATGTGCGGTTAAACTTTGAAGGTACCGGTGACTTGCGTTGGAGTGGTAACGTTGGTTTACGTTATGTTGAACTTAACCGTGAAGCAACTGGTTCGATTAACTTCCCTGATTTGGTGCCGGATTTCTTTCCACCTGAAGAGCTGCGGGGCCAGCCGTTAAATGATACCATTGTTCGTGGTTGGATTAACGATCAGATTGCTGCGGGTAACTACGCGGATATCGCAGCGGCACTCGAAGACGAGAACAATCAGTGGATCAGCGATGGTCTAAACTACCTCTCCAGCGAAAGTCGGGCTTTTGGTAATGATGCGGAAGAGCCAATTGCAGACGAAACTGACTTTAATATGTTCCTGCCGAGCTTTAACTTAAAAGTTGAGGTAATGGATGACCTGATTGCCCGCTTCGCGTTTTCAAAAGCAGTCGCCTTGCCTGATATTGGCGACGTCCGTAGCCGCGTTGAACTCAATAACGAGCAGGTTCAGCTTGTTCGTCCTGTCAACCCGGACCCAGATGTGGAGCCAGAACCAGGTTCTAACCTGATTCAAAATGCGTTTGTTCCAGGCTGGACTGGCTCAGGTGGTAACCCCTATCTGAAACCCATGGAATCCACCCAGTATGACATCGCGTTAGAGTGGTACTTTGCGGATGTTGGTCAGTTAAGTATGACGTACTTCCATAAAGACCTGGAGAACTTCTTTATTCCGGGTGCAGCGGTACAAACCTATACTAATCCAACGACAGGGCAAACGCAGAATGCACTGTTCAGCTCTACCACTAATGGCGGTGATGCGACAATGGATGGCGTGGAATTAATGTATCAACAGTTCTACGATACACTGCCGTATCCGTTTAATGGCTTAGGTATTCAGGCGACTTACACCTACATTGATGCTGCGGGTGTGCCGAACAACGAAATTGATGTTGAAGATGAAAGCTGGGTAGGCGAAGAGGCTGAGGATCCAGGTATCCGTGTTAACCTCGAAAACGTGCCACTGCAGGGCCAATCCAAGCATACTGCCAACCTGATTGCCATGTATGAACTCGATGGCTGGAGTGCACGTATTGCTTATAACTGGCGTTCACGTTACCTGCTGACAACCCGTGATGTTATCTCTAAAGCACCATTGTTTTATGATGATATCGGGCAGGTTGATGCGTCGATTTTCTACAACTGGACTGACAACATCACCGTTGGATTGCAGGGCACAAACCTGACTCAGGCACAATCTGAAACCATCATGTTGTTGAACAACGAAGGAGTGGAAGCCGGACGTTCGTGGTTTAAAGCAGACCGCCGTGTTGCATTGGTACTACGCGGTAACTTCTAGGTTGTTGCAATATCATCGGGTAATAAATAATTAACTACCCGATGCGTTGCACTTCGTATCATAATAAAGTGATGGGCTTCGGCCCATCATTTTTTTGCGTTTAAAGATGTGAGTAAACTTATGCAGTCTCCGTTAAAAAAAATCATTATTCTGGGTGGCGGTTCGTCGGGCTGGATGACAGCTGCGGCGCTTGGGAAAATCCTAAAATCACACCCCTGCGAGATACAGGTTATCGAGTCTGATGATATCGGCACGGTGGGTGTGGGTGAAGCAACGATCCCGCAAATTCTGCTGTTTAATGACCTTATCGGTCTCGACGAAGATACGTTTTTAAAGCGCACTCAGGGAACCTTTAAACTGGGTATTCAATTCACAGACTGGCGCAAAACCGGACATAGCTATTACCACGCTTTTGGTGAAGTGGGTAAAAATATGGAAGGCGTGCAATTTTACCATTACTGGCTAAAAATGCGCCAGCAAGGTAAAGCCGCACCACTGGATGAATATACGCTGTCATCGTTGGCGTGCAACGAGAAGCGATTTATGCGCTCAATTGATGCCGGAAATTCTCCGCTGTCAAACATAGCTTATGCGTTTCACTTCGATGCTGGCTTGTATGCTCAGTATCTGCGTGAAGTAGCTGAGAAACATGGCGTTATCCGTACTGAAGGCAAAGTGACCGAAGTCACCCAACATCCAAGCGGTGACATACGCTCGTTAATGCTTGCTGATGGCAGCGAACATGACGCTGACTTTTTTATTGATTGCTCGGGTTTTGCTGGCCTGTTAATCGAACAAACACTGAAAACCGGCTATGAAGACTGGCGTCACTGGTTACCTTGCGACAGAGCCATTGCGGTACCAACTGCGAGTACTGAAGCCCCCTGGCCATTTACCCGATCCGCGGCACAAAAAGCCGGCTGGCAGTGGCGCATCCCACTTCAACACCGGGTGGGTAACGGTCATGTTTACAGCAGCGAGTTTATGGATGACGACGAAGCACGTCAGATTCTCGAACAAAACCTTGATGGTAAAATGCTCCGCGAGCCCCGACAAATTCGTTTTGTAACCGGCAAGCGTAAAAAATTCTGGAACCGTAATTGCCTGGCAGTGGGTCTCGCTAGTGGATTTATGGAGCCGCTTGAGTCCACCAGCTTACATCTGGTGCAATCAGCGATTTCCAAATTCTTTACGTTTTTCCCTTTTTCTGGTCCTAAACAATGCGATATCGACGAATATAACCGCCAAGTGCACTTTGAATTCGACAGTATCCGTGATTTTTTAATTTTGCATTACCATGCGACAGAACGTGATGACACGCCTTTCTGGCGTTATTGCAAAAACATGTCAGTGCCTGACTCACTCCAGCAAAAAATAGAGCAGTTTAAAGAGAATGGCCGCATTCACCGCTTCAATAACGAGCTATTTAACGATCTAAGCTGGTTTGAGGTAATGTATGGTCAGGGGCTGCGTCCAAAAGGTTATCATGCATTGGCTGATATCTTTGATCAGGATGAGCTTGAGCGACGACTCAAGAGTATTCAGAATGTAGTGCGCCGCTCTGCCGATCATATGCCCACTCATGAAGAATTTATCAATAGATTTTGTAAGGCGAAAATGTGAGTCATTCACAGTTTTTAACGGTACCCGGCTCAATGGCCAGGGTACTGGTGATTGATGACTTTATCCCGGGTGCAGAGCAACTTATAGACTATGCAGTAAACCAACCTGCCACGCCGGAATCTGCTGGTCTGTATCCAGGCCTGCGCACACCTGCCCCGCCCGGCTACATCAAATTCAGTTTGCATAAAATCAACCAGGTGTTCAGCCAACATCATGAACAAAAACAGTTAACCGAGGGAGAAAGTTTCTTTTCTATGGTGACTACCCGGGAAGAAGCCCTTTCTCCTGCGCAGCGAATGCCGCATATCGATCGGCCACAACCAACAGAATATGCAGTCGTACACTATTTATGCCGCCCACCGCATGGTGGCACCAGCTTTTATCAGTTTACACCAACAGGACAATCATTAATTGCTGAGCAGGACTATGAAGAATATATGGCATCGTTAGCCTTGCATGTAGCTGATTGTCCGCCTTCACCCCACTATATTAACGGTGACAGCGACCTGTTTAAACGTGTGTTGTCGGTAGACTGTCGGTTTAATCGAGCGGTGATCTATCCTTGTGCGTTACTTCATTCAGGTAATATTCCCCATCCTTTCAAACCGGATCTTAATCCGTTTACTGGCCGTTTCACTGTGACCTCATTTTTCCGCTAAAGTTTATCTTCGTGTTTAAGGTATCAGAGCTTTAACGAACCAATCTATTTAAATTTCATAATTATGGCATTGTCAGGTATTAGAAATCGGGGGCACATTTTCTTAGGCTCGACATGTCAGTACCCAAACACTTAATTTACTACTACCGTCTGTAAAGACCAACCCATTGATTCGGGACGCTATAAAGGCGCTTAATTTTTTCAGTTGAGATATTGAAATTCGTTTAAAATTAATGAAAAATATTTAATATACGATTAACAACTTGGTTACATGAATGCTGATAAGTCAAGTTAGAAAAATACTCTTCGCCGGGATAGTGTTTCAATTCTTATGTTTCTCAGCGCTGGCGCAGACTGGCAATACACTGGTTATTTACGATGATGAACTCAAAAACGGATGGGAAAACTGGAGTTTCGCCGAGGTTAATTTATCGGTGCCGGTAGGCAGCATAAAGCCTATTAAAGTAGAAGGCAAAGCGTGGTCAGCGCTGGCGTTTCATCATGCGCCAATATCGCTTGATGATTACAATACACTGACCTTTTTTATTAATGGCGGGCTAGAAGGTGGTCAGACGCTTTCTGTGAAACTTGTTGTAGACGGCGAGCCATTAAGTGCAGGATATGTAATACAGCCCAAGGCAAAAAGCTGGGCTCTTGCAGAAGTACCATTAAGCGAGCTGGATGCCGAAGGTAAAAAAATTGATGGTGTTTGGTTACAGGCACATGATGCGCCATACAGTGCCTACTACATTACAAAAATCCAGTTTGAATAGCACCGTGAGCGCTTATTGACGGTGAAACAGGTCAGTATTTATTGTATTTACAGCACGGTACCAAGGCAGGTAATTAGCGCACTGCAGGTCAGGCCTCAGTGACCACGCTCTAGCTAAGTATAAGACCAGCGCCGGGATTTCTCCCGGCACTGGTTGGGGTAAAGTATTCTGTATCAGCCATCCGGTATGGCGATATGCACAGCTACTCTATTAATCTTTTTAGTGCATGATAAACCGGCTTAGGCTGGCTGTTGCGGTCAAACAACAACGCATAATCGGTACGACCGCGAACCGGAAAGTTATTGCGCCAGCTCGAGCCATCGTCCACGCCCCATAGTGTTACCCTGTCGACATGAGCATCGTATTTTAAGAACAGGCTAAACAGTGCCTCGTAGGTTTGTGACAGTGTTTCCTGCTGCGCATCAGGCAAGCCATCTGTGTAAGGATTAAGACGTTCTTCATACTCCGCAGACGACGCAATATCCGCCCCGGCTTCAACGGTTTCCGGCTGGGGCAACACGGTTACGTCCAGTTCGGTAATGGCAACATTGACGCCCGCTGCAATGAGCGCCTGAATACTCTGTTCGACCTCTTCAATTTCAGGATAAAACACTGAGTAATGGGCTTGCATGCCCACGGCATCGGGTTTAACACCGGCAGCCTCAAGCTGTTTTACCAGGCGTACCGCGCCGGCCACTTTCTCAGCCTTGTTGAGGTTATAATCGTTGTAATACAACTCGGTCTCCGGGTCGGCCGCCCGGGCGAACTCGAAGGCTTTTATTAAGTAATCATCGCCAATAATGCGAAACCATGGCGAATCACGCATGGTGCCGTCCTCATTGAGAGCCTCATTCACCACATCCCAGCCTTTAACTCTACCCTTATAGCGCGTCATCACCGTAGTAATGTGATCGTTTAACCGGGCCAGCAGGGTATCACGGGTCAGTGGATTACCTTCGTCATCTTCAAACACCCAATCCGGCGTTTGCGAATGCCAAACCAGTGTATGCCCGATAATTTGCGCACCACACTGCTCGGCTAAGTCAAACATCTTATCCGCTGTATCAAACTTGTACTGACCTGGCTCAGGATGAATACGCTGCCACTTCATGGCGTTTTCCGCCGTGTAGACATTAAATTCATTGCAAACAAGATTCACATAATCTTTCTTCGGTGACATTAATTGCCATGAGCTAATTGCTGTACCGACTAAAAAGTGTGACTGGTATTTGTCTGCCAATCCGTCTTCGGCCGGTTGATTCCCTGCCGAACCGTTGTTATTACACCCCAGTGTTAACAACGCACCGCTTAACAACGGCACTAACCACCATTTATTCACGTTTGTACTCCTGCGGCCGCGCTGTATGGCGCGGCCTGCGTATTGAGGTGAGTTGGTTACTGCAGCGTAATAACTGTTTTAACCACTTCTCCGTCAGCGGCAAACTGCGGCTGGCCGTTACCTACGGATACGTGTAACGCACCTGTGTAGGGCACTTTATCGCCTTTGTCGTTGATATAAACCAGTTCCTCTGCCGGTACCACCATACTCACCTGCGTCGATTCGCCCGCATTAACCGCTGTACGGGTAAAACCTTTCAGGGCGACTTTCGGTGTATCAACCGGCGCATCCGGCATACTCACATATAACTGACTCACCTGCTCTGCGTCCATTTCACCATCGTTTTCCAGCGTAAAAGACAATGTCAGATCATTACCGGCAGATAGTGCTTCCGGTGCATTTAAACCTGAGTATGAAAAGTTGGCGTAACTCAGGCCATAACCAAACGGGTACAGTACGTCACCGTCAAAGTAACGATAAGTACGATTAGTCATGTCGTAATCATCGAATGCCGCAAAGCCATCCAGATTATGGTAGAAGGTGACCGGCAAGCGTCCGGAAGGGCTGACTTCGCCCCATAAGATACGCGCCAGTGCGGTGCCTGTGGCTTCGCCGGGATAGAACGCCTGGACAATGGCATCCACATTTTCCTGCTCCCAGTTTAGCGCCATAGCACTACCACTGAAGTTCACCAGCACGACTGGCTTGCCCAACGCTTCCATCGCTTTAATTAATGCGCTTTGCTCAGCGGGCAGGTCAATACTGGAACGGTCGCCATAATTAAAGCCATCCAGTTTCACCGGCATCTCCTCGCCCTCGATGCGTGGCGAGATGCCCACGGCCATTACAATGACATCGGCATCTTTGGCAGCAGCTTTGGCATTGTCCAGTAGCGCTTCAGAGGTGTTTAACCAACTCATCTGCCATTTTGCACGCATACGATGATCCGTATTGGTTAGCTGGTCAGTAGCGAAGATTTTGGTAACGCTAATGTCATACGACTGACCTGCAGTTAAGGTGATAGCACCTGAAACCACCTCACCGTCAATCGCCACTTCGCCTTCACCATCAAAACGGTACGTCCCGCTGGTCTCAGGCACGAGCTCACCGCTTACCACCATGCCAAAGTCGTCGAGCACCTTGTTGGTGACCGGTGATACTTCACGGTATAACTCAAGACTACTGAGCACTTCGGATGCCCTGGCCTCACCAATAATTTTAGACTTGGTATGGGTATTGGTAAAATCGGTGACAGGCAGCGTCGCCACCTCGAAATACTCGGCTTTTAAGCCTGCTACGCGTTCACCATTTTCATTGGTATGAAACAGAACATCGCTATCGAGCACCTGCCAATGTCCATATACGTCGGCAATAAGGGCACTACCTGGCGCACTGGTTACAGCATCTTCGCCAATATAATCCTGAATACCGTCCAACACAGTGACCGGATTAATCGGTTGTGCATTATAGTTACCCAACAACACATCGCGGTTGTCAGCGTTAGGACCAATTACCGCTACTTTCACGTCCTTCTTCAGTGGCAAGACGCCATTGTTTTTAAGGAGTACCAACGAACGCTCCGTGGCCTTCTGAGTTAATGCCAGATGTTCATCACTGCCTACTTCATCCATCTTATGGCTGGCATATCCTACCTGTTCATCCGGGTCAAACATGCCCAGTTTAAAGCGCGTCATAAATAAGCGCTCAACCGCGTGGTCGATCAAGGTTTCGCTGATCAGGCCTTTTTGTACCGCAAAGTTGAGGTTGGCAAAACTGCTTAAGCGCCCGGTACCGCAGTTCAAATCGGTACCGCTGGTGACTGCCCAGGCTGCGGCAGCAGCAGGTGCACCGGTTACGTTATGCGCTTTGGGATCGTAAAAATCAGCAATCGCACCGCAATCAGACATCACGTGCCCATCAAACTGGTATTTACCGCGAAGCACTTCCTTAAGGAGCATATCTGAGCCACAGGCCGGTAAATCATTGACCCGGTTATAAGCACACATGACAGCTTCTACGTCAGCTTCTACCACCGCCTTTTCAAAGGCAGGCAGATACGTTTCATATAAGTCTTTATCAGAGACCACATAATTGTCTGAGTGTCGGGTAATTTCAGGACCGTTATGCACAGCAAAATGTTTGGCTGTGGCGGCAGTTTTTAAATACGTATCGTCATCGCCTTGCAGCCCGTTAATAAACTCTACACCCAGCTCACCAGTTAAGTACGGATCTTCACCATAGGTTTCCTGCCCGCGTCCCCAACGAGGATCGCGAAAAATATTAATATTCGGGGACCAGTAGGTTAAGCCCGTATATCTCGCCGTTATCCCTGCATTTTTAAAATAGTGGTGTTTAGCGCGGCCTTCGTCCGAGATCACTGTGGCAATTTCGTGTAACAGTGCTTTGTCCCACATTGCGGCTAACCCTATTGCCTGCGGAAATACCGTAGCATTACCGGCGCGCGCCACACCGTGCAAAGCCTCGTTCCAGTAGTCATACGCAGGTACTTTCAGGCGCTCAATGGCCGGTGCGTCGTTATACATTTGAGCAATTTTTTCTTCCAGCGTCATTCTTGAAACGAGATCTTTAACCCTTTCCTGCATGGGCAGGCTGGTATCGAAATAGGCTGCTGCCTCGCTTTTGGTCTCTGTCTGACCTGATGTGCTTGCATCAGTGGTACACCCAGCGGTGCCCAGAATAACCGCGATAGTTGCTCCTATCAGTGTATACTTCGCTTTATTTAACCGGAAAGTCTTCATTAGTACTCCATAAAATTAACTCAACTGACAAAACATACCTTAAACATAAAACGGTACAATCAAAAGGCATCAAAACGTAAACACAGTGTTAAAAAAAGTGACTTTTTCTTTGCATTAAACCGCTGCAAACTGTATTTCACATCTTTTGACCGTTGATTATTATGCATCAAAGTTACCATAGGGTTATTGTGCTACTCACTGCACTATTTCTGTTGTCAGCAACCAGCAAAATGGCTGCATCCGCAGAAGCGGCACAAACCACGCAGTCTGACCCGGCGCAGCCTTGTCCGTCATACTCTCCAACGTCTTTTGAGGCACTGTCTGAGGTTACCCATTTACCCGATCCATTTTTATACGCAACCGGACAGCGTGCGACATCACTAACCCAATGGCAATGCGTAAGGGCCCTGACTAAAGCACAGTTTGAACATTGGGAGCTTGGCCCCATACCTTCTGCCCCCGCAGTCGTTGTCGGTTCAGTAGCGGATAAACAAATAAGCGTGCAGACGGGCACCACAGACAAGCAAATTCAGTTCACTGCTAAGGTAGATATGCCAACTTCAGGCGAAGCCCCCTACCCGGCAATTATCAGGCTAAGCAAATATGGTCTTGATACCCGGTTATTGAACGATGCTGGGGTGGCGGTAATCACCTTTGACAACAGTGAACTGGCAGAGCAAAAAAACGGTCAATCCCGTGGGCGGGGAAAATTCTACGATTTGTTCGGGGCAGACCATCCAGCCGGAGCAATGACCGCCTGGAGTTGGGGGCTTAGCCGCATTATTGATGTCATCGATAAAACCGATCAACACCTCATTGACCGCTCACGTATTGGTGTCACCGGGTGCTCCAGATACGGCAAAGGCGCTATCGTAGCAGGGGCTTTTGATGAACGACTTGTTCTCACTATTGCTCAGGAATCAGGTTCAGGAGGTGCTGCAAGCTGGCGTATTTCAGACCACCAGCAAGCACAAGGTCAAAATGTTCAAACCCAGCGCCAGATCGTTACGGAGAACGTCTGGTTTCGCGACAATTTCAAACAGTTCAGCGGCCATACAAACAAACTACCTGTTGATCATCACCAGTTAATGGGCTTAATTGCCCCACGGGGTTTACTGGTGCTGGAAAACACGTCTATGGAATGGCTGGGTAACGCGAGTACCTTTTTGACATCGGTAGTGGCTAAAACGATTTGGCTGGCACTGGGTGTACCTGCCAATATAGGCATAACTCAGACAGGCGGACACAGTCACTGTCACCTCCCGGATTCACAATTACCGGACGTTAAACATTTTATCGACCGCTTCTTGCTTGAAAAAGCAGTAAATCCTAGCGAAATACTAAAAACGGACGGCAATTACCCGACGTCACCTGAAGACTGGCAAAAATGGACAGTGCCAACGCTAAAGCGCATAGACTAGCTGCCAGGATTAGCATTATTTAAGATTATGGCACCCAAACCATGTTGAGGCTATTGGTTAACGAGACAATGGCCACCGTTTTGCCACATTTAACTGCATTATTATCGGTTTTAATACATTTTTAAGATAAACTGTCGCCATGAATAAGGTTTACTGGGTGACGTAGTTTTGAAAAAACACCTATTGATACTTAACGGCGCAGTGTCGGCATTATTTTATGGCTTAAACACATTTTTTTGGGTACCTATCGTACTCATACTTGCCGTATTTAAATTAGTAATACCACTGGCCGCCTGGCGAACTGCATTAACCTATCTGCTGGATGCCTGTGCAGTAGCCTGGATTAGTTTGAATAATTTTAACCAACGGGTATTTAGTCGCACTAAAATCGATGTGACCGGATTAGAAGGGTTATCACGTAATGACTGGTATTTGGTGATTGCTAACCATCAGTCTTGGGTCGATATTTTGATCCTGCAGCGCGTACTTAACCATCGTGTACCCTTCTTAAAATTCTTTTTAAAACAACAACTCATTTGGGTACCATTGCTCGGTCTCGCCTGGTGGGCACTGGATTTTCCGTTTATGCGCCGGTATAGCAAATCTTTTTTGGCCAAACATCCGCACTTAAAGGGCAAGGATATGGCAACTACCCAAAAGGCTTGTGAAAAATTTAAATTTAAGCCCGCCAGCATCATGAATTTTGTAGAAGGGACGCGCTTCACGCCAGACAAACAGAGTCGTCAACACTCTCCGTTTAAACATTTGCTTAAACCAAAAGCTGGCGGTATTGCTTTTGTGCTTAATGCGATGGGGGGGCAACTCCACCAACTCATTGATGTCACCATTTATTACCCTGGTAAACCGCCTTCGTTCTGGGATTTTATCAATGGGTCAGTCGACCACATAAAACTGCATGCAGATGTGAAACCGCTTGAAGGCTTATTCCCTGAGGATCTAGACATCATGCAGTATTTTGAAAACCCGGTGCAACGTGCTCGTTTTCAGCAGTGGCTCAACCAGCAATGGCAGATAAAAGATCAACGACTAGAAAGCTGGAAGGCAATGTAGGCTATGTTCAGGCAGTTATTAGCGCCCCTTATATTTATAATTCATTTACCACTCCAGCTCGCCAACCTTGCGCTGTGGGGAGGTTTGGTTATTCTGTTTGGCCTTGTGCGACTGTTAATCCCCATCGCAGCATTCAAACGCCTATTAGCGCCAATGATGAATTGCTTTATGCTGTGTTTTGGCAAATGCAGCCTGGCGTTGATAAAGCTGTTTAACCCGGTATCGTTTGATTACCGGGTAAATAGTCAACTGAGCAAACAAAGCTGGTATCTGATTGTCGCGAACCACTTAAGTTACCTGGATATCATCCTGTTAATTGAGTTTGCCGCTTTTCGGATTCCTGCCCCAAAGTTTTTCCTTAAGCAGGAGCTTATCTGGCTTCCCTTCGTCGGGCTGGCAGCCTGGGCATTGGATATGCCCTTTATGCGACGGTTCTCCAAAGCCTATCTACAAAAACACCCCGAGAAGCGCGGCACAGACATCGCAACAACCAAGCGTTACTGCCAAAAATTTACTCACCAGCCCACTACGGTTATCAATTTTGTTGAAGGGACTCGCTTTACGCCCATCAAGCATGCTAAAAGCCAGAGTCCTTACAATCACTTGCTCCCCCCTAAAGCTGGCGGTATTGCTTTTACCCTGGCAACCATGGGCGAGTTGTTTACTAATATTTTAGACATTTCGCTAATTTACCCACAAAATACCAAACACCCTATGCTGGCAATGTTATGCGGCCAAATGCAACAAATTGTGGTGGATGTTAATGTGCTTGATGTCCCACAGGCTGCAATTGGCGATTATTATAATGACGCCACCTTCAAAACACAGTTTCAAAAATGGGTGAATAGCCTGTGGCATGCCAAAGACAGCAATATCTCTCAACTTAAAAAAGGAATGTGAATGGTCACCGCGGAAACGCTTCGGGAACGCTTAGTTACCTTGTTGCAAAATCTGGATGCAAACATTGTCCTGAATAGCACGCTTTACAATGTGTTTGCGCTGGGAATAATTTTAATGGTTGCGCTTACCACCTTGTTGGTTAGCCGGCTATTACTAAGATCGGTGATCAGTAAGTGGATATCAAAAAGCAAAACCCGCTGGGATGACGCACTGCACAACCATGGTTTTTTTAATCGCTTAATTCATTTACTTCCCGCAATTTCAATCTTTCTTACTGCGCAGGTGTTGCTTACTGGTGACAGCTTAATGCACAACGTGCTTCTCAAGGCCTCATTGTTGTATTTAATGTTCACTGCGGTGTTATCTTTCAGCGCGCTGCTCAATACCTTTGAAGACTGGTATAACACCACCCCGTTCGCCGCTCAGGCGTCAATTACGGGATTTGTTCAGGTTGCCAAGCTCATTATCATTATCGTGTTTTTATTACTGAGCGTATCGTTAATTGTAGAACGCAGCCCGTTGCTGCTGCTGTCCGGACTAACCGCGATCGCAGCTGTGTTGTTGCTCATTTTCAGAGACACTATTTTAGGTTTTGTCGCAGGCATTCAAATAACCGCTAACCGTTTATTTACCAACGGCGACTGGATTCAGGTAGACAAGTTTGCCGTCGACGGCGAAATTATAGAGTTAGGTCTGACTAACGTTAAAGTTCGAAACTGGGACAATACAATATCCACAATTCCGACCTATTCACTTACCAATGAAGCCATTAAAAACTGGCGTGGTATGCAGGAATCAGGAGGAAGACGAATTAAACGCGCGGTGTATATTGATATTCATTCTATCAAACTGTACAACGATGAAAGCCTCAAAAAAGTCGCGAAAATACGTTTTATTGCGGACTACATCAGCGGAAAAGTTGAAGAGTTACAGCGCTATCATAAAGACAACTCCATTGATGAGAGCGATTTGCTAAACCGCCGGGCGTTAAGCAACATCGGTACTTTCAGAGCGTATTTAGAGGCATACCTGGCTAAACATCAAAAAATCAACCAGGATATGACATTAATGGTACGGCAGTTACCCCCGAATGAACTGGGGTTACCGTTGGAAGTGTATTGCTTTTGCCGGGATAAATCCTGGGTGGCTTACGAAAAAGTGCAGGCAGATATCTTTGACCACATTATGGCAATGATGCCACAATTTGAGTTACGTGCTTACCAACGCGACAGCCATTTAGGTGCCCTAATGCCAGCCAATCAGGGCCAACCGCCCACCGAAGATACGTTATACACAGACGCTCCGGCGTCGGATAAACCTGCCAGTAAAAAAGATTAAAACACAATACATTGAGTTTTAATCATTCTTGGTTGCAAACAAAAAAAGCGCTCGATTGAGCGCTTTTCCGTATCAGGTTCGATGTTGCCCAGCTGAGCCTAGCTGATGACGTAAACCATTAACAGGCAAACAACCAGGGCACTAACCCCAAGATACCCCATCTCGATGCGCTCATGCAGGGCTTCGCTACCTTCTTTATTAGACATAAAACCCATTACTATACTGCTCATGCCCAAGGTAAAAGCCACTAAGGCAACGGCAAATAAAATTGCATCAATCCAATCACTCATAATCTTTACCCTATAAAAATTCTGCGCGTATTATGCACTAAGAGAACAAAAATGAACATGTGCTTTATGCATAAAACGGTGAATATTGATCTTGGTCAATTTCACTAAAAAGTAGCTCATTAGCGCTATATTGTTAACTTATCACTTATCATTGATGTCCCGGAAAATCTCAAGCTATTGAAAAATAAAGATAAAAAATATTGGCCTGCGAATTGCGATAAGCCTTGTCATAAGTTCAACAATACTATGTCACAAACCGCTATTTAAGATAAGAGGTCCAGGATGAAAACTATCGCAACTGCATTGATGATGACTTCGGCATTATGTGCCCAACCTGCTTTCGCCCATATCGAGATTGATAATCAGTGCAATATGGAATTGCATGGCTCTGTTACCTACAGTCATGGTGATTTAACCATTACCACCGAAAGCGGTGAGAAAGTTCTAATTACTCCTGCTCACCAGCTCTACGTAGACGGCCAGAACGTAAACCTCAACAATGACGAGCAACGTTGGGTAACAGACTATTACACCAGTATAGAAAGCGCCATTCCCATGACGGTAGACATTGCCCGTGATGGTATCAAAATTGCGAGTTATGCAGTCACTGAAGTGTTTTCTGAATTATTAGGCGCCGATCACGAACTCACCGATGATTTCGATGAGCTGTTTACCGATCTCTCTGCGCAAATTGAAGAGCGTTTTTACGCTCCCGACGGCACGTATCAATTTAACAGTGCGGATCTAGAAGGTAACTGGGCCGATGCCGCATGGAGCGAGCAATTAGATGACAAGATTGACGACCTGGTAGAGCGCTCAATGGGCCACTTCCTGATGGCAATCGGACGCCAAATGCTCTTTGCCGATGGTGACATGGAAGACTTTGCTACACGCATGGAAAACTTTGGCGAAACCATAGAGCAACGCGTTGAAGGCGAGGCCGACGCTCTGGAATCTAAAGCAGATGAATTGTGCACTGTATTAGCCAAAGCCGATTATGCAGAGACACATATGCAGCAGAATATTGCCGCACTTAAGGGTCTGGATCTGCTTGAGACAGATGGCGATTCCGCGTTAAAACAGTAACGTGATACACTGACGACGTTAATTTCAAAACGGTCGTCAGTATGTCAGATAACAGCAATACACTGGTACTTTGTGGATGTGGTTGGCTGGGTGGATACCTTGCCAGCCATTTTGCTAATAGCAGGCAGGTAATAGGCACCACACGAAGTCACGATAAAGCACAACAACTACGAAATCAGGGAATTCGCCCTCTGCATTTTACCCTCAGTGACTCAGCAGATACACTCAGCGAACTTAGTGCAAACGCCACAGTGGTTTTAAATATTCCACCCGGTCGGCGCAATACTAATCTCGATGAGTTTACCCGGCATATGTGCGATCTGATATCGGCCCTGTATCGTCACCAGCCTCCGCAGCAACTTATCTTTATTAGCACAACATCTGTTTATGGCGAGCAGGAGGGAGATGTCACCACTGCATCAGGGGTTGCACCAGTAACAGCATCCGGCGAGGCACATATCGCAATTGAAAAGCACGTTCGCCGCAGCGCACCAGAAAACGGCTATATATTGCGCCTGGCAGGATTAGTTGGCCCGGATCGGCATCCGGTAAAGTCACTGGCAGGGCGCACCTTAAGTGGCGCAAACCAGGTCGTCAACTTGGTGCACGTTGATGACGTGGTAGCGACTATTACTGCGCTAATGGCTCAACGGCCGCAGAATAAACTCTGGCAATTAAGCAGCAGCGACCACCCCATGCGCGGCGAATATTACCCGGCAATGGCGGAACAACTGGGATTAGCCCCCATTACATTTAGCGATAGGCTGGATAAAAACGCGCCCCCGACGGGTAAATCAATCAACCCGCAAGCCACAGTAGAAGAGTTGGGACTTACGCTGAACTTTGCCAGCCCATGGCAAATGAACACCATACAATGAGCCGGTATTAATAATGAGGCCGCTTCACCGCCCGCAAAGCTGTAAACCCTGCGGGCGGGGCTTATTTGTATTAGCCGAACACTAACCGAACAAACTCACACCGAAGTACTTAAGCAACACGGTATTAATAAAAATCCCCAACAGGATTATTGGAATAAAGAAACTTACCGAAATATTTACGTATTTCTCGACCCAGCTGCCTTTATAATCAGGCGAGCCTTCCTCCAGCGCCTCATTAAAATTATGGCGCTTCCAGCGATACATGACAAAGATACAAATTAAAAATCCGTTTAATGGCAGGATGGTGTCGTAGAACACGTCATAGACCACGTCGAAGAAGGACTTAGTGGCACCAGCGTAGCCGGTAAACTCGGTAAAGAACGGCACAAAACCAAAGGATAACGCGCAGAACACGGCAAACAGCACCAGCAACGCGCCTAACACCACCAGCGATTTGCGACGACTATAGTCTTTTTCGTCCATTAATGCCGCCACCGGCACCTCGAATATCGATACCAAAGAAGTAATGGCAGCAAAAAACACCAGTAAGAAAAACAAACTGGCCACAACGCTGGCTCCCACAAAGCCGATGCTGGTTTGCAGAGCTAAAAAGATTTGCGGCAGGAATGAGAAAATCATACCAATTGATGATTCGCTCAGTTCAGCCGGATTGGTGTCAGGGTTGAACGAGAAAATGGCCGGCAAAATCATTAACCCGGCAGTAAAGGCAACGGCAGTATCCGTTAATGCCACCAGCTTTGCCGAGCCCGGAATATCTGCTGAACGGTCGATGTAGCTACCGTAAGTGATCATAATTCCCATGCCCAGGCTCAGCGAGAAAAACGCCTGCGACAGCGCACCGTTAACCACCGAGGCTGTAATTTTGCTAAAGTCAGGCACCAGATAAAACGCCACCCCAGCCATTGCATTATCCTGAGTCAACACAAAGATAACCAGCAGCACCAGCATAACAAAGAGCGCGGGCATTAATAATTTAGCTGCTTTTTCGATACCTTCTTTTACGCCGCCTTGCAGGATCAGGTACACAATGGCTAACACCGCCGCCATATAAGCAAAAATGATTGGCGAATTAATAAAGTTGCCGAATGTATCTGGCTCCGCTAACAACGCAAGATCGCCAGTGGCCGCGGCATAAAGATAGCCGAAAATCCACACCGTAATCACCAGGTAAAACACGGCTATCATAAACGGCGTAATAATGGATAACCAACCGGCAATCTTCCATTTAGCTGAGTTGTCAGTGAGTGTTGAGTAAGCACCGAGCGGATCTTTTTTAGCCTTACGGCCTACCGCCATCTCTGCCATCATTACCGGTAAACAAATAGCAAACACAAATATGGCGTACATCACTAAAAATGCACCACCACCGTTTTTAGCGGCCCCGACCGGGAAGCCCACTAAATTACCTATCCCCACCGCAGACCCGGCTGCGGCTAAAATGAATCCAAGGCGCGATCCGAACTGTTCTCTGGCCCCGCTCATATGAGTTCCTCTTGTGATTTTTATTGTTGCTTTATTTCGGAACTACGTGCTCAACATCATTATTTTGTTATCTGTCGTTGGCGACGCCCGGACTCCGAACCTTGCTGCGCACACGTGCGCCCCGACATACTATCAATCCAATAATTAAAAGTCTTGGTTTTCATCGGCAGTGGCGCACATCACAGCGCACTACCAGGCAATGGCTTTGTTGTCCCAATCAACAAAATAAGGGCTATTGTCAACTTTACGCTGTTCAATAATCGACACTAACTGTGTTGCGGTAAAAGCTGGTGTGAACAATTTTTCGGGTTTGACGTTACGCTGGAACGGCTCTGATAACGCCGAATCCACGGTACCGGGGTGGTAACAAATTAAGCTGGTATGCTTTGCTATGCGGCCATATTCAACGGCAGCCGTTTTCACCAGCATATTAAGCGCCGCCTTTGATGCCCGGTATCCATACCAGCCACCCAGACGATTATCGGCAATACTTCCGACTCTGGCACTCAGAACCGTAAAGGAAGAATGCTCAGCAGGAAAGAAATTCACCAGGTGTTTGAGCCAAAGTGCAGGAATGACCGTGTTCACAGCAAAATAATGGTGTAGTGCGTCACTGGTAATGTCTTCAAGGCGCTTTTCCGGCGCCACCTCATCATCATGTAATATACCAGTGGTGCATACCACGTGATGAAACCTGATATTGTCATCGGTGCATTGCTCAAGCCACCGGATAATGGCGGTTTCATCCTGACTGTCCAGCTTCACAGGCACCACACGGTTCTGCAATGCATCACTGATTGTTGGCGTGGTTCTGGATACCGCAAAGATACGCGCATCACTAAAGGTTTCAGCCAACTGCTCAATAACAGCCTTGCCAATCGCGCCGTTAGCGCCAATCACCAGTAAATTCATGGCTTTTTGACTTCACATTGCGCGCAACGTTTTTGCCCGGTTAACCAGTAAGACACGGTATAGCGATGACGGGCAAATTTTAAGTACAGCCAGTCAGCCACTGGCCTGATGAGCGGCCAGCGCAGCGGTGCATATAACCAGCCGCGGCCAACCAGTCGCCACGCCTGATACGTGGCATCGAGGCCAACAACCAGACTGCCATCACTTCTCATGGCATGAATTCTATTATTCAGTGCCTGCCAGTCGAGTGACGGATAGCGCACGCTAAAGTCATCAGCCAAAATATCTTCAAACGCCAGTTGGCCATCCTGATTACGCTTTTTTAAATGGCGCATTTCAATGGCGCATAACGGGCAACCGCCGTCGTAGAAAATGGTAAGTTCGGGTTGATTAATCTTGTTCATGCCCTTCTTACGTACAATTTAATCACCTGGATGACTTGAAGAATGACTTTTGCGTCACCACGTTTCACTACACTAACCAATAGGCGAACCAAATCGGGGATACAATTATGACTACCACAGCAAGCGCTACTCTGGCCGGCGGCTGTTTTTGGTGTATAGAATCTGCGTTTAATCAGGTTCAGGGAATCGAACTGGCGACTTCCGGGTATGCCGGTGGTCAAACCGAATCGCCCTCTTACGAGGAGGTTTGCAAAGGGAACACCGGTCATGCTGAAGTGGTGCGCCTGACTTATCACCCCGAGCAAATTAGCTACCGTGAGATTCTGGAAATCTTTTTTGCGCTTCACGATCCAACCCAGCTCAACCGCCAGGGCAATGATGTGGGCACGCAGTACCGTAGTGCGGTGTTTTATCACGATGATGTGCAAAAGGCTGAAGCAGAAGCCATCATAAAGGAAATGACTGATGACAACGTTTGGCCTGAGCCAATCGTGACCGAGGTTGTGCCGTTATCGAACTATTACGACGCTGAGGACTACCATCAGTCTTATTTTAAAAATAACCCGCAAAACCAGTACTGTGCCATGGTAGTAGCCCCCAAACTGGCCAAGTTTAAAAAGACCTTTGCCGAGCGTTTACGTTAGAAGCTCAAAAGCAACGTTACAGCTGGGGCTATTGAGGAGCTGTAACGCTGCTAGCTGCTCACTCAAACCACTTATCATTCAATGCAATACTAAACAGTAGCGGTGCCATGCCTTTATAACGGCTTTCATTGGCTTGGCACTGCAGGTTTTTCATATAGTTAGCTTTCCAAGGGTCGTTCACCATCCAAAGGGTATTGCCTAACACTGCCAGCCCCTCAATGGAGGCGTTATCCATTATTTCACTGGCTGCACAGTTTTGCAGATCGCCGCTTGGCGCACTAAACTGTAAGGCAATCTTTTTGGTTGGCAACGTCCCCGCCGCATCAATAATCCACAGCTCGTTATCGTTCCTGGCGGCAGCAAACAAAAAGCCGCTGACCGCGCCCTCAGGAAGATAATACTCCAGCCCATTAATAGGATGACGCCCGCTGGTAAACGTGGGCACATCAAGAGCAGGCTCTGAAACCGGGGCAAAATCCGTTTGTTGCCAGAAATCCTCGTCAAGTTCAACGGAGAAAATGCGGGGGTTACCTGCGTTATCGCGCTCTAAAGCCAAATAAAGTGTACGACCAGGCGCCAGAGCCATACCCTCAATGCCATCATTAGGAAAATCACCTACCGCAAATTTAAGGTCAAACTGTAACGGTCTGACATGCGTCATACTTGCAGTACCATCGCTGTGTTGCTCAATACGCACTAATAGCGTCGGGTAATCTGTAGAGCCTGTGGCCTCAAAACGTTGCTGGCAGCGATCAGATAATGCCCCTGTACGGGTGGCATCTTCGGTGACGGTATAAAAAACGCCAGGTTCAGCGGGATCCGCAACTAACGCTTCTAAATCCGGCTCATCATTTAAGTACTGAGAAAAACAACTGCGGCGCACCCGGTTGGCCATGCTCATTTCACCTGGCTTCGGCGCCAGGGTAGCCGTTGCCGGATCTATCGCGTGCAAACGGCGACGTTGTGATGCCACCGCGCTGGCATCAGAAATTGTGTACAGCAAACCATTATAATGAGTCAGACCGGAGGTTTGCGGATCAAGCATGACGCCGCCTTCCGCTTCCAGGATCCATTGCCCCGCCAGCACTGTATCCTGCGGGTTAGCCACAGGTGCGGGAATAGCTTGAGTTGATGTATTGCTCTCACCACAGGCACTTAACAAGCCCGTCGCCATAAGGCCAAATAGCCAGGCTGATTTCATGGTTTTGTCCGTTGAAGAATATACTTAATGGGTTATCCTCGCTCAGGGAGCGAACGCGGTCAAGTCCGCATAGTGGCTATCGGTGCATGCTTGAGCATAACCGCTCAATCAATACCCAGTTCGCTGTTAACCTGCTGTTTGCCCGCGTAAACTTGCCTGTAACTCAGCCTGGTCGTATAGTCTGAGCGTTGTTGTAAAGGAGTGTTCATTATTTCTCAGTCATTACCCTTTATCATTGCCGGCCCAATGCTTCGCCATACTGCCCCTGGCAGCGTCACTTTGTGGCTGGTGAGTTCTGAGCCAAGCAATATCACTGTGTCGGTCAGCCACCAGCAAGCAGCTGTTTCAGGCGCAACGAACGACCGCGTGGTGCAAGTGGGCGAACATGCGTTTATTCACACTGTCACTTTTACACCTGACCAACCTCTCTCTACCGGCATACATTACGCGTACACATTGCAATTTAGCCAGCCGGTTCAGCAACAGCGCTGGCTCGCTCAACAGGAAAAGCTGCTTTACAATGGCTGTCAGCATCTTGATTTCAAAGTGCCAGGCAAGCTTAGTAACGTTTTGCATGGTTCTTGTCGCAAACCTCATGCACCAGAAGATGATAGTTTGCTGCGGGTTGATGAACTCATTTGCCATGAACATGCAGGCGGTAATTCCCGCCCCGATCTGTTACTCATGACCGGCGATCAAATTTACGCCGACGATGTCGCCGGCCCTATGCTGCAGGCCGTCTTACAGGTAGTAGAGCGTTTAGGCCTTTTTCATGAGTCGTTAGAAGAGGCCGCTGTTGAGTCAACCGCAGAGCTCGCCAACCACCCTTTTTGTTATTACCAACGCCAGCAAATATTGCCTCAGGTGGCCACCAACACCGCCTTATCGAAACTGTTTTTTGGGGCAAAGAAAAAGCCGGTATTTACGTCTGTTAACGCGCAAAATCATCTCATAGGTGTGGCAGAAGTAATCGCCATGTATTTACTGGTGTGGTCAGATGAAATGTGGCCGGGTATTACCTTCGAATCATCCAAAGTGAGCAGTCCACAGCAGGCAAGGTTCACAGCAGAAGCGGCTATTATTAAGCGCTTCAGTGAGCCTCTGGGCAACATTCGCCGGGCCTTGGCACACGTGCCGACCTACATGATCTTTGACGATCACGATGTCACCGATGACTGGAATCTGACAAGGGGCTGGGAAGAAGAAGTTTATGGTCACCCGCTGTCGCGCAGAATGGTAGGCAACGCACTGGCCGGGTACTGGTTGTGTCAGGGATGGGCCAATCAGCCCAATACCTTTGACGCAGTTTATGCAAAGGCAACCGAAAACTTTACCGCTACCGGTTTAGCCAGTCATGAAGCCTTTATTGACGCACTGTTTGACTACGACCAATGGCATTACCAGTTAGCCACTGAGCCGCCGGTACATGTGCTTGATACCCGCACTCAACGCTGGCGCAGTGAATCGAGCTTAAACAAACCATCAGGCCTTATGGACTGGGAAGCCCTGTGCGAGTTCCAGCATCAACTGATAGGTAAAGATGCCGTTATCGTCGTATCGGCCGCTCCAATTTACGGGGTGAAATTTATTGAAGTCATTCAAAAGCTATTTACCATGGCGGGCAAAGCGCTAACGGTCGATGCTGAGAACTGGATGGCACACAAGGGCACTGCCAGCGTTATATTAAATATCTTTCGCCACTATAGAACGCCACCGCGTTTTATTATTTTATCCGGCGATGTGCACTACTCCTTTGTGTATGACGTGCGCTTACGATTTCGTCGTAACAGCCCACAAATCACGCAGTTTACGTGCAGCGGTATAAAAAATACTTTCCCGGACACCTTAATACGCTGGCTGGATAGGCTAAACCAATGGTTTTATTCAGCTCGCTCCCCGCTTAATATTTTTACCCGGCGGCGCAATATGTCGGTGAATGAGCGCCATCCCGACTGCAATGAAGACATTGCATCACTCAATCAGGCCGCCATAGGCCAGTTGTTACTTGATCCCGAATACGAAAAAGTGCGCTGTATTGCTTTGTGTAGCGACGGTGAAACGGTAGAATTCGTACCTGAATTGTCTAACGACACTGCAAAATGAAGAGAGTAGTTAATGAGTAATACTGCACTGAACATCGGCCTTTTTTATGGTTCGACCACCTGCTATACCGAAATGGCCGCCGAGAAAATTCAGGATCAGCTCAATTCACTGTTTGGTGAACCGATTGTCAGTCTGCATAATATTCAGGACGTATCATTAAGCCAGACAGCCAACTACGACATTCTCATATTAGGCATTTCCACCTGGGACTTTGGTGAACTACAGGAAGACTGGGAGTCTAGCTGGGATGATGTCCACCAGCTAGACTTAGCTGGCAAGATTGTGGCGCTTTATGGCCTGGGCGATCAACTCGGCTATGCTGACTGGTTTCAGGACGCGTTAGGTATGCTGCATGATGCCATCGCGCCGCAAGGCTGTCAGTTTATTGGTTACTGGCCTAACCAGGGGTATGAGTTTGCTAAATCAAAAGCGCTTACTGACGATGGCAAACATTTTGTCGGGCTGTCACTGGATGATGAGAACCAGTTTGAGCAAACCGATGAACGTATTTTAAACTGGTGCAATCAACTCATTACTGAGCTCAGTGAACTCTAGTCAACGGTCAGCGCCGTCACCAGGAAGACTGCATCAACAGTACTATCGCAACGGTGGTAGCCACCGGGACGGTGCCGATGTGAGTTTTCAGGACATCCGTCAACTGTTTAATTTTCAGTCAATTACAATTGGCCGCTGGGTGACTGCCGCCGAACAGCAAATTGCCGCCAACTTATTTTTTGATGCGCTGTATGACCTGATCGATATTTTGCAAGTAAACGAGCGCGTCATTTCGCTGAATAACACCCTTTCTCTGGCCTTTGGCACAGGCGGGCAAAAGCACGCTAACGCTCATTATCATTCAGCTAAACGTCAGCTCGCACTGGCTAAAAATGCCGGCGGCGGGGCTTTAGCCCATGAGTGGTTTCACGCCTTCGACCACTATATCAGTCAACGATTTCTGGTTACTCCGAAGCCGATGACCTTCGCCTCTCAGGCATGGCTTGATAATGCTGAAATGGTCTCGCACCCTCTCAACGAACGGTTGGCCGACTGTTTTACAACAATGTTCTTAACCACAGGCAGCAGCGCACCCAGCGACTACGTTTTACGCAGTGTTGAAGCAGACAAAGCATTACAATGCTATTACTACGCAACCCCGCAGGAACTTGCCGCCAGAGCCTTCGAAGCTTTTATTCAGGACAATAAAATAAAGAATGCTTTTTTAGTGCAAGGAACAAAAATGTCGACAGAGGCTAGACTTGGCATTTATCCTCATGGTATTTTGAGACAGCAGCTAAACGATACTTTTAAGTTGTATTTTTACCAACTCGGAGTTGCGCTGTCCGCTAAATAACGTTGCTTTCAAACGAAAGTGAGCGAAGATTTCATTAATTTTATCGTGTTTATTTGGTTTGTTTGTATCAATTGCTATCGATTTTTGTTACAAACTATATACTAAGTTGACAAGTGTTAGAGACTAGAAAACGAAATGAAAAGAAAAAAGCATACTTCTGGGGATGACGATGCCCAGGTCGACATGACGCCCATGTTGGACATTGTGTTCATCATGCTGATCTTCTTTATCGTAACGACATCTTTCGTTAAAGAGAAAGGGCTTGATGTAAACCGACCTGAAAACAAGAATCAATCGAATAATCCAAGCAAATCATTATCTATTCGTATTGATGAAATGGGTACTATTGTAATGAACGGCCGCGAAGTTGACATCCGTCGCGTTGTCGCAAACATTCAGACTTATCTGGCTGAAAACCCAACTGACTCTGCGGCTATCCAGGCTCACGAAAACACTGAGCACGGCACCGTAGTAGAAGTTATGAACCAGGCAAAAGAAGCCGGGATCGAAAAAGTATCGGTACTGGTTAAGTCATAACCTAGCTTACCGTTACGAAAAAAAGCGCGTTTTTCGCGCTTTTTTTGTGCCTGAAATGTAGCATGATGAAGCAAGCTCAGGCGCAAGTACGTTTATCCTGGTGAGGATCTGAGAAGCACCGCAAGGAAGCGAAATGCTTTGTAAATTACCGCTTATTTTGCTCATGCCAGCCTCAACAGCTTAAACGTTACGTGATGGATAAGGCGACACATCAGAATTAAAAATTGCGGTAAAATTCCCGGCACAAACCTTTAAACGCAGCGGTATACTGGTTGTCTGCAGACCTTATGCTTAGCTGTTGGGAGTCGGTTACACCAGCACATTGAACAAACTCAAACAGACAAATGTAAGGCGCTTTAGCGTAGGTATGAGATACGATTAATTCACGGTGCGCATGCCAGCCCGACCGAGCCGCCTCTGACAGTACTTCGTCATATCTTGAGTAAGGGTACATGCAATAAAAACGACCACTTTTTGTTATCATTGACGCACACTGGGCAAACAATGTTGCCATACTAAGCCCACTTTCATTACGAGCCTGGCCTCGTGAAACGGGCATAGCATCATAAGCTCGGGTATTGCTTTGTGCCTGCCGAAAGTACGGCGGGTTAGTGATAACGACTTCATAAGGCGCCACCGGTGACAGGGCTTGCAACGCTTGTAAATGCACGGTTACTTTACCAGGCCACGGGCTGGATGCCACATTTTCGCCGGCTTGTCTGACAGCATCACTGTCAATATCCAGCGCATCGATGTGGCATTCGTCGACACTTTTCTGCGCCATCATTAGCGCTAAAATACCACTCCCCGTGCCCACATCAAGTATACGACCGGCATCCTCTGCGCGCGCAAAGCTGCCCAACAACAGACTGTCTGTAGACACTTTCATAGCACACTGATCGTGGGCCACAAAGAACTGTTTACAGGTAAATCCATTACGGCCCGTGTGAGTCGTTGCTGTGCTATTTGCCATTGGCAATTAAAACTCCTGATGCCTGATCATTTCGAGTGCAACCTGAGAGGGGTATACCGCCCGGTATTTTTTTAAGCGCCCCACTAACAATGGACGTATCAGTTGCAATAAGTTAGCGGCGGCTTTTTCCAGCGGCCGTTTATCATTGACTCGCTCACCAATCAACAGGCCGGGGCGAACCGCCGCCGCGTTAGGTAACTGGGGCATTCGCATGATGGCATTTTCCAGCTCGCCCTTAACTTTGAGGTAATAGTTATTGCTTTGCGCATTGGCACCAGCAGAGGATATCCAGACAAACCCGCCTGCTCGCTGCCCTCTGGCAAGCTGCGCCGCTACGTGCACGTACTCAAAGTCGACTTTGCGAAAGGCTTGAAGGCTGCCTGCACGTTTCAAAGTTGTCCCTAAACAGCAATAAATATGATCCGCACCGAAGTAGCCCTGATAGTCATCAAGCGCGTCGAAATCCACTACGACCGGGTGTAGTTTGTTTTTTGGGTCCTTATACAGATGCTGACCAAGAGGTCGTCGAACCAAACAAGTTACCGAGTCGTAGCGGTCATCGTGCAACAGCTCGCGCAGCAACTGCTGTCCTACCAACCCACTGGCGCCTAAGATAAGGGCACTTTTTAATACTGCCAAATTGTGTCATCCTTCGCTTTAAATAAAGAGTGTACCGAGTTAATCACTATCCGGACACTCGATAATGACAACTTGTAGAGGGTTGGTTGTTGCTTACAACCGCCAACGTTAAGCAAGCTCCCAATAACGACAAATAGTAGCGTATTCATGAAAAAAGCTTTAGTACTTGGAGCCCTTATGCTCACTAATACGGTGTCAGCTGACACTTTGACCATTGAAAGAATATATGACTCCCCCTCATTGGCCGGTAGTTCCCCGCGCAGTCTGAAAGTCGCGCCCGATGGTAAGCGGGTGACTTATTTGCAGGGCAAGCAGTCCGACTATGAACGATTGGATTTGTGGGAATACAATATCGCCTCGGGGCAGTCACGTTTGTTGTTTGACTCTGACGATCTGGCCAGTGGCGATACTGAGCTTTCTGATGAAGAAAAAGCCCGTCGCGAACGCATGCGCCTGTCTGGCACTGGCATTGTGAGTTATCAGTGGTCTGCAGACGGTAAGGCACTGTTATTCCCGATGGGCGGTGACGTTTTTTACCACCAGCTCGGTACTCCAGGTGCTGAGCAACTGCTCAACACCGACGCCTTTGAAACCGACATAAAGTTATCGCCGAAAGGCAACTACATTTCCTATATTCGCGATCAAAATCTGTATATTAAGCATATTGCGTCGGGCAAGAAAACCGCGATTACTACAGAGGGCGGCGGCAATATCAAATACGGTATGGCCGAGTTTGTAGCGCAGGAAGAAATGGGCCGAATGACAGGTTACTGGTGGTCGCCGGATGAGTCGTATATTGCTTTTAGCGAAGTCGACGAGTCACCGGTTGAAGTAATTACTCGCTCAGAAATATACGCCGACGACATTAAGATGATTGAGCAAAAGTACCCAAAGGCCGGTACACCCAATGCCACAATCAGGCTGGCAGTGCAGAAAATCAGTACTGGAGAGCGACAATGGATTGACCTCGGTGATGAGCAGGATATCTATATTGCCCGCGGTAAGTGGATGCCGGACAGTCAGCACTTCACCTACCAATGGCAGAGCCGCAACCAACAGGAATTAGCTTTACGTAGTTATGATGTTGTCAGCAAAAACCAACAGACGTTGCTCACCGAGCAATCAGATACCTGGGTAAACCTGCATGACGACTTTACTTTCTTAAAAGATGGTAAGCACTTTATTTGGGCATCGGAAAGAGACGGCTTTAAGCATCTCTATTTATATACCAATGCAGGCAAACTGGTTCGTCAGCTAACGCAGGGAGAATGGGTGGTCGACGAGCTTGAAGCGGTGGATGATGCAAGTTCAAAAGTGTACTTTACTGGCCGCAAAGATACCCCATTGGAACGTCACCTGTATGTCACTGATCTGCAGGGCATTGCGCCTAAACGTCTGACCGAGCGAGCGGGCATGCACGGCATTAGCTTTAGTCAGGATGCCTCTATCTACGTCGATAGCTCCTCAACTGTGAACCAGCCAACTCAGGTGAGCTTGCACAAAGCAGATGGTAAGCAACTCACCTGGCTGGAAGAAAACGCGTTAGATGAAAACCACCCCCTGACCGCTTACAAGAGCGACTGGGTCGAACCGGAATTTGGTACACTTAAAAACGACGATGGTATCGAGCTTTATTATCGCCTGTATAAACCTGCCAAGATTACCGGCAAGCATCCGGTTATCGTATATTTGTACGGTGGCCCGCATGCCCAGGTGGTAAATAACGGCTGGGGCGGCAATCGCGGTCTGCTCATGCAGTACTGGGTTAGCAAAGGCTATGTGGTATTTAGCATAGACAACCGGGGATCAAACTACCGCGGTAAAGCGTTTGAAGAGCCCATTTATAAAGCCATGGGCAGTGTTGAAGTGGACGATCAGGTGACTGGGGTTAAGTTTCTGCGTACCTTAGATTACGTCGACCCGGAGCGCATTGGTGTTTACGGTCACAGTTATGGTGGCTATATGACTATTATGAGCATGTTCAAAGCCGGTGATTATTTTAAAGCAGGCGTGTCTGGTGCACCGGTCACTACCTGGCGACTCTATGATACGCACTACACAGAACGTTATATGGGTAACCCAAATACCGACAGTGACGCATACGATGCCTCGTCAGTGTTCCCGTATTCCTATGGCCTTAAAGGCCCACTGCTGATTTATCATGGCATGGCCGACGACAATGTATTATTTACCCACAGCACAAAACTATATAAACACTTACAGGACAATGCCAAGCCTTTTGAAGTCATGGATTATCCCGGTAAAAAGCACAGCATTCGTGGTAAACAAACGGGTATTCATTTGTATCACACCATTACCAACTTCTTTGATAAGCACTTTGCTAAGTAGCTGACGTAAGGATTAAGCGGCGGGCTGTTATTCAGCTTGCCGCTTTTAATGTCTGAAATGTCCGGAGGCGGCTTATTATTTGGCGCAGACTATCCTCAAACTTCGAGCCAGCCTGCGACTCTGGTTTATAGTTCATGCCTCCCGGGCAAAACCATTAAACACGTAGCCTAATGCATCACAGGCGCGTCCTACCGGGCAATCTTCCTGATGCACAATATCCATACCTACCCGCGCCGCTTTTTCACCGCACACTTTACACTCACTCGACTGCAACGCTGACTCATCAGTAATAAACTGACCCGCATCAAGCAAGTCCATAATAATGAGTTTCATATCTTCTCGTGAACATTCCATGCTAAACCCTCCTACTGACGATACCTGTTATCCAATACTGATATTGTAAGTCAGGCTTCATAACACCGGGAATATGGGTTCAGATAATCAGGTATATTCACACACACGCTCAATGCGGGAACTATTTTTACCAGCATAAAAAATGCACTCAAAAACAACTACTCACGACAACAGCCTCGTCCAGCAGCGAGTCAGCCGGGCATACAATATATTCGTCACCGGAGTCAGTCACTAATACTCCCGCAGTATCTGAATTGAGATATGTAAGCCTAAGGGAATACTTTTCCTGGCTTTGAAGTAAAAGTATTAAGCGACTGTTTAGCGACTTAAAACATCGCGTTGGCCAGTGATTTTTGTACCGCTGTTGCTGTATCGCTTTTAAGCTCAAACTCTAAGGGTGCCGACTGGCCCGAAATAAAGATTTTAAGCTCCGCATCAAGATCAAAATGGCCGGCTGTTTCTACTTTAAATTGAGTAATCGCTTTGTAGGGTATTGAGTGATACTCAACTTTACGACCGGTCATACCCTGTTTATCGATAAACATAAACCGATTACTGGTAAAAACGATCAAATCACGAATAAGTTTGTAAGCACTTACAACCCTTTCATCATCTGCCAGAATAGGTGAAAGCTCTTCTTGAACTTCAGTTACGTCCACTTCGCTGGCATTGCCCATTAATGCATCAAGTAATCCCATAATATTCTCCTTGTTATCGGTCTTTTGTCACCATAGCACTAAAACAAATTTATACCACTGCTGTTCCTACGCAAATTAAAAGGTTTATTTGCCCTATCTGCCGCATTTGCCATTTTCACGTCAGTGCAAAGTGGTAAGCTAATATTTGAGATCATTGTTTTGTAGTAAGAAGGAAACCGCATGGATAGCTACCCCCCGTCGGTAAGCATTGACGACGTAAACCAAGCCGCTAAACGATTGAATGGCAAAGTAACGCGCACGCCCCTATTAGAGTCTGCGCGCCTTAACCAATGGCTGGGACAACGTATTATATTTAAAGCCGAGTGTTTTCAAACTACCGGCGCCTTTAAGCTGCGTGGAGCATTTAACTTTATTGCCAGCCTCCAGGAAAACGGCTATATTCCACGCCATATCGTTGCTAACAGTTCAGGCAACCACGCTCAGGCCGTTGCATATGCTGCGGCGCAGGCCAATATTCCGGTTACCATATTTTCTGCCAACTCAATTTCTGCGGTAAAAGCAGCAGCAACCGAGGACTACGGTGCTGAATTGCGACTCTATGCCACCCGCACGGAAGCTGATGAAGCCGTAAAGGAGGCTGCCGCACAAGAAGGCGTTGTGTGGATCCCCCCGTTTAATCATCCGTTAATTGTTGCCGGCCAGGGCACCGCAGCACTTGAAGCACTCCAGGATATTAATAGCGTGGACGCTGTTTTTGCGCCGTGCGGCGGCGGTGGTTTGTTAAGCGGTTCGCTTGTGGCGACCCGGGCATTAGCACCTGATGCCAAAGTTATAGGGGCGGAACCTCTACTGGCAAACGACGCTGCCCGCTCACTGCAATCAGGCGTCATTGAATCCCTTGACGGACCGGTAAGCACACTGGCAGATGGTGCCGCTACGCCGGCTGTCGGCGATGTGACTTTTCCATTGCTGCAACAACTGGATGACTTTTACGAAGTCAATGAACAACAAATTGCTTACTGGACTCAGTGGCTACAACATTTACTCAAAGTGCATGTTGAACCCACCAGCGCAATGACAATGGCAGCTGTAGCAGCCTGGGCCGCCAACACGCCTTCTGGCCAGACCGCTCTGGTTATGTTGTCTGGCGGCAATATCAGCCAGGCCAGTATGGCAAAAATCTGGGCTACCGATTACTTACTACAACCACCAATAATTGGCTAACATCATGATCCGAAACAACCATCACAAAAAAATTAACTCGTTACTCCCGGTATTGGTACTCACGTTGTCTTTACACTGTGTTGCCAATGCTGCGACCCTAATCACCAACGTAAAAGGTTATACGCTCAATAATCAGGGGCAGCTGTTATCTTTTAAACAAATGCTCATCGATAACGGCAAAGTGGTTAGATTGGATCCTGACTCGGTACCCGGAGATACGACGCGTGTTGATGGCCACAATAAAGTATTACTCCCCGGACTCATTGATGCTCACGGTCACTTACTCGGTCTCGGCGGTAACCTGCTGGAGGTAGACTTACGCGACTCCAGCACTATGCAGGAAGCCGCCCAATGGGTGGCCCAGTATGCGATGGGGCATGCCGATCAGGACTGGATAAAGGGGCGCGGCTGGAACCAGGAACTGTGGAGTGATCGCTCATTCCCCAGCGCTGCGGTGCTTGATGAGGTTATCAGCAACAAACCTGTGTGGCTAAGCCGGGTCGATGGGCATGCCGCGTGGGTTAACAGCAAAGCGCTGAACATGGCAGGCATCACCGCTGACACACCGGACCCAACCGGTGGCAAAATCATTCGCGACGCCGACGGCAACCCTACCGGGGTGTTGATTGACCGCGCCATGGATCTGGTCGGTGCTGTGATGCCAAAACAAAGCAGCAAATTATACCAGGCACAACTCAATGCAGCAGGTGAACACTTACTCTCAGTTGGTATTACCGCCATGCATGATGCTGGTATTGGCCACCACGTTTACGACTTTTACCTTGCCCGCGCTGCAGAGCAAACCTTACCAGTACGCATTTATGCCATGCTTAGCGCAACTGACCCTACTTTGACGGACATGCTCGATACCGGCATTATTCGCAGCAACGACGACTTTTTGTATATTCGTAGCGTCAAGGCATACGGTGACGGTGCTTTGGGTAGCCGCGGCGCAGCCCTACTCAAACCCTACAGCGACGCGCCTCACCAGCATGGTCTGCTGCTCACGCAACCTGAAGATTTCCCGGGGATTTTCCAGCAAGTGCTGGGGAGCGGTTTTCAGTTGAATTTTCATGCCATTGGCGACCGCGCCAACCAGATGGTTCTTAATGAGTTTGAGCGCACATTTAAGTCGGTAGGTGGACAAGCTCTGCGCAACCGAATTGAGCATGCACAGGTGATTGCGGTTGACGACTTATCTCGATTTGCCGAACTAAAGGTGTTGCCTTCAATGCAACCCACCCATGCTACCAGCGATAAAAATATGGCCGAGGATCGTATTGGCAAAGCCCGAATGGAAGGCGCTTACGCATGGAAAACGTTAATCGATAGCGGTATTCCACTACCCTTAGGGTCTGATTTTCCGGTGGAACTGGCCAACCCGTTTTACGGTTTACACGCTGCAGTGACACGGCAGGACCGCGACAACCAGCCCGTATCAGGTTGGTATCCTGAGCAGGCGCTCAGTGTAGAACATGCGTTTAAGGGGTTTACTCTGGATGCGGCCTATGCCGCGCACATGGAAGATAGCCTGGGCGGTCTAACGCCGGGTAAATGGGCTGACTTTATTCTGGTCGATCAGGATATTTTCAGCATCCCACCTCAGGATATCTGGAAAACCCGGGTCATTCAGACATGGCTGGCAGGCAACAAAGTGTTCGATGCAAACACAGCAGCACAACAATAACAGCCACCATTGCTGTGATAGGGTACCTGGAGGCCTGGGCCTTGTCACAGCAAGTTGATGCTTCTAATGTTTCGGTGCATACCCGGCTAGCCACCCGACTTCACATGTGAGTCACTGGCAATTGATGTATAATGGCAACTGATTTTTAGCGAACAGGAAAAAAGATGTCTTTAAGTGTAAACAGCTACTTCGACGATAAAGTAAAATCTATAGCCTTTGAGTCGGCCAACGGCCCGGTTACCTCTGGCGTGATGTTACCTGGTGAGTATGTGTTCGATACCAGTAAAGATGAAGTAATGAAGGTAGTTGAAGGTGAGTTGATTGTTAAGCTGCCCGGTGCTGCAGAGTACGTATCTTTTAAAACCGGCACTGAATTTAATGTCGCGGCTAATCAGTCTTTCGATGTTAAAGTAACCTCGACAACTGCTTATCTTTGTTTTTACAGCTAAAACATTATCTTAAGCATAAGGCAGCGAGGTGTAATTAGCCTCGCTGCTTGTTGATCATTCATACAAGGTTTTGATCCAACGTTCTTCAGTAATAAAATTCCAGCTCCACTGAGCCCATTCTTCCGGCAATCCCTGCTCAACGACTTCATCCACTGACATGCCAGCGGTCTTTTGCCCATCCACATACTTTTTAGTGGCTTTTATCATCGCCAGAAAGCTTTCATAGTCTGCTTTGGTCGCCAGCGGGCCGTGCCCTGGAATAATCTGTGTGTCAGCATCAATTTTTGTCAAAATCTTTTCTACCGACGCGATATATCCCTCAACGCTGCCGCCTGAAGCCAGGTCAATATAAGGAAAACGTTCGTTGAAAAACAAATCACCGCTGTGTAAAACGTTGGCCTCTTCAAACCAGACTACGCTGTCACCATCGGTATGACCGGTAGGTAAATGAAAGACATGTAAGGTTTCATTATTAAAATGAATTTTTATACCCTGCGCATAGGTCACTACAGGTAGCGCAGCAGGGCTTACTTTATCGTCGTTGGCCAGGCGCACACGCACATTTTCATGTGCAAAAATGGTCGCACCTTTGTGTTCATGGAAAAAAGCATTACTGCCTGTATGATCGCCATGATAATGCGTGTTAATGACATAACTCGGTGAGTCACTGGATAATTTACCCAGCGCGGCGCTAATTTTTGGCGCCAGTGGGGCAAATTGATCATCGATAATCAACACGCCATCCTCACCGGCTGAAACACCGATGTTGCCACCCGCTCCCTGTAACATGTAAGCACTGCCAGACAGTGGCGTAACGCTAATTTCAACGTCTGCAAATCGATCCTGAGCGGCACTAATGCTGGAAACCAACATCAGGCTTGCAGCCATGACATTCCAAAGTTCTGATTTCATAAGATGTGTCCTTGTTACATTACCGGTTGCGTGACTGATTCAACTTTATAGCATAGAGAGCCAAAAATAGTTCACTCACGTTGAAAGTCGCCACTTAACGGCTTAAACGGTCTGCGAGGTTTTGTCTCCTAAGTAGCGAAACCGGGCAACACTTCGCCCATTCACTTTGACTTCTTCTGTGAACATTGTGAGTGGCCTGACCCACAACCCCCTGTCACCATAGAGTGGCCGGTAGACCACCAATGAGGTTTCATCCTCAGAATGCGTGGCAACGCCGATAACTTCGTAATTATTACCTTTGTAGTGTTGATAAACTCCCGGGGTAATCATTTCGTACTTCCTTATTCAACGGTTAGTTTGTTAGCGTAGCCTAACTTTTATCCGGGCGCTAACTGATTGGTGCAATCATGGAATATGCCAGAGTGATTGTTAATCTATGCAGTGTTTACTTGCTCGTCAACGCCTGCACAGCGCTAGTTATTCATTACCAGCGGTAAATCTAATTGAAGGTGCTCTTCTTTATCAGCCAGGCCTACATGTACACCAACCAGTCTCACACCGCGACCATTAGCCCGCAAGTAAGCTTCCTTGAGTAAAGGTATAAACGCACTGCGGTGCACGCTCGGATACCGGTGCTCCACTGTCGTAAGCTGAAAGTCGCTAAACTTAAGTTTAACCCCCAAAGTGCGAATATTGGGTGGCCGACCGCCATTATGCTTTTGCTGATGTGCGATTAAGCGTTCATTGAGCTTGGCATAGAGCACTTCAATGACATCCTCGCATTCTTCAACGCTGTGAATGTCATCGCTCAATGTGCGCTCTACACCCACTGACTTTCTGACCCGGTTAATTTGCACCGGACGTTCGTCGATACCATGTGCCCGATCCCACAATACCTGACCAAATTTACCAAACCGCTTTTGCAGCTCTGTTTGCGGGTAGCGCCTGACATCATCACAAGTCTGCAGGCCAAGTTGCTGCAACTTTTGTACTGTCACAGCACCCACCCCGGGAATTTTCTTAAGCGGCAACTGCCTGACAAATTCATCAAGTTTGTCAGGGGTGATAACACATAAACCGTTTGGCTTATTCTCATCACTGGCGACCTTTGCAACAAATTTACACGGCGCAACACCTGCTGATGCCGTCAGATTTAGCTCATTAGCGATACGGTATCGTATTTCCTCAGCGATTCGCGTTGCACTGCCCTGATACAAGTCAGACTGCGTGACATCCAGAAACGCTTCATCAAGCGACAAGGGTTCAATCAGATCCGTATAATCGGCAAAAATAGCACGTAACTTATTTGACTCTTGCTGATACAAGGCCATACGACCTTTAACTAATTTCAAATCAGGACAAAGTTTTAGTGCGTAGGCCGTCGCCATTGCCGAGCGCACGCCAAAACGACGCGCAGCATAATTGCATGTTGCAATAACGCCGCGTCTGTCAGCGCTGCCTCCCACTGCAATAGGTATGTTGCGCAAACTGGGGTTATCACGCATTTCTACAGCGGCATAAAAGCAATCCATATCGACGTGAATTATTTTTCGCATAGCGTGATTATCAGCATGTGACCTCGGATACCGACTATAATACTGTATATTAAAACAGTCATCCACTACTACCAATAACGCGCTCAGCGCGACATACATATTATATTCTATATGTCACCTTCTCTTTAGCCCCTCATCAATCAGAAATGAGCCTCCTTAGTAATCATATTCAGCGCTAAATTTGTCGTTTCCGCCGCCGTAAAAACGCCCTGAAATGTTACTAGTCTTATTCACGTACCCTGGACTACCTCAGTAAACGTGCGCCCTTTAACGATTAACGCTATAGTGGTGTTAAGCCAATCTGAGTGACACTCTTAAACGCAGTTGACTCGATTATTCAGTGGGAGACTAACTCGATACCATGGCGTTAAATATCAAACGACTTCTCGTGCCAGCATTTGTTGTAGCTGTGGTTCTGCCTGTAGCAGCTGTGTCATTCCTGAGCCTGGAGCAGGTTAAAAATTACACTATACAAGGCTTGTTCAGAACTTTTCAGGGCGAAGTACTGCAAATAGAAAACAATTTAATCAGTCACTTTGACCAGGTCGAAAATGATCTGTTTTTGCTACAACAAGAACCCTATGTAAGGCAATCTCTTGGGACTTTGCCCCGATACATTGATAAACCTGCTACGCAAATTCATGTGCCGGCTAATAGTCCGGCTGCACAGCAGTTGTTTTCCCGTTTTCAGTTACTCAAAGAAACAAAGTCTGATTTAGCTTATGCATATCTGGGTGATGAACAAGGGGGCTATATTCAATACCCACCGGAACTAGTCCCTGCTGAGTATGATCCCCGTAAACGCCCCTGGTATCTCGCTGCCAGTCAGGCAACTGACAGAACAGTGCGCACCCACGCGTACTTCTGGCAAGTCGCCAATAAGGCAGTAATATCCACTGTTCAACAACTCTCTGATCCAAATGGCAAAAGAGTGGGTGTGATTGGGCTCGATTTAGATCTTACTGCATTAGCAGAGATGTTACGCGATCTCCAATGGGGGCAGCAGGGTAATCTGCTCATTATAGAAAGTAGTGGGAATGTGCTCGTTGACTTAAAACATCCTGAAAATCGCTTTCATCCGGTAGCAGACAGGTATCCTTCTGATTTGCATGCCTATCTGGCACAACCCCAGACAAGCTCATTTCAACAACACAAACAAAAGCTGCAAATTGATCAACAGGGGTATATTCAGTACCGATACTATTCAAGCGATCTCAACTGGACTTTTGTGGGTTTGCTGCCCATGAGCGCTGTGCATGAAGCTGCTGCTTCGCTTACCACCTGGATTGGTCTCATTACACTTCTCGCACTAGGGATATTTGTCAGCCTTGCATTGTTTGTTTCCAATTCGCTCTCTAACCTTATTCAACAAAAACAAACAGAATTAGAAAATGCTACTCAAACGGCGCAGCAAGCATCAGCAGCCAAAAGCGATTTTTTAGCTAATATGAGCCACGAAATTCGCACCCCAATGAATGGCGTTATTGGTATGCTTAATTTGCTGCGGCAAACCTCTTTAAATAGCACACAACAAAATTACCTCGGCTCCGCCAGCACCAGCGCCGATAATTTGTTGCATATTATTAATGAAATCCTTGATTTTTCGAAGATCGAAGCAGGCAAGCTACAAGTCGAACATATCAATTTTAATCTGCCGGACGTGTTAAATGAGATTGTTACCTTATTTAATCCGCTTGCGCAGGAAAAGCGACTCTCACTTTCGTTAAATTACGAGCAATTAGTGCATGGTAATATCCAAAGCGATCCGTATCGTATTCGTCAAATATTATTAAACCTTGTGAGTAACGCTATTAAGTTTACCTCAGAGGGACGGGTTACGGTAAAGGTAGGCAGCTTTATTGATGGTGACACAGTTTGGTTGCAGTGCAACGTCAACGACACCGGCATAGGCATTGCTGAGGAGAAGCTTGAGCACCTGTTTTCCCCTTTTACTCAGAGTGATTCATCTACTACCAGGGAATATGGTGGTACCGGATTAGGACTAGCAATTACTCACCGGCTTTGCCACCTCTTAGGGGGCAGTCTGAGCGCAAAAAGTCAACTAGGTATTGGCAGTGAATTCTGCGCAAAAATTCCTGTTGTAGCGGGCAGAGAGCAGCAGGTTGATAAAGTCGGAGCATGTGACGAGAGCAACTCAATAAATACATCGGAGCCGCCAAGTGATACTCAACATCGTCACTTAAATAACTGCCGAGTATTATTAGTTGAAGACAACGAAATAAATCAGGAAGTGGTTAAAGCGATTTTGAACCAATTTGATATCCGCTTTTTAGTGGCCGAAAACGGTCAGCAGGCTCTGGACATTATTAGCCAGGTAGCTTTCCGGTTTGATGCCATTCTCATGGACTGCCAAATGCCGGTAATGGACGGTCTTGAAGCAACCCGGCGACTGCGCAGTGGTGAGGCTGGCGAGAAAAACAAACACACCCCTGTAATAGCGTTAACCGCTAATGCCATGCAGGGCGACAAAGAAAATTGTTTAGCGGCCGGCATGACTGACTATGTAGCAAAGCCTATTCGTTTTGAGCAGCTCATTGATGCGTTGTCTGCCTCAATATCACAGGAAGCGTCTGATAGCGTTAGAGAGTGATACAGCGTTGTCTGGCCATCTGTGGCAGATGACCAGAGGTACCTTTACTCAGATAATACGGTCTTTATCCCACTCTTTGAGCTTTTCCTGCCGCACTTGCTCTCTTTCCATGCGCGCTTTTTTACGATCGCAGGGTTCGGGGCAATCACAGGCTTTGGAAATTCCTAACGCACCTAAGCCACCGCAACTGCCAGAAATGCTCTTGCGCTGAAACATGTAGCCGACCGCCATGGCTGCAACCATGACTAAAAAAAATACAAAAGCTAAAATAAAAGTACTCATCATTTACTCACTTGTAGAGCTTATGCTCTAGTACACAGTCACCAACTCTTCGAATGCCGGACTGCTATATTCTTCGAAAGTGTCATCGATACGACGGATAATAAACACCGCCATATCGTTTTCTTCTGCCAATGCAATAGCGGCGTCCCACCCCATTACATTAAACGCAGTAGCCAACCCATCTGCTGTCATAGAAGATGATGTGACTACAGTAACTGATACGGTATTATGCTGTATTGGTTTACCGGTACGAGGATCGATCAGGTGTGAATACCTGACACCATCTTGCTCATAGTAATTACGATAATCTCCCGATGTGGCAATAGCGTTATCTCCAATAGACACGACTTTTTGCACTGCTCTTTCATTAGAAACCGGTTTTTCTATGGCAATTAGCCATGGAGAGCCATCGCCTTTTTGGCCATTTACCCGCATTTCACCACCGATCTCTACCAGATAATCAGTAATTCCCTGCTGCTCTAGTAGTTCCGCAACCACATCAACCCCATATCCTTTGGCAATCGTAGATAAATCTACGTAAAGTTGCGGGTGCTTTTTGATAAGCGCATTACCGCGCACTGCCAGCTTATCTAAGCCCACGTACTGTCGCACAGCAAGAATATCCTGCTCACTGGGAATCGTTTCCGGGCGCATAGTTGGACCGAACCCCCATAAATTCACCAGAGGACCGACTGTGACATCCAGCACGCCGTCGCTGAGTTGACCTAAACGAATGGCTTCATTTATTACCAGCAGAGTTTCTTCTGACAGTTCAAACGGCGTGTCGTACCGATACTGATTAAATCGTGACAGCTCAGAAGTAGGGTCGTAGGTTGACATCAGCGCATTCACTCGCACCAGACGTTGGTCTATCGCTGCCTTTAACGCTTCTCTCTCAACACCTGTCACCGCAGGGAATTTTACATTGTATGACGTACCCATGGTTTGACCAACGAGGTGCTCTACCTCAACTTTCGGTGCGCCAGAACACGCCGCTAGCAATAATACCGACACTACCAGTAAATATTTAATACGTGCCACTCAACTCCCCTTAAACAGCAACTTCTTACAAACGGCGCAATTATACAGGTTAAATAAAAAAAGGGGCTAATAAGCCCCTTTTTTATTCGTGATCGTTGGCATTAACCACCAAAGTCATCCAACATAATGTTTTCATCTTCAACACCAAGATCTTTGAGCATGTTAATAACTGCCGCATTCATCATTGGTGGACCACACATATAGAATTCACAATCTTCTGGTGCCGGGTGGTCTTTCAGGTAATTTTCCAACAATACGTTGTGAATAAACCCGGTATCACCAGTCCAGTTATCTTCTGGTTGTGGATCAGACAAGGCCACATGCCAGCTGAAGTTTTCGTTTTCTTCCTGCAGCATATCGAAATCTTCTACATAGAACATTTCGCGCAGTGAACGAGCACCGTACCAGAATGTCATCTTGCGATCTGTTTTGATTCGACGCAGTTGGTCAAAGATGTGTGAACGCATCGGCGCCATACCGGCACCACCACCAACAAATACCATTTCAGCGTCGGTATCTTTGGCGAAGAATTCACCGAACGGACCAGAAATCGTCGCTTTGTCGCCTTCTTTAAGACTCCAGATGTACGATGACATTTTACCAGCCGGCAAGGTTAAGTTATTAGGCGGCGGCGTAGCAATACGCACGTTCAGCATAATAATCCCTTCTTCTTCCGGATAGTTTGCCATTGAATAGGCACGAATGGTTTCTTCGTCAACTTTCGACTCAATGTCGAAGAAGCCAAAACGCTCCCAGTCAGGGCGGTATTCATCAGGGATCTCAAACTCTTTATATTTCACATGGTGAGGTGGAGCCTCGATCTGAATGTAACCACCAGCTCGGAACGGCACACTTTCACCATTAGGAATTTTAAGTTTAAGCTCTTTGATAAAAGTGGCTTTGTTATCATTAGAAATAACTTCACAATCCCACTTTTTAACGCCGAAGATTTCTTCTTCAAGCTCAATTTTCATATCTTGCTTGATAGCAACCTGGCATGACAAGCGACAGCCTTCGCGTGCTTCGCGCTTAGTGATGTGATCCAGTTCAGTTGGCAGTATTTCACCACCACCTTCTTTTATGTCTACCCGACACTGGCCACATGAACCACCACCACCACAAGCCGATGACACAAAAATACCGGCATCAGCCAAAGCACCTAATAGCTTACCGCCAGGCGCTGTAGTTATAGATTTATCCGGATCGTCATTGATGGTTATGACTACATCACCAGAGGGTACTAACTTTGATTTGGCAAACATAATAATGAATACCAAAGCCAGTACGATGGCAATGAACATGCCTACGCCAAGAATTATTTCAATTTGATTCATAGTTTCTGCTCCCTAGCGTTAATTACAGCTGCACACCAGTGAAGGACTGGAAACCCAGTGCCATCAGACCAGCAATCATGAACACAGAGCCCAGACCACGGATACCGTCTGGCATGTCAGCATATTTCAGCTTTTCACGCACAGCAGCCAGCAACACAATAGCCAATGCCCAACCCATACCACTACCTACACCGTAGACAATACTCTCGGTAAAGTTGTACTCACGTTGCACAGCAAACGCGACACCACCGAAGATTGCACAGTTAACGGTAATCAACGGCAGGAAGATACCTAACGCGTTGTAAAGCGCCGGGAAAAACTTATCCAGACTCATTTCCAGGATCTGCACCAATGCAGCTATTACGCCGATGAAGGTCAGGAAGTTCAAAAAGCTCAGATCAGCATCCGGGAAGCCGGCCCACGCCAGCGCACCAGGCGCCAGGATGTTTACATAGATAACCTGGTTTACCGGTACAGAGATACCCAGTACAACAATTACCGCTACGCCCAGACCCATTGCTGTTTTGACTTTCTTTGACACCGCCAGGAACGTACACATTCCCAAAAACAACGACAAAGCCATGTTTTCAACAAAGATAGAGCGAACAAATAAAGATAAATAATGTTCCACGACGTCTTACTCCTTAGGCTCAACTTGTTCCGGGCGGATAGTACGAATAACCCATACCAGACCACCAATTAAGAAGAACGAGCTGAACGGCAGAATCAGCAGACCATTCGCCTGATACCAGCCACCATTTTGCACCAGTGGCAGGATCTCGAAGCCAAGCAGCGTACCGAAACCAAATAGCTCTTTTACAATACCCACAATAATCAGTACAAATGAATAACCTAAACCGTTACCGATGCCATCTAAAAAGCTCATTAACGGTGGACTCTTCATTGCGTAGGCCTCAGCGCGGCCCATAACGATACAGTTAGTAATAATCAAGCCAACAAATACCGACAATTGCTTTGAGACCTCATAGGAGTAAGCCTTGAGGATTTGGTCAACCACGATCACCAGTGAAGCGATAATAGTCATCTGAATGATGATCCGCACGCTGCTGGGGATCTGATTTCGAATTAACGAAATAAATAAGTTTGAAAACGCCACTACGCTGGTTAATGCCAGTGACATTACCAATGCAGTTTCCAGTTTGGTCGTAATTGCCAGCGCAGAACAAATACCCAGTATTTGCAGTGCGATTGGGTTACTGTCCAAAATCGGTCCAAACAGGACCTTTTTCATTTCTTTTGTATCAGCCATGATAATAACCCCTTACGAACGCCAGGCTTGCTTTTTAAGGAACGGGCCAAAACCGCTTTCACCAACCCAATACTGAACAGTGTTATTAACACCGTTACTGGTTAGTGTGGCACCAGACAGAGCATCAACCGCATAGGGGTTTTCAGCACCAGCATTCTTTTTAACTTCCAGTGCTACCGCACCATCGTCAGAGTAAAGCTTTTTACCGTCCCACTTTTCCTGCCATGCCGGGTTTTGCACTTCACCACCCAGTCCTGGCGTTTCTTTTTGCTGATAATAAATCAGTTCGCGAACCGTTTTACCGTCTGCATCCAGTGCTAAAAAGCCGTACATCAGATCCCACAGACCACTGCCGTGTACCGGCAGGATAACGCGGCTAACATCACCGGCGTCATCACGAACCAGATATACCGATGCGATTTCTGCACGACGCTGGAAACCAACATTGCTGTTTTCCACCTTGACGCTCATGTCAGTTTTCTTAGCGGCTTTATACATGTCGTAATCTTCCGACGGCGCCTCTACAAACTCACCTGAACTCAGGTCAACGAAACGCTGCTCGACAAACTCATTATACGTGCCAAGGATGTCACCCTGCGCCTGCTCTAACAGACCTGCAGCGTGTAAAATGTTAGACATTTTGTCTTTCATTGCATTGGTCTGCTGAATATCACGCAAACCCACTGCAGCACCCGACACAATGACCGAGCAAACTAAACAAACGGCCAGCACTACGCCAACGGTTCTTCCTAAAGATTCTTTGTTAGCCGACACGAGCTATCCTCCGCTTAATATTGCTTTGAGCGACAAAGTAGTCGAATAGTGGCGCCCACAGGTTGGCAAACAGAATTGCCAGCATAACACCCTCAGGGAATGCAGGGTTAAGTACGCGAATAAGCACCGTCATAAAACCGATAAAGAACCCGTACGCCCACTTACCTTGGTTAGTGAACGATGCAGATACCGGATCGGTAGCCATAAAGAACATACCAAACGCTAACCCGCCGACCACAAAGTGCCAGTGTGCAGGCATTGCAAACATCGCATTGGTATCGCTGCCAATCAGATTGAGTAATGTTGCGAAAAACGCCACACCCAATGCGACACCAGCAACAATACGCCAACTCGCAATACGCATGTAAATAATAAACAATCCACCTATCATAATGGCCAGGGTTGAAACTTCACCGGCTGAACCTGGAATGAAGCCCATGAAGGCATCCATCCACGCAGACGTATCAGCGTAGTTTAAATTACCCATTGCGCCATCGCTCAGTGACGTCGCACCTGAATAACCATCGGCTGCAACCCAAACACGATCACCTGAAATTTGCGCTGGATACGCAAAGTACAGGAAGGCACGTCCAGACAGCGCCGGGTTAAGGAAGTTACGGCCAGTACCACCAAAGATTTCTTTAGCGATAACCACACCAAAGGTAATACCTAAAGCAACCTGCCATAACGGAATAGTCGCAGGCAGTGTTAAAGCAAATAGTACCGAGGTGACAAAGAAACCCTCGTTAACTTCGTGCTTACGCACTGACGCAAACAAGACTTCCCAGAAACCACCTACCGCGAAAGTCACGGCATAAATAGGTAACCAAAAACATGCGCCGTAGAACATTAATCCCAGCGTACCGGCGTTGGTCAAATCACCGCCCAGCGCAGTAAACAGGCCTGCCTGCCAGGTGTCTGGTAACGTACCCGCACCTGCCGCAATGGCATCCTGAGCCTGAAAACCAATGTTGTACATACCGAAGAACATACAAGGAAAGGTCGCCATCCACACCATAATCATAATGCGTTTCAGGTCGATACTGTCACGTACGTGTGTTCCGGCTTTGTTTACTTTACCGGGAGTGTAAAAAATAGTGGCCGCAGCTTCATATAACGCGTACCACTTTTCATACTTACCACCGGGTTCGAAATTCGGTTCGATTTTTTCTAAATACGCTTTTAAACCCATGACTTAACCCTCTTTCTCAATGGTCGTCAAACAGTCGCGCAGAATCGAACCGTAAGTATATTTACCCGGGCACACGTAAGTGCACAGGGCTAAATCTTCTTCGTCCAATTCCAAACAACCTAATGTTTGAGCACTGTCTGTATCACCAGAGATTAGATCTCGTAATAACAATGTTGGAAGGATATCCAGTGGCATAACACGTTCATAGTTGCCAATTGGCACCATTGAACGCTCTGAACCGTTGGTAGAGGTTGTCATGTCAAACTGCTTGCTACCACTAAAGTGGCCGGTATAGGCACGCGTTACCGAGTGCATATCAGCACCTGGCGCTAACCAACCGAAGAGTTTTTTCTCATGACCTTCAAGCAGCAATGACACCTGCAAATGAAAACGTCCGAGGAATCCGTGCACGCCCTGAGCGGTTGTCCCGTTGAGTACAGAGCCTGATACCACCCGCACTTCACCGTCTGCTTTTTCAGCAGCGGTTAATTCTGTCAGGTCGCCACCAATAACGGTGCGTACTAAACGCGGGTTCTTGGCAGCCGGGCCGCCAATTGCCACAACGCGAGAGTTATCCAACTGACCAGATGTGAGTGTTGCACCGATGGCTATCACATCCTGATAGTTAACCGTCCATGCAATTTTCTTGGTACCAACCGGGTCGATGAAATGCACATGCGTGCCAACCAGACCAGCAGGGTGAGGACCGTCAAACTCGACCACCTCGGCACTGCTGTCGCCCGCTGACACATTGCTACCGGCTTTTTTAGTCAGATAGACCTTACCACCAGATAACACGCTAAGTGCTTTAAGGCCATTGGCTAAATCGTCCTGACGCTCAGCTATAATTACTGCCGGGTCTGCCGCTAACGGATTAGTGTCCATGGCATTGACGAAAATTGCACTGGGTGTAGAGCCCAAAGCTGGTGATTTACTGAATGGGCGGGTACGAAGTGTCGTCCACAGTCCGGTATCCACTAACAGCTGTTCAATTTTCTCACGTCCAGTAGCCGTAATTTTATCTGCAGCAATGGCTTCGAAGGTTTCCGCTTCATCACCGTCTTGCTTTACCACAACTGATTGTAAAACACGTTTAGCACCGCGGTTTACTTCTACCACCTCACCGGCAACCGGAGCAGTGAATTTAACGCCAGGATTTTTCTTATCTTCAAAAATCAACTGACCTTTCTTCACTTTGTCTCCAACCTGCACGTGCATGGTAGGACGCATACCCACATATTCTTCTCCCATTATGGCAGCTCGCGTCACTGACAGACCGTCCTGGATCTGTTGTGTCGGAGCTCCCGATATAGGGAGGTCGAGACCTTTTTTGATTTTTATCATACGTAATCGCACTACTCTAATAGAAATACTCTAGAAATACTCTTTTGAATAGAAAATGCCTTTATTATCAAACTTTATCGGAGGCACTATTCAAAAACGCACTTACTCCGCGCACCAGCGCTTTGCATAAAACAAACCGCGACAAAGCTACAAAGCGTTAATCATTACTTTGCAAATAATCGCTATCCTGCCGGAAAATCCTGCTGAGTTGTTATTATTTTTGTTTGACTATGTCGTTGTTAACTAACTGCTTTGCTTAGAAAGGCGCTTGCTGTTGACGCCTGTTAACACGACGCAAGAGAGGAATAGATACATACTCCCCACTTAATTTCGGAATTTTAGCATCAACATAGCAACTTACGCTATGCCGATTACAGAATATCGCTAATTTTTATCCTAATTATCTGTACAACTAACCTACCACATTAGTAGTAATACCCAACAAACGCCAATATGTATCAGCGAATGAGGCACTTATTCACCGCTAACGCAGGCTTTTTGCCGGGCAAATCCAGGTAAGGATGTAACAAAACAAAGCCGTCTTTACGACGGCTTTTGTCAGCAACCAAATGGTATTACCAACTTACCATAGGGTCAACTTCTGCATCATAATCGATGCCTCTCACATCAAATCCGAACAATTTGAGGAATTCATGGTGGTAACCGGCATAGTCACTCAATTCATGAAAATTATCCTGGGTGACCTGATCCCATAGCGCTTTGATTTTAGCCTGGGTAGCGTCATTGGTTTCCTTACCATCCATACGAAAACGATTCTGCTCATCAAGCGTCGCATTGTCACCATATAGACATTCACGGTATAACCCGCCTATTTGTTCAATACACCCCTCATGCGTACCTTCTTCTTTCATCACCTGATAGATCAAAGAGATATACAAAGGCATAACCGGAATCGCTGAACTTGCCTGTGTCACCAACGCTTTCAGTGACGACACATGCGCATCCACTTTCAAACTTCCCAGATCACTGTTAATCGCCGCAGCAGCACGGTCAAGGTCTTCTTTAGCTTTACCAATGGTTGCCTGACCGTAAATTGGCCAGGTAAGCTCTTTACCAATATAGGTATATGCTGTGGTTTTGCATCCTTCAGCCAGGACTCCCGCGTCAGCGAGAGCGTTAAGCCACAGCTCCCAATCTTCGCCACCCATTACTTTAACCGTGTTGGCAATTTCTTCTTCGCTGGCTGGTTCCAGTGACACATCATGAATCTTATCTTTATCGGTATCATAAGTTTTGGTGGTGTAGGCCTGCCCTACCGGCTTGAGGGTTGATTTATAAACCTCTCCGGTTGCAGGGTCGGTGCGCCGTGGTGACGCCAGACTGTAGATAACCAGGTCCACCTTACCCAAATCAGCTTTGATCTTCTCTATAACTTCAGCTTTGATTTCATTGGAAAAAGCATCACCATTGATGGTTTCAGCATACAAATCAGCCGCTTTAGCTTTTTGGTGAAATGCCGCGGTATTGTACCAACCTGCAGTACCTGTTTTACGTTCAGTAGGCGGCTTTTCAAAACAAACACCAAGCGTATCAGCACCATAGCCAAAAGCTGAAGTGATCCGCGATGCCAGACCATAGCCGGTGGAAGAGCCAATGATCAGCACTTTCTTAGGCCCTTCACCAAGCTCGCCAAGCCCCTGAATATATTCAATTTGTTCTGCAACCACTGCGCCGCATCCAACCGGATGTGCATTGGTGCAAATGAAGCCACGAATTTTGGGCTTAATAACCATAGTTAAACTATCCTTTCTAATAAGTGCGCGTATTGTAATAAACCAGCCAGTGATAACAACTCTGAACAGCTAGCGGTTGTTGTAATAAGCCTGTTCGGATAACGCGTGATATTTCTTAGCATCGGCATAAAAGGCCTGATATGACGCATAAATGCGTTTAAAGTCGGCGTCACTGGCTGCTTGTTCGGCCATAACCTGCTGAGAGGCTTCACGCAGCGCAGCAAGCACATCTTCGGGTAAACTACGCACTTGCACATTATGCTGGCTAATGAGTGTTTCCATCGCGGTATTGTTTCGGGCGGTATACTCATCCAACATATCCTGATTGGCCGCCCGCATTGCCACCTTCACCATCGCCTGTAAATCGGCCGGCAAACTGTCCAGCGCCTCTTGGTTAACCAAAAACTCTAATTGTGTGCCAGGCTCATGCCACCCACTATGATAATAATAATCAGCCGCACGGTACAAACCAAATGCCAGATCGTTATAAGGCCCCACCCATTCCGTTGCGTCAATTGCGCCAGTTTGCAGTGAGGTAAATATTTCGCCGCCAGTCAGCGTAACAGGAATACCTCCGACAGCTTTCAGGACTTCTCCCCCCAGGCCCGGAATACGCATTTTAAGCCCCTGAAAGTCTGCCAGGCTGTTAATTTCTTTTTTAAACCAACCCGCCATCTGCACGCCAGTATTGCCACCGGCAAAAGGCACAACACCAAAAGGAGCGTAGAGTTCCTGCCACAATTCAAGACCGCCACCATAATGCAGCCAGCCATTCATTTCCTGGCTATTCATACCAAAAGGAATTGCCGAAAAAATCGGCGCCGCGGGCATTTTACCCTTCCAATAATACGCCCCTGAATGCCCCATTTGAGCGGTGCCCTGAGCAACGGCATCAAATACTTCAAATCCGGGCACTAACTCTCCAGCACCATAAACGGTAACGATTAACCGGCCGCCAGACATTTCATTGATCATGTCGGCAAAGGTCTCTGGAGCCTGACCAAGCCCGGGAAAATTCTTAGGCCACGACGTTACCAGTTTCCATTTGTAAACTTGTGTTGGCGAACTGACGCCACTTTCTGTTTGCGACGTTGATTCGCCACAACCACTCATAGTGATGGCTATCAAGAGGCTTAACACGACGTTTAGCAAAGCTTTCATGACTTTATTCCTTAGCTGTAAAGTTTGTCAGGTAACCAGGTAACCAGCTCAGGCCACAGGGCTAATCCAATTAATAGCATAATTTGCATAATGATAAAGGGAACAACGCCCTTATAGATATCACTGGTGAGGACGTCCTTAGGCGCTACACCACGCAGGTAAAATAAAGCAAAACCAAAAGGCGGTGTTAAAAAGGATGTTTGCAGGTTCAGCGCCAGCATAATACCCAGCCATACGGGATCGATTCCCATCATCAATAACACTGGTGCCACTATCGGCACGACAACAAAAGTGATCTCAATAAAGTCGAGAATAAAGCCCAGCGCAAACACCACTAACATAACAATAATCATTGCGCCCGCCACGCCGCCGGGTAAGCCGCTTAAAAACTCATGAATGAGTGCTTCACCGCCAAACCCTCTGAAGACAAGCGAAAATACCGACGCGCCAATTAAAATCAGGAAAACCATGGCCGTCGTGCGAGTGGTATCCTGCATCACTCCGACCAGCATTTTTTTGCTGAGCCGACCTCTGAGCAATGCAAGTAGCAGTGCACCGCCAGCACCGACTCCGGCCGCCTCAGTTGGTGTGGCAAAGCCCGCTAAAATTGATCCCAACACCACAACAATTAATATCAGCGGCGGTAAAAGTGCGCTTAAAACCGAGATATCAGACGCTAATGACGTGTCTGGAATATCCGCATCATTAATGGCAATGTCACGACGACTCATTAACATGACATATACCAGATACATTGCCACCAGCAATAACCCGGGTATCAATGCCCCCACAAACAAGTCACCCACCGAGACCGATTCAGGCGCAAAAATTCCCATGGATATTTGAGCTTTCTGATACGCACTTGATAACACGTCACCGAGCAGGATGAGTGCGATAGAAGGCGGGATGATCTGTCCTAATGTACCGGTAGCACAAATAGCGCCACTGGCAAACGACGCAGAATACCCACGCTTGAGCATAGAGGGTAAGGAGAGCAACCCCATAGTCACCACAGTTGCTCCAACAATACCGGTACTTGCCGCCAACAACATACCCACCAGCACCACAGATACCGCCATCCCGCTGGAATAACGGCGCATCACGCTGGCCATGGTGACCAACAAGTCTTCTGCAACCCGGGACTTTTCTAATACTACGCCCATAAAGATAAAAACGGGGACTGCTATGAGTGTTTGGTTACTTACAATACCGAACAGCCGGTTTGGCATAGCGCTCAGATATGACACATCAAAAGCGCCAATCATTGACCCCAGTCCGGCGAAAATAAGAGAGACACCCGCCAGAGTAAGTGCCACGGGGTAACCACACAGCAAGGCACCACAAACACATATAAACAGAACCAAAGACAACCATTCCATGTTACTGACCTGCCCTGGACTGACACCAAAGCTGATAACTTTTTATGCCTTCGCTAATGCCTTGTAAGGTTAATAACACAATACCCAGCGGGATGACCGACTTAAGGACAAATACCAACGGCAAGCCGCCGGGCTCTTTAGAGGTTTCCAGCAGTTTCCACGACTCAATGGCGTAAGGCACCGAGTAATAAAGTAAAAATACACACACCGGGAGCAGTAAAAATAGCGAGCCGAACAAATTGACCAACGACTGTGTGTTGTCGCTAAAGCGACGGTAAAATACATCTACACGTACATGACCATCCACCTGAAGAGTGTAAGCCAGGCCCAGCAGAAACACGCAGGCGTGCAAGTAGGTAACCGACTCTTGCAGGGCTATCCAACCCATTTCAAAACCATAGCGAAGTATTACATTTATTAGCATTAAACCCACTATAACGAGCGTTAAATAACTTCCCCATTGAAAACATTTTCGAGTGATAACATCCAGGGTCGCCGCTACATTGGCTAGCTGATGTGATGAAGAAGGCGCATGCATGAATTTAGTCTAATGATAATAGGTTGTTAATAATAGCAAAGAGTATAGGTATTTGATTGGTTTGCCAATGCCTTGCTGGCACAAAAAAAGCCCGCAAATGCGGGCTTTTCATTGGCCTACGGTATTAACCGATTAGGCAACTACGTCGAGTAATTCGATATCGAATATCAGTGTACTGAACGGCGCAATTGCGCCACCAGCACCCTGCTCACCGTAGGCAAGATCGTGTGGTACGTATAATCGCCACTTAGAACCAACCGGCATAATCTGCAGGGCTTCAGTCCAACCTTTAATAACGCCACCAACCGGGAACTCTGCAGGCTGACCGCGTTCGTAAGAGCTATCAAATACGGCGCCATCGATCAACGTACCGTGGTAATGTGCGCGAATAGTACTGTCAGCAGTAGGCACTTCCCCATCACCGGCATTAATCACTTCGTACTGCAGGCCAGACTCGGTCACTGTTACTTCGTCACGTTTCGCATTGTCTGCCAGGAAATTCTCGCCTTCTGCAATAGCGGCTTCATGTTGTTTCGCTTTGGCGGCTTGCATGCGCTGATGAATTTCACCAAAGGCGGTACGCAACGCATCGTTATCTACTTGTGGTGCTTCGCCAGTAAATGCGTCTTTCAAACCTGTCAGAACCGAATCCAGATCCAGTCCGTCAAATGGGTTAGATTGCAATTGTTGACCCATTTGAAAACCAATTCCGTAACTCGCTTGGGTTTCTACTGTCTTAAATTGTGCTGACACAGTCTCTCCTGAAATAAAATTACATATTTTGCGCAACATTTAACCAGAATATGACTTATTCTGAAAAGTTTTATTACGCATTGAATTTTTGCGGGCATAGTGTAACACACCCAGACAAACCGTGCCCACGGTATCATCTGAAGATGTTTATTGAGCCGAATATTGGCTGTTTGCGCCAAATTGCTATTAGACAATTTCATGAGGAAACAGTAATCTTCTTACCACTGAATATTGGAGGATGCCATGCAATCACACTATGACGCACAGTTGAAAGATACTGTACGCTATCTGGGAAAAACGCTGGGACAAACAATTAAAGCCCAGCTCGGCAATGACTGGCTGGAGAAGATTGAGAAGGTTCGTATTGACGGCCGGTCTTCCTTTCAGGGAGATACTGACTCCAGTACTAATCTGAAAGAAACTTTCAAAACAATGTCAGACAGCGAACTCCTGGTGGTAGCCAGAGCTTTCGCACAATTCCTTAATTTAGGTAATATCGCAGAGCAGGAATACAACGCTGGTTTAGACGTTGATGCTTCTATCGATTCTTTATTTTCACATCTCGATAAAGCGGCGCTGAGCGCAGAAGAAGTCGAAGAAGCGGTGGGTAAACTGGATATCGATCTGGTACTGACTGCTCACCCCACTGAAGTATTCCGTCGTACACTCATTCATAAGCATAAAGAGTTGGCTTACTGCTTAAAAAGCATTCACCATGAAGATCTGAGCGATTCGGAGCGCAGCCGCCTTGAAACCCGTATCGCCGATTTGATTAGTCAGGCCTGGCACACTGAAGAAATTCGTTCAGTTCGCCCTACGCCTGTCGACGAAGCTCGATGGGGTTTTTCAGTCATCGAAAACTCTTTATGGGACGCAGTCCCGGATTTCCTGCGCGACCTCGATGATCGTTTGAAAAAAGATTATAACGTTGCCTTACCCATCGATTCTGCACCGATTCACTTTAGTTCCTGGATGGGTGGTGACCGCGACGGTAACCCTTTTGTTACTGCAAAAGTGACCGAAGAAGTACTGTTACTCGCAAGACGCCGCGCGGCTAAATTACTGACCATTGACCTTGACCGTTTGCAGGTTGAGCTGTCAATGAACGACTGCAATGACGAATTAAAAGACATTGTCGGTGAGCAATATGAACCATACCGCGCCTTGCTGCGCCCATTGGTGAAACGTTGTGCAGATACCCGTGATGGCATAGCCGACTACTTTAATGGTCGTCCTAATGATCCCTCGGCGTGGATACAGAACAACGACGAAATCCTCGAACCACTGATGATTTGTTACCGCTCATTGTGCGACTCTGGTCTAGAAGTCACCGCCAATGGCTTACTCCTTGATACCATCCGCCGTATGAAGTGTTTTGGTGTGCATTTATTACGTCTTGACGTCCGTCAGGATTCACAACGCCACACCGATGTACTCAGCGAAGTCACCCGTTATTTGGGCCTGGGGGATTATGGTCATTGGAATGAAGCCGACAAGCAAGCGTTCTTATTGCGCGAGTTAAGCTCTAAACGTCCTCTTTTCCCGCGATGCTGGGAACCTTCCGAAGAGGTTCAGGAAGTCCTTAATACCTGTAAAGTTATCGCCTCGCATAGTCGTCACGGTTTTGGTATCTATACCATATCCATGGCCAGCGAAGCGTCCGATGTGATGGCTGTACAGCTACTGCTTCAGGAAATGGGCGTTGACTGGCCGATGCCGGTGGCACCGCTATTTGAAACCCTGGATGATCTGAATAACTCCCCAACCGTCATGCGCAAATTACTGAGCATTGACTGGTACAGGGGCTACATTCAGGGCACGCAGTTTGTCATGATTGGTTACTCAGACTCAGCCAAAGACGCTGGCGCTATCGCTGCTGGCTGGGCGCAGTATGAATCACAGGAAGCCCTGGTTGCCCTTGCTGAAGAGTTCGATATTAAGCTGACATTGTTCCATGGCCGGGGTGGTACCATTGGACGAGGTGGATTACCTGCTCACGCGGCGATCCATTCGCAGCCTCCCGGTTCATTAGAAGGCGGGTTCCGGGTCACTGAGCAAGGCGAAACGATTCGCTATAAGTTTGGTATGCCTTCGCTCGCTAAGCGCAGTCTGGGTATTTATACCAGTGCGATCATTGAAGCAATGTTATTCCCACCACCAGCGCCGAAAGACGAGTGGCGGGAACTCATGACCGAAATGGCCGCTAAAGGTCGCGATTTTTATCGTGGCGTGGTGCGAACAGATCCTGAGTTTGTGCCCTACTTCCGGGTGGCAACACCAGAACAAGAGTTAGGCAAATTACCACTAGGCAGCCGCCCAGCTAAGCGTAAACCTACCGGCGGTATCGAGAGCCTGCGTGCAATCCCATGGATATTCGCCTGGGCGCAAACAAGATTGGTACTCCCGGCCTGGCTGGGAAGCATGAAAGCGATTGAAGCTGTCCGCAAAGACGGTAATAGCGAAAAGCTTCAGGAAATGCTTGAGAACTGGCCATTTTTCCAGTCACGGTTGTCAATGCTGGATATGGTTTTCCAAAAAGCCGACCCACGCATTAGCGAAGAGTACGATAACCGTTTGGTACCTGAAGAGCTCAAGCATTTCGGTGAAGGGCTGCGTAATGAACTAAAAGAAGCCATCAAGTTACAGCTCGATATCACCGGGCAGTCTGACATTATGGAGTCTGATCCACAGGGTAAAGAGTCGATGAATATTCGCGCTCAGTACCTTGAGCCACTGCACTATCTGCAAATTGAGCTTCTGTCGCGTTTACGTAAGCTCAGTGATGAAGAACAAGATGCAACATTAGACAAAGCCATGATGGTGGCTATCAGCGGTATCGCCATCGGCATGCGCAACACCGGTTAATCCTGCAATAGCGCTACAACATTAGCCGCGCGACAGTATCAGCAGATACTCAGCGCGGCTTTTTTTTGCGCGTACAAATACAGAGCCAAAAAAAGCCGGTGCAAAAACCGGCTTCCGAATCTGTCAGACTGACATAGACAAATTAACCGTTAACGAAGTCAACGCCTAATTTAATGTCACCACGCAGACCTTCAAGCATGTCTTCTTTGGCTTTTTGTTCAAACGCGCTCAGCTCACCGTAAGACAGGATTTCTTCAACACCATTTGCACCTAAACGTACAGGATGCGAGAAAAATGCTGCGTCGTCACTGTCGTCGGTTTGTACATAAGTGTACTCAACAACATTGTTGCCTTGCATTGCTGCAACCAGAGACAAGCAGAAACGTGCTGCGGCCTGACCCATAGACAGTGTTGCAGACCCGCCACCAGCTTTAGCTTCAACCACTTCTGTACCTGCGTTTTGAATACGGGTTGTTAATGATGCGACTTCGTCATCACTAAAGTCGACGCCTTCAACCTGAGATAGCAGCGGCAGGATAGTCGTACCAGAGTGACCACCGATTACCGGTACGTGAATATTGGCGGGATCCTGACCCTTCAATTCGGCAACGAAAGTTTCAGCACGGATCACGTCCAGTGTAGTGACGCCAAACAATTTGTTCTTGTCGTAAACCCCTTTCGCTTTCAACGTTTCAGCTGCAATAGCAACAGTGGTATTTACCGGGTTGGTGATGATACACGTGCACGCTGTAGGGCAGTTATCTGCAATACCTTCAACCAGTGCTTTGACAATACCTGCATTAATATTAAACAGGTCAGAACGGTCCATACCAGGCTTACGAGGAACGCCTGCAGGAATTAATACTACGTCGCAACCAGTTAATGCTTCTGCCAGGTCGTCTTTACCATGACCAGTAACTTTGACTGCGGTTGGAATGTGGCTCAAATCTACCGCTACACCAGGTACTACTGGCGCAACATCATATAAAGCTAACTCAGAACCCGCTGGCAATTGCGTCTTTAACAATAGCGACAGCGCCTGACCAATACCACCTGCAGCACCTAACACGGCTACTTTCATACCATTTCTCCTATGGAAAGAATCACGTTTAATAACGGCTCGACACACTAAAGGATGTCGGCTGAAAACTCAATCACCCAATAGTCTTATGAAGCCCAAAAGGGCGAAATTACAAATTATATTCAATATTCATGCATATTTATGCATATAACTTGTAATTTCATGCAAAATAAGTCAATATAACAGGTTTTTTATATTACTGGGGGGCAGTCATAAACCCTGCCCCGAATGTTTCGCGATAAAGAGTATACACCATGGCAACGGGCAAGCCGAGTCGATTCGCCACGAATCCCGTGTATACCCAGCCAACTGTCAATTATACGGATAGCATCAACAATTATGGCAAATCAAAAACAAGAAGAGCTAATCAAAGCGTTTAAAGATATTCTCAAGGCAGAAAGTTACGGTTCACAGGGCGAAATTGTCGACGGCCTGAAGGCACTCGGGTTCGATAATATCAGCCAAAGTAAGATTTCCCGAATGCTGAGTAAATTTGGTGCAGTACGAACCCGCAATGCGCGCGGTGATATGGTGTACTGTTTACCCCCGGAATTAGGCATGCCTACGGCAAAAAGTCCGCTTAAACAGCTGGTACTCGATATTGTGCATAATAATGTTATGGTGATTATCCGCACCAGTCCGGGTGCTGCGCAACTCATTGCCCGACTACTCGATTCGCTGAGCAAAAAAGACGGTGTATTAGGCACCATAGCCGGTGATGACACTATTTTTATAGCCCCGGCTGACATCAGTAAAATCGAGGAAACACGTCAGCGGGTAGAAGACTTGTTTGACAGTGTGTAAACCTATTCAGGTATATTGTCCGTCATCTGAATTCATCATTTTAATGGTGGATGTTGATGCCGGGAATAAAATCCACACAGACTCTGCATAAAAATGAATGCCCTGGAGTATTGTAGTAAAAATTGGATAGTGGCGCGAAAGGTACTCCCACTATGACCCATCAACAGCCATAATCACCCAGGCTATCGCAATAGCTCAAGCACTACCGTAACAACCATAAAATGTGACGCTTGCAATAAAATAAACCCTGTTTAACCAACAAAAAACCCCGCAAGTGCGGGGTTTTTTATCAACGTTATGTGTGTAATCACTTAGAAGCTATATTTCACACCCATACGGATTTGCCACAGCGACTGCTCGGTAAAGAAGCCATTCTGGTTAGTGTTACCGCTAAGGAACTCATTGAAAGTATAAGTACCGTCGCTATTCAGCGTTGCATCCAGCACTGGTGCAGAAACGAATGGACCAATGCGGCGCACGCCCCAGTCATCATTTAAGAAGTTACCAACATTCTTGATGATGAAGAACGCATTCGCTCTATGTCCTTCCATAAACCCTGGCAGATCCTGGTCAATTCTGAAGTCAACACGGGTGTACCAACGGGCATTCTGTGAGTTTCTGTCAGCAATTTCACCGCGAGCCAGACCTGCACTGTCGATAAATGCATTGAACTCGTCAAGGTTAAACCCATCTGCATAAGAAACAATTGGATCGTCTACTTCAGGGATGTATAACAATGCGTTATCTGTACCATACTGCGCCTCACCGATGTTTATGCTGTCAAAGGTGTACGAGAAAGGACGACCTTTCTGGCGTGAGCCAAACAGTGAGAAGCTCGTTTCGTAACCATCGAAAAACTCCGCAGAGTAACGCAGATTAAACGTAAAGCGGTGTGGCACTTCGTAGTTAGAAGTCGCCAGGCCTGGGTTCAATGGGTCAGATGATGCGAAGTTAGTAAAGTTTGAAAACGCTACTGAGCTTGCCATAGGCGTCACATCTTCAGACTTATTGTACGCATAGCCAACGTTTACACTAAGACCGAAGTCATAAGACTTATCAGCAGCAATTGAAATGGTCGTAGACTTACCATCCTGGTCCGCATTGGTTAACACCAAATCACTTTTCAGATAGTTACGATAAACCGCGTCACCATCGCTGTCGGTACCAACCTGAATGTAGTCATAAATAGGTCGGCCATCTGCAGCATAGGTTACGTTTTCGGTATCCCAGCCCACGTTTACAATTTGCGCACTGTCTTGCTTTTGGCTGTGCAAAATGTCTGCCTGGAAGGTGTAGTCATCTTCCGTTACCCAGGTAAAGCCTAAGTTAAACTTATACTCACTCGGGATTTCAAAGTTTGGATCTACCGCATTGGTTGAAGGTTCTTCGCCTAATGCTGGATTCGCCTCAGTAACCTGGTCGTACATTTCCTGGATAGGATTGTAAATCAGACGACCGTCGCCTGAAATGGGCACGTTAACACCGTTCTCGTCAAACAGGTAAAAATCGCGGCGATAAGTATCGATATTGGTAATACCATCGTTTGAGAACGAGTTAGACAACCACACATTCGGGTTACCACCCGAATACAGGCCTACACCACCGCGTAATTCCATGCTGTCATTCAGTACATAGTTAAAGCCGATGCGTGGTTGTAGCAAGTCAATGCCATCGAAGGTTGCGGTGTTGTCGAAACCATAACGGTTCGCAAACACTTCGTTATATTTTGGCTTATCGTCACTGCTGTACTTATCATAACGCAGACCGAATAACAGGGTCAGATCATCGATAACCCACTCGTCCTGGATGTAGAAAGTATGCGTATCATAAGTAAAGCGTTGCGCAGCATCCTGCGGATTGTGAGTACCGGCAGAGTTGTTATAGTAAATATCATCAACGCGGCCATTTTCAAAATCATCAATCGTATCAAAACGATACTCACCAATGGTGTGCTGCATAAACAGGTTATAGGCTTCTAAAGATTCCCACTCATAACCGGCAGTAATAGTGTGGTTATCGAGGTAGTAAGTACCAGCAATCTTAGCCGTGCTGCTGTTCCAGTCCATTTCATTAGATTGACGAGAATCATCCGGGCCGATATACACGTCAGCGCCGTTCACGCGGTCAATTCGTACTTCACCGAAACCACTGTCTTTGTCCAACGAGATCTGGCGGTTGGTCAAACTGATTTTTCCTAACCGTACTTCAGTTGAGAAATTGTCAGACCAGTCTGAATACAGTGATGCAACGGTTGAATTAAGTTTCGCGCCCACTTCATAAAAGTGGCTGCTTAATGACAATGCCGTAGAGTAGTCATCTGACTGGTCGATACGGAAACCATCGTTGTAGTTGTAAACAACAGACGCACGGTGGTCATCGTTAATGTTCCAGTCTAACTTAACCAGTACTTTTTCATCATCAACCGGCATTGAACCGGGCATGGTACCAATATCGTAGTCGTAAACGTCAGCAGCAATTTGACGAATACGGTCTAAGTCTTCCTGAGCAACCTGATTACCGAATGGGCCATAAGAGAAGATTTGCGCGCCTTCCAATTTTTCATACGCGCCAAAGAAAAACAGCTCGTCTTTGATTAATGGGAAACCAACGTTTACACCATAACGCTTCTCGGTAAAATCACCGGTATCTACTTCGGTGTCTTCTACCTTATCACCCATTAATGAATCACTGGTGTAATCGAAGAAAGCGCTGCCATGAACTTCATTAGTACCAGACTTAGTAACGGCGTTGATGTTACACGCAGTAAAACCACCATACTGAACATCAAATGGCGCTAACTCAACAGCAACCTGATCAATCGCGTCAAAAGAAAACGGCATTCTGACTGTTGGATAACCGTTTTGGTTAAGACCAAAACTGTCATTCATGCGCACACCGTCAACGGTCAGTGAGCTAAAGCGAGGGTTACCACCGCCACAAATGATAGCTTCTTCGCCATCACTTTCAGAAATACTGATACGAGGGTCCAGGCGAACGATGTCTTTTAAGTCACGGTTAGCAGAAGGTGCACCCTGAATATCGCTTAAATCGAAGATAGAAGCAGGACTTTTTTGACCAAAAACATTTGAACCAATTTGTGAAGCGGTAACTTCGATGCGTTCCATACTGGCATCATCAGTCAGCGCCATATTGATAACCAATGGTTCACCCAACTGCAGGTAAACATCGCTAACTGTTTTATCGTCAAACTTATCTGAATCAAACTCGATAGTGTAAGGACCACCAACGCGCAAACCCTGTAAGCTGAACTGACCATTCGCACCAAGTGTAACCACTTTTGCTGACCCAGAAGGCACATGAGTAATCGTTACCGTTGTGCCGGCAGCCGGAGCTCCCATTGGGCCCACCAGGGTACCCTTAATTGAGGAAGAGGTTTCTTGCGCGATCGCTGCGGTCGATAGACCAACAGACATCGCTACCGCTAACGCAACGCGATTAAGTTTTGATTTTGTCATCATTAGTGTGTTTCCCATTTATATTCATTAGGTGATTGCCTTGCTCCTTATCCAGGAACATAGAACATCAACCATGTGCTTCCGGCAGTAAAAGCTTTTTGTCACTACCGCCGTGATAAGTGACTTAATATTTTGGTATAGCGTAAATCGGGCCAGGATTGTCCATTATTTTTATTGCAGCAAAATGACAAATCCGTTCCGGTTGCATTACTTAATGAATTGACAACACTTATTATTTTTATTTTTTCCTGAACGAAAGGTCTATTTTATTGCGCTTATCAGAACATCTGGCCCTGCTCACAAGCCCAGCTATATTCTTCGCATATCCACAATGAATAAACAGCGGTTAAGCAAATTCAAAGTTACTTAATCAATGTTTATAAAAAACAACAATTTAGACATTCAAAATAAACTTACTTATTGCATTAAATAAGTTTAACTGGTCAAATTGGCTCAACAAATAAAACTAACTGCGAACAACTTTGCACCGATTACGACTGAACTCAACAATTCGATGGTTATTTGTGGCTGTTATATTTTTATGTAGCGGTGTACTCGGCTACCTGCAAAACTTAAAAACTATTTCTAACATCCCACCTCAAACAACCAGTCAGATGTCTTGTCCAGCGCCGTTATCGGAAAATACGACTACATTTAATGTGTATCTCACAGAGAATTCTATTGCTGAAAAAGCGCTGCCTTTATTATGCAGCAATAATGTCGTTAAGCGACAATTCGGCAATGTACAGATCACCATTGGCCGGAATGATTTCGATACGTTCAGGTTTATCAATCATGGCGTTCCCGAACTCACTCTCGTTAAAAGTAATGTAGTCGACGCCTTTGGCGCAGAACGCATCTACCACTACGATAACATTGCTGCGCACCCAGATTACAGTGCTTATTTTATCGCATTACGAGAAAAACCCAAATTAAGTAAAGAATATTTACTCGGTAAACGCATTGGTATTCTCGATTATCCCAGTAGTCGGTCGGGGCATATCGTACCAAAAACCGTATTACAACGCCTTGGCCTGAACGATTCTAATATCAAGTTATATTACTATAATTCACATCAGGAATTACGCCGGGCCTTAACAGCAGGCGATGTAGACATAATTTCCAGCTATTGGGGAAAAGGCGACGAACAAACCTTATCAAGAAGTTACATCACATCACTTGAAAACGAAGTACCTGGTATGCGCTGGTACCTGAAGATGCAAGATAACAACACCGATCTACGCTGTGCAATTCAACAGGTTATTGCTCAGGTTGCGCAAAGTCATCCACGTAAATATTACCGCGAAGTAGTTATGATTAAGGGGTGCGATGCTGATGCAGGTGTATGATATTTCCCCACAAGCCTGGCTTAAAAGTGGCGCGATGATCGTTCTGCTTTTCTTCGTGTTTCAGTCAGCCGCTCTGCTCGGTCAGGCCAGCGCCAGACTCTACACAGAGCATCAGGTCACCGATCGAATTAAAGCGCGTATAAGTCTGGATTTGCAGTTTTTAGATGTAGGCAATCAGGCATTACATACGCCTCCCAACCAGGACAGTCTGAAACGCTATTTAGATCGCATCAACTCGTTACTTGAAGATCAGCAAACCGGGGTGTGGTTGATCTCTATACAGTCTGTCACTGCACAATCTGAAGCCCAGACAGACAATGCCCGCCTGAGCCAGTTCGTGTTAGAAAATTCCGAACAAACAGTAAAGGTTCAGCTGGCCAAGCGACCTTTGTATAGTTATTTTTCTTTCAGCCTATTTGCATTGTTAGCAGCTGTTATTGCAGCACCGGTTTTAATAAAATCACAAACACGAAAAGTTGGCGTTGCAAAGCAACAAAGCGGACAACAACCACTCGTTACTACCGTCAAACCAGAGCCAAAACTGACGATTAACTTAACCGATAAGACCATTGGCAATGGTGTTAACGACGTTACGGTACAGTTACAAAATAAACCCTTGTGCTTTTACACCGCGCTCCTTCATTACTGTATTGACAACCCGCACTCGACGCTTTTGCATCATAAAGATATCCCACCGGAATTAACAACACTGGCCAGCAAAGTATTTATTCGTTTAATGGAGCTCGGTCACACCAAGCGCAAACGGCCGGATTTTAACGCTAACCTGGACAAAACACTGAGCGAAATCCGCGCGGCGCTAGATGAAGTATTTACCGGATTCAGCGAAGAAAAAACACGCTATTACCCGCCCCGGGCCCAAGGTGAAGGATCTCGTTCGAAGCAGCATTCGTATGCCTTGCCCGTTCTTTCGCATAGCGACATTCAAATTATCGGCGACTAAACCAAAGGCACAGCAGCTTTACACAACATATTGGCAACGTATCCACAGAGTATTTGCAAGCTAAAGAAACAGTGGTAACCTGAACAAATGGTCAGCATTCATTGCAAAGACTACCCATTTGCCCCTGTGCTGATAACCTCGTCTTAAGTTGTATTAACAGTACACTGCCACGGTGGGATTGATTCGCACCGTGCATTTGCGTATCTTTGCTACAGGTTAAATACGTTACTTCCACTATGCAAACACCCTTAATTATTGCAATCTCCGGTGCTTCAGGCTCTGGTAAATCACTTTTCACCGAAAACCTGATTAACGCGTTTTCTGAACAGGGCCGCCCCGTACAGATACTTCGTGAAGATCATTATTACCGGGCGCAGGACCACCTGCCAATGGAAAAACGGGAAGAAAATAATTACGATCACCCGAACGCTTTTGAGCATGAGTTATTAAAAGCACACCTTGGGGCACTGCGTAATGGTGAGCCTATCGATTACCCTCACTATTGCTTTAAAACTCACACCCGATTGCCGAAAACAGAGCGATTGCACCCAGCGCCGGTTATCATTCTGGAAGGAATAATGTTGCTCGCCAGGGTTGAGTTATTGCCATTATACGACGTGAAAATCTTCATCGACACGCCTCTCGACATTTGCCTGATGCGTCGCATGATGCGTGATGTAAAGGAACGAGGCAGAACAATGGAGTCCGTTGCATCGCAGTACGAGATGACCGTAAAACCTATGTATCACCAGTTTATCGAGCCGAGCCGGTTTACCGCTGACGTTGTAGTAACCCAGGGCGGCAAAAACCAAATTGCACTTGATGTGATCAAATCACACATCCAGCAAGCCATTAATTAAGTAAAGGATTACAATCATGATCAGTTTACTCGGCGTTGCCCTGTTACTCTCCATTGCCCTGGCATTTTCAGCTAAGCGCAGTGCTATCAACTGGCGTACCGTTGGTGGTGCATTTGCTATCCAGGCGTTAGTTGGTGCATTTATCCTCTATTTTGAACCAGGTATACAACTACTTCTTAAGCTTACTGTGTTCGTTCAAAATATCATTGACTACAGCAAGGCTGGTATTGATTTTGTGTTTGGCTCGTTAGGTGATCCGTCTCTGGAATTCATTTTTGCCTTTACCGTGCTGCCGGTGATTATTTTCTTTTCATCGCTGATTGCGGTGCTGTATCACCTGAAAATCATGAACGTTATTATTCTTTTAATCGGTGGGCTACTCCAGAAAACCCTCAAAACCAGTCGCCCCGAATCGATGTCGGCAGCAGCCAATATATTTGTTGGTCAAACCGAAGCGCCTCTGGTAGTTCGCCCGTTCATTCCCAATATGACTCGCTCAGAACTGTTTGCCATTATGGTTGGTGGTTTAGCATCGATTGCTGGCTCTGTCATGGCCGGTTATGCAGGTATGGGCGTTGAGCTAAAGTACCTGCTGGCAGCCAGCTTTATGGCGGCACCCGGTGGCTTACTCATGGCCAAGATTATGCAGCCCGAAACCGCCACACCGCAAAATGAGCTGGACGAGTCTGAACAGGAAAACACCGTTTACGCCAATGTGTTTGATGCGGCCGCCAGCGGCGCCGCATCCGGACTACAACTGGCACTCAATGTAGGCGCCATGTTGTTGGCATTTATCGCGCTGATTGCTATGTTAAATGGCATAATTGGTTGGGCTGGCGGCTTATTTGGTTACGACTCGCTGACTATCCAGCAAATCCTCGGCTTTTTATTGCAACCCGTAGCCTGGGCTTTAGGTGTACCCTGGAGCGAGGCGCAAGTTGCAGGCAGCTTTATTGGCCAGAAATTTGTGGTAAATGAATTTGTTGCCTATCTTGATTTTCTCCAGGCTCAGTCATCCTTATCACCTCTGAGCCAGGCAATTATTACCTTCGCGCTGTGTGGTTTTGCCAACCTGTCATCGATTGCCATATTAATGGGCGGTATCGGTGCCATGGCACCGACCCGTCGTAAGGAAATTGCTCAGCTTGGACTGAAAGCCGTATTTGCCGCCACGTTAGCCAATTTGATGAGTGCGGCTCTGGCTGGTTTTTACCTGTCGTTAGGTTAGTGTAAAATTGTGTGCGGCCATTCGCTATATTGGCCGTTGCCTGCACCCGCTACAACATCAGACAATCTATATCAAAGTGCATGTTTATAATGCACTGTCAGCCGCAAAAGAAGCGGCTGACTTATATTAATACAGGAAGACAGAATGAACTTAGTTGCCGTTGATTACCGCGCTGACAATGCCGCGGAACTGTTTGCTAAATCGTTGCATGAGACCGGATTTGGCGTACTGAAGAATCACCCCATTGAAAAGCACGTGGTGAATGATATTTACACCGCGTGGCAATCGTTTTTCGACGGCCAGGAAAAGTTTGATTATACCTATAACAAGTCTACTCAGGATGGTTACTTTCCGCAGTCAGTATCAGAAGTGGCCAAGGGCTTTACCAAAAAAGACATAAAAGAGTATTTTCATTATTACCCCTGGGGAGTTTGCCCGCCGGCATTAAAAGAGCAACTGGCAGATTATTATCGTCAGGCTACCAATCTGGCTGCTGAACTTCTCAGTTGGGTGGAAGACAACGCGCCAACAGACGTCAAAGCCAACTTTAATGAACCCTTACCGCAAATGATTGACGGCAGTGAACAAACCCTGTTGCGCGTATTGCATTATCCACCGCTGGATGGTCAGGAAGAGCCTGATGCTATCCGGGCCGCAGCACATGGTGATATTAACCTGCTAACGATATTGCCCTCGGCCAATGAACCAGGCCTGCAAGTACAACGCAAAGATGGTTCCTGGATGGACGTACCTTGTGATTTTGGTAACCTGATTGTAAACATTGGCGACATGCTGCAAGAAGCCAGTGGAGGGTATTATCCGTCCACTATTCATCGGGTCATTAATCCGGAAGGTGCTGACATGTCCCGTTCACGCATTTCTTTGCCCCTGTTTTTGCATCCACGACCCGATGTCAGTCTTTCAGACCGCTACACCGCTGGTGAGTACCTCACAGAGCGTCTCCGCGAACTGGGTGTCATCTAGTCTGTATAGAAATCGTGCGGACGAAGTTCGCTTAGTCTGCGCGATTACCGCATAGCGCGTCGAGCTTTTGCAGGTATAGCCAGGCCACATTCACCGTTTCTGCATAAAAGGGTTTATTCACCCTGGACAGGGTGTCTCTGGGAGTATGATAATAATTGTGTCGTCCCACTCCGAGAAATAAAAACGGGATCCCCTGCTCGGCAAATGCAGCGTGGTCACTCACCTTACGCCTGTCTGCTTTACCCGGATACCGGCCTACCCGGCGCCGCTCATCGGTTGCAATCATAGGCATTGTGCTGGCTAACTCGATACCACTAATAAGTTGATTAAACGCTGGATGACTTGTGTTACCACTGACCAGCACTTCTCGCCGCCCGCCAGGTTGCGAAAGCATATCCAAATTTAAGTTTACAAAAATATCTGCTTTATCAAGCAAGTCTGCTTTAACAAACGCCCTGGCTCCCAGAAGCCCGTGCTCTTCCGCATCAGATGCCAGGAAAACCTGATGACACTGCCGACTCTGCTGCTCACTTCGTGATGCCATGTAAAGCATAGCCGCCACACCACTGGCGTTATCATCAGCACCATTGAAAATACGCCGTCCACTGCGACCAATATGGTCGTAATGAGCGCTTACAACAATATAGCGCGGCGACTGATGATTACCCGCGTTACTGACATTCGCGGCCAGGAATCCAACTAAATTTATGCCGGAAATTATGTCAGTATCTTTGCGCGCATCGAAAGGATGGGTAAAATCACTGAGCGTAGAAAGCGGTGTTAAGCCAATTTCCTGATAGCGTTTAACAAGGTACTCCCTACTCAGTTGGGCCCCTTTGCTTCCTGTTTCACGCCCCTCCATTGCATCGGATGCCAATATACTGATATCACTCAACCAGGGTGAGGCATTATCTGTTGCAGCAACCACGCTGGACATGAGCCCTACACAGCACAACACAGCAACTTTCATTAACATGGTAAATTCAATCATACTGATCATTTAACACCGCTAGTTTCGATGCATAGCGTTTTTTATCGGTATCGAACCTCGCGCTGTTGAAAGCGCGCTCAAGAAATGCCAGCGCACTATCGAGCTCTCCATCAGCATGAGCGACTTTGCCCAACGCAAACAGCACCATATGATTTTGCCTGTCGAGCCTGTAAGCGCGAAAATAATACTCTTTGGCGCGTGATATATCGCCAGCTTCAAACGCCTCATCACCAAGATTAAGGTGGAAGTAAGGGTTTTCTCTTCGCAAATGCCGAATTTCTGCAAACAAACGCTGCGCGTGTTGCTCACGACCGGTTAAACGATACAAAATAGCCAGGTTTTCTTTGGCCGTTAAATGCTTTGCATCTGCCTGGGTGGCACGCAAATAGGCTTGCTCCGCATATCCATGGTAGTCGTTGAACCGGTATAAAACGCCAAGATTCACCCAGGCAGGAGCAAAAGAATCGTCCAGTTTCAACGCCTCGCTCAACAGTCTGAATGCGCGTGGAAAGTCACCTCCCATGAGTGCGTTTGCCGCTTTATTGTTGTAGTACATGGCGACTGCCCGCCCGAGAGGTATGGGTTCAGCAGCAAACTGTTGCTTTTGAAGCCGGGAATCGAAATCAATCAAGCGGTGCGTATGTTGTTTATCAGATGGGCTCCAGACTGTAAGGTTCACATGGCCGTTTAGCACGCTGTAACCTTGCTTACGAGACCAATACTCGGGAATATCCACCTGTTGCAATTGTGCTTCAAGACCCGCTTCGCGAGCCAGCGCATACGCCATAAGGGTCAGCGACAGACAATTTGCTTCGCTGTTGGTGAAGGTTACGGCCACAGGGGAATTTGCATCACTGTTGTAATTAACCCCTAAGTGTCGCTGGGAAAACATACTTTCAGCCAACTCATAGGTTAGCGAGGTTTTATTCTGCTCGGCGGTTTCTTTTATCTTTGTAATAAATGGTTGAGCAGCAGGGGGCAAGGCCATTATTTCATTGAAGGATTCAACATACAGCGTTTGTGCTTCAGGAAAAGCGTGCGTATAAACAGGAAACGAAATATCTCCGCGATTGGGTTGAGTACTGATGCAGCCAACCATCCCTGTCAAAGCAACCAATAATACAACCAATGTCAGTACTTTCATAAGTATCCCCATTGATTCATCTTCTGGTTAAAGATAGCACAATTTACACTAATTTAACATTTATAGAACATTATAAACCGTTACTTTTATGGCTGGATATCTTATGCTGAGGCTGGTCACTTTTCATACAGAACGGATCTCAATGCTAACTTAGAGCAGAGATTAGGGAGCTTCATGAAACGCGTGGTATTTAATCAGAAAGGCGGTGTGGGTAAATCAACAATCAGCACTAACCTTGCAGCCGAAAGCGCACTAAGGGGCTATAAAACACTGTTGGTAGACCTGGATGCCCAAGGCAATAGCACTCATTACGCAGGTGTAGATATTAATGACGATACACTCACCGTTGCCGACATGTTTAAACAAATTGTCGGCTGGTTTAACAAACCGCAACCACCCACCGCTTTCGTTCAGGCAACAGCCTTTGAAAACCTCTTTGTATTACCCGCCGATCCGACACTGGCGACCATAGAACGCGAGCTCGAGTCTCGCTACAAGATGTTTAAATTGCGCGAAACTCTCGACGCTTTAACGGCCGAGTTTGAACGCATTTATATCGATACCCCCCCCAACTTTAATTTTTATTCCAAAGCAGCTTTGATCGCAGCAGACGAGTTTTTAGTGCCTTTTGACTGCGACCACTTTTCTGCTCAGGCCATTGAGCGTCTGCTTGAAAATGTCATGGAAATTAAAGAAGACCATAATCAATCGTTGGAATTATCGGGCGTTATCATTAATCAGTTCAATGCTCAGGCCAAGTTGCCAACGACTCTGATTAGCGAATTGCAGGACAAAGGTTTGCCCCTGTTCAATACGCGCTTGAGTAGTTCAGTAAAAGTGAAAGAGTCGCACTCACAGCGGACACCTCTGCCCTTTTTAATGCCCAGTCACAAAGTGACTAAACAAATCGCTGCATTGTTTGATGAAATAGAATCCTGACAGCAGGTAAATGCCGCTTAACTAAAAATAAAAAACCAAAGTCAGTATTCATAGGGGAAAGCAGAAGGACTCGCATCTATCAGCAAAGTGATGCCTAATCCTATGAATATGAGTCCGACAAGTTGTTCCTGACGTACGGCAATCCTTGGATTTTTTGTCATCCATCGCCCCAGTTGATGCGAAACCTGAACTACCAGTAAATCGCAGCACAGTGCTATACCACTGAACAACAAACCCAACACCAGTAAATCGCACACTAAAGCTGCATCGGTGGCATTGGTGAATTGCGGTAAAAAAGCAAGAAAAAACAAAGCTGTTTTAGGGTTACTGAGCTCCACTAACAAACTTCGCCGGACAATATCAGGTGTGTCGGCCTGCACCGGCTTACGCAGGTGTGGCGCTTTGGCATACCGCAGTGCCATCGTCCCGAGAAATATCAGGTACCCTGCGCCCGCAATTTTCATCAGCAAAAAAAACACCGGTACGTACAGAATAACGGCGGCCAGGCCAAATGCTGTCGCCAGTGCATAGGACGATGAGCCAACCGCCATACCCAGCGCAGCGGCTATCCCGCCTGCTCGCCCGGAGCCAAGGGTACACGCAAGTATGTACAAATTTGACGGGCCGGGCGACAGGCTAATCATGAGCGTCGCCATCACAAAGGCGAACAAAGTATCAGGCGTAAGAGTCATAAAACGAAAAACCTATTATGCTTAGGTAACCATGCAGCTGTGTCAGCTTCAATATCGGTGGTCTTCGCTCTTAATAGGTAAAATAGTGTTGTGGTGTTGAATTGATATCAACTAATGCACTACCGTTACCGAACCAAAAACAACACGAATAGCGACTATAACGGATTATTGCATACAAATGTGTGCCGATTGAATAATGATATCCGGTGGCAATGTGACCTCCTGATGGTAGTCAGAATATCAATCAGCAAACACCTGCCTGAACTACCGATAATTGCACGGGAATCTGATTACCATAATGGCTAAATCTTAAATACAGCGGAAAATCGCCAATTCGGCACTATACTAAAGATTAATTTGTTAAATACTTATCTGAGGCAAGCAGTACAGAACCGATTATTGAGAGTGTACATGAACGGAATTAAACGACTTTCTATTATTAATCTGACTTTGTTATGTATCGGCTTAATAGCCAGTCTAATGCTCATCATGACCGGGATTGTAGTATCTGATAGCGCTAACAATCTTACCCAGGCGAAACTTGAAACAAGAGTGGTAGCCCTGGTTGATGCGGTAGAAAAGATTGCACATAACCATGCTGTAGAGCGTGGTCTTACAGCCGGCTACTTAGGTTCAGGCAGCGCAGCAGCGAAAGCCAAAGTAGATGCCCAACGAAACAAGGCTGATGAAGCCGTACAAACATTACGTCATTTTGCCAGTCAGGATTGGCCCGAAGAAATACCGGTTGCCAATCGATTAGCCCGGCTATTTTCTGTGCTGGAAGACAAGCCTGCAGTTCGTCGTGAAGTGGATAATCAACAAGGTAGTCGTGCTTTTGGTTACTACAGCCGCTTAAATAAAACCGCCTTGGATACCGCCAGCACACTGGTGCTCAACATTACAAACCGTAAGGTGAGTGACAGCGTCACCCACGCCCTCACCTATGCCTGGTTAAAAGAACGCCTGGGGCAAATGCGCGGGAAAGTCAACGGCGCGTTGGCGAGCCGCTCTTTGCCTCCGGAAACTGCCGATGATCTCGCTGAATATGCTGCCAGCATTGACTATTTGATAAAAAATCAACAAAACGCACTCAGTGGTGCGCAATTGGCAAGCTTCAATGACACAGTGAATTCATCGCAAAAAAAATTCATGGACGGCGTGTACCGGCAACTACTTTCAACACCGGTTAACTTCGATGCCTTACCTGGCTCAACTGAGTGGTTTGCTCAAGCATCTGCCCAAATAGGTATGGTGAAACAACTGTTAGACCTTACCTGGCAATCGGTACAGCAAACTGCGGAGAAACGCTCTCAATATATCTTAACCACTCTGATAACTCTTATAACCGCTATCTTTGTTGTATTTTTAATAGTGATTGTCATGGTGAGCATTCTTATTAAAACTCTCAACAGCCAGTTAACCATGCTGCAGCACAATCTAAGCAATGTTTCCAAGCATGGTGATCTCACCATAGATGTCGCTTTAGACAGTAATAATGAGCTTGGGGTGATTTCCAAAGCCGTTAACCGCACATTGCTAGCCATTCGTGATTTAATTACCGGGCTGGCCCAGTCGGTCGCTACCAGCACCCGCCTGGGTAATAGCGTTGCCGAATCGGCGACCACCATTCACCGCGAGTCGGAGTTAACTCAAAAACGCGCCACTAGTATTGCCACCGCCGTAGAACAAATGACCCAAACCAGCAGAGAAATTGCGCTTTCTGCCGGAAGCACACTGGAGTCGAGCCAGGCGCTCGATCACCTTGCTGATGAGGCAGCTGCGGCCAATATCACCATTAAAACCTCTATCGATAACCTGTCTCAGCAAATGCAGGAAGTCGAAAGCAGCGCGGGGACTATGGGAGAACATTTAGCACAAATCAGTGGTATTTTAGACACTATTAACAATCTGTCCGATCAAACCAATCTGCTTGCTCTCAATGCCGCCATTGAAGCGGCCAGAGCAGGCGAACACGGTCGTGGTTTTGCCGTGGTTGCCGACGAAGTCCGACAATTAGCAACGGCCAGCAGAGGCTCGTCTGACAAGATATCGTCGCTGCTGGATACCCTTCAGCAGGTTAGCAGCAAGGTAATCAGCGGCGTAGGTCGCAGTGCCAGTGCCGCGCGAGAGTCATTAACCCTCACAAAAACCGGCGAACAAACTGCCAACACCGTTAAACAGAGCGCAAGTGCAGTTGCCCAGCAGGCCAACACGATGTCAGCAGCGGCTGAACAACAATCCGTGACTTCCGAGATGATTGCAAAAGACGTTGTATCGGTACAGGAGGCGGCGTTACATGAATTTGAGGTAGCCAATCAATTAAAAGCACTTACTGACGATTTACAAACTAATAATATTTTACTTGAGCGAACCATGAAAAACTTTAAGTATCAATAAGCGAGTCAGCAATATGGGATGTGTCGTTACAGGGCAGCCAGTGCTATGCTGGCGCAGAGATAATAATTAATGACACGGATACAAATAATGCGCTTAATACTTTTAACTGTCGCGATGATGGCTGTTACGGCATGCAGCGGCGAAGCCCCCTCTGTCAATCATCCCAATAACCCCAACACGGCGACGCAGGAAAACGCAACAAAAGCCGCTTACAAGGTCATTTTTGGCGGCACAGAAGTAGGGAATCTTACCATAACCAACAACGGCACCATGGTGAGCCTGGATTACGGGTTTAGTAATAATGGTCGTGGAGCCAGCAGCCAGGAAGTTTTGCTATTGTCGGAAGCAGGCCTGCCAATTAACTGGACTATCACCGGTAAGACTACCTTTGGTAATGAGGTAAATGAGCGTTTTGAAGTCGTAGACGGCAAAGCAACCTGGCGTTCAGCTGCCGGGGAGGGCGAAGAAAAAGCAGATAACGCCCCTCTTTATATTGCCCAGAACCCGAGTCCCTATGCGTATTACGTGTACGCCAAAACTGTTTTAGATGCTGGTGGTGCGCCCTATCCGGCACTACCTGCTGGTCAGGTAACCGTTAACCCTTTACGTGAGCTGACACTGACAAGCACTGAGGGCACAGTCAGTGCTACCCTTTATGCCATAGGCGGTATAGATCTTAACCCTACCTATATTCTACTGGGCAGCGATGAGCAATTTATTGGTATTGTGTCGCCACGCTTTGCGATTTTGCCCGACAGTTTAACCGGCGAAGACGAGCGCCTCAGAGCGCTGACCGCAACCTTAAACAGCGAACGTTATGAAAATATTGCGGCCAATGTAACGCACCAATACGATCACCCGGTGCGCATTAATAATGTGAGAATTTTTGACCCGCTGACGCTTTCATTAACCGCTCCACAATCGGTTGTGGTTGAGAATGACACCATTACGGCTATTGAACCGTTACAAGACCAGCCTGGTGCCAACGAAGTGTTCATTGAAGGTAATGGCGGCACATTGGTTGCTGGTTTGTATGATATGCACGGCCATATGGGCGACAACCAGGCATTGCTCAACGTTATGGCTGGTGTCACCGGTGTTCGTGATATGGGTAACGAAAATGATGTGCTGTCAGCGCTTATCGATAAAATCGACCACGGCGTTTTAATTGGCCCTAAGATCACCAAAAGTGGCTTTATTGAAGGCGTAAGTGACTATAGTGCAGCGACCGGCGAGTTAGCACCCAGCAAAGAAGATGCGCTAGCGTTAGTGCGTGATTATGCCGATAAAGGTTACTGGCAGATTAAAATTTATAACTCCATGAACGGAGAGTGGGTGCCGGATATTGCTCAGGAAGCTCACCGCCTTGGCCTGCGCGTTGCTGGTCACGTGCCCGCTTTTTACCGGGCTGATCAGATGATTGAAGCAGGATATGATGAGCTCACTCATATCAACCAAATCATGCTTGGCTGGGTGCTAGAGCCAGACGAAGACACCCGTACCCTGTTTCGCATAACCGGCATGAAACGGTTTGTCGATTTGGATTTAAATAGCGAGAAAGCGCAACACACCCTGGATCTGATGGTTAAACACAATATTGCTCACGATCCTACTGCGGTGATCCATGAGTATGCCATGACTGGTCGCAACGGTATTACCAATAATGCAGTGCTCGATTACATTGACCACATGCCAATCAGTGTCCAGCGCAGCGCTAAATCAGCCATGCTCAATGTTGCCGACGAGAAAGAGGATAAAGCGTACCGTGTCGCGTTCGACAAAATACTGGCGGCCTTAGCATTAATGCACGAACGCGGCATTCTGCTGGTACCCGGCACCGATATGGGCGGCGCCTTTTATTTGCACAGAGAGCTGGAGTTATTTGCACAAATAGGTATGACAGCCGCCGAAGCATTAAAACGAGGCTCTTATGACATGGCCCAATACCTGGGTCATGAAAAACGTGGCGCCATTAAAGTAGGTAATGCTGCCGACTTTTTCCTGATCCCTGGCGATCCAACCCAGAACTTAAAAGCTATAAAAACCATCTCGATGGTTGCTACCCAGGGCAAATTTTATTTTCCCACAGAAGTGTACCCCGAATTTGGTATCCAGCCATTCACCGGGATCCCGGATATTACAGAACCAAGGTAGTCCTAAAGGTGTTGGTTTAATCATTTTAACAAGGTAATAATAGTAGCTGCAGTTATAGCAGACGATATACATTAAGGAAGAATGACAATGATAACAATAAAACAAATTACCAGGCGTTTGCTGAGTATTTTGACTATTACGACAGTTTCAATCGCAACGGCAAATGCCGCTGACGACATTAATATTAGTTACGAAAAGTTCACCACTGATAACGGCCTGACCGTTATTGTCCATGAAGACCGCAAAGCCCCGGTAGTAGCCGTGGCGGTTTGGTATAAGGTGGGTTCTAAAGACGAGCCGCAGGGTAAATCCGGTTTTGCCCATCTATTTGAACATTTAATGTTTAACGGTTCAGAAAACTACGATGATGAGTGGTTTGGGCCATTACAGGAGGCTGGCGCCACAGGCTTAAACGGCACCACCAATTTTGATCGGACCAATTATTTTCAGACAGTTCCTACCCCCGCTCTTGAGCGCATCTTGTGGATGGAGTCCGACCGAATGGGGCATTTGCTCGGTGCAGTTACCCAGGAAAAGCTCGATGAGCAACGTGGCGTAGTGCAAAATGAGAAACGCCAAAGCGAAGATCAACCCTACGGCACGTTGTTAACCCATGCCGTGAAAGCGCTGTTCCCCGGTGAACACCCTTACTCACACACCGTGATCGGTTCAATGGATGACTTAAACTCTGCCTCATTAGAAGATGTTAAGGCTTGGTTTAGTGAATATTACGGGCCCAACAACGCCATTTTGGTACTCAGTGGAGATATCAACGCCGCTGAGGCAAAGCCGTTAGTTAACAAGTACTTCGGTGATATTGATCCGGGTCCGGCGTTAAGTAAATGGCAATCATGGGTGCCGGAGCGTAAAGCCAACACCCGGGAAGTCGTACAGGATAAAGTACCGCAAACCCGCATATACCGCTTATGGGTATCCCCCGAAAATACCAGCCCGACAGCCACGGATTTATTTATTGCAGCGAGTGTTTTAGGCGATGGTAAAAACTCCCGGATGTACAAAGAATTAGTCTACGACCAACAAATAGCCACTAACGCTTCCGTGTTCAATTACGAATTACAAATGGCATCGCTATTTGGAGTGAGCGTGGATGTAAAAGCAGGTGAAGACCCAGCCAAAGTCGAACGCGAAATGGATAAGATTATCAGCGAGTTTTTACGTACAGGCCCGACAAAGGATGAAGTAAAGCTGGTTTCAACCAAACGCAGAGCCTCTATTATCCGTGGCCTTGAAGAAGTCGGCGGTTTTGGTGGTAAAGCCGACACGCTGGCCACTGGTGAATACATTGCCGGTGACCCTAACTATTTTAAAACAGAGCTGGAAGAACTTGCCAGTTCAACACCTAAAAAGGTTAAAGCTGCGGCTCAGCAATGGCTGGGCGACGGATGGCATCAAATTACATTTGAACCTTTCAAGGAATACGCCGCCGCCAGCGAAGGTGTCGACCGTAGTACAGGATTACCGGCTATCACAGCCGAAACCGAACTTACCTTCCCTGAAATCAGTGAAACAACATTGTCAAACGGCCTTAAAGTTGTGTTTGCCCAGCGCGCTACTGTGCCGTTAGTGAATGTCGCTATTCAGTTTGACGCAGGTTATGCTGCTGACGCTGGCGGTAAGCTTGGCTTAGCGAATTTCACAACACGCATGCTTGATGAAGGCGCCGGGAAGTACGATGCACTGGAACTGGCCAGCGAATTGGAGCAACTGGGTACCCGCTTAAACAGCGGTTCAAACCTGGATACCACGACGGTTAGCATGTCGATGTTAAAGGAGAATATGGGAGAATCGCTTCAGTTGTTAGGTGATATTCTGAAGCAACCCACATTTGCTGACGAAGAGATTGAACGTCAGCGGGCGTTAATTCTGAGCTCTATTGCGCAACAAAAATCGCGTCCGGTTAGCATCGCACTCATGCTGTTGCCGCCACTTATTTATGGCGATGGTCATGCCTATGGCATTCCCTTTACCGGCTCAGGTACCGAGGAAGATGTTACAACCATCACCCGTAATGACCTGGTTAACTTTAAAAAAACCTGGCTACGCCCGGATAACGCCACCATTTTTGTCGTGGGCGACACCACACTGAGCGATATTAAGCCCGCTTTAGAGGAAGAGTTCGGTAGCTGGCAGGAATCAGGCACTAAAGGAACCAAGAAAATTGCTCAGGCTACCCTCCCTGAGCAAGGCCAGGCGATTATTATTGACCGCCCGGGCTCACAGCAGTCGTTGATTCTGGCAGCCCATTTAGCACCGCCTACTGGAGCTGATAACAACATTGCTATTGAAGCCATGAACCAAACTCTGGGCGGCGCCTTTACGGCTCGGGTGAACATGAACCTGCGTGAGGATAAAGGCTGGGCATATGGTGCCTACACTTTCCTGCAGGATGCCCGTGGACAGCGCCCATTTATGGTTTATGCGCCAGTGCAAACCGACAAAACAGGCCCGTCTTTGGTTGAGCTCAAGAAAGAACTTACCGGTTATTTAGGCGACAAACCGCCCATGCAGGAAGAGCTGGAACGTGCCCGCTTAGATGAAGTGCGCTCATTGCCTGGGCAGTTTGAAACAGCGGGCTCTGTGCTGGGGAGTTTACTATCGAGCAGTCGTTTTAACCGCCAGTATAACTACCCGGAAACACTGGTAGAAAAGTATAACGGTTTAGATTTAGACGATCTGAATGCCGCTGCAGCTGAGGTGATTCATCCAGACAAACTCACCTGGCTAATCATAGGTGACGCAGAAAAAATCAAAGCTGAAGTGGAAGCTGCCGGACTCGGACCGGTTTCAGTACAGAGTATGAATAGCCTTTAATGTACAGCTTTGCCGACGTTCACTGAGCGTCGGCAGCGTTTCCTGCTTCGAGCTGATAGCAGCGCTGTGCAGAGAAACGAAAGGTGCATTACTCATTATATAAAGGAGATCGTTATGAAAAAAATTCTGATTGTCGTAATAATACTCATCGCCGCGATTGTTGGCGCAGTAGTGTATCTCGGCAGCGGTGCTAATGATTTTATTCGCACACAAATAGAAACTCAGGGAACAAAGTATTTAGCCACCCCTGTTAGTGTTGCAAGCGTTGATCTGTCTTTTAGCGAGGGCCGGTTGACCATATCAGACATCGACATCGAAAACCCCGATGGGTTTAGCGACGAAGATGCGTTAAGCCTGGACGGGATCACCTTAAATTTGGGTGGTTCTGTGCAGGAACCCTATCAAATTCAGGAAGTGACTATTGATGGGCCTGAAATTCTTTACGAATTGGACAGTAGCGGTCAGGGCAATCTTATTGTTCTGAAAAATAACCTGGCAGCGAATCTGCCAACCGGCGATAAAGAACAACCAGCCGAATCGTCTGCTACGGCACCTAAGCTGATTGTCGATAAGGTAGTGGTGAGTAATACCAAACTGATACTTAACTTTGAACAGCTTGAAACGGGCGACTTTGAAATCGATAAAAAGGCCTACGAAGTAACACTACCAACCTTTAATGCAGGTGCCATTGGTCAGCCTGATGGACTTCCAGCCGATCAGGTTGGCGCGGCAATTGTGCGTCAAATGCTTGATAACGCAATCAAACAAGCCAAAGCTGAAGCTAAGAAAATCATGGCTGAAAAAGCCAAGGAAAAAATCGAAGAAGAGAAAGACAAACTCCTGGAAAAAGGCAAGGACAAGCTTAAAGATCTCTTTAATTAAAGCGTTAGTCTTCACCTTGTCAGACATAATCACGAAAAAGCCCTGTGAATAAAACAGGGCTTTTTTTTCGGTTTCAGTGAGTTTTTAGAATGTACCGACCAATGTGACCATGGCATTAATTGGCGGCGCAACCGTAACCTGATGCGTCGCATGCGCATTCGGGAAATAAAGCTCATCGGTCAGGTTTTCAATATTGACCTGTACGCTCAGATCATCGCGGATGTCGTAATAAGCTGACGCATCGATTCTGGTATAGCTGGGCAATACAGCAGTATTTCCATTATCGATAAAGCTTTCATCCTGATACGTTGCACCAAGGCCAACGCCGAAGGCATCGCTAAGCTGGTAGGTACTCCACACGGAGAAGGTGTTATCCGGTAATTCGCGTGGTGAACGGCCAGTTGGGCCAGTACGCGCTACAATCTCGCCATCCAGCTTGCTGTAGTTGGCGGTGATTTTCCAGTCTTCGTTAAGTTGACCGGTGATCTGAAATTCAAAACCGTTAATTTCAGACGTAATAACGTCAAGCGTTTCAGGATTGTCGTCGGCAACCTGGGGCGAGCGCTGCTCATTTTCAAAAACCGCAGCAGTCAGGCTTAAACCTTGCGCAAGGTCCCATTTGATGCCGATTTCCTGGTTATTGTAGGTATCGGGATCCAATTGATCGTCGTTTCCGTTGATATCGGTATACTGCTCGCCGCTGCGAGGTAAAAACGATTCACTGTAACTGGCGTAAATAGAAATGTTTTCCTGTGGCTTATAAATGAGACCAGCGCGCGGCGAAATTTCTTCATCAGTACGTTTGCGGGTTTCGTCGGCTTTGGCATTAAACACTTCAATATCAAAACGGTCGAACCGGGCGCCAATAACCACATCAAGTTGTTCGCTAATTTCGATTTCATCCTGCACAAAGAAAGACGCAACGTCCAGTTTAACCCGCGTATCATCATTTAACGCAGTAAAAGCAGTGGTAATCGTATCACCGGCAGCATTAGTACCGCTCAGCCCGTTTAGCGCAATCGGGCGCTGAACTAAGAATGTCTCACGGTCATTGCCGGTTGAACTGAATACAGGATTTAAACGAAATTGATCAGATTTAGTCTGAATAACCTCGGTGCCCACAATCACCATGTGGCCAATCCCGGCGGTGCTGAATTCACTGACCAGATTTCCTGACAGGATCAGGTTGTCCCGGACTGTTTCGTCAATATATCCGTCCAGTTCAACAACATTCGTTTGAGCGTCATAATCGCTGGCGTAAAAATTAGAATACACTTTATCGTAATCACCATAAAAGGCATTAACGTTACCTTTGGTAAATGCGTTAAACTGATGCTCTACATTAAAGCGAAAGACATGGGCTTCCAGCTCATGGTAGTTGTTCTTAGGATCGCCAAAGACCACGTCTTCCAGCGCTTCCACCGGGCGCCCATCCTGCCCCGTCGGAATACCACGGTCAATAAAGCGCTCGTGGTTAATATATTCATAAGAAACATCCACCACAGTATTGTCGTTAACTTCAACGCGAGCAGTTGGGTTAAAGCCCAGGCGTTCGCCATCATAAAAGTCGCGGTGATTATCTAAAGACTCAACCATCGCATTAACGCGCAACGCTGAATAATTGGTCATGGCCGTGTTTGTGTCGATTTCAGCCCCATAGCCACCAAATGTATTCAGGGTCGTTTTGTAGCCAGTAAAGGCTTCATCAAGCTGCGCTTTTTTGGAGACCCGGTTTAAGATACCGCCGGTTCCGCCGCGACCAAATAACAACGCATTGGGGCCACGCAGAATTTCAACTTGCTGAATATTATACAGCGAACGATAGTACTGCACGTCATCACGATTACCATCCAGATAAAAGTCGGCTGTAGAACGAACCCCACGGAATACAACCGAGTCGCGATGTCCTTCACCCTGGGAAGTGTTGACCCCGGGCGTATAATCAATGATTTCACCAATGCTGGTGATACCCCGCTCAGTAATATCATCAGCTGTCATAATGGATAAGCTTTGCGGCACATCGATGATAGGTGTCGGGGTTTTTACCGAGTTCGACTCATTGATCGATAAATACCGCCCTTCGATAAGAATCCGTTCTGGATCATCTGCGTTGCTTGCAGATACCGGGGTGCTAAGAACTAGCGCCGTTGCAATTGTTGATAGTGGGAATCTCAAACCATGTCTCCAAATACTGCGTGCTGAAATAGCTAATGCCTGGTCTAACTAGTCACGACATTTGTAGCAGTGACTAAATAAGGCTAGGAATGTTAATGCGAATAATTATCGATTTCAAACTGTTTTAACTAACGATTGGATCACTTTGCAAGTGCACTTATCTATTTTGGAAGTCAACACAACGTAAGCTTTGGTTGACGGATATATCACTGTGTATCGGTTTTCTCTAAGGGTCAATTTACCCTTTGTGCCCAGAGGCGGGTGAAGTCGCACGGTTTATGCAAAGCACCGCTTCGCGTGCGGGTGAACGACTCGAGCTCTGCGAGAGGCTGGGATAGTCCGCCGGGCAGATACAGCTACATTTATTAAATTATATTGGGATTTTTTACATCGAGAAAGGGATGGTGCCCAGAGGCGGCAATGAATTAACAACCCAAAATATTGATAATCAAAAACAAAATACAAAGCAAACTAAAAATGTGTTACTAAGCGTGTTACTAAAAGCTATCAAGCACAACTTTAAAGTTCAGGCTTACTATTCACACCTTTTGAAGATGTTGACGGGAAGAGCCACTTTGCAACAATAAATGAAAGCCCCAACACATTAATAGTAGTGGTAGTAATGAGTGCAACAACAATTGTTTCCGATAAATTTAGATACGTTTTACTTGTAAGGTAATTACAACCTGAAGGCAAAGATTGAACGTTACCAAACCACGTATTAGTTTGGTTTGGACATTCACCAGTGAATACAAAAATCTCATAACTACCCAAAAACACCAATAGCATTACAGCTACTAACCAACCAACAATAAGTCTAAAGATAAACTTCGCCAGTTTTAGGCGCAGCGTATTGAGAGCTTGAAGATTTAAGTTGTCTACTTTGAGTTTTTGGAGTTGTTCATGACGAAGATGCGCTAAATGGTCGCCTCGATCCTGTCCATCTGTATGTTCGAAAATTGCTTCTTCTTTTGATGATTCTTCAGGCTCAGAAGTAATCTCAGAGCCAATCGCATCCATTTTGCTCATAAATTACTACCTTGTTTATGTCGCAGTGCGTTTACGGATAAGTCCTTTATAATGTTCAGCGATCAACTGAGTATCGATTTTCTGGCCTTTATTACCATTATAAGCTTGCTTCCATGGCGTGCCTTCCCTATGAGTTAAATTCGAAAGTTGTCCGCCACTATATTTTTTGTAACTATTCCAAACCGCTTCTACTAGTTCATTAGCATCAGTGTCGTCTTCCTTGATCACGGGAACTTCATAAACGATTTCAAAAGTATCAAAATCTAGATCGAAATCTGAAGCATCGTTAGTTATAGCGCCACTACCATATTCCTTAAACTCGTGATAAAGCGAGCTAATTACTGGACCAAATTGCCAAGCCTCTACATCATCCTTTATCAATGGCTTATCATTAAGACCTAGAGCCCAACCATGAGCTAAATAAACAAGTTTTTGAAGCTTCATCGGAGTGATGCTTTGCCCATCCTTCCTTGCAAGCCTAAGAAAAGCGTTAGCAATTGCTTTCGCTGAATATGTATTCATATTACGCTCCCCTTTTAACATGTGAATTTACACGGTTTTTTATGAAAATTTCGCGCGAATCCTAAACGAACCCCATTCATAATGCAACGTACTTGAAAAGCCAATTCCATCTAATCTAATCTTGTTTATACGTAAACACAACCTAACGTAAAATATAGTAATGCTGTAAAAACTTTCAAGTTGTTACATATAAGAGCAAATGCCCCAAAAAAAAGATCCTTATTTAGTACGTACGAAAATTAAGTTAACGGTGGCAATGATCAGGCTTCATTCACTTCAACAATTAATACCCCCTATCCCGTATGCGTAGGGTGTCGCTTTAGGTGTCGGCATAGCTGCCCTAGCCCGTTAAGCATACAACCTCTGAGGTGACGCTTCAGGCGTGCAATGGATCGCCCTGTTAGGAAAAAACTTTCCAATTTTGCGGACCTGAAAAAAAACCTAGGGCGGCGGTCAGGAAGGCTTACCTAGCAGAGATTTACACCGCCCCTCAGGTTTAGTTTGGTTAACTGGCCTTACCGTAACCTTACCCTTATTAATCAGTATCTTTAATGGAACATGCTACGAACAACACAACAACCAACAGCAAAAATAACTCATAAATAGACAATCGTTGCAGTGCAAATTACCTGTAGCATTGAGCATTGCAGGAAGTACCTTTTTTCTTTTGCCAATCACCTAGCAATTTTAAGTAACCATTATATATATTGGTATGAGCCTATATTGCGTCTCTGAAAGAGAAACAACAAATTCAGAATTCATATGCTTGCACAAAACGAAAGCTGCGCTGCGAATTACCCGTGAATCATTGAGCCAGAGGGACCCGTTTATTGCTACTGTTGCTTTAAGTCGGATTTATCGACTTTTAAAATTGCTTGGTACGTTTCATTTAGGTATTGACGCATGCCTCTTAGAATTTTTCCAGTCCAACCATCTGACGTGACATCACCGCTAAACCCGATATCTTTAGAGCCTTCAGCAATAACTTTCACCTTAGTTGCATTATTAGCCTCTTTGAAATATACGCCAGCAATCACATTCCAATCATGCAAAGTAATGCCATGCTCACCAATTACCATGCCTCTGGATTTATCGGCTTCCCTCAGCGAAAAACCCGCACTTCCAAGTCCGACTTTTGCGGCTTCGTATACTTGGTTAACGTCATAACCATGAAAAGTTTCTACATGCTGATATTCTGACCAACCAGTTTTACCTTCGGGAGCATCAAAATCAACTTTAGCCACATCATCGGGAAGCATCCCAACCGTCGCACACCCCTGAATTAAACAAAATAACAAACTTAAAAATAGAATTTTCAATAGAACTCTCCTTGTAGTGCGAGCAGATTATTACTGAGGTTTCATAGTAACACCCGTTTCCGCTGAAAAACCATACTATTCATATGTACTGGAAAGAATATGAAATGTCCGCTTCACGCAAAGGCTAACTGCTAATCAGTGCTGATGAGATATCCGTTCCTGACCAATAACAGAATTGGAATTGTTTCACCCTTATACTTTATCAATGGCAGGTTAATACTTGTCCATTTAAACTACGAATCGTAAAACGGCCTGTAATACTTGTAAAAGGCGTTTTAAGAATGGCTGGTGCTTTACCTTGGTTATCTTCGCCTTAACTGCTCGGCCCTGGCAAACAACCAAATGATTATCATTGGTTAGCCGCATACACATAAAATCATCTTTGTTTTGCGTTTCGGCGGTCATGGTTCAACCCATTCAATACTGTAATTTTGGCTAATAAACTATAAGCTGTTTTCTCATCTAACGCATCCTGCGCCATTCTGAGAAGATTTACAGCCGTTTGGAGTGTGACTACAAGATCAACGTGATTAATCGTGAAATCCTCCTCCTGACTGCTTCTCAGCTCCAACAAGTTACATAGTAATACTTCGGCCTGTTAGATTGTTTGTGTCGTCTTCATAACCCACCAGCAATAATTCAACTGTGCTTTACGCCTAGCGCCTTGTGATAATGCTGATAAATGTACACTGTGCCGGTTAGTTATTTACCGTGTAAGCTGGTGGCTTTCTTTCAGCAAAGGGCCGTGGGGTGTCCCTGGGGTTCACACGGGCTTTATGTGGTTTAGGGTATGGTTTTAGCTCTGTTCAAGTGCTTGAAGTAAGCGGGTTCTGGTATGGCTTGATGTGTGGTTTTGCTAGGTCTTTATGGGGTTTGTACCTTAACAATTAATAACACTTGTCTTGCAGTGTTTCGTTAATCGTCAACCTTATCCTAATCTTATCCTATTCATGGGGTTTGCAGTATGCCGGTAGTCAAATACTTGTTATTCAAAGTCAACATTTTTCAACATAGCATGAGCTTTGTTATCTCGGGTTTTATCAGTAACCACATGGGATTTATTAGCTGGTGGCATTCTCGCTTTGCGTTTAAAGCCGTTTGCCGCTGATTTGTTTTTACCCTCCTTGGTAACTGGACCTGTACTGGCTCCACCGTGAAACTTACAGCGCCCGTTGCTATAACTTGTACCGTCATTCTTGCACGGGTGGCCGCTGCGAGTTTTAGCGCCGCATTTCATCCCTCGACATATATCAGGGAACGGCGGCGTTTTTGGTCCACCATGAGCATAGTTTGAGTTCGCCCAAATTTTATAAATTGCCTGACACGCTCTGTAATGCGCTTTCAGGGCCTTAACTTGGCACTTTCTTAAATCGCGATTACTAGACACTGTCAGGCCTCCTGCTAGGTTTTAATCTTAAATTGGCTTATGCTCATTGCATATTTCACCAATTTTAGTGAGAAGCCCGCTTATAACGGCTGACTGGCATGGTGTTAATTCAACCCTGCCAGCATCAAAGATATAATCAAACAACATGTCGTTAATTGCTTCGATTGGCTCGATCCCGTGTTCGCGTGTGAAGTTGTCATTAAAAATTGTTTTCATGATTAACCTACCTCCCTCAAGTGTTTAGTTCTTCTGCCTAACTGTTCATTGGCCTCTCGGGCTTCAGCTAGAAGATCCATTAACGCCCAGGATGCCCATTCAAGTTCCCGATCTAATACGTCATCATCAGCTACTGCTGATAGGTTTATTAGCGCTGCAATACCGCTGGCTTTTTGCAGGTTTGCAGACAACTTATCTTCGTGATCTAGATGCGTTGTGGCTACCTTTGATTCCATAGTAATCATCTCCAATTGTTTAAGAGGTTCAATTCGTTTAATCTGGTACGTGCCAACTTAAACTATCAAAATGGTACGTACCAGTGCAAGATAAACAAGAAAAAAAGTCTTTCGAGCGTTCCGGTTCAACTAGAAAACAAATTCGTTTTGAAGATGAATTGCTCGACAAAATAGAAGCTGATCGGCAATCCACCAGCGAAACGTTTTCAGAGTGGGTGAAAGATGCCTGTGTTAAAAAACTTAAGCGACCAACCAATTAATACCAAAGTTAACCAATCAGTTTGCCTGACTTGACTACTCAGTTAAAAAAAGGGGGAACGATTTGTTCAGCCTTACCAATTCTTACTATTTTGCTATGTCGGGGTCTAACGTTTCGTTATCCCTATTTGGCTAACTTAAATATCACTAGTCATATTTGACTTGTTTTTAGTCGGATTCGACTTGTCCTGGTTAGGCCCTGAATTTCAAATTTTCTGCTTTGTCATAATCAGCAAACCATTCATCATTAGTTTGTTCTTGCGGTGTCTTCTTATGTGTAGGGTTAACAGGGCCTTTATCCGTCATTACTTGATTACTTAATTCGTGGTTGTAATCACACGTGGTTTTTTCTTTCGTAGTTGCGCCTACACGCACTGGTTTTGACACGCACTTCAAATTAAGCTCTGACCCTATACTGCTGGTGGTTGCAGGCGATTGCTTGCCACTATCTGTTGCCACTTGCTCTTGCCACCCATTATTGCCACTTGCGCTTGCCAACACCTTGCCACTTCCTTGCCCCAAGCTTGCCACCGGCTTGTCGCTGAAATTAGCAGTGATTTCATGCGTTGAAACGTTGGCTAACCGTATAGATTGGTTTTTCAACTTTCCGTTCGGATCTGCGTCTGCGGTAATCATAATTTGGCTTAGCTTACCCATCATTTTGTAAAGCTCACTTGGTCGTCTGGGTTGCGGCAACCCCAGCTTTAACCAGAGCTTATAAAGTCCGTACCCCTTATTCATTGAAAAGCGGTTGCCAGGCAATGGTTCTCCACTTCTTTTATTTCCTACATTTCTAGACCTGGTAAGTCTTGCGTTAAACATTGCATACACTTCTTCACTAGAGCCTATGTCAATAAAACGCACCCGAACGCCAGGATATTTACCTTCATTGAAGCGGCCAGCTTTGTACCCTTCATACCGATAGATGTTAAGCCTTAATAACCGGGCTATATCACCAACTAGAACCGTGGAAAATTTCAGATGCCAATTAGCATCATACTTACTGTCTGATGGGTGGTTAACGGCTAAAGCACCGTTTCTAATTTCGATGCTACAACCTCGATTTAGTAACGACTTTAGCCGCTCGCTCATGCCGCCCCCTTATCCAGTCCGGTAATATGCTGTGCTTTCAAAAGGGATTTGCCGCTCAGCCAATACAAGCAAACCGGCGTAAACGTACCAAAACGGTTTTTAACCTTAACCCTACACCGGTCAAAGTAAATGCCGTGTCGCTTTTGGAGATCACTTATTGTGGTGGGTAAGCAATGATCCCCTACACTTTCAGCGCTAAACCTGTGATACCGCTTACCCTGGGCAAAGCGCAACAACATTGAATTGAGCTTGCCTGAGTCAGAGTTGAGGGCTAGTGTATTGGTGTCTGATTTGGTGTTGCTGCCCTTTGGGGTGGCTTCATCTTTCATCTGATTTGCCCCCTATGCCACAAGCTCTTGAAGTAGCTTTGAAGCCGATTCTTTGCGCTTCTCCACCAGCTTTACAACCAGGTCTTTTACTTCCTTGTCATCCATACCTACAGCATGTGCGGCTATGATTGCGTCAACTTCATGTTTGATGAAGCCAGAAGAGCGGCCACCTAGTTTGATCGGTGGTACAAAAAGCCCTGCTTTAATGTGCTGCCAAAGGGTTGATCGCTTGCTACCGGATTTCAGTAAAACTTCCGGTAATCTGAGGATAGTAACATCTGTCATTGTCTGCTCCTGTTTGACTGAGTACAGGAGCAATTATTTTTTAAAAGTACAGCTAAAACATCGCAATTGCGGTGCTATCGATCCTTCATCGTTTCATTAGCTTTCTTAAAGAAAGTATCTAAGTTTCGCTGACTTACACCTTTCAACTTCTTCTGTTCAGCTATGGCAAGTATTGCTGCTTTGATATCATTATCAGATGTATAAATACTTGTATCTTTAAGTAAGTCAAAAAGCACCCCGATCATTCTCCAAGCCCCTTTAGTAAGTCCATCAGAGGCCGAATCCCCCTTATTTTCTGAATACTTAAATTCCAGCCGCTTCATTTCTTTAGCGGTGACTATTAAGTGATCTGCGGATAATTTGATGGTCTCTAAACTTTCAACTCCATTATTATATTCTGCCGAAGTATCTCCAAAAATAGCTTCAAAACCGTTTATACCGGCATACCAATCTTTACAGTAACCTTGATACAAAATTTTACTAACCGAAGTGTCGTCTATAGCTAAGAAACGACCTAGAGGAACATCGTTAGAGATCATGGCATATCTTAAGCCTAAACTCTGTATTACTCGCCTATCTTCTATTTGATATGGAAAGCTTCGTTCGAATTTGACTAGTGAAGTTACCTTGTCCTGATAGTAAGTATTTGGTTCAAAACATCTTACAGGCCTATCTAAAGAAGCAATGTCTACACAACATTCAATCTCGCCATTACTACACAAATAATATATATCTTCCTTTGTGAAGCCTAATGGCCGCAATCTCTGAACAACATTATTGAGCGAAAACCAAAGGCGGTTATCTAAAGGAAGCTCTTTCTCTTTTTCACTTTCTTCATCAGGTTCAAACAGATAATAGGCTGTTTTTTCTGCAACTTCATCGTCAGCCCAATAGCTCAGGCATATCATTCTTCCCCAAAAACCCAAAGAATAAGTAAATAACCTCGTTATTTTTTGCCAGACTTCATTTGAAAATTGAAGGGGTTTTATTTCTTCGCATACTGCTTGAGTAAAGGTTCGTGTAAACGGAGTGTAGTTGAGATAGGTCAAACGTTCTTTTTTTGAAAGATCAACCACCAATAGAGTTAAAAAGTATTCAAGATCAACGGTTAGCAATTCTTTTTTATCTTTGATTTTTTCCTTAACTAACTCCTTTCTCTTTTCGATATTTTCGCCAGCTTTATCAAAGGGGTCGAAATCATCTTTTGACATCTGATCGCGAAACGCTTTGAAGATACTATCTTTAATTTCCTTTTTATCGATAGCTAATTCTTTGGCCAGATCAGTTGGTGAAATAAAATCCAACTCATAAATTTCTAGTTCAAAGTTTTCAATCAGAGTCTCACAAACGCTCAGTGGAATTTCTACAACTTCATCAACTATTCTTTGCATATCCACCCTCAGGATATCCCTTTGATAATTACCAAGCCAGGCCGATAGGGTTTCGGCTTTTCGGGAGCTATCCTAGGCTTGGTAAACGCTTTACGCTTTCTTCATTTCTAACACATTGCTGGTGGATTCTGTTTCCTTGCCAGCTAACGCATTCTCAATATGAGTAGACCACCAGCCCATCATTACTTTGCGCCGCTCAAGGTACTGGGCACGGTTATATGCTGATCTCACTTCGTTCTCGTCTACGTGTGCAAGTGTCGCTTCAATTACATCATGATCAAAAGCCTGTTCGTTTAACGTGGTACTGGCCAATGAGCGCAAACCGTGCGCTGTTTGCTGGCCAGTAAAGCCCATATCACGTAACGCCTTATTCGCTGTTTGCCGGTTGGCTGGCTTTTTGGGATCGATGTTTGATGGGAAAACGAATTTACGGTGGGCGCTTAGCGGCTTCATTGTCTCCAGTATGTCGAGCACTTGTGGGGTTAATGGCACAATGTGATCCCGTTCCATCTTCATTCGCTTGGCTGGTATAGTCCATACGCCTTTTTCTTCATCAATCTCTGACCATTCAGCTTCGGCGGCTTCACCAGGGCGTACCATTGTATGTAATTGAAATTCAATCAGACAGCGTGTGGCAATCTTCGCGGATGAAAACCGGATCGCTTTCATAAGCCTTGGTAGCTGTTCTGGTGGCAATGATGGTTGATGCTTTACCCTGGTGGCCGGTATCAACTCTCTGATGCCGGCTAATGGATTGTGGTGAACAATTCCAGCATTAACAGCAAACGTCATAACGCTATTCATTCGCCTGGCGACCTTACGCGCTATCTCATGGCTGTTACGCCCCACAATCTTATTAATAACCTTTATAGCTTTGGGCGCGGTTAGCTGTTCGATTGGTAGCTTACCCACCAGCGGGAAAACGTCTTTCTCAAAGTAGCGGGTAATATTGGCAAGTGTTCCGGCTGACACCTTGGTCGCGTGTATTTCCATCCATTGCCGTGCAACCAATTCAAATGTGGTATTTATTGCTTCGGATTTCTTCTGGTGGGTTTCTTCTCTGTGCTCATGCGGATCAATATCCTGAGCAAGCAATGCTCGGTAGCCTTCACTTAGCTCCCTAGCTCTTGCCAGAGAAACATCAGGGTATGTTCCCACAGTGAGATTGGAGCGCTTTTTAGTGAATGGCTTAGGGTAATTGAATACCCACTTTTTAACGCCATTAGGCTTGATTCTAATCAGCAGGCCGCGACCATCTGCAAGGCTATATTCCTTGTCTTTTGGCTTCGCTTTTTCGACCTGGGTAGGGTTAAGTGATTTGGTAGTTCTAGCCATTTAATGTAACACGCTCCGTGCGTATTTATGCCCGTGTTACATTCAGTGTTACTAAAATATTTGGATATAGCAAGATACCCTCAGACCATAACAGACTAAGAAATATACTAAATATTTGATTTTTGGTTTATTTTTGAGCGAAACTTTTTTTATTTGGATGTCGAGAGACAAAGGAATGGTGCCCAGAGGCGGACTTGAACCGCCACGACCGTTAGGTCACTAGCACCTGAAGCTAGCGTGTCTACCAATTTCACCACCTGGGCATACGCGTTTAGCTGCTTGCTCAACGCGGGCGTGAAGATACGCTCTTGGACTTTTTTTGTCAATCCTTATTGCGAAGTTTTTCCTAAATTCATGCAGACTATAGCCTGGGTGTGAGCGAGGTCTTGTAAACTCATCTGGCCTTTAGGATCGAGCGCATAGTACTGCGCAAACCACAGTTGCAATGTCGCCACGGCGTCATCAAGAGCATTGTGTGCGGGTGCCAGGGGTAAATTAAGTCGCTGTCGGCACACCGTGAGGGTTGCACTGTTTGGTGGCAAAACTTCGTGCTGCTTGTGTAATTGATGAACGGCCAGTTTTAACGTATCGAGGGTCACTATGTTGGGCAGAAAAATATCGTTAGCCGCCATTACCTTACTGAGCACCGCGGTATCCAGCGCGGCATTGTGAAATACCCAAATATGGGTTTTAGCGAACTCGGCGAGCTCTGCCAGTACTTCATTGATATGCCGCCCTTGGGCGAGTTCTTCGGCGGTTAAACCATGAATAACCGGGCTCTGGGCTAAATCACCCGATGCGCGGATAACAGAGTAAAAGCACTGGCTCAGTTCGATGCTACCCGCCTTGCCCTCTACCCAGCCAATGGAGGTTATTTTCGCCTTGTGCGGATCCAGCGAAGTCAGCTCCAGGTCAACAGCCAGCAGCGGCACATCGGCGAGTAACTGCTCCTTACGTGACGGCGGTAACGGAATTTTACTACTAAACCACTGCCGGATACGTTGCCATAAGCTTGTGTTGTGTTGCACCGACATGCTATGAAACACCACCGGAAAACTTCATAACGGCGGCCTGCTGCGCTCGGTCGATGGCTTTAAAAGCAGCTTTTAACTGGTGTTTTTCTATCGACGACAAATCACTGACAGAGACACAGTTATCAGTCACTTTATTTTGCAGCTGATGACGCCAGCGCAAGCGGTTAAGGAACAGCCAAATATCACGAATATTGTCAGCGTCTCGACTCGACAATCCTGCGCCGGCCGGCAAACTGGCTATGCGTCCCAGTGTCGCGGGCATAGTTAATCCATTGGCCAGCGCATAAAGCCGGACAAGGTTGTTAATAATGGCTATGGCACGAGTCTTAAGATCTATCGTATCTTTTACCTTGCGGCCTTTCTCATAACTGAATTTTTGGAACATGGTCAACGGCACGGATGTCTCATTGGCCTGCCGCGCCAAAGCAGCCAAAAACATTTTTTGTTGCAACAGCGGCGCTCGGGCTTTTTGCAATTTCTTGAACAACTCTGCGTCACCGGCTGCGGCACGGGCATCGAGAAAAATATTGAAATGCATGATTGCTTTGCTGGTAGGCTGTTTTACCCACTGTTGTGCCTCAGCAATGGCCGCTTCCAACGACAAGCGTAAACCGGCGTTGCTGGCCATAATATTCCCCGGACACAATTTAATACCGCACTTGCCCAAACCATTACAAACGTACTCTGCCATACCGGCAAAGTATTCTGCCTGCATGTTGTCAGGCTCATGTTCCATTAACAGGCCATTGTCTTGATCAGACCCCATGGTTTGATCTTCACGCGCCTGCGAACCATACACAATCCAGGCAAAGTTCATAGGTGCCCGGCCATGTTGCTGCTGGTAAAAACCAATCAGCTTGCGAGTCATAATGTCAGTCGCCTGCGCCAGCACCTTGCCAGCAATATCAAAATCACCGAGGCGCTTTGCATGAGTCGCTAAATAATGAGGCATTTGCCACGACAGCCTGGTGAGTTCATACAGGTTTTCGGCTTTTGAGAGTTCACCAATTACATATAACACGTTGCCTTTTTGGTGCCTGACAATGTCTGAAGCTGTTAACATCCCTACAGGCTCCCGCGTTGAACGGTCAATGACCGGCAGGTGATGGATGTTGCGCTCCGTCATTAAGGCCATGGCATCGAACATGGTTCGATTTTGTATAATCATGGCCGGTTTTTCAGTCATGATGGCACTGACCGGCAGGGTCATATCCAGGCCAGTGGCTACGACGCGATTGCGCAGATCGCGGTCAGTCACTATGCCCGCGAGCTTATCGTGTTGAGTAACCAACAAAGACGACACATTACTTTGTGACATTTTCTCAGCTGCCTGCTGAACCGAAAAGGATACATCAACTTTAACCGGTTGGCGCTCAATCACTTCCGACAAGGCTTTGTACAGCCACATGGAATTAGAATCCAGCACCGCCTGATTTTGCAGCACCTCTGTTTTCGTGTTTTGAAAAAAATTGGCTATATCGGGTTGCACCAACAACTTTTTAAAGGCCGCGTCACTAAAGCTGTACACTAACCCAGGACTGTCGGTACTAACCTTAAGCGGATACTCTACGCCATCGATGGCACTGTGGAAGCCGAAGTAATCGCCTTCACTTAAATGACGCTCAGGTGCATTGGAATCAGTGACCGAAAACTGTCCGCTGTGGATCAAAAACAATCTGCCTTTGTTTTCAGCCAGCAATTCTTGCTGATTCTCTTTCGCCAAATAAAGTAATCGCGCTTGTTTGGCCAGATCACCCAATAAGTCATCGTCGAGCTGGTCAAACGGCGCTGAGGTTTTTAAAAAATCCATCACTTGTTGTGGCGTTGTACTCATGGCTTACCCCTGAAGGTATTGTTTTCTCAATACATATAGCGCTTCACTATTATGTAACACAGCGCAGCGCTATAAATAAAGAAGGCTCACCACGGTGGGTGAGCCTTAGTTTTTATTGTGTCATGTCAGAATTAGTGCGCTGAGGCTTCGCCAGAACCTTTCGGGAAGCGGATGCTCTCAACCATATCCTGAATGTCTTGTGGTGCTTCATCAGTCATTTTGAACACCACATAAGCCACTGCAAAGTTCACAATCATCCCCAAAGTACCAATCCCTTCCGGTGAAATGCCAAACCACCAGTTAGCAGGCACGTTAGCCGCAGGGTTCACAAACTTGAAGTAAATGATGTATGCCGCAGTGAATGCGATACCTGAGATCATCCCGGCAACTGCACCTTTATCATTCATACGCTTGCTAAAGATACCCATAATAATAGCCGGGAAGAAGCTCGACGCCGCGAGACCGAACGCGAAGGCGACCACCTGCGCCACAAACCCGGGCGGATTGATCCCGAAGTAGCCGGCGATAACAATGGCCACACCGGCTGCGAGTCGGGCATAACCAAGCTCAGCCTTATCGGTAATATTGGGCGCAAAGTTACGCTTCAACAAGTCGTGGGATACGGACGTGGAAATGACCAGTAGCAAACCTGCCGATGTCGACAACGCCGCCGCTACACCACCAGCAGCCACCAACGCAATGACCCAGGCTGGCAAGTTCGCGATCTCCGGATTTGCCAGTACCATGATGTCACGGTCGACCATAACTTCATTGGCACTCTGTGGATCATTGATGCTACCCGCAGCATAGTACATGTTGCCGTCACCATTCTTATCTTTAAACTCGATAAGGCCGGTTTTTTCCCAGTTTTTAATCCAGGCTGGCGCTTCTGCGTAAGGTGTTCCCGTTAAATCAGGACCATTGATTGTTTCAATCATATTCACCCGACCAAACGACGCCAGTGCCGGAGCTGTGGTGTACAAAATGGCAATGAATACCAGCGCCCAACCGGCACTCTTACGCGCGTCACGTACTTTAGGTACGGTAAAGAAGCGCACAATTACGTGTGGCAGACCAGCTGTACCAACCATGAGTGCGAAGGTAATAAAGAACACATCTATCGTACTCTTGGTGCCAGAGGTATATTCGTTAAACCCTAATGCGACGGATATACTATCGAGCTTTTCGAGCATATACATCCCCGACCCATCAGCCAGTGTCGCCCCAAAGGCAGTTTGCGGCAGGATATGGCCTGTTACCATTACTGAGATAAATACACAGGGCACCAGGTAAGCGAAAATCAGTACGCAATACTGAGCAACCTGCGTGTAGGTAATCCCTTTCATGCCACCCAGAACGGTATAGAAGAATACGATTGCCATACCGATAATGACGCCGGTGACAATATCAACTTCCAGGAAGCGGCTAAATACCACACCAACACCGCGCATCTGCCCGGCAACATAGGTGAAGCTAACGAAAATGGCACAAAATACAGCCACGGTGCGGGCCGTTTGTGAGTAGTAGCGATCACCTATAAAATCCGGTACAGTGAATTTTCCGAATTTTCGTAAGTAAGGTGCAAGACACAACGCCAGCAGTACGTAACCACCCGTCCAACCCATCAGGTACACCGCGCCGTCGTAGCCCATAAAGGAAATCAGACCGGCCATAGAAATAAATGATGCTGCAGACATCCAGTCCGCAGCGGTTGCCATACCGTTAAGGACAGGTGGAACACCACCGCCGGCCACATAAAAGTCGTTGGTTGATCCCGCGCGGGCCCAAATCGCAATGGCGATATAAAGAGCAAACGAGGCACCAACGATGATAAAAGTTAATAGTTGTACATCCATTGGATTACTCCTCGTCTACGCCATATTTTTTGTCTAACGCATTCATTTTGGCCATATATACAAAAATGAGCACAACGAATACGTATATTGCACCTTGCTGTGCAAACCAGAACCCCAGCTTAAAGCCAAAGAACTGGATTTCGTTCAGCACGTCCACTAAGAGAATGCCGGCGCCAAAAGACACGACAAACCAGACCACTAACAATTTGGCGAGGATAGAGAGGTTCTCTTTCCAGTACGCCGTTTTGTCGTCATCATTTCTAAATGCCATCTTTCCGTCCTCATAAACAGGTTAACTCGATGTATTTATTTTACATTTTCCTAACAACAAGCTTTCTAAGCGACTTTAGCGTTATTAATAATTGTTTCTTACCGCCAAAATCGCCTAAAAACCGCATAATTAGGCGCTTAAAACATACTCTAGACGGGCTGGTTCGAACAAGGAATGCGACCATGGTCGTAGGTCTGATATATGAGGGGTGCGTATAATGTCACCAGAATTGTTAAAAACCTGTTAGGACAAGGCATGACGTTCGGTTGGGTTACACTTGCGCTGCTTTATTTATTTTTATTATTTTACATTGCCAGCTGGGGGGATAAAAATTCACCCAAGGCCAGATGGATAACTTCGCACCCGGTGATTTATTCCCTGGCGTTGGCAATATACTGCACGGCCTGGACCTTTTTTGGCGCGGTTGGACAGGCAACGCGGGATACATGGATTTACCTACCAATATTACTGGGCCCGGTGCTGGTCTACATTATTGGGTATCGTTTTATCTATAAACTGACACTGGTCAGCAAAAAACAGCATATCAACACCATCGCTGACTTTATTGCTTCGCGCTATGGTAAGCGTCAGCCTGTCGCTTTGTTAGTCACAATTATTGCACTGCTAGCGACAATTCCTTATATCGCACTGCAACTAAAAGCCATTGGTGCGACATTTAAACTACTCACTCACCAGCCCAACAGCCAATTCATTATTGTGTTAGCCACTGCCTTTATTGCCTTGTTCGCAATTTATTTTGGTACCAAGCAAACGGACGTCACCGAATACCGCCGTGGCCTGATACTGGCAATATCCTTTGAATCGACGATCAAATTGCTGGCCTTGGTGCTGGTAGCTGCTGTTGGCTATAAAGCGTGGTATGCCACGCAGACCACGCCTATTCTGGCAAAATTCTACACAACTGAAGCGCTGTCGCAGTTTTCCTCCTTCACCTTTTTCGCCCAAACCATTATGGCTGCCGCCGCCATCATTTGTCTGCCGCGACAGTTTCATGTCGCGATAGTCGATAATCTTAGCCTCAAACACTTGAAAACCGCCCGCTGGTTATTTCCGCTTTATCTGGCTGTCACCGCGACGGTTATTCCGGTCATCGCTATGGCGGGCCAGGCGGTGTTTGCCGATAACGCAGTTGAACCAGACACCTACGTGTTATCGCTGGCGATGCATTCTGAGTCGGTGCTGTTACAAATGATTGTGTTTTTGGGTGGTTTGTCAGCCGCTACCGCGATGATTATTGTTGCCACTCTGACACTGAGTACCATGTTAACCAATGACGTGGTATTACCGCGATTACTCGCTATTAAACAGCACTCTTCTACTTATGGTGATTATGGCAAGCGTATTCGACTCATCAGACGGGTTATTATAGGTGTTATTCTGTTACTGGCATTTATGTATCACCAGCAAATGACAGGGAGCCGCTCGTTACACTCTATTGGTTTAATCGCATTTTCCCTGGTTATTCAATTGTTGCCGGCCGTGTTAGGCGGGCTTTACTGGAAGCGTGGTCACGCGCACGGTGTGTATGCCGGGTTAATGGTTGGTCTGATAACCTGGATCATGTGGCTGGTGCTGCCAATTGTTAACGATGCGATGTCTGATTTCCAGCAAAGTGAACTACTTAGTCAGGGCGCTATCTTCAGCCTCATCACTAATTCCGTTGCCTATATAATATTCTCCTGGTTTGCACCAGCCCGTTTAATCGACCGCATCCAGGCTGAGGCATTTGTTGCCCCCGCCGAAGTTCGCAACACACCAGGTAAAAACCAAACCCTGAATGTCACCATCGCCGACTTAATTACCTTGCTCTCCACCTTTATGGGCTCGGGCCGATGTCAGCAACTGGTTAATGAATATCAACAATTGCATCACTGCAAGATAGAGACCTCTGAGGCGCCTGACGAAGCTTTTATGGCTTTTTGTGAGCGGGCACTTGGCGGTGTTATTGGCGCGTCCAGTGCCAAAGCCCTCATCGACAGCGTGCTGCGGGGTAAAAAGCTCGACTTTACCGAAGTTATCAACTTTTTCGATGACACTACACAGGCCATGCAATTTAATATGACAGCGCTGTTAACGTCGCTGGAGAATATGGATCAGGGCATCAGTGTTATCGATAAGCATCTTAATTTAGTTGCCTGGAACAAGCAGTACGCCACGTTGTATTCCTACCCTGAGGACTTTTTATCGGTGGGCACCCCTATCGAAAAACTCATTCGCTATAACGCTGAACGCGGCGAATTCGGGGTAAATGATATTGAAGCAGAAATAGAAAAACGTCTCGAGCACCTACGTTCTGGCACCCCACACCGCTTTACACGACAGCGCAGTGATGGCCGCGTGATAGAAATGGTGGGTAATCCACTGCCTGGCGGTGGCTTTGTAACCAGCTTTAACGACATTACCGGCCATGTCGAAATTCAGCAGGCACTGGAAGAGTCTAACGTTAATCTTGAACTGCGCATCAAGAAACGCACCGAAGAAGTTCACTCTATTAACGCCGAATTACGCCTGGAGATTGAACGCCGCCGCGATGTTGAAAAAGAGCTGATCCGTGCCCGCAAACAAGCTGAAGATGCGAATGCCAGTAAAACACGTTTTCTGGCGCTGGCCAGTCACGACGTACTGCAACCGCTTAATGCAGCGAAACTCTATGTGTCTGCATTGCAGGAAGCGCAGCTACCACTGCCGGTGAGCAACATTGTGACTAAACTTAACCACTCAGTCACATCGAGCGAAGCCCTTATTGCCACACTTCTGGATATATCCAGACTTGATCAGGGCGAGCTGAAACCCAACCCTGAAGTGGTGAGTATTCATGAAATCTGCGACCCTATCGTCGATGAGTTATCCATGCGGGCCAAAGAAAAAGAGTTACAGTTACGCACTCGCATGCCCGACTACTGGGTATTTGTTGATAAAACCTTCTTGTACCGCATTATACAAAACCTGTTATCCAACGCCGTGAAATACACCGAGCATGGCAAGGTGCTTATTTCAGCCAGACGCCGGGCAGACAAAATACTGATAGAAGTACGCGATACCGGCATTGGTATTTCTGAAGAGCAGCAAGCGCTTATATTCAGCGATTTCTACCGCACAAACGAAAGCGCTGAGCATGGTATTGGCCTGGGCCTCGGGGTTGTCCGGCGATTAAGTCAGCAAATGCAGTGCAAAGTAAATGTACAGTCTAAAGTAGGTAAGGGAAGTTGCTTTTCGGTGTGTGTCCCTATGTCTGAGCCTGTGATAGAGAAAAGTAATGTCTCAGTCAAGCCCACCGCTTCCTTCCGCGGTTTGCGCGTACTATGTGTTGATGATCAGCAGGAAAACCTCGATGCCTTGCAAACTCTGTTAGAGCGTTGGGGCATAAGCACGGTACTGGCTGACAATTGGCACGACGCCATTACCCAGGCTGAGATTTTTTCGCCCCAAATTTTATTAATGGACTATCAACTGGGATCCAACATGAACGGGTTAGATCTGATAGATACCATTCGTCAACATCTGGATATTGTTATTCCCGCGTCTTTGGTTACTGCCACCCATGATGAGGCGCTTGTCGCCCGCTGCAAGGAACAGGGTGTCAATTATCTCAGTAAGCCCCTCAAACCCGCTAAGTTACGTGCGTTGTTAAAAAGTATGACCCGCCATATAAAGCATGAAAACTAACCATGCGGGTCAATACGCCGGCGAATGCCTGACAGACTTACTACAGGCTCAGAATGACTAAGTAGATCCAAAGTATGCTCATGCATAATACCGACCCCATGAAAGTCAGCATTCGGTGTCCAACATGATTATAAGTAATGTGGATACAGGCATGAGCATATCTGAAAACAGCAAACAACCAGGCGACCGCCAGCGCAAATGAGCTTTGAATATCCAGGCTTATATACAATGAGCAAACGACGTAAAACAACATCGGAATCTCAAATTGGTTGTTAAAACAGCGCGTTGTTGTGATGACAGCTTCAGGCACACTCTCGCCCTGCATTAACTTAAAATATCCGGCTCTTAGCTGGCCACTTTTAACACTGGCAAACCTTACTTTTACTGCCAACATACCAACTAGAACAGTTAGCACTATTACACTAAACATCGCATAAATCATAATTTTCCCTTTTGATTTGATAACGCCTTTGAGATTACCAATAATCTATTTATGATAAAGATCATATTTAAATTAATGGTAACGACAGTGCCGTACTCAAAAGAACATAAACAGCAAACCAGGCAGCTTATTCTTAGTCAGGCCTACAGGTTATTTTCGTCAAAAGGTTTTAGCTCGGTCACTATTGATGAAGTGATGCAGGCATGCAGTTTAACGCGGGGCGCCTTTTATGCCCACTTCGAGAGCAAGTCTCAGCTGTACAAAGAAGCCCTGACTTTTTCGGCCTTTAATACAGCGCTGGCTGAACGTAAACCTGAAGACATTCCTGCCAAAGCATGGCTTAGCCACTTGCTCGATCAGTACTTAAGTGTTGCTCATGTCAGTGGCGAGCGGCCCTGTCCACTGGCATTTTTAGCGACGGATGTGGTATCCCGGGATTCAGGCGCAAAGGCAGCTTATACTTATACCTACCAGAATATGAATAAGGTGATTTGGCACTACGCGCAGAACGAGGTGTCTTGCACTGAACAAGATATACTGGGACTCACTTCGATGATTGTGGGGGCGGTAGCCGTGGCCAGGAACATAGAAGACCGAAGACTGGTCGAGCGTATTTTAACGTCATGCCGCCAGCAAGCCAGGTTAATCCTGGGCGGTATATAAGGCACTTGCGCGCCAATAACCTAACTACAGCAAAAACGCCCGGGGCACTTATTTAATTAAAGATGCAAGCCAATAAAGGCGCCGCGATTTCGCTTAGCAACGGCTTGCATAAAAGTGGCGAACCCTCGCGCGTTATTATTATTGGCAAAATAGAATCCGACGCCGTGTATACGAAATTTTGGATCACCACCAGAATCTTTATTCGCTGCCGTTATATTGCGAACAACGGCATCCAGACCGCTGGTAGAGTAATCATCGCCAAAAACGTACATACTTACCTTACCGGGCTGGTTTTTATAACGTTTCAGCGCTTCCAGCATCCCCAGTTCCGGGTTTGACCCGCCGCCAGGAAATGACCGCATTCTGGCGATCGCTTGCTGTCTCATATTGGGGCTGTCGTTCAACCACCGGCCCGCCTGCGTGCCGTACAAATAGTCACCATCCGCATTCATAATCTGAAAACCTTTCATCTTGGGATGGTTATTGAGGATATCCGACACCACGTTCATTACTTTATTCCACTTGCCGCCCTGCGACATAGACCCTGAGGAGTCTATAACAAAGATGACAAACTCTGCATCGGTCGGTATTCCACCTACATCCTCATCGGGTTCACTGGTCGAGCTCGGTACATTCAGTCTCGCATTCTGCGCGCGAATTTCGGCGCGCAGCGATTTGGCCTTATCCTGCATTTCCCGAATCGTTTTTTGTGCTCTTGGAATAGATGTTTGCAGATTTTTTGTTTCATCGGTAGTAGCAGCAGTGGCGGCTTTAGCACTGGCCAGTTGCTCCTGCTTATCTGACAATGCTCCTTTTAACTGCTCAACAAAGGTTTGCGCTGATAACACTTCCTGGATAAGTACTGACAAGTCTGCTGATCCCTGTTCTGTGTCAACATCCCCGTTTTTGGCAAGTAAAATAAGTAGTACCACAGCGCCAAAAGCACAGGTAATAATGTCGAGGAAAGCGAGGTTAAAAATTTCTACCGGTGGCCGCTGTAATTTTCTCATTATGGCCACTCCGGTGCAGGCGCTAAGAAGGTACCTCGGGTTACATTTGCCCACTCCCAGTACATGGCGGGCGCAAACGGATCTCCCTCTATGGGCAGCAGTACAACGTTAAGTATCACGTTTCGCGGAAAGCGCTTGGCCGTTTCAACCAATAGTTGCTGGCGACATTCAGACGAAATGGATTTACTGCTCTTAAAGAAATTTTTGCATGAAATTGATTGACCGTCACCCAGTGTGGGCAGGCCATCAGTAACAAGGTACACATCCGTTATGCTGCTATTGGTCTCAAACAGTGTTTTAATACCCACCTGTAGATTTGTCCCGCCGTTCGGAACAACGCTACCCAGATCTTTAACTATGGCATCCATTGAAGCGCTCACTTTAGGGCTGGATGCATTTCTGCTCCCCAAATTAACCGCATCTTCTGAAAACGCAACCATTGATACGCGCGAATTCTCCGGCACGCGCGCCAGTAACCATTTTGCAGTGCGTAAGGTCCGGCGCCATTTGGGGGTACTGACTTTTTGCCCATCCGACAATGAAAGATTACCTAGCACTTGCACCAGGTCATCACCCATCATTGATGCCGATTTGTCTATCAGAATACCAATCTGCGCTCCCTTTACTATTAAACCGGTAATGTAGTTTTGTTCGCCACTGCCAGACAGGGCAATATTAGCGTCCGGGGTGGGTAGTTTGGCCATTGCTGCAAGTTGATTTTCGAGATCAGCGACAATCGCGATTTCGGTCGAGATATCCTGCATCAACTTATCCTGCTGGCTTTGGGTATCGGCCTGAGCCGCCTGATCCTGCGACTGTTTCGACGATTCCAGGGCAATGAGATCATTGATTTCGTCAATGGATTTACGCAATTGGGTCTGCAGATCTGCTGCCGCCGCTAGTTCAGCTTCTAGTTTTTTGGTTTCCTCACTGGGGTCGGCTGTAAATGCTTTAAACTTAATCAGTATCAGAATAAGCAGCACGGCTCCCAGCCCACAGGCCATAATATCGAGCAATGCCGTATTGTTTTCGCTTTCTGCACGACGCCTGAATTTCATTGTCCGGTTTACTCGTGTAAATGCGCCAAAAGGTGTTTTTCGCAAGACGCTTTTGTACGCAGTACCATTTCATCCTGACGACCATTCAACAAATGCATAAAAAACATCAGCACCAACGAAATAAAGATCCCAACCAGGGTAGAGTTAAAGGCGACACCAAGGTAGGCAACCATACCGGAAATATCACCGCCATTGATAGCTTGATCTGCACTGGCTAATGCAGCGCCAATACCGCGTACAGTGCCTATAAAGCCAATAGAGGGAATCGCCCAAATGATGTATTTAATCATACCGTTACCACTCTCGAGTAACGCTGCTAACGAATCAACACTTGACTCAATGGCATCGGCTGCATGCTGTACGTTTCTGGTATTCCTGAACCGACGAATACAATTAATCCAGGTTGCCATCGCCGGGTTTTCTTTATATTTGGACGCTTCCAGATCGTGCAATGCCTGGTCAACATCAAGGGGCTGAGATTTATCGTGTGCGGCGAGGAAATCGCGGGTGTATATCACTTCTTCATCGATGAGTTTCATGAGCTTGTAGCCCATCAGAAAGAAGCCATACAGCATAAGGGATATACACACCTGCTGCTCAACATCTTTAAGTATTACCCAGATATTTTTTTGCGCCCCGGAGCCCAGAGCAGCTATGGCAGTCTCTGCATTTGGGTGTACCACCCCAACATAAAAAAGATGAACCAGTGTAAAGCTCCCAAGCAACACCGCCAAAGAGATCCACAATCTGGGGTTCATGCTGGTATTAACCGTTTTACTCATGTCAGATCATCCGTTAAATATTAGTGGGGAAATCTTGCGGTGCATCCAGTGATACCAGATAAGCACCTGCACTGCCTGCCAGTACCAACAGCACCGCACCGATAATTAGTTTTTTCTTCATCACATCACCTACTGGTCGTAACGGGCTATACGAAACCCAATATCATCTTCACCCTCTGCGCTGCCGCTTCGAATGCTGGCTCTGAGTTCTTTCATGCGTCCGGATTTAAACGATGCACCTTTAACTACATGCAAATCGCCACGCGGTTCACCCAGATAATTTAAAAACACCCTGTCGGGGCTCGGGCCTACAACAGAATAAAAATCGTGAACCCACTCGCGGACATTGCCATCGATATCAAAAAAACCTCCCCGATCTGCACCAAAGCTGCCTACCGGGGACTTACCGACATGCCCGTCGTTGTAACCTGTCAGAATAAATGTTTGTTTACCTTTCATCGATTCATCAGCGAAGTTACCCTGTTTGTCACGCAGACGTTCCTGTGACCCCCATACATACTTGGTGGGCGATGCGCGTCGACTAAGCCTGGCGACATATTCCCACTCGGCTTCGGTCGGTAGACGGTATCCACGCGCACCTTCACGTACTCCAACCACACGATTACCACGCATTACATAAAACGGGCTTAGTCCCTCTTGTTCACTGAGCCAGTTGGTAAAGGCCGCCGCTTCATCCCAGCTGATATTGGTTACAGGTTTGTCAGATTTGCTGCCGCCTTTGTTATACGCGGCATATTGTGATTCGGTAATTTCATGACGCGACACCCATACCTGCCGATCAAAATCCACCTGCACGTTATGCTCATTTCTGATGCGCCCTATTTCGTTCACCGGACTTCCCATGGTAAAGGCCTCAGGGGCTATTTTTATGAGATTGATCCCAAGACTATCAACGAACAAAGGACGACCTTCCTGACGACGGGCTTCAAACTCACGCAGTATTTCGGCATCAATAACTATTTGCTGGCGCGCAGAGGGTGTAAAGCTTTTCGGCACTGTGCGATAACCCTCTTTTTTGAACTCTACCGATGCAGGCAGAGTTTGCATTGCCGCTTTATAGGGCGTTGTGCCGACTTTTTTACCATTGATATAAACATCGGCTGGCAAGTTCGCGGTAAACATGACCTGACCCATTTCAGGAGCTAGTTCAAAGGTAACCTTACTGCGCTCGCCAGGCCCAAGGGTGACCGTTTTAGCTTGCGCAATGTAACCGGCCTTCTCATAGCGAAGGGTATGTTCGCGATTGGCATCGACACTCGCATTGGTATTTGCAGGTTGTCCGTTAATCAAAAACGCGCCACCTGAAGGTTGCAATACAACATTCAATGTTGCCTGAAGTGGCTTTAAATAATAGTGCCTCTGAGGTGCTCGCTCAGATTTTACGATGGAAACGGTGTCATTGAGTACCTGGTAACCAGCATAACTCACGCTAATTGGGTAAGCCCCGCCAGGGCGTTGTAAAGACACCGGGGTGGTGCCAATCACCACGCCATCAACTTCAACTTGTGCGCCGCTGGGTGTCGATTCCAGCGTTATCGAACCCGCTATGGGAGTTAACGAAATTGTTTCATTAATCTCGCCGGCTATTTCGGCGGTGACGGTAATCGCGGCATCCTCAAATGCAGGATGAAGGGCATCAATAGTATAAGTACCGGGCACCAACTCAGTTTTCAGCACATCGGCGGTCTCAAGTAACTGGCCATTGAGCATCCATCTGATATCCGTGGCGCCCTGAACGGTTGTGATTGTTACCGTTGCCGGCAAGGGCTCCAGTTGCACCGTATAATTAGCGCCTTGTGATACATTAACGGTAATTGTCCTGGTTTTATACTGATGCGCAGAGACGGCAACGGTGCCCTCTTTACCCAGTACATATACTGAATTACCCGAAACAAATCCGATACCACTGGTAACGGCTAACGACTGTGTTCTGGCCGCATTTTCCGGCATGACTTTAATCACAAAGCCGTTGAACAAAAATAACCAGCTAAGATAACCTGCGATCAGCGCACCGCCAAGACCAACACATACCAATACGATCCATCGATTATTGCGTTTATCTTTATCGATACCCGCGTCTATATTGCTCATATCTGACTATTTCCTAGACTTTTGTTGTGCACTTGAGCGCCACAACATTTGGTGTGCTATTTTTACTTACTACTACCGTCTGAATAACCGACTCATACCCCTCACGACGCCCTTCAAATTGATAGGTGCCGGGTTTAAGGTGGATGGTTTTCTCGCTCACCTCACCGACCTGTCCGACTCTCAACACTCGGATAAATGTGCGATTGTCACTTTTCACAATGACCGGTACAGGTTGATTTTCAGCTTCTATCAATGCCTCGACCTGTTGAATTCTGGCGGCGAGCTTAGGTGATAACTGGCTCAACGATTCAATACTCGCCAGTGCCTCGCGCGCATTGGCGCGGATACGGTCATCAGACAACCGCTCTGGCCGACTGATATACGGTTCCACCAACGCGTTTGCCTGTGCTATCGCCTCAGCGGAGTCTAACGCCCCCTGGATGACAGGATTATCAGGGTGCGCCTTAATCGCTTTTCCCGCCATTAACGCCACGGTTGACCATTCATCAGCTTGCGCAAAAATCTTAATCTGCGACTCGACCATGGCCGCGGATTGCGCTTTCGTCGCTTCGCTAATGCGGTCCCTCAGGGTAACGACCTCGGATTTACCTGAGATTATGTTATCGGCTTGATTCAGCTTATTTGTGGCCCGGTTGTAGTCTCCGGCATCAAGTGCGGCGACCGCTTCTTTTATGACTTTGCCGAACTCAAGCTCTCGAATTTTGGTATCTAACTGATTTAACTTAGTTTGTCGTGCTGGAGTCGGATCAATCGCGACTAACTCACGATACGCATTTCTTGCTTTGTAAAGATTGTTTTCTACTTCGCCTACACGCGCCAGATTTTCCAGCTTTTGTGCCGCTTCATAAACATCCAGGCGCTTTTGCAGGGCAATGGCATCCACAAAACCAGAATTAATAGTCAAAGACTCGCTATTTTGATCTCTGGCAGCGAGAATATCTCCGGCAGTAAATGCACTGCGCGCCTGTTCATAATGCATTGTGTAAGCGGTGAGATAATCTGATGATAATTGCTCAGCTGCCGCATTTACACTTTTAAGCGTATCTTTTGCAACCCGGTATTGCCCGGCACCATAGGCACTATATGCCTCATCAAGAGTTTTCGAAAGCTGCGCTGTACGATCGGGCGCCCAGGCAACGAGGTCCGCATTGGCCAACAATGTATCAACAGTTTGACTGGCAGCGTTTAATTGTGTTTGCAGTGTTTTGCGCTGCGCGTCTGTCATCGCTACCGCGCCATTGCCTGATTGTCCGGATGCTGAGGCTTGAGACGTATCAGCGGCAATCGCCTGTTCGCTCTTGCGCTCATCTGTAAAAACCACTGTGCTAATAATGTAGACGAGCACTGTCAGAACAACGACAGCGACAACACTTGCAGCGATGACAGCGATTAGTCTGCGCTGCCTGGCTGTGCGCAACGCAATCTCATTATCCATATTATTAATATTGTCGGACATTATTCTTTTATCTGTTGTCAGAAGAAATGCAGCGCTAATGCTTAGCGCCGCTTTAATTAACAGAAATGCTTACAGCGCGTTGTCGGGTGTGCTTTCCAGCTCATAGAGCTCCCGCAACTTAGCCTGTAATTGTGCATGCTGTTCAGCCGCCGTACCTGCGAGTTCAATCTGCTCCCCTTCAAATTCAATGACCTGAGGAGACACTTTAATATCCAGTGAAGAACCAGCTTCATCGAGCACTGAACTCAACTCACTGAGTTCTGAATGGTCTTTATAAGCCAGCACGCCAGCAACACCTGCACCTGCAATTGCAATATCTTTGGCTAAACCGGAGCTAGAGTTTCTGTCCAGCAATATAGCAGCAACGGTTAGTATGCCAGCGCCAATCATTTTGGCATTTCGTGCTTCTCGCTTTTCGCGCGCTTCGATAGCCAGCGGCAATGTTTCTCTTTGATATTTTCGATAATCGCTGTTGGCACTAACGTAAAAGGTTTCGTAGTTGTTTTGTAGTGAATCAATAAACTGTTCATCTTTGGCTTTAACGGCTTGAATTCGCTGCCACATGCGGTCATTCTCTGCCGGCAAGCCTGTTAGTTTGTATTCACCGCGACTGATCGTTAAATAATCACCAAATGCTTCATTGCTGTAGAGCGCTGCATAACGTATGTCCGAGACGCGCTCAATTTCTTGTTTCTCCTCATCGCTTTGGTCGTTTAACAAGTCATAGACCCATGATGCAATATTGGCATAAATAGGCCCGTACGGGTCTTTGTCTTTGTTCATTGCGTCACGAAAGAAACCACGGGAAACCTGATGCTCAAAGGTTTTTTCTCCCCAGGTGTGGTTGGTGGCATCCATGACCTTAACATTGATTTCTACCATCTCAGAGTCAGAGTAAACGATATTACCCAGTACATAAACGTCCGCGACAGCGCCTGCATTAGGGGTAATACTCACTGAGCCAAATGCTTTGGTTTTTTCCAGCGCCTTTTTAGTTTCCATTGAAAACTGGTTTGCCTCAAGGCGACGTACCTGAGGCCAGATCCCCTCATCGGCGACCTCTTCCCAGTCAATGACTCCAGCGTTGTCGGTAGGTAATCCTGGATCAAAAACAGGAATAGCCACATCCAAAAAAACATCTGAGCTATAGTTGTACTTGCGTTCTTTGCTTGTACCCGCTGGCGTATAGCTGCCAGGTCCTACGGAACCGGGTCCCACACTCGAAACGCGGGAAGACGTTGACTGACACCCGACCAGTACTGCACCAGTCACCACAGCGATCATCACAATACGCGCTTTGCAGAACAACCTGTTCATAATAATTATCCTTTTGAATTTACTGACAATTGTATTCTTTTTTTAAGCTTTCGAAATGCGCTTTTTCTGAATCAGTGGTGGCATTTTTTAGCCCACTATTGACCGCATCACAGACAGCGGAATTACCGTTTTTTTGCCCGTTGCCTCTTGGCCCCGTGCTGCCCTCAGACGTTTCCTGCTCGACACTTTTACTTTGATCGCTATTACTGGTTTGGCCGTTCGATTGCGCCACACTGCCAGATTGTGCGGCCGCGACCGATGACTGAGTACCAGACTCTCCTTTACTATCACCACCTGCGGCAGCTACTCGTGCAGCGCTCGCAGCAGTAGCCTTGCTCATGCACTCATCAGATTTACTCAGTGTTGAAAGAAAATCCGCATCTTTAAGTGCCAGCTCTTCCTCGACCGTCATAGTGCTGGTATCAGCGTCAGTAAACATGATGGTGGAACAGTCACTAAAATACTGTACCTCTGGCTTTTTAGGCTCGGGCGTTTGCGCACATACACTTAACCCCAGTAATAGTGTTCCAACCAACAATAGTGTTTTTATTGACTTACAAATCAGTTTCATAAGAACCCCGCATCACATAGGTGAATATGTTTAGACGCCACATTCAGATATTCGTTTCGTGTTAGTCACTATCTTAATATATCAGACCGCACAGCGAGGCAATCTAGCGCAGTTTAATTAATATTTTTGGTAGCAAAATGTTTCATTTATGCTTATCCCCTACAACAACGGAGTGCAGACTTAACTCTTGCCGAAAACAGCCTGTTTGTATGTATACAATTGAATATTAAAAGCAGACGCATTACATTGATTTTAGGGAGAAAAAAGCCGCTTATAATAATAGAAGAAGTTTGCATACATTCCCTGTTTACATTTCTATGAGCAGTTGTTCGTTGTTGTTACAGTATGGCCGAATATCAATATAGCCTACTGCAAACGGAGACACCAGAGAGCGCCTATGAATATTAACACACCCGGTTGTTGAACAACTAATGCACACTTTAGCGTGTGAGATATACAGGACCGTACCTGTTGCGGCATTCACCTCTTCGCAAGCCAATATTAAATCACTGCTCGCAGAAGTAGATCCAGGCGACTTCATACCGGCTGGTATAATCACGGCTGTCGCCGGGTAACTATTTTTAAACATTTTGTGAGGTGCTTGCTACCCACTTTCGCGCAAATGAATTAAGCTATACGTAAACAGGGCATGCTTACCTGTCTTACTCATACCTCTGTTAATATGTTGATACCGCGTAATATTTATTACCGTTACGACAAAATTTATTTGTTTTACATTCCATTCATTCAAGGCAAAGTATGCCCCTTTTTGCCGCCACTCAAATCAGGCTAAATAATGCGAATAGCGATTTTATCAAGAAACCCCAGATTATACTCCACCCGCCGTTTAAAAGAGGCTGGCGAAGAACGAGGCCATACTGTCGACGTCATTGATACCATGCACTGCTACATGGATATAACCAGTAGTAATCCTTCTGTGCGGTACAATGGTAAAAAGCTACCACTTTATGATGCAGTAATCCCGCGCATTGGCGCATCGGTTAGTTTTTATGGCACATCAGTGGTTCGTCAGTTTGAAATGATGGGCACCTACAGCATTAATGAATCCGTTGCCATTAGCCGTTCGCGGGACAAACTGCGCTCGCTGCAATTGCTATCAAGAAAAGGCATTGGTATGCCGCGGACCGGCTTCGCTCATCACCCCGATAAAGTGGATGATGTGATTAAAAACGTTGGTGGTGCTCCAGTGGTTATTAAACTGCTCGAAGGCACTCAGGGCATCGGTGTAGTGCTGGCTGAAACGCAAAAAACGGCCGAAGCCATGATTGAAGCCTTTATGGGGCTCAATGCCAGTATTTTAGTGCAGGAATACATAAAAGAAGCTGGCGGTGCTGACATTCGTTGCTTTGTTGTTGGCGGTAAAGTCATTGCTGCAATGAAACGTCAGGCTGCCCCCGGTGAGTTTCGCTCTAACTTGCATCGCGGTGGCTCGGCCAGTCTGGTACGTCTGTCACCAGCAGAAAGAAAAACCGCTATTGATGCAGCCAAAACGATGGGGCTGAATTGTTGTGGAGTCGATATCTTACGTTCCAGCAGAGGCCCGGTGGTGATGGAAGTTAACTCTTCCCCCGGTCTGGAAGGTATCGAAAATGCGACTAAGAAAGACGTCGCCAGCATGATCATCGAATTTATAGAAAAATCAGCCAAGCCACACAGCACAAAAACAAAGGGTAAAGGTTAATGGCAGCCAAAGAGTTAATCATTGGTGGTGTCAGTATTGCCCCGGGCGAAACGAAAAAAATTGCTCTGGACATGCCGCCGCTGTACACCGCCACCAGCATGAGTATACCGGTTTTCGTCAAACGTGGTAAACGGGCCGGACCGACGTTATTTGTCAGCGCCGCCATTCATGGTGATGAACTCAATGGTATTGAAATTATTGCTCGCCTTATCAAATCCCGTTCCATCGAGCGTCTGAAGGGTACTCTGATTGCAGTACCCACTGTGAACGTATATGGCGTGCTGAACCAATCACGCTATCTACCTGACCGCCGGGATCTCAACCGAAGCTTTCCCGGCAGCAGAAAAGGCAGCCTTGCAGGTCGTCTTGCGCACCTGTTTTTTAATGAAATTGTCAGCAAATGCGATGTCGGCATTGACCTGCATACCGGCGCCATTCACCGCAGTAATCTGCCGCAAATCAGAGCCGATTTGGACGACGAGGAAGTGCTGGACATGGCCAAGGCGTTTGGCGTGCCGGTATTGCTGAATGCCGATATACGAGATGGTTCTTTGCGAGCTACCGCAAGTGATGCCGGTATAAAAATTTTGCTTTACGAAGCTGGTCAGGCACTGCGTTATGATGAGTTTTCAATTCGGGCTGGCGTCAAAGGTATCATCAATACCATGCGTCACCTCGGAATGCTTAATAAAAGCCGGAGTAAAGGCGTGCCCATCAAGCCTTACATTGCCCGCGCCAGCGGTTGGGTTCGGGCGCCTGAAAGTGGCTTTATTACCCATTTGGCTCAGCTCGGTGATCACGTTGAAAAAGGCGACAGACTGGCCAATATTGCCGATTCTTATGGACAGTTTTTGGGCACATTAGTCAGTCCGGCAGAAGGCGTTGTTATTGGTAAACAAAATATTCCGCTCACTCAGGAAGGCGAGGCTATTTATCATATTGCCTACTTTAAAACGCCTGATACAGTGGCAGAACAAGTTGAACTTTTCCAGGATAATATTATTCCTGTCGATTCGACAGTGGCGATTTAATATGAGCAGAAAATCAAAGCAACTTATTGGTGCATTAGAACTCGGAAATCTACCTGAACTCGGTATATACAATCTGGTAATGCGTATAGATACCGGGGCAGCAACGTCTTCTTTGCACGTCGACAACATTCAGGAATTTGACAAAAATGACGAGCGCTGGATAGCTTTTGATATCCACCCTGACATACATAACGTCAAAAAAACGATTCGCTGTGAGCATAAGGTTTTTTCTCAGAAAAAAATTAAAAGCTCCACGGCAACCCGCGAACGCCGTTATGTTATTAAAACGCTGCTCGAACTGGGCAGTCGTAAATGGCGTATTAAGCTGACCCTGACGGATCGCTCTGAAATGACCTACCTCATGTTAATGGGCCGACAAGCCATGAATGGCCGGTTTTATGTGGATCCGGAATACGACTTTATACTCACCAAACCACTGGAAACACAGCCATAAAAGCGATTTGGGCAAGATTACCAATACTCACCTATAATGAGGGTCACGTAACCTTTTCTTGAAGTATATAAGTGAAAGCTGTTTTCTGCGCATTGTTTGGTTGTGCACTAATTTGCGGGGTTACCCGAGCATCCAGCCAGGAACTATTGATTCCTTCTTTAACCGCCGGGCACCCGGTCAATGATTATTTGCAGCAGCAACTCAATGAAGCGCTGGCGATTACTGAGGATGATTATCCCAGTGTTCGCGTTATCAAGGTTAAATTGGAATTGGTCGAAGAGCGTCTTTTACGCAACCTGAACCTGGCCGTTACCGATGTTGTCTGGGCAGTGTGTAGTGATGAGCGTAACCAGCAGTATACTCCAATCGCAGTGCCACTTATGGCCGGGCTATTTGGCTATCGTCTCAGTATTGTGCGCAAACACGACGCCCGTTTTGATACCCTCAGCACGCTTGAACCATTGCAAAAAATGATTGCCGCTCAAGCCAGTAAGTGGCTCGACGCCAGCATACTGCAAAATAATGGCATCACGGTATTACCAACTGGTCGGTATGCTGCCTACCGGGCAATTGACCACGGCCTGGCTGATTTTTATCCACGTTCGATCACTGAAATTGAGTATGAAATAGTCAGTTCAGGCTTTGATTCGGTAAAAATAGCACCGCACCATGCCTTGCATTATCCGATGGTGTTCGTACTCTATGTGAGTAAAACCAATACCGCACTGGCAGAGCGTTTACGAAAGGGGTTTCAGCGTATTATCAACAACGGCCGCTATAGTGAGTTGCTACAGCAACAGTCCTGGTTTAAACAAGCCAGACAACTATTGGCTGGCAGACAACTTATCCACCTCAACAATGCACATAACACTGGTGAATGTGCCGCAGCAGTGAACAATTATCCGCAGATCCTTTATAAACCGAATCCTTGAGTTCCCCCTTCGCTGGTGCGTTTATTTAGTGTTCGCGGCAGGCGGCTCTAATTCCAGTTGAGAAGCGATCAAGACAGCCTGAGTGCGATTATTGATACCCAGCTTTTTAAAAATAGCAGTGACGTGCGCTTTTACAGTGGCCTCGGCAATATCTAAATTGTAGCCAATCTGTTTGTTTAACAATCCATCCCGCATGTAGCATAGTACTTTGTATTGCGAAGGGGTCAGACTGGCCACACGATCGGCTAAGGCAGAAAATTCTTCATCAATGTCTTCCAGTTTTTCACTGATTGATTCGGGTAACCAAATATCGCCATCAAGAATAACCTGTACTGCTTTTGCGATGTTATCAGCGCTGGTTGTTTTAGCAATAAAGCCTAATGCGCCAACTGCAACGATCTTAGAAATAACCTTAGCGTCTTCCGTTCCTGACACCACGGCTACCGGTAAATCAGGGTAAAGTTTGCGTATATGAAGTAATCCAAAGAGATCATTACTCCCTGGCATATGCAGGTCAAGGAGTAATAAATCGACATCCTCCTTGTCGAGGATGTCGGTAGTCGTGGTAAGGTCACCCGCCTCCAGTATCCTGATGTCGGGCAACGAAATGGATAACGCCCCTTTTAACGCATCGCGGTATAAAGGGTGATCATCGGCAATCAGCAGCGTTATCATTTTCACTCCGTTTACTTATTCAGACGCTCCTCTATGAGTGTATCAACAACCGAAGGATCCGCCAACGTTGACGTATCGCCCAATTGATCGTGCTCATTGGCCGCAATTTTACGCAATATCCGGCGCATTATTTTGCCTGAACGGGTTTTAGGTAAACCACCTGACCATTGGATCATATCGGGTGTTGCAATCGGACTTAACTCAGTACGTACCCAGGCGCGGATCTCTTTGGTGAGTGCTTCATCCGGCACAATGCCCTCGTTCGGCGTAATATAGACATAGATACCCTGACCTTTTATATCGTGGGGATAGCCAACCACGGCAGCCTCTGCGACTTTAGGGTGTGCCACTAGTGCACTTTCAATTTCAGCGGTACCTAAACGGTGGCCGGAGACGTTAAGTACGTCATCGACACGACCCGTGATCCAGTAATAACCGTCCTCGTCGCGACGGGCACCATCGCCAGTAAAATAGACACCCTTATACGCACTAAAATAGGTGCTGATAAAACGTTCATGATCGCCATAAACGGTGCGAGCCTGGCTCGGCCAGCTGTCCTTAATGACCAGGTTACCCTCTGCCGCGCCTTGCAAATCGTTACCCTCTGCATCAAATAATGCAGGCTGAATTCCAAACATGGGGCGTGACGCGGAGCCTGGTTTAAGCGGCGTTGCGCCAGGTAACGGCGTGATCATCATACCGCCGGTCTCGGTTTGCCACCAGGTATCCATAATCGGGCAACGGCTTTCACCAATGACACGATAATACCATTCCCAGGCTTCCGGATTAATCGGCTCTCCAACTGAACCGAGTAAACGCAATGAAGACAAGTCACAGCCTTCTACCGGCGCATCGCCATGAGCCATCAGAGCGCGAATAGCCGTGGGCGCGGTGTAAAGCGAGTTTACCTTGTACTTCTCAACTACCTGAGCTATACGGCGGACGTCCGGATAAGTAGGAACGCCTTCGAAGAACACCTGGGTGGCACCACTAATCATTGGGCCATATACCATATAGCTGTGGCCAGTAATCCAGCCTACATCGGCAGTACACCAATAGATATCATCATCCTGATAGTCAAAAGCATATTTAAAGGTCATCGCTGTGTAGAGCAGGTAACCACCTGTCGTATGAACGACCCCTTTAGGGGTGCCGGTTGAACCAGACGTGTATAAAATAAATAGCGGATCTTCTGCATTCATGACCTCTGGTTCACACTGTGAGGAGCAGTCTTCAACCAGATCATCCCACCATACATCGACGCTGTCATTAAAGGCAACATCGCCGCCAGTCAGTTTATGGACAACCACATTGGTAATGGAGGGACACGCATCGTTAGCTAAGGCACGATCAACATTCGCCTTAAGCGGCAAACTGCGCCCGGCACGACGTCCTTCATCGCTGGTAATTACCACTTTGGCCGCACTATCGTTAATGCGATCAGCAATGGCATTGGGCGAGAAACCGCCAAAAATAACCGAATGTACTGCACCAATGCGAGCGCACGCCAACATAGCATACGCAGCCTGGGGAACCATAGGCATATAGATTGCTACCCGGTCACCTTTCTGAACACCCAGTTTTTTGAGACCATTGGCCAGTTTGCAAACTTCATAGTGTAACTGTTGAAAACTGATTTCTTCACTGTCGTCAGGCGAGTCACCTTCCCAAAACATAGCAGTCTTGGTCGCATTTTTTGCTAGGTGGCGATCAATACAATTGTAACTTGCATTAATTTCACCATCTTCGAACCACTTAATAGACACTGACTCAGGTTCAAAAGTCGTATTTTTGATTTTAGTAGGCGTTGTGTACCAATCCAGCGTGCTGGCATGTTTGCCCCAAAACCCTTCAGGATCTTCTACTGACTGCTTATACATCTCGAAGTATTGCGCTTCCGTCAGGTGAGTAGAAGCTTTAACGGATTCTGGAACCGGGTATATCTTGCTGGCAGTCATCTATAGTGCCTCCAATTTTTAATCATTAGCGTCGATATCTTTAATCATTGAATGTAACGTTTCCTGACCAAAGCAAAATGCGACTTTGGTCTTAGCAAACCTAAAATTAACCATTGCCCCACAGTGACAACTTTTATCTATTTTCTCAACTGCTTATCGATGAACTAAGGACTGGCCTCTACAAAGTAAGCACTTACCCACCACAAAGAACTAAATTCGAAAATGATTTGTGTCTATTCACTCTGGCCAACACATTCGACGTATATAAATAAACAGGAAACAAATGATAACGTAAAATCGTCGCATTCGGCTGAATTTAGTATTTAGCTTTGGTAAATACGTAATGCCGACTACTGCAGAGCTTACCTGCAATAGTCGGCATTTTTACCCGTAGTCGCTGCAAATAACCAGCAACATTACCGAGCCACCGGTATTGAAACTGGTTTAGCTGAAGTGGCCGTTACAGTTACTCAATTTAGAATTTAAAGACGACCCCGGCACGACCGACAACCGTTGTGAAACTATCGAAGTCGGCGCCATACTCTGTATCAAAATGGGTCAGCTGCACGAATGTTGTTAGCCCCTCAGCCGCCTGATAGCCATAGTTAATATAAGCTGTGGTATTTTCATGTAGTGCAGTTAACCCCAGTCGATCCCGGTCGCCTGAGTCTACTGACGCACTGCCATAACCCACTTTTACATTATGCCCGGCTGAAGGGGTCCAGCTGGCAAATGCAAAATAACCGCTTTCACCAAAACTTTCGTTTACTTCACCGGCACCATTAAGGCCTGCTGCCGGTGCAATACCCAGCGCATTCTGGTTGTTAAGTGCTTCACCGGTATAATACTCGGCATTCAAACTGACCGCGCCAAAATTCAGTGTGGTATATACTTTAAATAAGTTCGCGTCCTGATTACTGCCGCCGGTAAAGCCCGGCTCATCTTCGTAATTGATTTCAGCAAAATGTGCCGCAAAACCCACTTTATGCCCAGAGAAACTGTAGTTCGCATCAACTGCAATACCGGGCATACTGCCAAGTTCGTTGGCATTCACACCACCAGCGCTGTTATTGCGACCTTTTCCAGTCAACGCCCCGGTCAATGTCAGATTGTCTGCTTTATATGTAGCGCCCACTTCCATTGCCAGAAATCCGGTATTACCAGCCCGATAACCGTTACCCACCCAGTTGTAACTACCACTGGATTTTATACCCGACGCCGTTGACCACTTTTGTCCACCAAAAATGGTTAGATTGTCACTGTAATCATAATAAAGTGTCGCTAAGCGAAGTCTTGGCTCCTGAGCCTGAAGTGCGGTTTGGTTAGTAAAGCCGTCTTCGCCATCAATAAAGTCCAGCTCAAGCACACCACGAATTTTTTGGTGGCTCATGTTGAGTGAAAATCGCGATTGCGAAATCTGAAAGGACGTCGACTGTGAATCTAGGTAATTCTGTTGTTGCTCTGTAGCAGGGCCCCCGCCATAAACATCTGTTCTTAGCGCATGGGTGGGTGCAACCTGGCTATAAACACCGCCAAAACTGGCAACACCTTGAGTAGAGGCCAGAGCTTCGGCTTTTATCATTCCATGAAAACTAAATTCATAAGCATTAACTGGATTGACAGCAAAGACCAGTGCACACGACGCAGCTATTCGTTTATACATGTGTTTTCTCCCGATTCATCTTATTTTTGGTTCAAGTTAGTTTGAACTGATTTTTTCTGTGTGAGAAAGAAATGAACAAGCTAGTGAAAACTCGCCCCCATCAACCACACAACAAATTTTTAACAATAAAGATACAAATTCATTGTGTGACATAATTCGGGAAATTACCCTATAAATCGACGCTTTTGCGACCAAAGTCTTAGGATTAAGCCACTATAGCCTGTGTTGGACGATACTTGTATTTATACAAATCAAAACCTAATCAAGCCCTACCCTGCGCGCTATAGCAGACTGGCTGAGCACATTTTACTGCTGTGTTATTGGATCTTTATTGTCCGCTGTTCGCTCATAACTTACACAGCAAATGGCGCATTTAACGACATACTAAACTACCACTTAAGAGACACAGGGCACTTATTGAAGGGACGAAAGTTGGGCATATACTGCGGCGGCAGAAAACTGACCCGCGCCATCAGTTTACTTAAGCTGATTACTGGTAAAGCCAGAAACTAACAGAGTTACTCGGCAAACACAGTAATCTGCAACTATACTGAGTGAAGCAGCTTTTTGAGTGCTGCTAACTGTATTGGACTGTTCCTAATTTAGGCCACAAATTTTGTGGCCTTTTTTTATGAGCGTCTCACGGGTGATAACAGTATCACCCTATTCTTGCGTTTTACCCCAGTGATTTCATAAAGATATAAACCACTATCAGACTAATGAAATGAGTACACTAAAAGGGTGCAGGATAGCGTTTAATAACCTGGTTAATCTGCATTTTAGCGTCATCGCTTAAGCCGATATCAAACGCAGCAACATTCTCTTTTAATTGATCAACGCTGGTACCACCAATAATAGTCGAGGTCACGCCAGGAACCTGCTTCACCCATGCCAGCGCTAATTGGGCAGGGGTAATATTAGCCTGTTTGGCAATTTCCACATAGCGCGTCGTCGCTTCATGGGCTTCTGCCGTATCTCTGAACAACCCCTGGCGCTGCACGAAGGTCCAGCGACTGCCCTCTGGTCTGGCGTTATTGGCATATTTGCCGGTCAGTAGCCCTGTCGCTAGCGGCGACCATGGTAAATAGGCTATATCCTCGAAAACACAACTTTCAATCAGATAGGGCCAGTCTTTAAGATGTAACAAGCTAAATTCGTTCTGAATTGAAACAGGCTTGGGTACACCCAACTCGTTACACAGTGATAAAAACGTATGAATGCCCCAGGGGGTATCGTCAGATAGACCCCAATGGCGAATTTTACCCGCATCAATCGCTTTACCAATGCCCTTTACGATATCACGCATACCCTGGCGCTCTTTCGCCACGTCAGTTTTTGATGGATTCGTTCGCCATGGCCAGTGCTTAGCAAAGTGTGGGGATGTACGGTTAGGCCAATGTAACTGATAGACATCCACGTAGTTGGTTTGCAGGCGCCTTAGAGACTCATCGAGCGCCAAGGCAATTGACTCGCTGCTAATTTCGCGGCCTTCACGAATATACTTAAGACCGCTGCCTGCGATCTTCGTCATCAGGACAAATTTATCACGCTTGTCCGGATTAGCTGCCAGCCAGTTACCAATAAAGCGCTCAGTATCCCCATAAGTGGATTCATTGGGTGGAATGGGGTACATCTCTGCGGTATCGACGAAATTAATACCGCTATCGATAGCATAATCAAGTTGCTCGTTGGCTTCCTGCTGCGTGTTTTGAATGCCAAACGTCATAGTGCCAAGGCATATGTCGGACACCTTTAAATCACTGCTTCCGAGCTTATTGTATTGCATATAACTTCTCTCTTAGTCTGTGGTGGGAGCCCCTTTTGCATGGCCAGAATCTGACTCCAGATTCGCCAGTCGCCGCTCAATTTCGCGGCGCGACTCAACCATCTCATTAGCCAAAGTCGCTAATGAACGAAATTCAGAAAATCCCAGTGAGCGGGGATCGATGCGTTGGTATTGTCGTTTACAACGATAAAAAAACAACACAAAGTTAGCAAAAGTCCGGTGAAAGGTCACAAAACTTTTGATCAATAATAGAATTAACGCGATTGACGTTAGCACTGCAATGGCAGTACTGTTCCGTGTAGCCTTTTCCCGGTGCGCCAGCAGGATTGGCTGCAGAGCGTTATCCAGCGACGTCAAATCAGCCTCTACCTGATGCGCTTTTTCGCGAAACTCTCCGCGAAGTCCGGAAGATTCGTTTAGTCCTATACGCTTTTTGATATTGGCATACCGGTACACGCTCCGCTTAAAACGCGCCAGTAGCAAGGCTGTTTCTGTTGACAACCCATTCGTAGTGATGAGTTCGTCAATAAGCTGCGACATTTGTTCAGGGTATTTGCTATCCAGTGTAAGTTGATAGTCAAGGGCCAGGTACTTCAAACGATCAAGCTTTCTGGCTATATCAAAGGCAGCATTCGTTGTTACTTTACTTAGTTGACCGGATAAAGAATACAGATCACCGCGAGTGCCTTGCCGGGATGACAAACCGGCCTCAGTGAGTAGCGTCACTAACTGGCTAAAGCCCTGAGAATATTGTTCACTGTTGACCGCAATGTCAGTAATCAGATGCTCCGGTAAGTTATATTGTTGGATAACGCCGTTGAGTTTTTCAATGGCCGCAACAAATTTTATCTTTTGCTCAGCAAACAAAGTTAAGTAGTGCACATCCCGACGTAACAAAAAGTCTTTTTCATGGCGCCTTAGCTGCAGTAAATCCCGTTGTAACTGATGCAATGCGACGTTGTGATCATTGAGAGCGCTTAACTTTTTACCGTAATAATGTTGATTGACCGTCATTAATCCCATGCCCATAACACACAGAGTTGTCATTATTAACAAGCGGGTCTTAATGGAATCCCATTTCATAGCGTATTCCCTTGGCTAAATAAAGCCTGACGCTACGGCAAATGTATGAATCTAGCATTACAAACGTTATTTAAGGCCCTTCACCGCAGATTCTTCAGCCCGAAGGCGTAAGTTAATCAACGACAATATAAACAAAAAAGGGATTATCGTACTGTCTATTGTGAACGCGTATTCATCTTTGAATAAAAACTGGTAAGCATTGATATAAATGACATATATACCGAAGTTTTGAAAAGTATGAGTGAAGACTTGCTTAATCATGTGCATTATTACTTATCATGAAAGGGGCACGGTATAGTGACAGAAAGGGCAAGAATAGTTTGTAGCAAAAGAAGAATATATAAAATAGTACCTTGTACCAGTTGGATGATCAGTACCTGAAATATCCGCCGTGTCCCAACGAATTCAACATTGTCATAACGCAGAACTTTGGCTGGGAAAGCGGACCTTTCCGGCAGGCACAAAAAAGGCCGCTTGCGCGACCTTTTTTTGATGCAGTGTTAACGACTCATCATTATTCGATGATTTTCGCTACAACACCAGCACCTACTGTACGACCACCTTCACGGATTGCGAAGCGCAGACCTTCGTCCATCGCGATAGGCGCAATCAGTTCAACTTCGAACTT
>JABXHM010000112.1 GCA_013373625.1 Alteromonadaceae bacterium | reverse complement strand
CCAGGCATCGGTGTCCTTGTCCCGCGCGCCCGTTTCCGGCCACGTCGTCGCTTCACGGACAGCCCCTCTTCCCGGTAGATTCGGTCGAGTTTCTTGTGGTTCATGATCATACCCTTCCGCTCCAGAAGGACGCTGATCCGGCGGTAGCCGAATCTGCGCCGCTTGCCGGCGATCTCCTGCATCTCCTTGCGGATCTCGGCACAGTCCGGCGTGAACGCCCGCCGGACTCTGCCGAGATCCGCAAGGAGATGCAGGAGATCGCCGGCAAGCGACGTCGGTTCGGCTACCGCCGGATCGGGGTGCTGCTGGAACGCAAAGGCATGAGCATGAACCACAAGAAGCTTTACCGGATCTACCGGGAAGAGGGTTTGTCCGTGAAGCGACGACGTGGCCGGAAACGGGCGCGCGGGACAAGGACGCCAATGCCTGGTGCCGCGTATCCCAATGCACGCTGGTCGTTGGACTTCGTGTCCGATAGCTTCGGTGCGTCGCGAAAATTTCGGATTTTGGCGGCGATCGACGATTGCACCCGCGAATGCCTGTGCTTGGTTGCGGATACCAGCCTCTCCGGCGCACGGGTCGCGCGCGAGCTCAGCGCACTGATCCGGATCTACGGCAAACCCGGCTGCATTGTCAGTGATAATGGAACTGAGTTCACCAGTCGGGTCGTCCTGAAATGGGCCGATGGGAATACCGTGCCGTGGCATTACATCGATCCGGGTAAGCCCCAGCAGAATGCGTTCATCGAAAGCTTCAACGGCAGCCTCAGGGACGAGCTACTGAACGAGGAGATATTCGACAGCCTGGACGATGCGCGGCGCAAGCTGTCACTCTGGCGCTACGACTACAATACGGTCAGGCCACACTCGTCCCTGGCCAACCAGACACCGCAGCAAGCGCGCCGGACGCTTGAGCAATATGAGGGCTCCGCGCCCGGCGCGCTTGCGTCAGACGGGGAAGCCGAATACCCAGATCCAACCTGCAGACTCTCGTTATGAATGAGGGACACGCCGGGGGCAGGTCAAGCCTACCGCCAAGAGCGGGAGGCTGAGGAGCTGAGGACTGCTCAGGAACAGCAGCGCCAGAAAGACCTCGAACGGGAGCAAGAGCAGGAACGCCACGCCACCCGTCACCGGCGGATCGATCACGAGTTATATCCACGAAGATAAAGCCGCTCCGCTCTCCGGTCCGGCTTCGCATGTTAACTCGGCAGGAATTTTTGAGCGTTAGACTTAATCGTCGCTGCGTTCGGCATATCGCTTCCACCTTTCTATGGCAGAAGATTGGGAAGGGCCCTTAGCCTCGAAACTATGGCCGTTGTATGAGCCGTCTACGATCCAGACCGTTTTAGACTTTTGGTATACGTAAATTTCGCAACGCTCGCCGTACAAAACGACGGTACTTCTTTTCGGTACAAACAAGTTTCGCTCTCCTGAAATTTGACATGAAAAAAGACGCCAGTGGCGCCTCTGCCCATCCGGGCTTCTTACACGAATTGGTCGTGTTCTTATGAAATGGGAGCGATTTTTAGGTTTTCAATGTCCATAGTGAGACTGGCTGGAAAACCAACAGTAATTTTGAATGAGTAGGCCACTTTTCAGGTTAGCGGCAGAGCTCGCCGTTAGTGGTTGCATGGTCGATCCTATGACCTCCATCGACCTATGAAAGGGTCAGGCCGTAGCTGAACTGTCTGGCGCGGCGCTCAGCGTCGGAATAGCCGAAACGTCTACCTCTCGGGTGGCGTGCCAGGCATCATAGGCTCCCTGCATCCGGATCCAGACCAGCGGCGCGTTCCCGAAGAGCTTGGCCAGACGGACGGCGACTTCCGGACTGACGGGCTTGCGCTCGGCCAGGACGTCATGCAGGTGCTGGCGCGACACGCCAAGGAGACGCGCGATTTCGGATTTCGATTTTCCGGTTGCGGGGATCACATCCTCGCGGAGCAGTTCGCCCGGATGCGTCGGGCAGCGGTCAGGATTGCGGCTCATCTTCGCCTCCTAGTGATATTGCTCGTAGTCCAGCACATAGGCGTCGCCGTCGCGGAACTCGAAGGTGATGCACCACGGGCCGTTCACATGGACGGTGTAGCGCGTTGGGGTGTGCCCCCGCAGGCTGTGGAAGTCGAAGCCCGGCAGGTTGAGCCGTGGCGGCGTCGAGCGCATCCAAGCGCCGCAGGATGCGGCTGTGCATGCGTGAGTCGATCTTCGACTTGCCAGTCTCCCAAAGGGATTTCAGCTGCTTGTGTGCGAAGGTCTTGATCATGACATTGTGTAATCTGATTGATGACAGGTGTAAAGTGTTTGCTTGCACTTTGCGCCGTTTACTGATCCATTCGCACAGCGTCTACTTCAGCCACCTTTAGCACCGTACCTTCTCTATCAATGAATCCGACACATGATACGCTAGTCTTAAAAAGGAAATTGGTTGAGCTTATCTCTCGAGGTCGGTCTATCGTTGGCTTGATGTAGCCAGTTGTCTTGAGAAAGTCTGGCGAAAGTCCAGAGGTTGCGACCACTGCCCGCAGTACTGGCATTTCCACACGCGCGACGTCTACTGGCATGGGAATTGTAAAGACTGGTGTATCGTGAAAAATACCGTCGATGATTTCTTTGTTTACAACTTCATCAGGCTGGAAGAACTCTGTGCCATCCTTGAACAACCCCCCCATGTATTGACACGTTTACTCTGTCGACAACTTCAACGGTCGTTGAGGCGCCCAGGGATGTCTGGCCTATATATTCATTTGACTTAGTATCTTTTTCAGAAACCCCCACGATGAAGTTTTCGCTCATGTACAATTCGAAATTATCAATAGATAGATCAAAGTAGTCTATTAGAGCATATCTGTCGTAATCTAATGACGAGTAGCTTTCGAATATATGTACGCCAACCTCTATTCTTTGTTTATCGGCATTGTAAGAAATGAAGCTTCTGTCGCCTTCGTCTACTTCAATAATTGAAGGCTCAGATAGAGATCCCAATGCTTTAGACACTTGGGAGAGGAAGTCCTCTGTGGTTTGAAAATCATCCTTCTTAGGAGGTATTGTGGCGATAATCTCGGCTACGTCTTGAGACGATGTTAAGCTGTCAACCTTTGAACCTTCCGTGATGGGGCATTTGCCTTGAGCAAATGCAAGGGCTGGGAAGGATGACAGAAGTATAGGAAGTACAAATTTCATTTTAACCTACATTTTTTTGTGGGGCAAGCTTCTACGCAAGGTTAGCTTGTATTACTGCTCCTATTATTGCAACGAAAACAACGGCTAGGGTCAGGACGCATAGCCAGTAGATGACGAGTGCTGCGAGGGCGATGGCTGACAGGAAGACCTTTGGGCACCTGTCGTAGCGGGTTGCCACACGTCGCCAATCCTTCAACCTGCCGAAGATGATCTCGATCCGGTTCCGGCGTTTGTACCGGCGCTTGTCGTACTTCACCGGTTTCTTCCGCGGCTTCCGGCCAGGGATGCAGTCGCGTATCCCTTTGTCTTTCAACGCTTCCCGGAACCAATCGGCGTCATAGCCGCGATCCCCGAGCAGCCAATCGACATCCGGCAGGCTGCTCAACAATGCCCGCGCGCCAATATAGTCGCTGACCTGACCGGCGGTGACGAACAGGTTGAGCGGACGTCCCCGGCTGTCGCAGATGGCATGCAACTTGGTGTTCATGCCGCCCTTGGTGCGACCGATCAGGCGCCCACGCCCCCTTTTTTGACGCCCAAACTGGTCGCTGTACGGTGGGCCTTCAGGTAGGTGGCGTCGATCATCACAATCTTCTTTTCGCCGTGCTCGGCTGCCAGGCCGAACATCATCCGGGCAAAGATACCCTTGTCGCTCCACCGCTTCCAGCGGTTGTAAAGCGTCTTCTGCGGCCCATAGGCCGCAGGGGCGTCGCGCCACCGTTAACCATTGCGATTGATGAAGAT
>JABXHM010000081.1 GCA_013373625.1 Alteromonadaceae bacterium | reverse complement strand
CTTTAACCCTTCATAAATATAGTTTTCTAGCTCGTCGACAGTCATACCGACTATTTCAACTTCGCCCAAATAGGGGTAATAAATTTTACCCACATCGGTTAAGCGTGTCTCTAAGGTTAAATCTTCCTGGCCGTAAACGAGTATTTTGAGGAGGTCACCGGAACCTAGTCTGTATTGATTAAGTTGGCTGGATTGAGCAAACGAATTTGCTGACACTAAAAGTGCCAGCAATAAACTTACAACTACTGTTTTCATATTTTAAACTGTCCGCTTACAAACTCACTGTTGCTGACACGCTAAATAGGTTTCTGTCAAAATCGATGTTATCACGGTTACTGTCTCTCTGATCAAAGGTGTAACCCGTTTGAATAAGTAACCAGCGTTGCATCTGGTAATTCACAAACATACCGACGGTAGTATTTTTATCTTCACGGCTACTGCCTGCCCCGGTATAGGTGTCAGTTGAATATGAGGCATTTACCGTAGTAGAGGTACGCTCTAACCACTGATGATCCCAGGAAGCCAGGAAAGTGTTAGTCTCGATAAAGTCACCTTCACCGTTTGTTTCATTGGTGTTGGTATACGCGCTAAAATCTACGGTTGAATAGGTAAGCGGCTCCCATGTAACACCTACGCGCCAATCTACACCATTAAACTCTTCGCGGCCTGCTGCTTCGAAATCTTTGTTACGGTAACCAATTTTAGCATAACCGGTGGTTTGCGCTGTAGATTCCCACTGCATACCAATTAATGCCCGGGTTTCGGTACTGTCTAATGGTTGGGTTGGATCTAAAGCAAAATCGTATGTTACATCGGCATAGGTAACGTCAAAGGTTAAATCGGTAGCTGGCATTACCCGGTAGTAAAATGTACTGCCTAGGTCAACCCGGTCTAAGTCACGGCTGCGATATGCCTCGGTGTCAATGTCATAATCGACAGTTGAATACCCAGCAGAAAAATCAAAACGCCCTTTAGCAGTCATTGCACCATAAGAATACACGGCATTGGCAGATGCATTTTTATAGGTATCCACTGAATCTATTGAGCGGCCGTTACCCATAGTAAAGCTGGTACCACGGTCATCATGGCCGTCGTCATACTGTGCGTAAACGTTTAAACGGTTGCGGCTGTTTAATTCTAGTGCAGCCGATGCACTTAAAAGGTGATCAGTAAAATCGTCTGCCGAGCTGGAAAGATAATCAGCACGGGTCATCTTGTAACCAAATTGAATTTGATTAGCACCATAGTTATTAATTAAGGTTAACTGTGGAACAATGGTACGTTTCCAGCTGTCAATTTCGTTCTCATCAGCCCGGGTGACGTTACTGTCGTGTGTCATATCGACAGCCAGCGTTGGAAATAGCTGGAAGCCACCTAAATCAATGCCTGCAGCGTCTTGCGCATTTGCATTGCTACCTATCAAAACACCAGAAACTGCTGCCGCTAAGTATAATTTTTGCATACCTTTGTCCTTTTTATCGCTCAAATTAGCCCGATGTAAACACTTACTGTAAACACTCCCTTTACTACACGGCGGTATGTGGTACGTACTAAATATTTGCAAGTGCTGAAGCTACCCTTTATTGAGCGTCTCGTTAAGTGTGAAAATCTGTATCTTTAGATTAAGCTAAATACATGCCAACACTAAACTTAACTCATTACATTTATATTAATGAATTAAAAAACATGTTCGCTAGCTAACGACTAATGCGCATATAATGTCATTTAAGACACTCGCTAGTCAAAGCATATATTAGTCGATGTATTTATTTTTTTAAGCCTTCAAGCAGTAATTTTGATATTTTATTCCAATATTTTCGTTAAAATCATAATTTATTAACACAGCATTAACACGCATGATCCATTTGACATAATTTGCAGTTAACGCTGCTCCATATGATGACTCGCGTAACGATATGTTGCTTAATTACGACAAAGGTTGTTGGTTGTATCTTATACAGCACTATGCCGCCCTCGTATTGGAGTTACATTGGCTGACGTTAGTCTCTTTTTAGCGACAGATGTGCGCTGGAACAGAAGACGCTCATGTTGAAAGCGAGCATTGTAAGAATTTATCAGGAGTTGGCTTTGTAAGCTCAGCAAAAGGCCCACTGTAGTGGTTAGTTATAATAAGCTTGGCGGAGTTGGCGACTCGGAAAGATTTGCTGTTATTAGCGCCCGTTAACAATTAATACAGTGAGAGAGGGCTTTAAATATGGCAACAGCAGCAGCGGTGCATATTCTGGTAAAAACTGAGCGCGAAGCAAATGAGCTGCTCAGGCAACTTAAATTAAAAAATGGCAAAAACTTTGCGGAACTGGCAAAAAAGCACTCTATTTGCCCCTCAGGCAAACGCGGTGGCGATTTAGGCGAATTCCGGCGCGGTCAAATGGTGAAACAGTTTGATGATGTGGTGTTTAAAAAAGAGGTGTTAACTATTCATGGTCCGATCAAAACCAAGTTCGGCTATCATCTTATTAAAACACTCTACCGCAACGGTTAAGCCGCCTGGCTACGGCAAAATATTATTGCCCGATTCAGGCGCTCTGGCCTCTTCTGCCTGACGACGAATATCGTTATTGTCGCTCGATACATCATCGTGCGCAGCGCTTGTATTTTTGGGCTGCGCCGTTGTGGGTTGTTTAGCCGTTTTTTGTTCTTCAGTCTCATCTGTTTTGAATGATTGGTGATCGGCATTGTTGATTGCCACTGGCACGCCTTGAGGAAATATTATCTCCCGCGCGTCATCCGGCATGCTGATACCTTGAGCTGTAAATGCCGTTACCAGGTCGCGCATTAATACCGATGCCATTTTTATTACACTGGTGCTTTCTACATTAATCCAGAAGTAAACTTTTAAGTTAAGCGTGGCTGAGCCGAGCTGATCGACAAGCACCAGTGGTTCGGGGTCGTCCAGCACATTGGGGTGTTCACTGATGAGTTGTAACGCCAACTGTTGCGCCTGCTGACAATCGGCATCATAACCAATACCTATTACAAAATTGCCGCGCATTTTAGGGTTTGCTGTGAGGTTTTTTATAGTGCCTTTGTAAATCACCGCGTTGGGTATTTGAATATGATTGCCATCAAAGTCGACCAGTGTGGTAGCGCGGGTCGTTACCTTTTGAACAACACCAGTGTAGCTATTAATTTGCACCACATCATCTATTCTAAAAGGGCGCTGTACAGTGAGCAGTAGGCTGGCAATCATATTCTCGGCGATATCTCTGAACGCAAAACCCAAAATTAAGCCAATTACGCCGGTACCGCTCATAATGGCTACCGCAAATTCTGTGAGCCCGGCCAGTTTTAGAAACAGGTAAATGGCAAATAAGATTAAAAACAACGTGATCGCCCGTTGCGCTACAGAACGAAGAAGCGGGCTCGACGATAAGTAGGTAACAGGTCGCAAAATGACCCTTGATACTTTGCCAGCCAACCAAACCGTCAGCAGCAGAATAACCAGCCCCAGCCCCACAGCTGGCAGCTTGTCCACAAAGGCTTGCCACATAGTGGTGGTCGAGGAGATGAGTTCACTGGTTGATGATGGCATTGTTTAATCGTCCCTGGTGCATGGCCCGAACAGTATCCGCGGCGAGTAATGTATTGTGTTGTAAGGCATTGCTTTTGTTCAACTGATTGACGTCAGGTATTAAGCAACAGAAATTTCATCAATAGCCACATAATATAGGCTTTAACACCGTTTTTGTTAACAAAAATGCTGCCGGGAATGATTTATAATAGGTAAATCCCCTAGCGAGTGCATTGAGGTGGCGTTTTAATGCACCGCTGAGTGTGAACTGCTGTGCGCAAGATCTTTTGTGCAGACCATTTCACATTTAATACGTAGGTAAGTTATGAAACGAATAGTCGTAGTAGGCGGCGGTGCAGGGGGTCTTGAATTGGTTACCCGCCTGAGTAAAACTCTGGGTAAGCGTCAGTTGGCTGAGGTCATCCTGGTGGACAGAGAGCGTACGCATATCTGGAAGCCACTCCTTCACGAAGTGGCAGCAGGGGTTATTAATAAAGCCTCAGACGGTGTTGATTACCGCATGCATGCGGCGCAGCATCACTACCACTTTCAGTTGGGTAATCTGAGCACGATTGATCGCGAAAAGCAAAGTATCAGTCTGGATCCCTTATTTGATGAAGATGGCCTGGAAATTCTGCCGGCGCGCACTATTTCTTATGATTATCTGGTACTGGCAATTGGCAGTGTGACCAATGATTTTGGTACCCCTGGCGTTAGCGAACATTGCTATTGTCTTGACTCCTTAGTGCAGGCAGAACGTTTTCATCGGGCGCTACTTAACCAACTGTTAAAGATCAATCAGGATGGCGCGCCCAAACAAAAAATACACGTGGCCATTGTGGGTGCCGGTGCTACCGGTACGGAGCTTGCGGCGCAATTACACCATGTGAGCAACCTGGCTCGTGCTTACGGTATGCCTGAAATGTCAGCCGATAAACTGCAAGTATCTATTCTTGAAGCCGGACCACGAATTTTACCTGCCTTGCCAGAACGCATTGCCGGCTCAGCCCGTCATGCCCTTACAAAGTTAGGGATTTCGGTGCGCGAAAATACCCGGGTTCAGCGGGTCGAACAAGCCGGGTTTGTGACCGCTGATGACAGCCTCATCGAAGCCGATTTAATGGTATGGTCAGCGGGGGTCAAAGCGCCTGATTTTCTCGCGAACCTCAATGTGTTTGAGCTCAATAAGGCTAATCAGATTCTGGTTACCCCAGCGCTGCAAAGTACCGTAGACAGCAATATTTTTGCCCTGGGAGACTGTTGTGGTGCGCAGCAAAAAGACGGTAGCTGGGTGCCTCCACGGGCGCAGTCGGCTCACCAAATGGCCAGCTTGCTGGCTAAAAACCTGAATAACCTGTTTATGCACAAGCCTCTGCAATCATACACTTACACCGATTACGGTTCGTTGGTGCATTTAAGCAAGTACTCAACCGTTGGTAGCCTGATGGGTAAGCTTAGCAATAGCAGTATGTTTGTTGAAGGGCGGCTGGCTAAAATGGTGTATGTGTCACTCTACAACATGCACCTGTTTGCGGTGCATGGTTGGTTTAAAGGTATGCTTATGCTGCTGCTCAGAAAGGTCAGTAATTTAGTGTCACCAAAGCTTAAGCTGCATTAAATACAACTGTTTATGCGGTAAGTGGGTATCAGTGTTTTACCCACTTATCAGCTTAGCGGCGGCAGTTTTGTGACGGGCAATAAGGCTTGCCATATCAAGGCCATTAATAACGCCGTTGGTGACGCGCCATTGTCCGCTTATCATCACGTGCTCAGCCCGCTCGGCACCACAAAGTATGAGCGCGGCCAATGGATCGTGTGAGCCACTAAAACGAATGTCTGCCAAACTAAAGAAGGCTAAATCAGCCTGCTTACCAGCGTCGATAATGCCGATGTCACTGCGTCCCAGTACGTTAGCCGATCCCGCCGTGGCCCAGCCTAATACTTTTTCGGGCGTTATTGCCTCGGCACCATATTTTAAACGTTGCAGGTACAGTGCCTGACGCGCCTCGTACATCATGTTCGAGGCATCATTCGACGCCGAACCATCTACACCTAACCCTACTGGCGAACCGGCGGCAATTAAATCGAGCGTTGGGCAAATGCCTGAGGCCAAACGCATATTCGATACCGGACAATGGCAAACGCCGGTGCCCGCTGCACCCAAACGTGCTATTTCTTCGGCATTAAAATGAATGCCATGAGCTAACCAGGTGCGGCTACTCAGCCAGCCAACACTGTCGAGGTAGTCCACCGTGCGCATGCCAAACATTTGCAGGCAAAAGTCTTCTTCATCGAGGGTTTCTGCCAAATGAGTATGTAAACGTACATCTTCACGCTCAGCCAGTGCTGCGCTCTCCTGCATGATTTCGCGGGTTACCGAAAACGGTGAACAGGGGGCCAGGGCAATCTGAATTTGCGCGCCTTCGTCTCGTTCATGATATTGCTTAATCAAGCGTTCGCTGTCGCGAATAATGGCTTCACCGGTTTGTACGGTGTGTTGTGGCGGTAAACCGCCGTCTTTTTCACCCAGACTCATTGAACCGCGGGTAAGCATGGCGCGCATACCGAGTTGTTTTACTACATCAACCTGCACATCAACGGCATCGTCGAGGCCTTGGGTAAACAAATAGTGATGATCAGCAGCGGTAGTGCAGCCAGACAACAACAGCTCCGCCATGGCGACCTGAGTGGCTAAATGCAGCGCTTCGGGCGTGAGCCGTGCCCATACCGGGTAAAGGGTTTTAAGCCACGGAAAGAGCGGCTCATTAACCACCGGTGCCCAGGCGCGTGTGAGCGTTTGATAAAAATGGTGATGGGTATTAATCAGCCCCGGCAAAATCACCAGATCATTGGCATCGAACACGCTATCGCAGGGCGTTTCTGGCGCTTGGTTGTTAAACAATAACGATTCAATTTGGTTGCCACAAATCACTAAACCGGTAACCGGTTCCGATTGCTCGGGGGCAAAAACATACAGTGGGGATTTAATCCAGATACGTTTGGCATCAGACATTACTTACGGCTCCTATTTTACTAAATGGGTATGCCAGCTCAGTTATGCCCTGTCTGCTGATCCAGGAGAGTAATGACTCGTTGATTATTGTACCTTACAGACAATAAATGAAAACCCCCTCTGATAGAATGAGGGGGCAAAACAATATTAAGATTAACCTAAGTCAGTACTCATGCAGTCATTAACCATTGTCCGGCCAAAGATCCGGCTAATTCATTTGTTTTATTCGCTGATTTCGACGTGATCTTCAGGTACAAATGCCGGTGTCACTACCGCGTAAAAAACCAGATCGCTGTGCGCTTTAAACCGGTATTTAACCTGCGGCGGGAGCAGTACCACGGCGTTAGGGGAGAGCGCGTGCTCAGTATCTCCCACCGTTAACTGCCCGCTGCCACTCATCACAATCACCACTTCGGTATTTTCTTTGTTGTAACTCAATGGCAGCTGTTCACCCGCCTGCATGGTCACTTTGGCAACGCTGGTATCGGCGTTAATGACCGGGCCATTCAGGCCAATGATTTCTTCAATGTTCACGGGCGGAGTCGGGTTTTCCATATGGCCTTCTGCAGTGAGTTGGTGATCGTTTTCGGGCCGGGTCAGAGCGATAATGCGCTGACTTTGCCCGGGGTATGCCTGGAGTAACTTTTTGCGCACGCCCGCTTCATAATCGGCGTATTCAAAGCCAGGCGCCATAGTAGAGCCAAAAAAGGTGTAGTCGGCACTGGCATTGTCAATGAGCTTTGCGCCCATCCATACCCCTCTGGGCACCAGTACCTGTGGCAGTTGTCCTGCACTGAGGTTGTTACCGAGGATAACCACTTCGCTACTACCGTCAGGGTGTAACATGAGAATCTCCGCCGGGGCGCCACCGTAGAAATGCCATATCTCATCTGTGTTCAGCCGGTGCATGGCCGAAAAATCAACGCGTGTCATTAGCGATAAAATTGCTGTGTAAGCATAGCGGGGGCCTTTGTAACGCGCTGCAATGGGCCCTTTTATTTGTTCATTACTTTTGGCTGATTGAACAAACCACGGCCCTTCATGGGGAATATGTTGCATATTGTAGTGTTGAATAATTTGCTGCGCTTCGGGTGACAGTGGCTGCTCTTCGCGGCTGGCAACTGGCCGGCTAACCAGCATGGCGACAACCATCAGGCATAATAGGAAGTCTATTCTCATTGCAGTTCCTTGATTATTGGTAAGAACAATATGTTAATTGAAGTATCTAATTGCTAAAATTGAAATTATTAAAACTAATTATTTTAAATAATGAAATCAAGAAGCGCTCAGCTAGCCCGCATTGACCTGAATCTGCTGCCCATACTGGATGTATTATTAAATACGCAGAGCGTGGCGAAAACGGCTCAGGTGCTGTCGCTGAGTTCTCCAACGGTAAGCCGGGCACTGGCAAAATTGCGTGAAACTTTTCATGATCAGTTGTTAGTTCGCTCCGGGCAACGCCTGGTCAGAACGCCCAAAGCAGAAACCCTGCGCGCCGAGCTCAAGGTCATTCTCGCCCTCACCGAAGGGCTCACCACCCGCCAGCCCAAACCAGACATGGCGGTAAGTCACAGGATCTTTAAAATTCGCTGTGATGGTACCCTGGCGGGTATTGTTAGTCGTATGCTAATACCTCTGTTACAGCAACACGCACCCCAAACAGGCGTTCATTTTATTGGTGAATCACCGCGTGGCGATTTCCGTGCTGACGATGTTGATCTTGAGCTCAGCGGCCGCCGTGAGTTTCCACCAGAAACTGTGGTTAAAAAGCTCGCCGAAGTACCTTTAGTTGGCGTAGTTGCTAACAAGCACCCTTTGTTAACAATGCCCGTTACCGAGCAGTCGCTAATGGCATACCCGCATATTTTAGCCACCATACAGTCAGAGTTCAGCCAGGAGCTTAATGCATCGCTGGCAGGGTTTGGCTTGCACCGGGGCGATCAGTATATGGTACCGAGCTTTTTTTCGGCGGCATTAAGTGCGCAGGCGTCAAACGGTATCGCAACCATGCCGGGCATTATTGCTCAGCCTTTGCACGAAATGCTAAACATGGCGCAACTTCGCTTACCAGACTCATTACCTCCGGCAGAGATATTGTGTGCCTGGCATGTGAAATTTCGGGATGATTACGAGCATCAATGGTTTAGAAATCAGGTGTTTGACTGTGTACAACACATTGTTAACGCAAGTATTGAGTAAACGGGGTATCTTATAAACCAATTACGTTCAGAACAATATTGCTCTGCGGGTAGGGGTTGGCCCATTCCATAACAAAAGAAGTGTAGGGAACACATGTCGTTAGTTATTAAAAACTTAGAAAAGCACTACAACAAGGTGACTGCGGTAAACCAACTGTCGTTTGATGTGCAGCCGGGCGAGATTTTTGCCTTGCTCGGGCCTAATGGCGCGGGTAAATCCTCGTTAGTTAAAATGCTGGTGGGTTTTACCTATCCTGATAGTGGCTCTATTGAGCTGCGGGACAATGCTGACTGCTATGCGGCGATCCCGTCACATTTACTCGGCTACCTTCCTGAAGACAGAGGCCTGTATCCGGAGAAAACACTTAAACAAAACCTGCAGTTTTTTGCTCAGTTGCATGGCGTGAGCCACAGTGAATTTGACGAGCGTTGCCAGTACTGGCTGGACAAATTCAGCCTGACTGACCGCATAAACGAGCCGCTAAAGTCGCTTTCAAAAGGCAACCAGCAAAAAGTGCAGTTAATTACAGCGATTTTGCATAAGCCAAAGTGGGTGATATTAGATGAGCCGTTTTCGGGCCTTGATCCCATTAATCAGGAACTGGTAGTGCAGTTTCTTGCTGAGTTAAAGCAGCAAGGCATGACGGTGTTACTCAGCGCGCATCAAATGGCGATGGTGGAAAAGCTGGCCGACAGAGTGTTGTTGCTCAATAAAGGGCAAAGTGTGTTGTACGGCAAGTTAGAGGATATCTTTAACGCCTACAACAGCAACATTATTGATGTCACTTTCGCGCAGCCTGTTGAGCCCGACGATTTGCCGGTGCTGAGCAGTGATTATCAGTGTGAACAGCAAACCCCAACTCGGCTGTCTGTCACGCTCAGTGAAACGCAGGGGCTGAATCATTTACTACCATTGCTCATGCAAATTGGTGATGTTCGCGAACTTAAAAATCAGACCAAGTCGCTGCATGCGATCTATTTACAAGCCGTAGATGAACATAACGCACGGGTTAAGCACGGAGTTGCATCATGAAAAAGATTACATCATCTACACGCGGCCAGATATGGACAGTTGCCAAATGGGAGTTCCTGCACTTTTTTAAGCTAAAACAAGAAATAATTTCTAAGCTTGTGATGCTGGTACTGGCCGCAGTGATTTACTTTTTTGCCACCAATAACAGTGAACTCGCTGAGCAGTATCGCATTGCGACGAATACAGAGTTAGCCTACAGCGAGCAAATTGATGCCGCCTTTGAGTTTGTGCTGGTTGACAATACCGAGGCCATCGTTGACTCGCTGGAAGGCAAGAGTGACTATGATGCCGTGTTACATTTCGACGCGAGCATCGAACAATATACGTTAACCAGCGCCGACAAAGATGCCTGGCAACAAACGCTTATTGCACAGTTAAAATCTGCCCTTAAGCAGGCTCAGCTTGATAGCCTGAACCTAACAGCGGTGCAACGGGAGAGTTTAACTAAAACCATAGATGTAGAGCACAAAATCCTTGATGATCTGTTAAAAAACCATGCAGATAAAAGCCAGACCTTTACCGCATTTGGTGTGTTGATCCTGCTGTTTGTTGCCATGTTTGGGGTGTTTGGCCAGCTCTTTGTGAGCATTACCGGCGAAAAGCAAAACCGGGTAACCGAGCAACTGATGGCCACCATGACACCGCAAACGTGGATTGATGGTAAGTTAACCGGTCAAATTCTGCTGGCACTTAAAACTATGCTCGGCACGTTATTGTCTATTGTGCTATCGATTCTGTTTTTTACCGTTGTTATTAAACAGCAGGCACTGCGTTTAGACTTTATCAACTGGTCGATGCTGCCCTGGTTTATGGCGTTTGCGATTGCAGGCTTAGCTATTTGCGCGGCGTTTATGGCGGCGATTGCGGCGGGTATCGATGATCCTAATCACAGCAGTAAAAGTGCTTTAATGATGCTCCCGATTGCTCCTATCGCCATTGCATTTTTTATTATGGATACTCCTAACAGCCTGCTCAGCGTGGTGCTCAGTTACTTACCTATAACCGCTTTTGCGGTCATGCCGGTGCGTATGTCGTTAGTTGATCTGCCAGTGTGGCAACCACTGGTGTCGTTATTGTTGAGTGTGGGGTGTTATTACTACCTGCGAATTTGTGCAGCGCGAATTTTTAAGATGGGAATGAATATGTACGGCAAAGAGCCCAGCTTAAAAGAAATGTGGCTGGCAATGCTGAAATAACACGAAATTTACCGGGTGAAATGCGCGCGCAGGCGCGCTGTTTGATTAACTTCCCTGACGTAACGCGCTGTGAAGCAGGCGAGTCAAACTCGCCCGTAACATTAAAACGGGTTAAGTGTGTAACCGTCTTGCTGTAAAAGCGCGTGCGCTGTCATCGCCGAAAGTGCGACTTCGCTTCCCTCTGTTAACATATCCGGCGTTACTTTATGTGCGGCGGCTGACTGCCCACATACGATAACCCGTACACCGTTTTGCATAAGAGCTTGCAGCAAAGGAATGTTCTGGTTAGTCGCGTTTTTTCTGTTTTGGTAGGCGGTGTTGTTGAGTATATCCAGCGTTGCCTGACCGTGTACCACCAGTGCGAGCTGGATATTTTGCAGCGGAACACCATTAGCCACGTGCATATTAGTAAATCTGGCGAGGCTATCAAATTTACGGTTGATGGTGCCGGCATCAGTGCCACTGGCGACGTCAAAAGCAACTTTAAATTTGGCTGATTTATCAAACTTGATACCGGGTACAGACGCATGTTTACCATAGTCTGAAAACACCGGTCCGGCTTCAAAATTAAAAGATGCTGCGAGGTTTAAAAAACTCACAAAACACAGAAGTAATAACAGCATTGTTTTACGTACAAACCGCATTGCAGATAAGTCCTTCGGCTAAAATGGAAGTCCCTCTTTTATACGTGTTTTAAATGAGTATGTGAATTACCGTATGGATATTTACTCGCGTTATCGCAGATGTCGTGAACAACCTTTGCTATGCAGTTTAACGTTTAAACTGCAGTACATACCCTTTAAAGGGCACAGCCAGATAGTCAATGCCATCAGGTTTACAGTGTGTGGACGTAAAACCATGGCTTTCCATAAACCGCGATAATTTGCTTTTACGGCCTCTGCCGGGATCTACAATTACGACTTCGCAGGCCGGATTAGCATGATTTTCAATAAAGTTGCCGAGCAATTCAATGTGCTCATCTTCATACAGTAAGTCACTGCCAATAATAATATCGAACTTGCCCAGCGAGTCGTTATTACTGGCCCAGTCAGTTTGCTCAAACGGTATTTCTGCGTCGCCATTAAGCGCCACATTGCGCGCTAAAAACCCCTCTACTTCGGGGTGGTAGTCGGTGGCGGTGATATCAACCTGTTTTTTATTCAGTAACAGGCTCGATAATGCCATACCGCAGCCAACTTCCAGGATCCGTTTCGCCTGGGTATCGTAGTTATTCATAAAGTGGGCAAGCACAATACCCGAAGGCCATACAATGCCAAATATAGGCCAGGTGGCAGAACTGATGCCGAGTTTTTCTGCGATCAGATCCGG
>JABXHM010000033.1 GCA_013373625.1 Alteromonadaceae bacterium | reverse complement strand
CGCTAGAGGTATTTGCTGACAGAGTATGTCTTAAAAATGAATATCGATATAACGACACGACGCTGCCTAAAGGCAGCCGTCTGGTTAGTATCAATAATATTGCAATCGAAGATATCTTTAGCCACGCCCAGCAGTTTGTAGGGGGAGAGACCGAAATACTGCGTCAACATACTGTGGCTGCGCGGTTTCCAATAATGTTATGGGCCGTTTTTGGTCTCAAAGAGCAATTCAGGCTTGTGGTCAGTGTTGAGGGCGAGGAGCAACTGGTTTACATAAACGGCGGGCAAAACTGGCAACCGGTGAACCCGCTGCCTGACGCCGCAAACGACGATTTTGTGTATTATCGCTTGAATAACCATACCGGTTATTTAAAAGTGGCAACGTTCGATGTCTCCCCGGACTGGTTTGAGTCATTTATTGACGACACCTTCCGCACAATTAATCAGCAGAACGTACACAACCTGATTATTGATATTCGTGACAATACAGGGGGAAACACAGACACTGCGACTTATCTGGCGCGCCATCTCGCGTTGGCGCCTTTTCGCATGATTTCTTCGCTGCAGGAACGGTTAAATACCGATAACCGGGGGCTGTTCAACTACCGGGGTAATAAGGGGGACGTGCTAAAAGAAGAGTGGAATGAATGGCAGACTCCTATAGATTCTGCGCAACGTTTTAACGGCAATGCTTATGTATTGATCAGCCCGGTAAGTTACTCATCAGCCATTGTATTTGCTACAGCAGTGCAAGATAACGCCATGGCCACCCTTGTCGGGCGTGAAACAGGTGGTTATGCTAATCAAACTGCACAGGGGAATCTGTTTAATTTGCCGAACTCTGAGTTGCGGGCATATGTGGCGACACGATTGCTGGTCAGGCCCAGTGGTGATTTGCGGGTAAGGGGTGTAGTACCCGATATCACCGTGACAGCAACAACAGGGCAAATACAAGCGGGTGAAGATGCCGACATGCTGGCGGCTCTGGAACATGCTGAATTGCTGCAACGCTAAAATGAGTACTTACTATGCCAATGAATAAGCATACCCGTGTATTGCTGGTGGAGGATACCCGCGCACTTGCCACAGAAATCTATGATTTTCTGGAAAGCCAGGGCTTGGATGCCGATTACGCGGAAACAGGAAAACAGGCGTTAACCTTGTTATCCGACCATCGTTATGATGTTGTTGTACTGGATTTAATGTTGCCTGATACCGACGGTATCTCTGTTTGTCAGTATATTAAGGAGAGCATCGACCCGCCACCGCCGGTTTTAATGATGACTGCGAGGGATAGTATTGAAGACAAAACTGTCGGTTTTGATGCCGGAGCCGATGACTATCTGACCAAGCCCTTCGATCAACACGAACTCTTACTCAGGTGCAAAGCACTCACCCGTCGGCAACAATTACACCAGTCGCAGGATATCACTATTGGTGAGTTGAGCGTTAACGTTAAACAACAAGTCGCTAAGCGGAATGGTCAGGATTTGAAACTAAGCAGTACCAGTTTTACTATTTTAGCGTTGCTCGTAAAGGCGTATCCCAACGCGGTGAGCAGGCAGGAAATTATCCATCAGGTATGGGGCAATGATTTTCCCGATACCGATGCGCTTCGCTCACATATTTATACATTGAGACAAGCATTAGATAAACCATTCGCTACAGAAATGCTTAAAACCATCCATGGCGTCGGCTTTAGGTTGTCGGTGTAACATGATCATTAAAACGTCTGTTAAACGTAAAATACGCTGGTTGGTGATTAGTTTTAGCATAGCCATATCGACGTTTTTTATTGGCTTACTCATCGTTTATGCCTGGGTGGTTGAAGACAATATATTCAACCGTATGGTCACAGAAGAAGCGCGTTACATTGAGCAAACGTTTAGCGAAACCGGCGAGCGGATAAGCCCGCGAATTCCTTTTATGTCTTTGTACTCTGGCTGGGATACACTGCCAGAACACGTGCAGCGGCTCAGGCAGGAATCCCCCGACCGTATTGAATTTCCTCTCAGTAACGGTGGCACAATGCATATCAGGGAAGTGCAACTGGGTAGCGGCCGTGTATTACTTGCTGCGAATGTCTCTTCTTACGAGATTTCAAAAGTATTTTTGCCCAAGCTCATTCCCTGGATCCTGTTTGTTCTGTTAGTTGTTGTGCTGTGTGCTTGGGTTTTAGCGCGTTATCTCGCTCGTAGTGTGGTTACACCCCTACAACAAATTACCGAAGCAGTAGCTCGCAATGAAGACGCAAAACCGTTGCAGTTCGATACGGTATTTGCTGAAAATGAAATCGGTTATCTGGCTTATACGATCAGCAATAGTTTTAACCGTTTACATGCGGCCTTGCAGAGAGAGTCGGACTTTTCCCGCGATATTAGTCATGAGCTTCGAACTCCCGTTGCTACATTGAAAATGATCTTCGGGCGTGTGAATTCCATGGAGCCATTAACCACAGATTCTATTCATCGGATCCGTTCAGCTGTTTTGGAAATTGAACAATCGGTGGGGGTATTGCTGGCGCTGTCCAGAGAAGAGTCAATGCAACGGGAGTCGCTGTCGTTACTGCAGGAAGTAGAGCACTGCATTATTAACCATTTTGCCTTATCGAGGGTGGAGAATGTCGAATTGGAGATCAATATACCCCCAGCATACCGTGTCGGCTGTAACAAAAATCTATTGCACATGTTGCTGAATAACCTTATCAATAATGTTGTCAGTCATGCCAGTGTCGTGGCCATGCAGATTAGTCTTACTGGGCATCAACTCCACTTTAAAAATCCGGCAGTGGCCACGCCGCCAGGCGATGTACTGGCGCCTAAGGTTAAAGCAAAAAGCAGTCAGGGGTTAGGGCAGGGATTGCACCTGGTTAAACGCATATGTGACCAGTACGGTTGGCAGGTAACGGTTAACACCGGCAACGATGAATTTGTTGTATCAATAACTTTATTGCAGGAGACATAAGACTATTCCGCGATTAAGCCGTACTGCCACAGATTGAATTTGTACGCCAATGGTCAATAGCTCATATCAGTCGGGACTCTCTCAAATGAGCTGTTGGGCGTTGTCACACAAGTAGTTTGCCAGTGCTTTAGTAGCCTTTGATACACCTGAGCGCGATGGCAGTAAAATTGATAACTGTGCATTGGCGGTGATCCATTCCGGTAGTACTCTTACCAGAGAACCGTTTGCAACGTCTTCACGACATACATAGGAAGGCAGTGACACAATACCACCACCTGCTGCACAAGAGTGTTTAAGTGTCCACATGTCGTCTGAGCACAAGCCTGGTTGGCAGGAAACGGTAATTTGCTCACCCAACTGGTGTTGTAATGTCCAGGTGGTCGCTGTTGATTGCCAGCCAAAGCCTAATGCCCGAACACCAGGTAAATCGTCAGGCGTAACTATGTCTTTACTCAAATTTGCTAAAAATAACGGGCTGGCAAACAGCTGCCATTCGACCCTGGCCATCTTCTTTTGTATCAAACTTGAGTCGGGTAATGTTGTGATGTGGCCTCTTACCACCATGTCCAGGCCTGCGGGGATGATGTCCATATAGTCATTGGAGACATTCTGTCTGATAACAACTTCCGGGTGTTTTTCGCGAAAACCAATAATCAAGTCCCTGAGAAGAAAATTGGCCACGCCGACCGAGCTGCTCAACGCAACCGTGCCTGTGAGTGAATCGCTTGTTGCCAATACCGAGTTCTCGGCAACTTCCATGGCGTCAATCACTTTTCTGGCTTCAATATAAAATGCGTTACCCGCCTCAGTGGTATTAAAATACCTGGACGTTCTTTGCAGTAACCGTTGGCCCAGCCTTTCTTCCAGCTTTACAACATGCCGGCTAATTCTTGATTTAGAAATGTTAAGGGCTTTTGCTGCACTGGAATAGCCCTGGTGTTCTACCACCTTAACAAAATAGAAATAGTCGTTGATATCGATCATTTGTCCTTGTCCAACCCCGCAAGCGTTCCATTTTTAAAACGCTGTGTTCAAATTTTAGGCGTTTCACTGCACGTCAATGAGCTCTACTATTTAGCCATCTTAACAAAAAAGGCGGCGAGTCATGACTGTAATCCAATCAACATCAGAAACCAGGCAACAACGTGTTAACCAACCGAGCTACAAAGTTGCAGGAAGCCCGTTTAGTGTAGGTAAATCATTTAACGCGCTGGCGTTCAGACATACCGACTTTGAGGCTGGTTTTGACCCGTTAATTATGGTTGATCATTATACGATGACCGGCCCCACTTTTGGCGCTCATCCGCATGCCGGATTATCTGCTGTATCGATCATTTTTGAGGATTCAGTCGGTAAATTTCATAATCGCGACTCACTGGGCAATGACTTTGATCTGGCCCCCGGTGATCTGTATTGGTTGAAAGCGGGCAGCGGTGTGTTTCACGATGAAGAGCCACGTGAAAACGCCACTATTCATGGCCTTCAAATCTTCGTGAACATGCCAAACAAACATAAAAATGATGAGCCTTTCTCATTGCACTACAAAGCGGAAGATGTCCCGTTGATCTGCGAGCCTGGCGTGCGGGTGCGTGTTCTGCTTGGCGCCAGCAATGGCGTACAAGCGGTACCGTCGCCTTCAACACCACTCACCATTCTTGACGGCTTCTTAAGCCTGACCAAGCATTTTGAATTTGTAATTGATGAGGGCGAAGGTGCCTGGATATATGCGGTGTCTGGCACTTTGCAACTGGAATTTGGCGCATCAGTGATGGTGCTAAAAAAAGGCACTTCGGTTTCTCTGCCTGCAGCAGCTAGAGACATACAGGTCAGGATCATTAATATCGGACTCAGGGAAAGTCATTTTGTTGTGTTATCGGGAAAACCATTGGAAGAGCCCTTTGTACAGCAAGGGCCCTTAGTGGCTGCAGACTCTCGCGCTATGGCACACACCATTGCACGAAAAGACGCAGGGCTGTTTGGCGCAGTTCCTGAAAATTTTTAAATAATAAAGCGTTTCATTTTTACAGCGATATTCAGTTTATCGCGACATTATCTCCACATTCTGTTTGTCAGGGTAATAACTCGCAGTCTGCTCTTAGGCATGAGCATGCCTTAAAGATGTATCAGGGCAAACGTCAGCTGGTTTTATTCTGCCAGGCCATAGGTTTTACGGACGTAAAAATCAGAGTGTGAGATGTATTAGCTAAGTTAATAATATACAGGAGATAAAAAATGGTGTTTCGTGAAAAATCAGCGTGGTTAATGTTGACAATAACCCTTGTTATTGGTGGCTATATTGCATTTGGGGTTTTACAAAACCTGGTGGTGGATCAACAGTTTCTGCCGGTAATGCCGGTATTCGTTAAGCTGACGGTAAGCTTGATTGTTGTGAGTGTGGTTGGGCAAGTTGTGTTGTCTGTCGCGAATGTTAATCAGGCTGAGCAACAAGCAAGTGCACAGGATAAAAGCATTGTTGTCAAAGCCCAGGCTACTGCGGGTGTGGTGTTAGCCCTGGGGGTAGTAGGCTCGTTGATACTCTACTTATACCTCAGTGATGGGACTCTGTTATTTTACAGTTGTCTGTTCAGTCTGGTTTTAGGGCAATTGGTGGACTATGCCCTGCAAATTGTGTATTTCCGCTTAAGGACGAGATGATATTTCCTGGCGCTAAAAGTGACAGTGTCAAGCGCATTTATGCCTGCTTTCAGCAAGCCTCTTTTAACTTATGCGTATTCCATTACACCAGCATTGAGTAATAGAACACGCGAACAAGGTGGCTGCGTGCAGAAGGATATCGGTTATTTATGAAGCATTTAAAAAGCTTTGCAGCGGCTCAATTGAGCGCCGTCTTGTTTGTGTATGCGGGTATGTCATTTGCGTTGCCAGCCGGCGGTAGCAATCTCGAATACACTATTAAAAATGATAAAATCACGATAGCAGGCACGCTTAGGCTGGCCCAAACACCAGTTACGGATACCCTGGTGATAATGCTATCAGGCAGTGGACCTCAGGACAGAGATGAAACACTTGATGGTTTCAGTGTGTTTTTTTCTCTGGCAAAACAGTTGTCAGAGCGAGGGATACCCAGTTTTCGATATGACGATCGTGGTGTGGGTGGAAGCACAGGAGATTTTGCCAGAAGCACACTTGCCGATCACACAAGCGATGTGATCAATATTTTAGACTACTTCCGTGAACATGATGTCAGTCGATTTAATCGCTTCATTTTACTCGGGCATAGTCAGGGAGGCATTGTTGCAGCCCATGTCGCGGCATTGCGGCGTGATGTAGACAGTGTCATTCTGATGGCGGCGCCTGCACGACCACTAATTGATATTGTGCTTTATCAGGTAAGGCAGGAATATACCCAATTGCAGCTTGATAAAGCGTTAATTGAGCGCGGCGTTTCAGTGCATAACCGTTTGATGTGGGCAATTAAAAAGAATGAGTCGCTGGCCAGGGAACTCGTCAGGTTCGAGGAAACCATGTTTGAAATACTCTCGGCCTCATCGAGACACCGCAACATGAGTGGCGCTGATCTGCAAAAGCTTGCCGCACAACAAGCCCGGGAATACGGTATCGTTTACGCTTTACCGTCACTGACATCGTTTCTCTATCATGATCCGGCCAATGATTTACAGACCTTAACTCAACCTGTCCTGGGACTGTTTGGTGGTAAGGATCTGCAAGTTACCATTCAGCAAAACAAAGACGCTATGGAGAAAGCCTTACTACGGGCCGGACTTGAATACACATTTGCTACTTTCAATAATGCCAACCATCACTTTCAGCCCGCCATTTCTGGTCATAGAGCAGAATATAGTGAGTGAGACAAACGGTTTGTGTCAGGGTTCATGCAGACCATCTCGGACTGGATTAAACAACACGCACGAGCAGACGATTAAATCGAATTGCACTGCATTGTGTTAGCCATCGAATTTATTTTTTAGGTAAACATTCTGCTATCGCTACTGATATTACCCCCCGCGCTCTGTTGGCTGAGGAGTGCCAGCTAACTGCGTAACAACTAAAAACTCCTGCAATTTCCCCTTGATTACAATTAATTACAACCTTTAACGAATTACATGAGTTTGTGGCTGTTGAGTCTCGTAGTATCGGTTACTTATTAACCATAATGTTATTTTTGAAAGAGGATGTTGAAAGTGAATGGTCAAGTATCGATAGGTAAGCTGACAATAAAAAGACATAAAAGTGTTGCCTCAATACTGCTATTAATCACCAGCTTGTTAGCGTCGACAATGATAATGGCTGCGCCAACGGCCAGTCGGTCAACGTCAGATCACACGCAACGGTATATTGTGCAACTGCATGATAAAACGTTAAGTGGCTATATAGCAGAGGCGCAATCTGCAACCAACGCTCAAAACACCTTGAGTGTCGCTTCTAAACCTAATCTTCTCTCAATAAAAGCGACACAGTACCGCAATGAATTAGTTACCAAGCAGAATGCAGTGATCTCCGCGCTTCGCCAGGCCGCTCCTTCCATCAAAGTTCATCATCAGTTTCAGTCACTTTTAAACGGTTTTGCCATCGTCGCTTCGGCCGATGAAATACAAGTCCTGAAACAACATCCGGAGGTAAAAAAGATATTCAAAGACCACCTCAGATATGTGACCCTTGATGCCAGTCATAACCTGATCAACACCGCAGCGGCATGGGAGGTCGTCGGTGGTCAAAGTGAGGCCGGTAAAGGAATTAAAATTGCGATTATCGATTCGGGGATCAGGAACGAAAACCCGATGTTCTTTGACGATGGGTTTACAGCACCCGATTTGGCATCTAATACCTATTTAGCCGAAAACCCGGATTACTGCCGGGCAGCAGATGGCGATGCCAGCTTTTGTAACAACAAAATCATAGTAGCGCGCTGGGTAGATCCCAGGACACACAATATCTTCGGATTAGATAGCAATGAATACATGAGCCCACTGGGACTCAACCGTCATGGCAGTCATGTTGCGGGTATTGCTGCCGGTAATCCGGTCAATATTGAGTACGAGGGCATTCCGACGACGCTATCAGGCGTGGCCCCGGGCAGTTACCTGATGATTTACAAAGCCCTCTATTCCAGTCAGGGAAGCACATTTGGCACAGACAGCATGCTACTGGAAGCACTGGAACATGCCGTTAATGATGGCGCAGATGTTATTAATAATTCGTGGGGAGCCTATGCCGGCGAAAGCCCCGAATCGTCTGTTTATGCTGAGGCTTTCGCAAATGCTGAGGCCCTGGGTATCACTATAGTAAACTCTGCGGGCAATACCGGTGGCGTCTACCAGGGCAGTATAAATTGCCCCGGCTGCATTGAGTCTGGCATCACGGTCGCTAACACCATGCATGGCCGTTTTTTTGGTCATGAACTAAGGGTTGATGGTGAAACCTTTGTCGCGGTTCAGGGGAAAAACACAAGTCTGGGCGAAACGCAGCCCATGACACTGCGCACCTTTAGTGAGTTTGGTGCTCAAATGAGCGATGGTTGTAGTTACCCCTTTGCTAGTGAAACTTTCGACAACGCCGCAGTGCTGGTGGATTTCCGCTCGAACTGTGATATGGCAACCGTGGCTCACAATGTGATGCTGGCTGGCGGGCAAGTCGCTATCTTATATCAAAGTAACGTACCCGACACGCAAAGCAAAGGGCCCTTTACGCCTTACGATCTCGATTATCCCATCCCTGTGTTGGGGGTATCACGCGCTACCGGCCTGGCCTTGTTTGAGAAAGCGCATGCGGGTGACACAGTGATTGAGATAGCACCGCAGTTAAGTCGAATTGTCGATCCGCTTTTCACCGATACGTTAAATAGTTCCAGTTCTACGGGGCCGAATGCTAACCCCAATGTATTAAAACCCGATCTCGCCGCACCTGGCACCAACATACTTTCTGCGTCTGCGCCTGAGGTTAACGCAGGCCCTGGCCCATTGGATCCATTTAACCCGTTTAATCCTTTCGATCCCTCTCTGCCAGCAGAGGATACGCCCGTGTTTACGCTTATTTCTGGTACCAGTATGTCATCTCCCCACATCGCAGGAGCAGCGGCGCTGCTAAAGCAAGCTCATCCAGAGTGGACAACGACAGACATTAAGACCGCGCTTACCTCAACTGCGTTTGAGCAGGTTAATTTTCGTGGCGCTACTGCAACACCATTCGAGGTTGGGGCAGGGCGTGTTCAACTCCAAGCCGCAATAAATGCTAAACTTACTTTCGCAAAACCTTCCTATGCGAATGCGGCGTGTATTGGCCGGTGTTATTTTGACAATGTCATGCATAATCAGTCCGACACTGAAGAGAGCTGGTTTGTTGACGTGCAGTTAGCGCATCCAGCTGCGCGCGCAATCATTGGCGACAGCAACATGATCACGCTCGGTGGCAAAGGCGAGGCTAATGATTCTGCACAACTGAATATCGAAATAAACACAACACTGGTTGAAGCCGGTGTGTGGGTGTTTGGTGAGGTTGTACTCAGTCATCCCACTTATGCTGCTCAACATCTGCCGATTGCCGTATTTGCCAACAACAACAGTGATAAGACAGCCTTGTCAACCATGGCAGCCAATGTTGCTGCTGATGCCAACATTCACATCAGCACAGTAGTGCGAAATTTTGACTTTACTCAGGCGCCACAGCTCACGATTTCATTACCCGACAACGTTACGTTTGTCGAGGATAGCCAGTTTGCATCAGTTAACCGGGGCCAGACTGAACAACTGCTGTTTGACGCCGCCACCAGAACACTGAATTGGTCTGGTGTCTTGCAGCCAGGCGCCATGCAACTTACGCCCGTTGCGCCATGGACAGATATCTCTTTAGCCTCGTTAGATATTCCCGCTATTGAATGTACGTCCAATTGCTATAACTTTAGTCATGTCGTCGATTTTGACTTTAACTATAATGGGCAGTCATATTCTACACTGACGATATCCAGCAACGGTTTCGTCATGCCCGGAAGTTTACCGGTTAATCCGTACGTAATGAATCTTCCCCAACCTTTTCCTCTCCAGGATGAATTAAACAATATTATTGCGCCATTCTGGGGTAACTATGGGCAATTCAATGCTGACGAAGGTGGCGCGCGCTTAAGAGCAACTGTGCGCAACATCAACGGCAGTCGTTATTTAATTGTTGAATGGGATTCACTATCTGTTTACGGAACAGGAGATGACGGCGAAGAACACAATGACACATTCAGTTTTCAACTGATTATTGAAGAAACCACTGACAACATATGGTTTAACTACTTAACCATTCCCTATTTGCCACAAGGTCTGGCCATCGGTGCTGAGAATCTGGAGGGACTGGTTGGCATAAACTACTATTTTAACGGCCAGGGCACGCCATTACCGGTACCCATCGCGCAACAAAGCTATAGCTTAAAACTGGAGACCGAGCCCACGGGCGAGGCAGCTATTGAATTTGACGTCAGGCTGGCAAATAACCAGCAAACAACGTTACCTGATCAAGTTGCCCTGAATGAAGATGCCAGCGTTAATATTGATGTGTTAAACAACGACACCGGTGCGCTCGCCTTCGCGTTTAATGCCGATTTATTAGCGGGAACAAGCTATCAAACTTCACGGCTGGTTGTGGTATCACCACAAGATGACTTTAACGCCGCCAGCCTAGAAATCACCCAAGCTCCGGAGCATGGGAGTGCGTCGATTGCTGCCGGGGAAATTCTGTATACGCCAGACAGTGACTACCATGGCTCAGATACGCTGGAGTACAGAGCGGCGAATACGTTTGGCCAGTACTCAGTCTCTACCCCAGTCAGCATTAGCGTTACCCCGGTCAATGACGCCCCGCAAGTCTCTGTTCAACCCCACTACAGCGTAAAACAAGGCGAGCAAGTCACCTTAGTTGCTGAGGCTGATGATGTAGACAGTACGTCTTTGCAATATGACTGGCAGCAAACCTCGGGTTTGATTGTGAATTTTGTACAGCAGGGGAATCAAATAACTTTTACGGCCCCCCCGACCAGCCATGACCTAACTATGCAGTTTGATGTCACCGTGTCTGATGGTGAACTCAACAGCCCGGTGGCGCAGACCAGCGTAACAGTAATGCGCAACAAAAGTGGCGGAAGTCTTTACGTCATCAATATGGTGTTAATGTTAATGCTGTTGTGGCGGCAAAGGAACAATACAAAGGCAACTTAAGTCGCGCTGCAATAATAAGCACTTGTCACTAAGCTTACTTATTGTCACGGATGGTTAGCCATAAATTGTTGATAAGCCTGGTGTACTTCTTTAAGTGTCACTCTGCGTAAAAGCCGCTTGAGTAAAGCGGCTTCATTTTTTGCCATCGCAACAAGTTTAACCTGCGTTTTTTGCGTTTAGCTGATCCAGTTTTTGTTGAGTGTTCACAGTACGCGGTAAGTACATTTAGTTTACTTTCATGAACATTACCAGTGGCACCGCGAGCGCGAGTTGGCGTTCTGGCATCTATGCCCGCCTGTTGGTACACAATGCAGAATCAGTTGAGTGCAGGGCATAACAATTATACAGGAAATGTTGGGTAACCAATGTGAATGGAAACAGGCGAGCCTTAAAACAGCTTGCTGCCCCAGCCGAGCTTTTTACGCAGCACATTAAAGTAACTATAGTCGGCCGGATGCACCAGTGACAAACGGTCATTGCTCTTGCTTACTCTAATTTCGTCGCCAGGCAGCACGGGTAATACAATATGGCTGTCGCAACTTACCTGCACGCTATCAGAATTGACTTTTGATACGCGCATGGAGATGGTGCTGTTGGCATCAACCACTATAGGCCGGCTACTCAGTGTATGAGGAAACATAGGAACCAAAGTCAGTGCGTCTAAATGCGGCATTAAAATGGGGCCGCCACCAGACAGCGAGTAGGCCGTTGAACCGGTTGGCGTGGCCACAATTAAACCATCTGAGCGCTGGCTAAATACAAACTGGCCATCAATGAAGACTTCAAACTCGGTCATGTGTGCCACTTTGCCGTGATGTAGCACGACTTCGTTTACCGCTGAGTTATTACTTTTTAGTTGCTCGTGGCGGTAAACTTCCACTTCCAGTAAGAAGCGTTGTTCAACCATGGTTTCACCGTTATAAATGAGATCCATTTGTTGCACAACTTCGTCAGGGTGAATATCGGTTAAAAAGCCCAGGTTACCGCGGTTCACGCCGACAACGTGAATGTTAAACCGGGAGAGTACTCTGGCTGCGCCGAGCATGTTGCCATCGCCACCTACCACAACGGCTAAATCGGCTTGTTTTCCAATCGTTACCAGATCACACACGGTAAAGTCGTCGCAATCCATTTCCTGGGCAACGTTTTCTTCAACCAATATAGTGCATTGTTTGGCGCGTAAGTAATCCGCTAACGCATTGAGGCTTGCATGGGCGCCCTCGTGGGCAGCTTTACCGATTAATCCAACGGTGTTGTATGGCATGTTTTAGTATCCCCACTTCCTGCAGCGACATTACCATACTCTAATTGGCAAAATAAAGCGGGGATTAACAAAATAAAGCCGGGTCTTTGATTCTCGCCGGCTTTTGCTGTAAATGGCCAATAGCAAGCTTATCTTGCTGTCCAGCCGCCATCCAGAATCATTGTCTGACCGGTGATGTTGCGTGCCCCGTTACTCATTAAAAAGGCCGTTGTTTCGCCCAGTTCTTCGAGGCTAATAAACGACTTTTTAGGCATAGGCTCCAGCATAATTTTATTGATGACTTCTTCTTCGGTAATACCATTTTCTTTGGCCTGAGCCGCTATCTGCTTTTCTACCAAAGGGGTCTTTACATAGGCCGGGCATACAGTGTTAATGGTTACATTGGTATCACCGGTTTCAAGCGCAATGGTTTTAGCAAAACCCAACAGGCCGTGTTTGGCCGCGACGTAAGCCGACTTAAACGGCGATGCGACAACCGAGTGAATTGAACCTATGTTAATTATTCGACCAAAATTATTTTCGCGCATACCGGGTAAAAACGCCTGAGTAAGCAGCGCTGGGCCAACTAACATAATGTTAATCAGCATTTGCCATTTCTCTGGTGGGAAATCCTCGATTTTAGATACATGCTGAATGCCGGCATTATTCACTAAAACGTCTACCGGCGTGTCTTTTAGCTGTTCAGGTAGAGCGGCTACCTGAGCTGCATTGGTTACATCCACTTCCACGGGTATTGCTTTAAAGCCTTTTTCTGTAAGCGTGTTGCAGGCATCGGTTGCGGCATCAGGGTTGATGTCGGCAACTAAAATAGTGTGGCCCTGGGTGGCGAGAAACTCAGCAATACCAAAGCCAATACCGCTGGCACCACCGGTAATAAATACATTGTACGAAGCCATATAAAAAATCCTTAGTATGTGGCAAGAAAATCAATAAAGGCATTCACCGCTTTTATTTGCGGCCCTTCACTGGTGACGTAAGCGTCAGAGGTATAACCCCACCAGTCCCAGCAACCTTGTGGGTTCATTGGCATAATTAGTGACTTACGGGTTTGCGGATAAACAACCACCAGGTTGTTATCATCTGCCCAGCGATTCAGACCGGTTTGCTCTACATAAGCCATATCGACAGCATCGGCATACTGATTGCAGCCATGAAAACTGACATGCACCTGACACTGTTCACCTGCGGCGCACGACGCCGGAATAAATGCATAACCTTCTTCAGCCAGTGTACTGGCGTTATCGCCAGCGATAGCGTGTTGATCAAAGGCAATCACCTCGCCTTTTATTACGTCATCCGGAGCGTTAAGTTCACCGAGTAAGGCCGTGAGTAATTCGCCGGCAGCGTCGTATTCGCATTTACCAATGTAGGGCGCGGCAGACTCCAGGCAGCTTCCGCCTTCGTCCATTGTGGGGAATACATGGGCAAAAGGCTTATCGTTTATATAGGTGAGCTGTGAATCAGGGATCCATTGCTTATACTGTTGATACAGCGCATTGGATACTGCCGAATTAACCCGTGTATCTGCACTGCCATGAAGTAACCAGACTTTATCGTCACGCAGATTCTCCAGAGACGGGATCTTACCGGTCTTTGCCCATTCCTGTGCTTTAGCGGTGAGTGCCTCAACGTCAATCGGAGTATCCACCTTATTGACACACTGGCCCAGGGCAATGGCGATATCATTCTGGGCACAATAGTAGGGGCCAGAAGCGAGCATCGCTGCACCGACTACTTTATCGCTATTGGCAAGGTGAAACTGAGTAGCCATGTAACCCCCAGAGGATAATCCCGACACAGTTATAGTGTCGGTAATAAGTTGCAGCGACGGGGTGGCGCTTTCAGCCGGTGCGCTGTTTACCAACAATGCCAGTGTCGCAATAGTGAGCTTAGCTGTCTGTTTCATTGCAGGGTATCCTTGTAGTTAATTCTGTAAAAATGCTTCGATGTCGGCTGCTTTTTGCTGAATATTCAAAACGCCATCAAGATGGCCAAAGTTGCCTTTAATTTCATCATAAACACTTTCTTTATTATTGTTTAACAGCGCATCGTGAGCTGCCTGAGCCATGTAAGGCATGAGGAGTAAGTCGTTCTCAGCCGGTAAAAATAAGGATTTTGCTTTTACGGCCTTCATGCTTGCGTTTAAGTCGTCGCCATGGCCGGCTAAAAACAGCTGACAGGCGCGTACCAAATACAATAAGTGGTTAGCATCCATCAGCGCGGCGCGACTGTGCGCCCGTTCACTGAGCCACTTAACAATACTGTGTGACTGGCGTATATCACTGAGTGGGCCGGATTCAAGCGGGTGGTAATTCAGCGCTTCACCCTGTTGATTAAAAAACGCAGGGTGCAGCGCTTGTTGAGTAATCAGCATTAATGATGCGGCCAGCCCATCTATCGGTGCTTCGCTTTCGTAATAATTACCGTCCTGCCAGTGCTTGTCCAGCCGGATAGGTATCGCCCATTGCTCCAGCGCAGCGGTTGTCCAGGCATCGCTCTGACCAGCACCGATTACGGATATCATGCGCGGGACCCAGTCGGGGTAACTGGCAGCCCATTCAAGCGCCTGCATGGAGCCCATGGATGCACCAACAACCGCGTGTAACTTGCTGATGCCGAGACTTTCCAATACTGCCTTTTGCACATTAACAAAATCTTTAATGGTCACAACAGGAAAATCCAAACCATAGGGCTTGCCGGTATCCGGATTAATGCTCGCCGGTCCGGTAGTGATCACATTGGGGTCATTAGCGCTTAAATTAGCCAGGCTATCGACACTGATTACAAAATATTTATTTGTATCAATGGCTTTGCCCGGACCAATGAGCGCATCCCAGTAGCCGGGCGCAGTGTCATCGGGATGATATTTGCCGGCGGCATGGGAGTTTGCCGAGAAGTAGTGCGTAATTAATATTACATTGTCTTTGGACTGATTGAGCTCACCGTAGCTTTCCCAGCCAACCTGTAGCGATTTTATGGTTCGGCCGCCAACGGTAGTGTAAACTGGCATACTAAAGCGTTGCTTGGTAGTCAGCAGCGGCGTCGCGGTCTCGTTACCTGCGGCAAGATCCGGTAATGCCAGCAGCAAGACACAGCAAAGTGCTAAAATCCGTGTCATAGTCACTCCTTTAAAAAACACTGAATAAGGCAATGGCCATTGCCAGCCCTATCAGGGGCACCACCACTGTCAGTGCGGCCACTGAGCCATATGCTGCCTTGTGGGTTTCATGACAAATAGCCCGAATCGTTGTCACAACGTAACCATTATGAGGTAAAGAGTCCAGAGCGCCAGAGGAAATTGCCACAATACGATGCAACTCATCCGGTTCAACACCACGGTCAATATAATGCTGACCTATAAGCGGCAATACAATGACCTGGCCGCCGGACGCTGAACCGGTTAATCCAGCTATAACGCTCACCGCCACCGCGGCACCAATAAGTTCGTTACCGGGTAAATTCGCCATAATTTCCACTGTAGTTTGAAACGCTTCGGTATTTTTGGCAATAGCCCCGAAACCCACAACGGCTGCAGTGTTACCAATAGCCACGAGTGCGCCGGTAGTGCCGCTGTTAATCGCTTTAGCCAGATTATGAAAGTACTGAAAGTTAATAATAAGCAGGGTGAGGACACCAGCTGATAAAGCGACGATCAGAGCCAGTTGTGATAACGAGTCGTGCAGTAAAAAGCTCACCACCAACACGACTACCAAAGGAATCAATCCTGTCAGCGGGTGGGGGAGGTCGCGAACCGGCACTTTAGGGTCTTCAGCACGGGCTTCAAACTGCTCACCATTGGCAATGGCTTTACCAATCATGCGTTTTAACCACCAGTATCCAAAACTGGCCATGAATATGGCCACTACCAGGCTGACTTCCCAGCCAGCAAAAGGGGATGTGCCAAGATACTTTATTGGGATCCAGTTTTGGATTTCCGGTGAACCGGCCGAGGTCATGGTAAAGGTCACTGAGCCGAATGCCATGGTCGCAGGAATAAAGCGGCGCGGCAGGTTAGCATCTTTAAACAGGCTCAGGGCCATGGGATACACCGAAAACGCCACAACAAACAGGCTGACGCCGCCGTAGGTAAGAATGGCACACGCCAGCACAACAGCCACGACCGCATGCTTGAACCCCAGTTTGCCCACGATCCAGCGCGCTACAGCATCGGCGGCTCCGGAGTCTTCCATGAGTTTGCCAAAAATGGCGCCCAGCAAAAACATAAAGAACCAGGAGGAAATAAAGCCAGAAAAACCGCTCATATAACTGGCGACAAAATTTATTTCACCGGTAAAGACCGGTATTTGATTGGTTAGGGCGACCAGTAGCGCGCACAACGGCGCGGCAATGAACAGGTTCATGCCCCGAATTGTGAGAACAATAAGCAGTCCCAGTCCACCAACCAGACCAAGTAAACTCAACATAACGTTACTTCCTTTGATTGAAATCTGTGACCGCAGATCTTCACCAGTGGCGTAAGTGTGGCCTGCAAACGTAAATCTGCCCATAGTACGATGGTACTAGTTACGAAAATGTTAAAAAACTCTACAGTTAACCCGACCGCACCCTTCAGCAACATGAAACTAATTAAACAATAAAAGGGACACCCTATTATGAAACACACATTTGGCAACAAATTGAATTTCACCCGCACTTTATGTGCCACTGCTGTGACTCTGGCCTGTATAGGTGCTCAAACGGCGTTGGCGCAGGACACTGACGAAGGTGCTTCTAAAGGAAAATTAGAAAAAATTGAAGTGACAGCACGAAGAACAGTTGAAAGTTTACAGGAAGTACCTGTCGCAATTACGTCTTTGGGTGAAGCTGAATTGTTGGAAAAAGGCATCGAGAATTTAACAGAAATTCAACAATTTTCGCCTAATACAACGCTGCAGGTGAGCCGAGGTACAAACTCAACGCTGACCGCTTTTATTCGCGGCGTTGGTCAGCAGGATCCTGTATGGGGATTCGAACCCGGTGTAGGTATTTACATTGATGATGTATACGTTGCACGGCCGCAAGGAGCGGTGTTTGATTTGTATGATGTTGAACGTATTGAAGTGTTACGGGGACCGCAGGGAACATTATACGGTAAAAACACCATTGGTGGTGCTGTAAAATACATCACCAAAAGAATGAGCGGAGATTCTGAGTTTTCTGTGAAAGCAACAGTGGGTACCGCCTCGCAACGTGATCTCAAGCTCAGCGGTCAAATTCCATTAACAGATAAATTATATCTAGGTCTGGCCGTTGCATCACTGCAAAGGGATGGTTTTGGTAAGTTTCTCAGCGTGCCAGCAGGTCAGGACGATGAGAATTACAACAAAGACATTATTGCAGGAAGACTGACCCTCGAATATCAAGCAAGTGATGATTTATTTCTCCGTTTTAACTACGACAAAACAGTCGATGACTCCAATGCAAAAGGCGGATACCGGCTAGTTGATAGTATTATACCTGGCGCAAACGCTCCATCTCCGGACAGTGTGTATGATTCGTACAGTAGCTTACCTACCTGGAACAAGGTGGAGCTTGAGGGAATGAGCCTGACGATTGACTGGACCTTAAACGATTACTGGTCATTTAAGTCCATCACAGCTACTCGTGAGGGGGACTCTCCGACTAATATTGATTTCGACAGTACTCCACTGCCAATTTTTGATGTGCCGGCTGAGTATAATGACGAGCAATTCAGCCAGGAAATTCAACTCAACTATGCGAGCGATGATCTGACATTTGTTTCTGGTCTGTACTATTACGATGCTGAAGCCTGTGGTATCTACGACGCTTATTTAGTGGCGTTTGGTATTTCTTTAGAGCAAAGCGGCTGTACTGATACGGAAAGCTACGCGATTTATGGGCAAGCCAGCTATGATATTACTGACAAGTGGTCGGTTACTGCCGGTTTACGTTATACCAATGACGAAAAATCCGGTGTTGTAAATGCCGCAACGTTACTGGGACCAAATTATCCAACTTCTGGTTGGGTAGAGGGATACGTCCGACCTGAAGGAATGGGCACAACAGTTATTGATGACACAGAGTCCTGGTCCCGGGTAACACCACGTCTGGGGGTAGAGTACCAGTATTCAGAAGACACCATGTTTTACACAAGCTTTTCACAGGGCTTTAAATCAGGCATGTTTAATCCACGGGCGACTTTCTATCAGGCGCCTGCAGCACCAGAAGAAGTTAACTCCTACGAAATTGGTATGAAATCTGATTTGACCGACAAGTTCAGGTTAAATGCCACGGCGTTCTGGCTTGATTATACCGACCGCCAGTATGTTGTTAATGTTCCGTCGGATGACCTGGCTGAACCAACGCAACGGATCGCAAACGTGGGTGAGTCTGATGCATCAGGTCTCGAACTTGAAGTTACTTACGTGGCGACTGACGCGCTTACTTTCAGCGGCTCGCTTGGAACTATTGATGCCAGCTTTACTGAAGTTCGCTCTGTCGATGCCGCGGGTAATCCTGTTGACCTGTCGGATAACTTTGTGATTTCCAATACGCCAGAGTACACCGTAAACTTAGCGGCAAACTATCTACTGACGACCGGTATCGGCGACCTTATTTTTAATGCTAATTATTATTATCGCGACGATTATGAGCTGTTCGAAGCACCAGACCCATTGTTGGCACAGGATGGGTACGGTTTAGTCAATGCAAGCGTTACCTGGTATAGCGATGATGGAAAGTGGCAGGTAGCTCTGCATGGCAAGAACCTGACAGACGAAGAATATCGTGTTGGTGGATATAACTTTACTAATGGTCGCGATGATGACGGTAATTTGTTACCGGGTCTGGGCGGTGACACAACGCTGGTAGGTTATTATGGCGATCCCCGCACTGTACATTTGTCCGTAAATTACCGCTTTTAAAAGCGTGATTTAACAACAGATCCGTTCAACGGTCAGCCTTTGCTGGCCGTTTTGTGTTTAACTGTCTGATTATAGGTTACACTTTAGTTGATAAGTCATAACAATAAATAGAAAGAGAAACCCTGTGGATAGCCGTATTTTAATTGCCGATGATCACCCTTTATTTCGCGCAGCCATGCGACAGGCGTTAACGGATATTGTCGGTGACAACATTACTGAAGTTGCGTCGTTTTCGGAAGCCTATAGTGCTATAGAAGCGGACGATGCATTGGAGTTGGTGTTTCTTGATCTGAATATGCCAGGCAATGATGGACTCACCGGGCTAACCACTATACGAACTCAGTTTCCTAACGTTCTCGTGGTGATTGTTTCGGCTGAGGAAGATCCTGTCCTGATCCGCAAAGCCATTGATTTAGGCGCCAGTGGCTATATACCCAAATCAACACCACTAGCGGCCATTGCGGCTGCCGTGAATCAGGTGTTGGATGGCGAACAATGGTTGCCGGATAACCTCAACGAAGCCATTGACAGACTCGAAAATCAACAGGATAAAGTGTTTGCGGATCGGCTTGCTCAGCTTACGCCGCATCAATTCAAGGTACTTAAAATGATGGCTGATGGCCTGCTAAATAAGCAAATTGCCTACGAGCTTGATATATCGGAATCCACCGTGAAGCAGCATGTTTCGGCAGTATTACGCAAGCTGGAAGTCATAAACCGCACGAAGGCAGGGGTGTTGTTTAAGCAAATGATGAATATGGACGACCAATAGACAGCTTGTTCTTGAGCGGGCCTGTTATAGCGCAAGGTTGTAACTCAACGTCATCATTTTTTATCAGCGCCTTGCGACAAGCTTATGCTGCTTCAATAGTCGTTTTAATGCTGCAGGTTTAAGTGGTTTTGGCAGGTAAAGCAAACCCGCTTCACGCGCCTCATCGCGAACGCCATCGTTGCGATTTGCGGTGTTTAAAATGCCTGGCACATTAACGCGCCATTTTGAGCGCAACTGATTAACCACATTGATGCCAGTTTCGCCGTGATCCAGGTGGTAGTCGACCAGCATGAAATCGGGGACTTGTTTGTGACTGATAGCGTCTTCAAAGTTTTTTGCCAGGGTGACCTGTGCTCCCCAGTCACAGAGCAGTGTTAGTATGGCAGCACTGATTTGTTCATCATTTTCAATCACCAGTACGTTTTTATTGGTCAACAGTTGCGTTGCTTCGGTATTCTTGTCTCCGGAACCTTGTGCAGAACGAATGAGTTGTTGGTAAGATCGCTCCACCTCCACGCTAAATACCGTGCCTTTACCTGTTTGCGAGGTTACTTCAACCGGGTGCACCAATAACTGGCTAATTCGTTCAACAATGGTCAGCCCAAGACCAAGTCCCTGATTATGAGAGTCATCAAGCTGGTGAAATTCATTGAAGATGTCTTGTAGTTGATGTGCTGGAATCCCTGGGCCAGTATCGATTACCATGATTTTTATGGCATGTTTGCCCTGGCGGCGCACCCCAATTAATACACGGCCGGTATCGGTGTATCGAACCGCATTCGATATTAAATTCTGGATGACCCGGCGTAATAGTTTTGGATCTGAATACACCAGGACATTAGTGGGGATATAATTGAGCGATACTGATTTTTGCTCACCAATCAGGTTGAATTCCTGAACCAGCCCGGCAAGCATATCGTTAAGCGCAAAATGACTTTTCTGCACTGTTAACCGGCCAGCTTCAAGACGAGTCATATCAAGCAAGGCACTTAACAATGCTTCCGCACTGTTTAATGAATGTAATAAACCTTCGCTTAGTGAGTGCAGTTCTGAGCCCGTTGTTTTTTGAACCAGCATGGATGCAAACAAGGTTGCGGCGTTGAAAGGCTGCATTAAATCGTGGCCCGCAGCGGCTAAAAACTTGGTTTTACTCAAATTTGCTTGATCGGCGACCTGCTTGGCCGCTTCCAGCTGTTTAGTGCGGTGGGCTACTCTGGCCTCGAGTTCAGTTTTTGCCCGTTCAAGTTCATCCTGAATACGGATATATTCGGTGATATCACTGTAGGTTGTAACAAAACCGCCGCCAGGGAGAGGGCTGCCGTTTAATTCAATCACCCGGCCATCGGCCTGCTTTCGCACGTATTTGTATGTGCTCCCTGCTGCCATATAATGGACGCGCTTATCAATTTCTTTTTGCATATTGTCGGCATCACCCAACAGGCCTCGATTGGCGTTGTATAGCAAAATGTCTTTAATCGGAATGCCAACCTGTACAACCCCTTTTGGATAATTAAACATTTCCAGATATCGTTCGTTCCAGGCCAGCATTGTTAAATTCTGATCAAGCACCACAATACCTTGTTGAATATGTTGTACCGAGGACATCAGTACTTCGTGGTTAAACTGAAAACTTTGCGAGGCTTCTTCAACCCAGTGCACTAAATGAGAGAAGCCACTGCGTTTAGAGTCGGCGATAGCACTTAGCAGCAAACGAGCGCTTGGGTGTCCGATCTGAGCCGCCATCAGTTTTTCTACCCGACTCAACAACCCCTGACTTGCATACCCCTGGGGGCTATTGGCTGAACCTGATGACGATAACTGCCCGGTCAGAGTTTGGTGGGCGGGCGCATCCAGCACCCGCTCAGTGAGGGCAAGCAAATCACTGACCTCGATGACCAGCTCAGGTTCAACTGGCTGGAGGGAGGGAGAATCGGGCTGGCCATGCTTAACATTTACCGTCGTTGGTATGACAAGCGCGACGACAATATACACGGCGCAGTTTATCATCAGGCTTAACACATAGCTTTGCGCCAGTGTTTCGTCACTGGGAATAGGATTAAAATAGTAGCTTGATAGCAGGCTGGGGTAGAGCATCCAGGCCACCCAACCAACAAAACCGGCGAGCATGCCGCAAATTGCAGCGGTCTTACTACGTTTGCGCCAGTAAAGGCTAAACATCATAGCCGGTAGCATTTGAGAGAGTAACGCCATGGCGATAATGCCACTTTTCACTAATGGCGCCGACTGGCTGATATTGACGTGGTACCAAAACGCAACTGACAGTACCACCAACACCGTGATACGACGGATATTTAATAATTGCGTGGCCTGCATAGTGTGTTGCGACTGTTGTTTCAGTTTTAACTTAAGCCACAATGGCGTGATCAGGTTGTTGGCAATCATAATACCCAGTGCCAGTGTTGCCACAATAATCATACTGGTGGTGGCTGACAAACCGCCGATAAACGCAATGACGCTAACCGCCATATTATTTTGCTGGAGTGGAATTGCCAGTACCAGCGAGTCAGATTGTGCGGTGGAGGGGTCAAGCAATAAACTACCAGCTAAGGCAATGGGCAATACAAATGCTGTCATGCCCAGTAAATAGAGTGGAAACAGCCAGCGGGCGGTGGCCAATTCACCAGCACCGTTATTCTCCACAAAGTTCATATGAAACTGGCGAGGCAACACAAACATGGCGCAAATACCCAACAAAACATGGCTGAGAAACACACTCCAGCTTTTGTCCGCGTAAAGAATATTACGGCCTGCCTGATGCTGAGCGGCTTGCGCTACGAGGTCAAAAGCACCATCGAACAAAAAATAACACACATACATACCGACAATGGTTAGCCCTACCAGCTTGATCACCGATTCAAAGGCAATAGTGGCGAGTAACCCCGGATGTTTGTCGGTCAGGCTAAGTGTTTGTGTACCAAAGAGAATGGCAAACAAAGCCATTAATGCGGCAACATACAAACCTACGGTGCCTGAACCACTGCTTGCGTCAGCAGTAAGCAGATTGATGCTCTCCGTGATGGCATCAAGCTGAAGTGCAATATACGGTACAACGCCAACAAAACACAATAATGTGATCATTGCCGCCAGGCTAGTGGAGCGTTCATAGCGCAGGCTGATAAAGTCTGCCAGTGAACTCACACTGTTTTGCTGGCACAGACGACTAATTTTAATCAGTACCGGAAACGCAAACAGCATGACCAGGGTGATACCAATATAAGTAGGAAATACTGGCCAGCCGTAATGGGTAGCCTGAGTGGTTGTGCCGAAAAAAGCCCAGGACGTGCAGTGCACACCTAAACCCAAACTATACAGTATCGGATGCTGCTGATTTTTATCTATTTTTTTGTCACCCCAAAAAGCCAGCGCAAATAATCCGGCCAGATAAACCAGCACGATAGCACTCACACTCCAAATACTCAGCATTATCGAAAACATCCGTTATTAGACGTAAATTACGGTAGCACAAAAGTGTTGGCAAAGATAAACCTGCCATGGCGACCATAAAAAAATTGTGGTTACCCTTGAAGGCGCTCAAACCACCCCCATTACTAGCCTCAATGTGAATAACGACCCAATTATACTTGTGGAGGAAAGCATGGGCGAACCACGCGACGTGCAAACAGAAAATAACGAAGCTCAAGAATCTCAAACCGATAGTCAGGCAGTTGAAGCTGAACAGGTTGACGTTGAAACTGTTGAGGGTGAAGTCATTGACGGCGATACCGTGGAAGGGGAAGTTGTTGACGAAAACGCAGAGAAAATAGCAAACCTTGAACAAGCACTGGCTGCAGCAGAAGCGAAGGTTGCGGAACAGCAGGATTCAGTGTTGCGCGCTCGCGCCGATGCGGATAATGCCCGTCGACGTGCCGATGCGGAAGTCGAAAAAGCACGTAAATTTGCCTTGGAACGCTTTGCTGGTGAGCTTTTGCCGGTGATTGATAATCTTGAGCGCGGCCTGCAAATGGCAGATGGCGAGAACGAGGCGATCAAGCCGATGATTGAAGGGGTAGAAATGACCCTAAAATCTTTTGTTAGCACAATTGAAAAATTTGGAATGGTCCCTATTGATCCGCAAGGCGAAGCATTTAATCCGGAGCTGCATCAGGCTATGTCGATGCAAGAAAGCGCTGACCATGAACCCAATACGGTCATGGCAGTTATGCAGAAAGGGTATGAGCTTAACGGGCGATTGCTGCGTCCGGCCATGGTAATGGTATCCAGAGCACCAAGTAGCGGTGTTGATACACAAGCATAAAAAGATATTTTTTACGACAACTATTGAAAACGGTGGGAAATAACCCCACTAATTTTGCAAGATTAAAGAATTATACGGAGACACGTAATGGGTAGAATCATTGGTATCGACTTAGGTACAACGAATTCATGTGTCGCAGTTTTAGACGGCGACAAACCGCGGGTAATTGAGAACGCGGAAGGTGACCGCACCACACCATCAATCATTGCTTATACCAATGACGGTGAAACACTGGTTGGTCAGTCGGCAAAACGCCAGGCTGTTACTAACCCTGAAAACACATTATTTGCGATTAAGCGCTTAATCGGTCGTCGTTTCGAAGACAAAGAAGTACAGCGCGACATCGACATCATGCCGTTTAAGATTGCTAAGGCAGATAACGGCGATGCATGGGTAGAAGTGAAGGGCGAAAAAATTGCGCCGCCGCAAATTTCTGCTGAAGTGCTTAAAAAGATGAAGAAAACCGCCGAAGATTACTTAGGCGAAAAAGTAACCGGGGCTGTAATTACCGTACCGGCGTACTTTAACGATAATCAGCGTCAGGCGACTAAAGACGCCGGACGTATTGCTGGCCTCGAAGTGAAGCGTATTATCAACGAACCAACGGCTGCTGCACTGGCTTACGGTATGGACAAAAAGTCTGGCGACAATGTAATTGCCGTGTATGACTTAGGTGGTGGTACGTTTGATATCTCAATCATCGAGATTGACGAAGTCGATGGCGAACACACGTTTGAAGTACTGGCGACCAACGGTGACACGCACTTAGGTGGTGAGGACTTTGATAACCGCATCATTACGTATTTGGTTGATGAGTTCCATAAAGATCAGGGCATTAACCTGCGTAAAGATCCATTAGCTATGCAACGTTTGAAAGAAGCTGGTGAGAAAGCGAAAATCGAGCTGTCGTCTTCGCAGCAAACGGAAGTCAATCTGCCTTACATCACCGCAGATGGGTCAGGTCCTAAGCACTTGGCTATTAAAGTGACGCGTGCCAAGCTGGAATCGCTGGTAGAAGACATGGTGAAAGAAACGCTGGAGCCTGTGAAAAAAGCGCTGGCCGATGCTGACTTGTCTGTTTCTGACGTGCACGACATTATTTTGGTAGGTGGTCAAACCCGTATGCCTCTGGTACAAAAGTATGTCACAGAGTTCTTCGGCAAAGAGCCACGTAAAGATGTTAACCCGGATGAAGCGGTTGCCGTAGGTGCTGCAATTCAGGGTGGTGTATTGTCTGGTGATGTCAAAGACGTACTGTTACTTGACGTTACACCGTTGTCACTGGGTATCGAAACTATGGGCGGCGTAATGACCGCACTGATTGAGAAGAACACCACGATTCCTACTAAGAAATCGCAAACCTTCTCAACCGCTGAAGATAACCAGTCTGCGGTAACCGTTCACGTACTACAGGGTGAACGTAAACAGGCGCAGGGTAACAAATCGCTGGGTCAGTTCAACTTGGAAGGTATTCGTCCGGCAGCGCGTGGCGTGCCACAAATTGAAGTAACTTTCGATATTGATGCTGACGGTATTTTGCATGTGTCTGCGAAAGATAAAGATACCGGTAAAGAGCAGAAGATCACCATCCAGGCATCTTCTGGTCTGAGCGAAGACGAAATCGAAAAAATGGTTGCTGATGCCGAGGCGAACAAAGAGTCTGATAAGAAGTTTGAAGAGCTTATTCAGACGCGCAACCAGGCCGATGGTATGATTCACGCTACGCGTAAGCAACTTGAAGAAGTGGGTGATGCGCTGAGTGCAGAAGATAAAGCACCTATCGAAGAAGCGTTAAGTGCATTGGAAACTGCCGCCAAAGGCGAAGACAAAGCTGACATCGAAGCGAAGACGCAGGAGCTTATTCAAGCCTCTTCTAAGCTGATGGAAGCCGCACAAGCTCAGCAAGCAGCGGCAGGCGGTGCTGACGCCGGTGATGCGGGCGCAAGCCAGGGCAAGCCTGATGATGACGTTGTTGACGCTGAATTTGAAGAAGTCAAAGACGACGACAAAAAGTAAGTAACGAGACGGCCGGCAGACGTTATGCTGCCGGTTAGCGTTACCTATCAGGCGCAGCAGGTAATGCCTTGTTGCGCCTTTTTATGTAATAACGATGTATAAATTAAGCAATGCTAAAAGGTAAAGTGTTGCGTTTAACGGGTAGGAATAGCGAGCGATATGTCGAAACGAGATTACTACGAAGTGCTTGGCGTGGACAAAAGTGCCGGTGAGCGCGAAATAAAAAAAGCATACAAAAAACTGGCTATGAAATACCACCCTGACCGTACACAGGGCGATAAGGATCTGGAAGTAAAGTTTAAGGAAATTCAGGAAGCCTACGAAGTGCTGACGAATGACCAAAAGCGTGCAGCTTATGATCAGTATGGTCATGCCGGCGTTGATCCTAATCGTGGCGGTGCTGGCTTTGGCGGCGGTAGTGCCGACTTCGGTGACATCTTCGGTGATGTATTTGGTGATATCTTTGGCGGTGGTCGCGGACGACAGTCGCGGGCTCGTCAGGGCGCTGATTTGCGTTATAACCTTGAGATGTCGCTCGAAGAAGCCGTGCGTGGTAAAGACGTCGAAATCAGGGTTCCAACACTGGTGGCGTGCGACAGTTGCCATGGTTCTGGTGCCAAAAAAGGTTCCAGCCCAAAAACCTGTCCAACCTGTCATGGTCAGGGCCAGGTACAAATGCGTCAGGGTTTTTTTGCTGTACAGCAAACCTGTCCTACGTGTTCGGGACGCGGCAAAATTATCAGCGATCCCTGTAACGAATGTCATGGACAGGGCCGTACTGAACAAACTAAAACCTTGTCGGTTAAGGTGCCTGCAGGTGTTGATACCGGTGATCGCATTCGCCTGAGTGGCGAAGGTGAAGCGGGTGAAAACGGCGCGCCAGCGGGTGATCTGTACGTCCAGGTCCACGTGCGCGATCACGATATATTTACTCGTGATGGCAATAATCTGTATTGCGAAGTACCGCTTAGCTTCACGACGGCAGCATTAGGGGGCGAACTACAGGTGCCGACGCTGGATGGAAAGGTAAAACTGAAAGTAAACCCGGAAACACAAACGGGCCGCATGTTCCGTTTGCGCGGTAAAGGGGTGAAATCTGTCCGCAGTGGTGCTGTAGGCGATTTAATGTGTAAAGTTGTGGTGGAAACACCGGTTAACTTGTCGTCTAAGCAAAAAGACTTGCTGCGTGAACTGGATGATTCTATGGGGAAAGGCACCGATGCAGCGAAGCATCGACCCAAGGAGCAGGGCTTTTTTGATGGCGTTAAAAAGTTCTTTGACGACCTGACAAACTAGTTGCTCACCTTTTATTATCAACGATTAACGGATCAACACTTGTTGATCCGTTTTTTTTTGTTCAAGATAAACCTATAAGATCTAATATAATTTAACAACCAACAGGCAATTTACGCTAACCGAACCGGAGAACAGGAAATGAAAACAGTAAAGGTACTTACAGTAGGACTGATTGCGTTAGGATTAACTGCTGCAGCTAATGCTGTTTCAGTGGCAAAGTCAGAAAAACAGGCCGAAGCTGCCGTGGAGTATCGTCAGTCGTTGTATCAACTGGTTAAAAGCAATGCATCACCGATGTTTGGCATGGCGAAAGGGGCGCTGCCCTTTGATACTGATGTGATGACAACCAACGCTACCCGGTTAGAGCAATTAGCCGATATGATGGCTGATTACCTGCTAGTAGACACAACGCAGTTTGATGTCAGCACCGATGCCTTGCCGTCGTTGTTTACCAATGAAGCTGACGTCATGGCAAAAATTGCTGACTTAAAAGATGCGGCGAGTGGCATTAAAGCTGCTGCCATGTCAGGAAATGAAGATCTCTACAGAAAGGCAATTGGTGGATTGGGTGGCACGTGTAAGTCATGTCACGATGATTACAAAGACTAACCTGGTCACAAGAGGTTAAAGATACCCGGCTGCCGCCGGGTTTTTTGTGTCTTGGCGATAACGAAACTATTTGGGCAATCGATGCGGATAACCTGATGGCAGACCTTCGACACTGAGATTTTTTAACATTAGTATTTTTTTGATAGGGTTTTACGTGCTGCAAGCCGCCCTCAGCCATTGAGTAGTATGTTATCTAAATAGTTGTACTTTAAACAATCTTACCTATGCTTATAGGGAGTTTTTAACAACATTATTCTTCAGTAATAGTGAGATGGTGATGGTTTATGGAAGACCAGGTTTCGAACCGGCCGAGTATACTGGCTAATATATCAGGGTTTAATTTTCGCAGTATTGCCGAGCAGGCAACAAAAATATCGGGCTGTCGTGGCGTCGTGTTGATTGGACTTGATGCAAAGTATCGTGCCGATACAGTGGTGTTTTATATTATCGATGGCAAAGCAATAGCTGTCGACAGCGTTGAGCTCGTAATATCAGACTATGATTACCTCAGCCCGGCAATTATGCAGGTTGATAAACTCGTCCTCGATGATACACCTTTACATTACGATTTTCGTTGCCTGGCTAAACAGCTCTTCATTACGGATGGATTGCCGGTTGGCTGTATTGTGATGATGTGTGAAAAGGATCAGGCGTTAACCCCGCTCTGTGAGCCGGCCATGGAGATTGCCTGTCAGCGTATAGCATTAGTCATAGAAAAAAAACGCGGCCATTCCTGTCCCATCATCGACACCAACGCCTTACTACACCAAAAGCTCGAGCTCCTCAACGAAATAGGCTCAATATCCAAGACCGGCGGTTGGGAAGTTGAACTCGCCAGCGGCACACTCACCTGGACTGATGAGATGTTTTTGCTCTATGGTTTGCCCATTGGTGCGCCCATTGATTTAGAAGCATCACTGTCTTATTTTTCATCTGAGACAAAAACTGATATTCGGGCTGGTATTAATAAAGCTATCGCCGAAGGTGGAGAATATTGCCTTGAGGGGTTTCTGAATCGTGCCGATGGCAACATTATTCGGGTTAAAGCAACCGCAAAGCCGCGTTACACAGGAAGCCAGGTGACTCACGTCTATGGCGCATTGGAAGATATCACAGAGCAACACCGTTTACTTGAAACTGAGTACAATCATACTGCCTATCTGACGGCCATTCTCGACAATTTAAACGACGCCGTTGTGACCATAGACACCAATGGCACCATAGTTACCGCAAACAGAACGGTGTCAAAAGTTTTTGGTTATGAGCCAGAAGAGCTGGAAGGTGCCGATGTTAGTATTTTAATGCCTGACCCTTACGCCAAATATCATAGTGAGTTTATTACCCATTATCTGGAGACCGGGCGGGCTAAAATTATTGGTGTGGGGCGTGAATTACCCGGTTTACATAAATCAGGTCGGGTATTTCCTATGGAACTGGCGCTTTCCGAAGTCATTCAGGATGGGCAACGTCAGTTTATTGGTATTGTAAAAGATATCACTGAGCGCAAGAAAGCCATGGAAGAAATTTACCATGCTGCGTATTTTGACGCGTTGACTACATTACCCAATATGCGTTCATTTGAGCTTGATCTGGCAAAATTGCTGAAACAAGCTTCGTCGCAGTTTAACGCGCTGGATATATATTGTTGCCTGATTGATATGGATAACTTTACCCAATACAACCTGAGCTTTGGCAAAAATGTGGGTGATAAAATACTGCTGACCATAGCCAAACGCTTAAACTCGGTATTGACACCAGATCTCAAGGTTTATCGAGGCATTGGTGATAACTTTTTGATTCTTTCCTCTGCACCAATTGGCGGGGATGAACAAAGCCACGAACAGATCAATAAACTGGAGAATGAACTAAATAAGGCAATACAAGAGCCCATCGCTTTTGCTGAGCTAAGTCATTCTGTTACCGCCGCCATATCATCCTGCCGGTTGGAAGCGTCAAAAGCAAGTTACGAACGCATTAATGGGATTTTGTCTTTTGCTAATAAACGTGCTAAAAAACAAGGTCTTGGTAGTCTTTTGACACTCGATAAAAGTGCCTTTCAGGACTACAATCGTTACAATACTATCAGCCATGCATTCCCGGCAGCATTTGAAAACGGCGAGTTCTATCTGATGTTGCAGCCACAACTGGATATGCACAACAGAGTGATTGGATCAGAAGCCCTTATTCGTTGGGAACACCCTGAGCTGGGGAATATCAGCCCGGTTGAATTTATTCCGATAGCAGAAGAAAGCGATGCCATTATCGACATCGGTAATTGGGTACTTAATGATGCCTGCAGATTACTAAAACGTTGCCGGGATATGGGGAAACCCACCCGCATAGCGGTAAATATAAGCGGTCGTCATATTGTCAGGGCAGACTTTCCTGATACTGTTAAGAAACTGATTGAAGATTGGCAACTAACACCGCACGCACTGATGCTGGAAATTACCGAAACAACTCTGGTATCGAGTATTGACCTGGTGCGTGAACGCATGGAAGAGCTCGGCCAGTTAGGCTTTTCATTTTCCATCGATGACTTCGGTACGGGCTACTCTAGTTTGAGTTACCTCAAAGAATTGCCAATATCAGAGCTTAAGATCGACCGCTATTTTGTTGATGAAATTACGCTCCACAATGACAATGTCCCGATCGTTAACTCGATCATTGACCTGGCCCTGGCGTTAGGCGTCAGCACGGTTGCTGAAGGTATTGAGAGCGATTTTCAACGTGATTACCTGCTTAAAAAAGGCTGTGAGTACTTTCAGGGTTATTTCTTCTCCAGGCCATTACCTGAAAAAGCCTGGCTGGATTATGTAAATGGTAGTTCAATAGCGCCATATCGTCATACGTAAACGTCTAAAATAGGCTGGATTGTCGACATCTAAGCCCAAGGTCGTATGCGCAATTTATTCATTTTCGATTACTGTAATGCAATGTTGAAGTTTTCAAAAAAAAGCTCAGTGCCTCATCATTACGTGTAGGAAGTGAATAATCATGTCATACCAAGCAGAATATCTATGCTCTGTGGAGCGTCCAGCGCATTTTTGGGCCGAGAAAGCTGAAGCTCTTCCCTGGTATAAGCAGCCCCAGGACATTCTTAGTCAGGATAATGAGGGTATTTATCATTGGTTTGAAGACGGTGAGATGAATACTACGTATATGGCAGTTGACTATCATGTCGACAATGGGCGGGGCGAGCAACTGGCCATTATCTACGATTCACCCGTATCAAATACCAAGTCAACACTCACTTACAGGCAACTACAAAAGCAGGTGGCGCTGTTTGCCGGCGTACTGAAATCACAGGGTATTGGCAAAGGTGATCGCGTAGTGTTGTATATGCCTATGATCACTGAAGCGGTTATTGCGATGTTGGCAGTGGCGCGTCTGGGAGCCATTCATTCTGTTGTATTTGGTGGTTTTGCACCTCATGAACTGGCTGTTCGCATAGAGGATGCCGAGCCAAAACTGATTGTGACAGCGTCTTGCGGTATAGAAGTATCGAAAATCATTGAATATAAGCCCTTAGTCGACGAAGCCATTGCGCTATCTGCTCATAAACCCAATTGCTGCATTGTGTTGCAGCGACCGCAGGTAACAGCGGTAATGCACGCCAGTAACGAAATAGACTGGCATGAGGCTATGGCAGCGGCAACGCCTGCGCCGTGCGTTGCGGTCAAGGGGACTGACCCCCTGTATATTCTCTACACGTCAGGCACAACAGGTAAGCCCAAAGGTGTCGTACGTGAGAACGGTGGTCACGCCGTTGCCCTAAAATACTCAATGTCGGCGGTGTACAATATGCAGCCTGGTGAGGTGTTCTGGGCAGCGTCAGACGTAGGTTGGGTTGTCGGCCATTCTTATATTGTGTACGGGCCTTTATTGCACGGTTGCACGACAGTCATTTATGAGGGAAAACCTGTTCGAACGCCCGATGCCGGTGCGTTCTGGCGAATGGTGGATGAGTACAGAGTTAACGCGTTGTTCGCGGCGCCAACCGCATTTAGAGCCATCCGCAAAGAAGATCCGCAGGCCAGTGAGATGAATAAATACGATATCTCAACGCTTAAAACCATTTTTATGGCAGGAGAACGGCTGGATCCGCCGACCTATTTGTGGACAGCAGAAAAAACCGGTAAGCCAATAGTGGATCATTGGTGGCAAACCGAAACTGGCTGGGCAATATGTGCTAATCCTATGGGGCTCGAAGAAATGCCAGTTAAGCCTGGGTCGTCGACGTTGCCGACCCCTGGCTTTAACGTAAAAATACTCGATTCACGAGGCAATGAGTTACCGCCGGGCCAGCAGGGAGCTGTGGCCATTAAGCTGCCCATGCCACCGAGTTGTCTGACTACAATATGGGGTGACTTTGAACGCTTTAAGAGCGGCTATCTTTCAGACTTTCCCGGTTATTACTGTTCTGGTGATGGCGGCTATATCGATGACGATGGCTATGTATACATCATGGGCCGCACAGATGATGTGATTAATGTAGCAGGTCATCGCTTATCAACAGGAGAAATGGAAGAGATTATCGCTGCCCATGACGCAATAGCTGAGTGCACGGTAATAGGCGTTCATTGTCCACTAAAAGGGCAGACGCCAGTGGGACTGGTGTTATTAAAGGACGGGGTTGATATTGATGCAGATGAATTGCAGAAAGAGTTGGTCGCTATGGTGCGCAAAGAAATCGGCCCGATTGCGTGTTTTCAGCGCGCCGTTGTCGTCCCCCGTTTGCCGAAGACCCGCTCAGGTAAAATTCTACGTAAGTTACTCAGACAAATCGCAACAAATCAGGAAGTGGCTGTGCCATCGACAATTGACGATCCGGGCAGTGTGGCGGAAATTGAATCGATCATGCAAGCACAAGGATTGGTTAGTGATAGGGCAACTTAAATGCGACTTACTCAGAGTGGGTCAACTTTTTACTACCCAAACGGGCTCCAGACGTTCTCCGGAGCCTGATTTTTAAGCCGGCAATGCCGGCTTTTTTTGACAGACAAGCGATTGCATCGCAATATGCGCATTTTATTGTTGTCAGAATAAGAGAATTACCATGTTGTCGTCGGTAACCGCCCCTATAAGCCAGTTCCTGGCTGATTATTTTACAGAGATGAGTTTAATGCTTATGGCCACGCTGCTAGTGGTATATGGTGACATTATTAATCGACAGGTTAAACGTGGTCTTAGTGGCTTACATTTTATTATCCGCAGTGGTCTGTTTGTTTTGCTTTGTGCGTTTGGTTACGGTGCGCTGACGCTCTATGGCGCGCCACTATTACATCATATGTTTAACTTTGTAGCCTATGAATACCGTGGCGTGGCCTATATTGCCGCATTCATAGGCTTAGGTATTGCCGCTGAGCGCCGGCGCTATATTTAAAGATGAAGAGTGCGCCAGTGTGTTTTCGCTTTGGTAATTGCGTAATAAAGGCAAAGCGCTACTGACTGAGGTGTCAAAATAACACTTGCCGCAGTATTTTCAGTCAGGAACACTGTTTTGTGTTGGCAGGTAACAGTTATCGTGGTTGGTTTTTAGTCCCGGTTCATGGGCAGTGAAAAATCCCGGAGTGTGCAGGCACGCCAGAACCATTCCGCTGGCCCATAGTAGTAACGCCGCATCCACCAGCGAGCAGCAAACATAATCACAAACCACATGGCAATACCCATGGTCAACGCGGTGACGCTATTCAGCCATTGCCAGCCATTAAAGCCAAATCCGTAAAACAAGGGGATACAAATCAGACTTTGACTAAGATAAACCGTCAGGCTCATTCTGCCGACCGGTGCCAGTGTTAAGACACCATTTTGCAATACTGCAAACGAATAAAGCACCAAACCAAGCAGCACGGTGATAAATGCATAACCAGTATTAACAATTAGGCCATACGCGGCCGGCAGATAGTGTGCACCGTAGTTTAAGTTTATCAAACCCAGTATGTCATCCCGACTAAATTGAAGCAGCTCAACAACCACAATGAGTGCGATTAAGGCTATCCAATATACGCGGCGGTATTGTTCCTGTCGGGTAAAAAAGCTCACTCTGGCCAGCGTGTAGCCCGCTAAGGTTAATCCGATGACATTGAATAACCGACCATACTGATAAAACCACTGCCACTTGCGTACAAAACCGTCCCAAAGGTTTATTAACAGCACGTCACCGAGGCTGCCTTCCTTGTAAGTTGACAACACCAGGTTGTCACGCGCCGACATGACCGCCGTATCCATTGGAAATTGCGCTTGCGACTCCCGGAAAAGTGCTAGCGCCAGCATTGGCAATTGCAATAACAGCAATATGGCAATGAGCGAAAGCAGCCACAGTGGTAAACGGTGTAACACCAACAATACCAGGCCCGAAAGGGCTAAAATTTGTAATATATCGCCGCTGTACAGCAAACCATGAAGTACACCAAAAACAAACAACAGCGATATTCTCCACAAAAATTGCATTCGAATGTCTTGCTGGCGTTGCTCGCCGCCACGTAATATTAAATAGAAACTTACACCAAATAACAGCGCAAAAATCGCGTAAGCTTTGCCACCAAAGGCGGCAAAGGTTCCGTCAAAAGCCCAGTTGCCAAACGGGTTACCGAGCCACACGATTTCAAACATCTCAACGCAGTGAACCAAAAACAGGCCCAGCAGAGCATAGCCTCGGAGTGCATCGAGAAATAAGATCCGCGCGTTGTGGTTGTTCATCTTTATCGGTCAGCCATGTGTTATAAATCCGATGCCTGGATTTTGTCTCTGATGTTCATCCAGATTTTACCGAGATGATTTTCGCCGCGTTGGTCGCGGCCAATTCCCCAGAAATAATCATACTGTGAGCCTTCGACGATTAACGGCTCTTTAACTGCCAACAAAGCTTGCTTTACCTCATCATACATCTGTATTTTGGTGTACAGCGCGCGTGTCATAAGGATAGGAGCCATTTTTTTGTAGTCGTTAACTTTACGTCGGAACCAGGGTTTTGCGTAGGCAATCGCCAGTTCAGCGCTAGCCATACTGGCTGCTGATTTGGCATGTGCCGGTGAGCGCAAAATTTTGGCCTGTACATAGTGTTCGCAGGTTAGCCAGTTCTGCTCTTCCAGAACAATAGGGTGGGGACTACAACTGGACAGTGGATTGATCGTATCGAAACGAGAAAATCGATAAGCATTTTCCATTTGAGTATTACGCTGAAACAACTCGACTCTCCCCGTCATTACAATGGCGCGTAGTAAGTTTTCACTACTGAGTAAAGCGCTATCTTACTGACTTTTTGCGGTTTAACAATGCAATTAAGGTCAGTGGTATACCTTGAAAGCAAGGCGCTCCTACAGCCAACAGGATTATTTTTATACTGTTAATAACGATCACGTTTGAGCATGTTTAATACATCACTCGCGTTAAAATGAACCAAATCAATAGCTTCACAGGTTGGACAGCGCATACTAGCAGAGTTAAATGTAGTCGGCTGCCTGACACCGAATTATAACGCTCTGGTATTGCGTTGGTGATAAGTATTGTTCTGATGGTCAGAAGCAAAAAGCCCGTCGATAAAGACGGGCCAGTATGAAATTAGTAGTACATATCGGCATCGACTGCCGGAGCGGGTGGGGCAATTTCTATCACATAATACATCGTGGCGATGACGATGATGACCAGGGTGAGCGCTAACAGCAGCCTTGACGATGATATGCCTGGTTCATTGGTGGCCTTTTTTCCATGGAGCATAGCAGGCACCAGTAATTGCTTTTTATAACGGGTATAAAACACCACTGCTGCTACATGTAATGCAATCGCTGCCAGCAGTATATTAAAAGCAGTGTGGTGAATGGTATTCATCGTGTCGCGGGTGGCTTGTGACACTGCGTCATAATAGGGGCCATTATTAATGATGTCGTCACCAATAAATAAGCCGCTGATACCCTGTAGCGCCACTAAAAGCAATAACACCATAACCATCCAGCCACCTAACGGATTGTGTCCGGCATGGTCAGGTGAATGGGAATGTGCTATAGTTTTAGAATAAGCGAGTACTTTACCCGGCCCGGTTAAAAACTGAGAAAACCGCGCGTAAGTTGTGCCTGTAAAACCCCATAACAGGCGAAACAGAATCAGCCCCAGCGTGAAATAGCCAATTTTAAAATGCCAGTCGATGGCATCCAACACCTCAGCGGTCAGGTACTGCGCGAGTATACAGGCCACCAATAGCCAGTGAAACAGGCGGGTGGGAATATCCCATATGAGTCGCTTTTGCATGAATATATCCTTTCAGTAAATCTGTTTAAACAGCTTGCTATAATACAGTTAGCGGCGCAAGTACTTAGCCGCCGGCAAGCGTTAACCGGCCCATGACGCAAATTTGTTGGTTTTCATCTGTTGAGCTATCAGGCACAATTCGGGTTTTCTTTTAAGTAACCCTGGTGGTTTGATGCATATCGCATAAAGTGAACCAAGCCCGGGTAAAATAAGCAAGCAGGTTATCGATGAAAGTAGGTCTTTTTGGTGCCAATGGCCGTATGGGGCGTGTCTTAATAGAGGCACTCAATGAAAATAGTGATGCTGAGTTAAGTGTCGCAACGGTTCGTGATGACTCGCCATTGGTGGGCATTGATGTGGGCGAGTTAGCCGGGGTCGGTAAGCTTGGCACGCCGTGTTCAGGACTATCTCTGATCAAGCCTGACGAAGTGGATGTGATGATTGATTTTACTTTACCAGCCGCTTTTGAAAGTAACCTTGCCTGGTGCGTGGCAAACAACAAACCCGTGGTAATTGGCACTACCGGTTTGTCAGCACAACAACTAGCAGCACTAAATCAGGCTGCTCAGCAAATACCAGTGGTTTTTGCTGCCAATTACAGTGTCGGGGTTAATCTTATGCTGTCGTTAGTCAAGCAGGCGGCCAGGGCATTAGGTAATACCGCAGACATTGAAATTCTGGAAGCACACCACCGCTTTAAGCAGGATGCACCATCTGGTACGGCCATGGCTATAGGCGAAGCCATTGCCGGAGAATTAGGCCGTGACCTGTCTGAGTGCGCAGTTTATGGCCGCGAAGGCAAAACGCCACCCCGGGAGCACAATACTATTGGCTTCGCGACTGTCAGAGCAGGCGATATCGTTGGTGAACACACAGCCTTGTTTGCCGACATTGGTGAGCGTCTGGAAATAACCCATAAAGCGTCCAGCCGGTTAACCTTTGCGCGCGGTGCCGTGCAGGCCGCCATTTGGCTTTCAACACAAAGCGCCGGACAATATGGCATGAACGATGTGCTATCATTGGAGCAGTAATACTAGTATTAAAAGTCGTGCTTTAATGGGGCGATTCAGGCCTGTATTGTAAAAGATGACTGATTCTTTTGGGCGGTTTAATAAGTTTTCAGGTTAAAGTCGATATTTTTAATGTTTTTCCAGATTGTATTAGACCTTTGAGCCCAGATGGTCTATAATCCACGGAATTTGCCAAAAATTAGCATTTTTACAGTGTAATCGCTGCAAAAATGCATATTCATTAGCTGCAAATACTAGTAAACGGGATGTAAATTAACCTTACCTCCCGTTTTTTGTGAGTGTTAATAAAAACTCTCGGTTATCCTTAATTTGGAGGTTGACTTGGCTAATTCCGCCCTTTTGGTGTTAGAGGATGGTTCTGTGTTTAAGGGTACTGCTATCGGTGCCCAAGGCGTGTCAGTTGGTGAAGTAGTATTTAATACATCAATGACAGGCTATCAGGAAATTCTTACTGACCCTTCGTATGCTGAACAAATTGTTACCCTGACTTATCCCCACATTGGCAATACCGGTACTAACCAGGAAGATGTCGAATCTAATAAGATCTGGTCTAAAGGACTGGTGATCAGAGATCTTCCCCTTATTGCCAGTAACTTTCGAAATGAACAAACCCTGTCTGATTATCTCAAAGCTAACAACATTGTTGGTATTGCCGATATCGACACGCGCAGACTGACCCGTATTCTTCGTGATAAAGGCGCTCAGAACGGTTGTATTGTTTGCACGGACGCGCTTGATGAAGCCGCCGCGCTGGAAAACGCCAAAGCGTTTCCCGGACTTAAAGGCATGGATCTGGCAAAAGTGGTTTCTACCACCGAAATCAGTGAGTGGCAAAGCGGTGTTTGGGAGCTTGGCAGCGGCTATAAAGCCGGTGCAGATTACAAATATCACGTAGTCGCTTACGATTACGGTGCCAAACACAATATTTTACGCATGTTAGTGGATCGTGGTTGTAAGCTGACCCTGGTTCCGGCACAAACTTCAGCCGAAGACGTACTGGCGCTTAAGCCTGATGGTGTTTTCCTGTCGAACGGCCCCGGTGATCCTGAACCCTGTGACTACGCAATCGAAGCAATCAAAACAATTGTTGAGACCAATTTGCCGGTATTCGGAATTTGTCTTGGCCACCAACTATTGGCCCTGGCCAGTGGCGCTAAAACCGTCAAAATGAAGTTTGGCCATCATGGTGCAAACCACCCGGTGAAAGACCTTGAGCGCGATGTGGTGATGATCACCAGCCAAAACCATGGTTTTGCGGTAGATGAAGCGAATTTACCAAATAACCTCAAGGTAACCCACGTTTCATTGTTTGATAAATCCCTGCAGGGCATTCATCGTACCGACAAACCGGCGTTTAGCTTCCAGGGACACCCTGAAGCCAGTCCCGGCCCGCACGATGCAGCTGCATTATTTGATCATTTCATCGACTTAATTGAACAGTCAAAGCAGTAGGAACTAGCCCAATGCCAAAACGTACCGACCTAAAAAGTATATTGATTCTGGGAGCCGGGCCAATTGTTATCGGCCAGGCCTGTGAGTTTGACTATTCCGGCGCTCAGGCGTGTAAAGCCCTTCGCGAAGAAGGCTACCGCGTTATTCTGGTTAACTCTAACCCTGCGACTATCATGACTGACCCGGAAATGGCCGATTCAACGTATATCGAGCCTATTCACTGGGAAGTCGTGCGCAAAATCATCGAAAAAGAACGTCCGGATGCAATTTTGCCTACCATGGGCGGGCAAACCGCACTGAACTGTGCATTGGATCTCAACCGTGAAGGTGTTCTGGAAGAATTCAACGTTGAACTGATTGGTGCAACCGCAGATGCTATCGACAAAGCCGAAGATCGCGAACGCTTTGATCAGGCAATGAAAGCTATCGGCCTGGAGTGTCCACGCGCTGAAATAGCCCACTCGATGGATCAGGCCCATGACGTGCTTAGCCGGATTGGTTTTCCGTGTATTATTCGCCCGTCATTTACCATGGGTGGCTCAGGTGGCGGTATCGCCTATAACATCGACGAATTTAACGAAATTTGTCACCGCGGTCTGGATTTGTCACCGACCAACGAATTATTGATTGATGAGTCGTTAATTGGTTGGAAAGAATACGAAATGGAAGTGGTTCGCGATAAAGCAGATAACTGCATTATCGTATGTACCATTGAAAACTTTGACGCTATGGGGGTTCATACCGGAGACTCTATCACCGTTGCGCCGGCGCAGACCCTGACCGACAAAGAATTTCAGATTATGCGTAATGCGGCAATGGCTGTACTGCGCGAAATTGGCGTTGAAACGGGTGGTTCAAACGTACAGTTTGGTGTCGATCCTAAAACCGGCCGCCTGGTAATTATTGAAATGAACCCGCGTGTATCACGCTCCTCAGCGCTGGCGTCAAAAGCGACCGGCTTTCCGATTGCCAAAGTGGCTGCCAAGCTGGCGGTGGGTTATACGCTGGATGAACTGGCGAATGATATCACTGGGGGTTTAACCCCGGCATCGTTTGAACCTGCTATCGACTATGTTGTGACAAAAATTCCTCGCTTTAACTTCGAAAAATTTGCTGGCGCTAACGACCGCTTAACCACGCAAATGAAGTCTGTGGGTGAGGTCATGGCCATTGGCCGTAACCAACAAGAATCGCTGCAAAAAGCGTTACGTGGTTTGGAAGTGGGTGCTAATGGTTTGGACCCCATGCTCGACCTTGAAGACCCGGAAGCGCGTAACAAGTTGGTTTACGAACTTCGTCAACCGGGTGCCGAGCGTATCTGGTACATTGGCGATGCATTCCGCTTTGGCATGACAGTCGATGAAGTCTTTGCGCTGACTAACGTTGACCCCTGGTATCTGGTACAAATTGAAGAGCTGATTCAACTTGAACAGAAAATAGCAGATCTGGGCATTAGCAAGATTGATGCAGATCTGATGCGCACTCTCAAGCGCAAAGGTTTCTCCGATGCTCGCATGGCAGCACTGACCAGTGTGGCAGAAAGTGATGTTCGTGAGTTACGCCTGGAAATGGGGATTAAGCCGGTTTATAAGCGCGTTGATACCTGTGCTGCTGAGTTTTCGACCAGCACCGCTTACATGTACTCAAGCTACGACGAAGAGTGCGAAGCAGCGCCTTCGGATCGCGAAAAAATCATGGTCATTGGTGGCGGCCCTAACCGCATCGGACAGGGTATTGAGTTCGATTACTGCTGTGTTCACGCGGCATTGTCGATGCGCGAGGATGGTTATGAAACCATTATGGTTAACTGTAACCCGGAAACAGTGTCAACCGACTACGATACGTCTGACCGGCTTTACTTTGAACCGGTTACCTTAGAAGACGTCCTGGCAATCGTCGATATTGAAAAGCCCAAGGGCGTAATTGTGCAATACGGTGGTCAAACGCCATTGAAACTTGCCCGCGCACTCGAGGCGAATGGTGTACCGATCATCGGGACGTCGCCTGACGCCATTGACCGGGCTGAAGACCGCGAACGCTTCCAGCAAATGGTGAATAAGCTTGACCTCAAGCAACCGGCCAACTCAACGGTTAGCAATATGGAGCAAGCGCTTGAAATGGCCAAAGAAATTGGCTTTCCGCTGGTGGTGCGCCCGTCTTATGTACTGGGTGGCCGCGCAATGGAAATCGTTTACGATTTAAAAGATCTGAAACGCTACCTGAATGAAGCGGTAAAAGTGTCAAATGACTCACCAGTACTACTCGACCGATTCCTGGATGACGCCATCGAAGTAGACATTGATGCAGTATGTGACGGTACAGACGTCGTCATTGGCGGTATCATGGAGCACATTGAGCAAGCAGGTGTGCACTCTGGAGATTCAGCCTGTTCATTACCGCCGCATTCACTGCCACAAGACATTCAGAATGTGATGCGGGAGCAGGTGAAGGCCATGGCCCTTGAACTTGGCGTAGTAGGCTTAATGAATACGCAATTCGCGATTAAAGATGGCGAAGTGTACCTTATTGAAGTTAATCCGCGCGCTGCTCGAACCATTCCGTTTGTTTCTAAAGCAACCGGAGTACAGCTAGCGAAGATTGCTGCCCGTGCAATGGCAGGCACATCTTTGAAAGAACAAGGATTTACTGCCGAAGTCATTCCACCGTTTTATTCGGTGAAAGAAGTCGTTCTGCCGTTTGCCAAGTTCCAGGGTGTGGATCCATTATTAGGCCCTGAAATGCGCTCGACGGGTGAAGTGATGGGTGTGGGAGATACCTTTGAAGAAGCGTATGCCAAAGCCAATCTTGGAGCCGGCGCTCCACTACCTGATTCCGGCAAAGCCCTGTTGTCGGTACGCCAAACAGACAAGCCGAAATTAATTGAACTATCAAAAGCATTGATAGCAAAAGGCTTCTCCATTGAATGTACGCGTGGCACTGCGACTTATTTGCAGGAAAATGGCATCGAAGTGTCAGTAGTGAATAAACTCTCTGAAGGTCGACCTAATATTGTAGATGCCATAAAGAATGGTGAGTATACCTACATTGTTAATACCACCGAAGGACGCCAGGCTATTACTGACTCCGTGTACATTCGTCGCGAAGCGCTGCTTAATAAGGTGACTTATACCACCACTATGAACGCTGCATTCGCAACGGTACAAGCCAAATCTGCCGATGATCGCGGTAAAGTGGCGTCAGTACAAGAGTTGCATGCAAGGATTCACTAAGCAGCTTTAGCTCGGTGGTAATATTGAAATGCCCGGTTTACAGGGCATTGATACACCCTAAGCAAACGTACTTAACAATAGCGCTAAAAAGCACCTAGTGATTAAGTTTTAGAAGGGCGTCGAAAGACGCCTTTTTTATTAGCATGGCAATCGTTTAGCGTCAGCGAAGAGACTTAATTTACTAAACAGATCTGGTATTTAAGCCCGTATACAGGGTATCCTTTAGTATTCATCGTAAGTTAAATGTGATCAAATATTGAAAACTGTGCCTGTCGGGCGCAGTTTTTTGCTACTTGTGAACTTATTCAGTTAAGTGAGAATAAAATTATGACTCAATATCCTATGACTGCGCGTGGTGCTCAGATGCTGCGCGAGGAGTTGAATCAACTTAAAACAGTTGACCGTCCAAGAATTATCGCGTCGATTGCCGAGGCCCGGGAGCATGGCGATCTGAAAGAGAATGCCGAATATCATGCGGCTCGTGAGCAGCAAAGCTTTTGTGAAGGCCGTATTCAGGATATCGAAGGTAAATTATCTAACGCGCAAATTATCGACGTTACTAAAATAGATAACAACGGCAAGGTTATTTTTGGTACGACTGTTACGATACTCAATGTTGATTCTGGAGCCGAAACAACTTACCGCATCGTGGGTGACGATGAGGCCAATATCAAAGAGAACCTGATTTCGGTGAATTCTCCGATTGCGCGTGGATTAATCGGCAAGGAACTCGATGATATGGTTAATATCCAAACGCCATCGGGCGCAGTGGAATACGAAATCATTGAAGTGGAATACATTTAAGTTCCACACTATAAACTGACCGCCAGCAGTGAGTTACGTTAATAATCACTGCTAATTCAGGGTCTTTAAGTTACGCTTTGCATGGATGAAAAAGCATGTCTGATTCAAGTCACCATGACGAAATTCGTACGCTGGACACCAGGGTGGTTTATGAAAACCGCTGGATGACCGTGCGTGAAGACACCATTGGCCGTGATGATGGTTATCGCGGCATTTATGGTGTAGTAGATAAACCCGATTTTGTAGTGGTTATCGCGCTGTCCGGCGATGATGTTTATCTCGTTGAACAGTACCGCTATCCGGTAAAAGGCCGGCATCTGGAGTTTCCGCAAGGTGCTAAAGAAGGCGCTGAGTCTTTCGATGCACTGGCTGTTGCCAAAGCTGAATTACAGGAAGAATGCGGCTTGCTGGCGGATAGCTGGCAATATGTCGGTGAGCAGTTCTTAGCTTACGGCATGTGCTCACAGCGCTACCATATCTTTATTGCCACACAGTTATCTAACACCAGCCAGGCGCTTGAGGAAGAAGAGCAGGGGTTAACGGTGCACAAAGTGCCGCTTGCGCAGTTAAAGCAACGCATTATTGATGGCGAGATTATGGACGCGACCAGCTGCAATGCGCTGGGTCTGGCAACACTGAAAGGTTTTTTGTAATGACGACAGCCACGCAAACAGCATTGACCATAAGCATCGATGATTTGTCTGCAGGCGATGTCATTATGTTGTTAGAAGAGCACCTTGCTGATATGTACGCCACCTCACCACCAGAGTGTGTGCATGCGCTGGACGTAAACAAATTAAAAGATCCCGCAATTACCTTTTTTGCTGGCCGGCAGGAAAACCTCCTGATGGGATGTATTGCCATCAAGCGACTCAGCGAAACTCATGGCGAAATCAAATCTATGCGTACGCCGTCAAATGCCCGCCGGACTGGCGCGGGTAAGCAACTATTAGCGCATGTCGTTCGATTTGCACGTGATGCTGGCTATAAAAAACTGCTGCTTGAAACCGGCAGCATGGCCTTTTTTGAGCCAGCCAGGCAATTGTATCTCAGTTTTGGATTCGAATTTTGCCGCCCTTTTGGCGACTACCCGGACGATCCCAACAGTTGTTTTATGCAAAAAATCTTGTAACCCTCTACAAAAACCATATCAGGCTTTTGGTTTTATAGTTCGCTATCCAGCTTTAGTTCGCGCAAAATAGTTCACCATTACGTATAGAAATAGGCTGTATACATGATGCTTATGGTGACGTGAATAATTAATAATTAGTCGAAAAATCTGGTTATTTATGCATTTCAAACAGTTGTTTATATTGTCTTTTGGCAGGTAGCGTGGTACTAATCTGTATCTAAAAAATGTCTGGAAAAAACAATGGCCACATCGATTTCAGAATTACTCATGGACGCCGGTAACTTGTTGCTGGTGGGAATGGGTTTTGTATTTGTCTTCCTGACCATCCTCATTTTTGCAGTAAACGGACTCAAAGCGTTTTGTGAGCGGTTTCCTGGAGCAGAGCCCCAGGCACCGATCAGATCATCAGGCAAAAACGTTAAACAAGCGCCTTCAACTGACAATAATGTAATCGCCGCCATATCGGCTGCTGTTCATGCCCACAGAAACGCAAATAAATAACTACACACTTTAGGAGACCACATGTCTAAGCCACTGGCGATTACCGAACTAGTGCTTCGGGATGCGCATCAATCACTACTTGCCACCAGAATGCGTATAGAAGATATGCTACCCATTGCTGAGAAGCTTGATAAGGCCGGATACTGGTCTATCGAGTCCTGGGGCGGTGCGACATTTGATGCCTGTATTCGTTATTTAGGTGAGGATCCGTGGGAGCGTATTCGTGCACTAAAAGCGGCTATGCCAAATACTAAGCAGCAAATGTTGCTGCGTGGCCAGAACCTGCTCGGTTATCGTCACTATGCTGATGATGTAGTAACGCGTTTTGTTGAGCGTGCCCATGACAATGGTGTTGATGTATTTCGTATTTTCGACGCCATGAACGATGTACGCAATTTAAAGACCGCGGTTAAAGCCGCGATAGGCTGCGGTGCGCATGCTCAAGGCACAATTTCCTATACTGTCAGTCCGGTGCATAATCTGCAGCTGTGGCTGGATATGGCAAAGCAGCTTGAAGATATGGGCGTCCATTCGATTTGTATTAAAGATATGGCCGGTTTGCTCAAGCCATACGAGTGCGAAACGCTGATTACTGAGTTGAAAAAAACGGTCGAAGTCCCTATTGCCATGCAATGTCATGCTACGACCGGCTTAAGCACCGCAACCTACCAAAAAGCCATTGATGCTGGCATTGATATTCTTGATACCGCAATATCATCGATGAGCATGACCTATGGTCATTCTGCGACCGAGACGATTGTGTCTATATTAGAGGGCACAGAACGTGATACTCGTCTGGATCTGCCTGAATTGGCCGACATTGCTGCTTACTTCCGTGATGTTCGTAAGAAATATGCCAAATTTGAAGGCAGTCTCAAAGGGGTTGATGCGCGTATTTTGCTTGCGCAGGTGCCCGGCGGCATGCTGACCAATATGGAAAGTCAGCTCAAAGAGCAGGGCGCTGCCGATAAATTTGATGAAGTCCTTAAGGAAATACCGCGCGTACGCGAAGACTTAGGGTTTATTCCATTGGTGACGCCGACATCACAAATCGTTGGCACGCAATCGGTCATCAATGTGCTCACCGGCGAACGTTATAAGAGCATCTCTAAAGAGACGGCCGGTGTGCTAAAAGGCGAATATGGTGCGACTGCCGCACCGGTCAACAAAGCGCTGCAACAACGTGTGCTGGATGGTGGTGAAGCTATTACCTGCCGACCTGCTGATTTGATAGAGCCGGAATTGAGTAAACTTGAAAGCGAACTTGATGCACTGGCGAAAGAAAAGTCAATAACCTTAGCCGACGCTAAAATAGATGATGTGCTGACCTACGCACTGTTCCCGCAAATTGGCCTGAAGTTCCTCGAAAACCGTAACAATCCGGATGCCTTTGAGCCGGTTCCCACTGGTGAAGAAACAGTACAGGCCGCACCGGCTGCACCAGTCACCTCTGATGCTGCGGTTTATGACGTCAGGGTTGATGGCAAGCTTTACAGTGTGGAAGTGGGAGCTTCCGGTCAGCTCGGTGCAGTAACGCCGGTACCGGCCACTACAGAGGCCGCAGCACCTGAACCTACAGCGGGTGGACAGAGCATTAACGCGCCACTGTCGGGGAATGTCTTTAAAATTTTGGTTTCACCGGGGGATCAGGTCAGTAATGGTGATGTAGTGATTATCCTCGAAGCGATGAAAATGGAAACGGAAATTCGCAGTGCTTTTGACGGCACCGTTTCTGCTGTGCAAGTAAAAGAGGGCGACAGTGTGACTAACGGTCAGCCCCTCATCGACCTGGGTTAACCGCCAATGGAACAATTAGCTATTTTATGGGACAGCACTGCGTTAGCCCATTTTGAAACCGGTCAGGCGATTATGATGGCCGTTGGGGCTTTGTTGCTCTATTTGGCCATTGTTAAAAAGTTTGAGCCGCTGTTGTTATTTCCTATCGGCTTTGGCGCAATACTGACTAATATTCCGTTAGCGGGTTTTAGTGAGCCTGGCGGCATGTTGTATTATGTCTATGAAGTGGGCATTCATACCGGCGTGTTTCCGCTGCTTATCTTTATGGGCGTTGGTGCAATGACTGATTTTGGCGCATTGATTGCCAATCCTCGCATGCTGTTGCTCGGCGCCGCCGCGCAGTTTGGTATTTTTGCTACCTTATTTGGCGCTATCGCCCTTAACTTTATCCCCGGTTTTGACTTTAGCCTCAAAGACGCCTCAGCGATTGCCATTATTGGCGGTGCCGACGGGCCCACGGCGATTTTTCTGGCCTCGCGGCTGGCGCCAGAATTACTCGGTGCTATTGCCGTAGCCGCCTATTCTTATATGGCGTTGGTACCAATTATTCAGCCACCCATAATGAAAGCGTTGACAACACCTGAAGAACGCAAAATAGAAATGGCGCAGTTACGTCATGTATCGGCCAAAGAAAAGATCCTCTTCCCCTTGGCTGTACTGTTTCTGACCATACTCTTTTTACCCTCAGCCACACCCTTGGTCGGTATGTTCTGTTTTGGTAATTTAATGAAAGAGTGTGGTGTTGTTGATCGCCTCAGTAAAACTGCTCAGAACGAACTGATCAACATCGTAACGATTTTCCTTGGCTTAGCCGTCGGTTCCAAGTTGTCTGCCGATAAGTTTCTGACCGTTGAAACCCTGGGTATTTTGGGCTTAGGCGCTGTGGCATTTGCGATTGGTACGGCTACCGGCGTGCTCATGGCAAAAGTGATGAGTAAAGCCAGTGGCGGCACCATTAACCCACTCATTGGCGCAGCCGGCGTTTCAGCAGTACCCATGGCGGCCAGGGTGGTGAATAAAGTAGGTCTTGAAGCGAACCCGCATAACTTCCTGCTGATGCATGCAATGGGACCGAATGTGGCCGGTGTATTGGGCTCTGCAGTGGCCGCGGGGGTATTACTGGCGCTGGTAGGCTAGGTATCCGAGTGCCGTGTTTAGCGTAAGGTTTGCTGAGGGATCAGCGACTGATAAGACAACACCAGTTTTTTAGTCATTTCATGTTGAGGCCATCGGAAGATGGTCTCGGTTTTGCCGCTTTCTATAATTTGGCCGTTGTCCATGACAATAACCCGGTCAGCAATGTGCCTGACAATACCTAAATTATGCGAAATAAAAACAAATGCCAGGCCCATTTCTTTTTGTAATCGCAAAATAAGGTTAACCGTTTGCGAACGTATGGTGGGGTCGAGCGCTGCGAAGGGCTCATCAGCGATTAACACTTTCGGATCAGGTAAAATGGCACGAGCCAGTGAAACGCGTTGTTGCTGTCCATCGGATAACATATGACGATAAAAATAAAAATGCTCGCGCAGTAAGCCGACTTTCACTAACGTATCGGCGATCAGATCTTTGCGCTCCGCCTCAGAAAGAGAAGAGTTTAATCGTAAGGGTTCATCCAGAATCTGACCGACCGAAATGCCCGGGTTCATCGACTCGCTGCTATGCTGAAAGATCATTCTGATACCGGTAATATCGGCTCTTTTACGGGCAGTGCGATGTTTTACCGACCAGTATTTTCTTTCCAGCAAACTTATCGTGCCAGCATCTGGTTCAACAGCACCGGCAAGCATTTTAGCTAACAGTGATTTTCCAGAACGGTTTTGGCCAATAATGGCAATCGTTTCACCTTTCATTACCTGCATATCAATTGGCCCTAACGCGAAAATCTCGGGCTTTTTCAGCCAGCGTTTTTTACCGCTGTGACGAAAGGTTAAACCACTGACATCAAGGATCTGGCTCATGACTTATCTCTGTGTAACGGGAAGTGGCAGCTGTAACTGTGATCGTGAATTTTCCGCACTGCAGGCACATTCACGCAGTCACGCTGTGCTCTTGGGCAGCGTGGTCCAAGCCGACAGCCTATGGGTAAATGTTGTAAAGTTGGTATAGTGCCTGCCAGCGTTGGCAGTTCCGATTTGGGTGGCAAATCCTTGGTAAAACTGGGGGCACTGTCGAGCAACGCTTTGGTGTAAGGGTGTAAAGGACGTTTACGGATATTTTTCATTTTACCCGACTCAACGGTTTGCCCACAGTACAACACGGTCATGGTGTCAGACATGCTAGCTATCGCCAGTAAGTCGTGGCTGACAAATAAAATGCCTAGTGAACGTGTCTGGTTTAAGCGGGACAATAATTTTAATACCTGCACCTTGGTAGTGGTTTCCATACCCCGGGTCGGATCATCTGCGATAAGCATTTTGGGCTGACTGATTAAGGCCATTGCCAGCATCAGTTTTTGGCCTATATCGGTAGGGATCTGATGCGGGTAGGCGCGCAGGTAGTGTTCATGATCTTTAATACCAACCTTATGCACTGTACTGACAACCACTTTGCGGCGGTTTTGTTTACGTTGCCAAAACCAGTTACCCTCAACGAGTTGATCAGGTAATGACTCTTCTAACTGTTCTCCGAGAGTCACTGACGGGTCAAGCGAAGCCAGCGCATTCTGGAAAACCACGCCAATGTCTTTGCGCAGAATTTGTCGCCGTTGTTGCTCAGACATCGACAGCAAGTTATTGCCACTCCAGCTCATGCGATCAGCAGTAATTGTCCAGTTGGGTGGGGTTGCTCCGGCAATCGCCTGGACAATTAAACTTTTACCTGAGCCTGATTCGCCAACCAAGGCCCGAATTTCACCAGAATTCACAGTAAGGTTGATTTTGTCCAATGCTTTGATTGACTGGGTTCCGGTGTCAATTTCAAGGGTCAGGTTTTTAATATCCAGCAATGGCATTAGCGATTTACCCGTTTTCTGAGCGCGGAGCGAAGTCCGTCGCCGACGATAGTAATGGACAGTACCATTAAGAAAATGGTAATCCCAGGTAAGGCAATATTCCATGGTGCCAGATAACCTGCATCGAGACCAGCGGCAAGAATAGCGCCGAGTTCAGGCAAAGGCGCCTGGGCACCAAGGTTTAAAAAGCCCAGCGCGCTAATATCAAGAATGGCAACTGATAAGGCCAGCGCGCCCTGGACAACCAGCATTTCAATCATATTAGGTAAAATCGAGTAGTAAAACACTTGCAAGTAATTGGCACCATCGAGTGTTGAAGACTGAATATAGTCTTTTTTCATTTCACTACGTACGAAGGAACGGGTGTGATGAATAAACTGTGGAATTAATGCCAGTGTTATAGCCCACATACTGTTAACCAAACCACTGCCCAGGATCCCCACAATAATAATTGCAATGAGCAATGTTGGAATAGCCATTAATGCATCGAGTAAGTGGTTCATAACACTCGAACGAACACCACTAAGCATCCCGGCAATGGTGCCAATAGTAACACCTATCAGCATGGCAATAATCACCACCAGTAAACTGGTGCCAAAGGTCACTCTGCACCCATACATAATGCGGGAAAACAGATCCCTGCCCAGGGCATCGGTACCAAACAAGTGAGTAATAGAGCCATTAGCTGCCCAGCTCGGTGGAATAAGCAGCGCCTCAGTATTTTGAGAATTGGGATCGTAAGGCGTCACCAACGGCGCAAAAAAGGCGAAAAACACAAACAGCATAAGCAAAGCCAAGCCTACCAGCGCAATATGGCTCGACTTAAACGCCTGCCAGGTTTGCTGCCAGGGCGACGGATGTGCTTCATCATCGTACAGACTAAATCGTGACACTTTCGTACTTTTCCCTGCTTGGATCAATGAGTCGGTTAAATAAGTCAATGGCGATGGTTATCATCACCACTAAGGTCGATACAGCGAGCATCCCCATACGTAGCGCTGAATAATCACGCTGATAAATAGCCTGAATGAGCCAGCTGCCTATTCCTGGCCAGGAAAATAAGGTTTCAACAATCATCGCATTGGTGATTAAGGTGGTAATCTGCATCGCCAACAGAGGGAGTGCGGGTAACAAGGCATTGCGTAACACGTGGCGAAAAAATATTTGCCGGCTGCTGAGCCCTTTTGCACGCGCAGCAATAATATAAGGCTGATTAAGCACATCAATTACCGAACGTCGCGTAATGCGCACTAATGCCGCGGTAGAAATAAATGCAATGGCGAGGGTTGGCAAAATCAGGTGCAAAAATGCATCCTTTAATGCTCTGGCGGTGTCGATATTGTCTGTCAGTAAAATATCGATGAACAAAAAGCCGGTTTGGCTGGGTATATCAAACAATAAATTAATTCTGCCTGATAACGGTAACCAGCCAAACTGCAAACTAAACGTTAAAATGAAAATAACGGCCAACCAGACTACGGGGACTGAGTTAACCACTACACTCACCGAATTAATAGTGTAATCAGAACCTGTATAGGCTTTTAAACCGCTGTAGCATCCCAGTGGGATGCCGACAACCAGCACAATAGACATGGCGTAGGCACTTAGCTCTATGGTAGCGGGCAGAGCCAGCATAATTTCGTCTAACAAAGGCTCGCCCGAAAATAAACTTACCCCCCAGTTACCGTTAAAAAGATCGCCGAGATAATGGGCAAATTGCACCAGGTAGCTATCATCAAGATGGTATTGCGTTACTAACGCTTCATGTTGTACGAGATTCTGGGGAGTAATACCTGTAAGCGTCGTAACAGGCTCGGTGGGGAATAAGTAAACCAACGAAAAAGACAGTGCGCTGAGTGTCAAAAATGTCAGACTAAATAAAACCAGATAGCGTAACAAAATTCTAATCACGAGCTTTAGTTACCCCACCTAGTCTAACGCCGCCGTAAGGGTTAATCACCATGCCGGATAGTTCTTCCCGGTACGCCTGGTAACGAAAAGCATGGGCAATAGGCACTAATGGCAGTTTGTCGAAGATTAACTCATTGGCTTGCAAATACAGCGCCTTGCGGATATCGATGTTTTCGGTTTGCAGAGCGCGGTCGAGAATATCATCGTAGGCGCGGTTACACCACCGTGCTCGATTCGTGCCGGAAGGAATGGCGTCACAACTTAACAGAGGACGGTAAAAATTATCGGGGTCGCCATTATCTGCCGACCAGCCTATCAATACCGAATCGTGGTTTCCCTGGCGAAGCTGCCGACGAAAGGTTGTCCAGTCGTAGCTCACAATATTCACCTCAACGTCAATTTCAGCGAGGTAGCGCTGAATAAGCTCAGCCATTTTCCGCGCGTTAGGATTGTAGGCGCGCTCAACGGGAATCGCCCAGATTGACATGGTAAAGCCTGGTTTAATCCCTGCTTCATCGAGCAATTTACGCGCCAGCACCGGATTATAACCGGTATCATTAGCGTCGGCCTGATAAGCCCAGCTTGCCTCGGGCAACAGTGATTTGGCGCGAATGGCGCTGTCAAAATAGACCGCTTCAAGCAGTGTGTTTTTGTCGATAGCGTAGGCCAGTGCTTTACGCACCAGTGGGTTATCAAAGGGCGCACGCTGGGTGTTAAATGCCCAGAAACCAATGTTCAGCCCGGCCTTTTCAGCCAGCACTAAATCTTCGCGCTCACGGATAATAGCATGATCGACACGGGCCGGAAACGCCACGGCGTCGCACTCACCAGTCATGAGTTTAGCCAGTCGTAAAGAGCTTTTCGGCGTAATATCAAAGATCAGAGAATGGGCGGGAACCGTCTGCCAATAAGCCTGATTGATGTCATAGCGAATGTAATGGTTTTGCTTATAGTCTGAATATTTGAAGGGACCAGTACCAATGGGGAGCTCATCGATTTGCTCCGGAATTCCCGCAGACATCAGTGCGTCACCATATTCTGCTGAAAGAATTACCGAAAAGTCGCTGGCAATATTGGCTAAAAATGAGCTGTCACGCTGTCGTAATGTAATTTCAATGCGATGTGAATTTACTTTTTTAATGTCTGCAATATTATCCGCCAACCCCAGGCTTTCAAAGTAAGGGTAGTATCCGCCAGAGACCGGGTGAAATTCATGTTCCTGCAAGCGCCATCGGTTAAATGAAAATAACACGTCATCGGCGCTAAAGGTGCGGCTTGGCGTAAAATAAGCTGTGTTATGAAACTGTACCCCCTGACGCAATTCAAAACGATATACCAACCCGTTATCACTGATTGTCCAACTGCTGGCTAAGGAGGGGCGAATGCGACCAGATTCGGGATCAAACTCGAGCAGGCGATTGTAAATTTGGTGGGCGGTTGCATCGGCAGTCGTGGTTGATGTATCCAACTGTGGATTCATCGAGATGGGATCACTTTCGGAGCAGTACACTAGCCCTTCATTGATATTGGAACTGTATTTTTGTGGCGAGCAACCACCTAGCATAACTATAACCACGGCAGTTGTGACAGGCCATGCTAACCGGTTGAACATCGTTATAGTTCCTCTGGCGCGGCAGAGTCCAGCAAGTTGTATTTTTTTAAATAACCACGCAACTGATGGTAGGTAAGGCTGAGCTTCTCAGCGGTTTTTTTCTGATTATACTGACTGTCTGCCAGTGCTTGCTGAATTAACTCAATCTCATACTGTTGCGATAAGTTCTTTAAATCAAGGGGATATTCTGCTGTTTTTATCGGTGCCGGTAACGGCGACGTTTCAGGTTCGGAGCTTGGCACCTGCGCTGTAGGTTCAGCGGGGGGGGCTACTGGTCCTTTGCCAGTGCTGATACGATCCTGCGTTTTAATTCTGCCTTTTGGCCGAAACGCAGACTCAAAAGGATCTAGGTTGATTTCGTGCACGGGTAAATGCGGGTTGTTACAGCGATATACGGCGCGTTCAACCACATTTTTAAGCTCCCGAATATTGCCCGGCCAATCATAGTCCAGAAGAATGCGTTTGGCTTTCTCAGTAAAGCCACTAAACAATTCCATTTCCAGCTCGCGTGCCATGTTAATGGCAAAGGTTTCTGCTAACAGCAGGATATCTTCCTGACGCTCACGTAACGGCGGGATGGTTATTACGTCGAAGGCTAAACGATCGAGCAAGTCCGCGCGAAACTCGCCACTGTCGGCCAGTGCGGGGAGGTCTTCGTTGGTTGCAGCGACTAAGCGAACATCTACTTTTAGTGTCTTATTACCGCCGACGCGCTCAAATTCGCCATATTCGATAACGCGTAGTAACTTTTCCTGAATCAACCCCGACGTGTTAGCGAGCTCATCGAGAAATAAAGTTCCGTCGTGGGCTAACTCAAAACGTCCTTCACGGCGTTTTCCTGCGCCCGTGAAAGCGCCCGCTTCATAACCGAACAGCTCACTTTCCAGTAAGTTTTCGTTTAGCGCTGCACAGTTGAGCTTGACGTAATTTTGATCCCAGCGCTTCGATAAAAAGTGCAACCGGGCTGCAATAAGCTCTTTACCCGTTCCTCGTTCACCAATGATGAGCACGGGTTTATTTAACGGCGCTATTTGTGAAACCTGCTCCAACACCTCAAGAAAGCTATTGGCCTGGCCTAGTAAATTGTCTTGCTGGCGAAACCGACTCATTAATTCCCTCAAAAAATAGCCAAATCGACCAATTAATAGTGTAGATTAAAAAGATTGTTGAATACAATGTTTAATGAAATTAAATATTACCGAATAAAAACAATGCTTTAAATTAAATTGTTAAGTTGGCAGGGTATTTGAATACATTATCAATACGGAAACCAATTAATTCTTAACACGAGCTAGAGGTAAATTATTATGGGTATCTTCTCTCGTTTCACAGACATTGTGAACTCAAATATCAATGCGTTACTGGATAAGGCCGAAGATCCTGAAAAAATGGTTCGTCTGATTATTCAGGAAATGGAAGACACACTGGTTGAAGTGCGTTCTTCTTCAGCGAAAACCATTGCACACAAAAAAGAAATTGTAGTGCAAATAAGCAAAATGGAAGCCGATGCGGCTGACTGGCAAAATAAAGCGGAATTTGCACTAAGCAAAGACCGCGAAGATCTGGCTCGCTCTGCATTGCAGGAAAAGAAAAAGAGTCAGGAAGCTGCAGATGTGCTTAATAAAGAGCTATCAGCGGTTGAAGATCAAATAAGCAAATTGCAGGAAGAAATCGTGCAATTGCAAGAAAAGTTAGCCGATGCGAAAGCGCGCCAGAAAACGATTCTGATGCGCCAGAAAACGGCTTCATCTAGACTGGAAGTTCGTAAAACGCTCGATAGCGGTAAAATTGATGAAGCGATGGGACGCTTTGAGCAATACGAACGTAAAATCGACGATATTGAGTCTCAGGTTGAGTCGTACGATCTGGGTAAGAAAACCCTTAACGATGAATTTGCCGAGCTGGAAGCCGGTGATAAAATAAATGATGAGTTAGAAGCACTTAAAGCGAAGATGAAAAAGGCCGACAAGCCTGCTGCGAAGTCAGCAAAATCAAAATAACACATCAAGAATAAAAAGCTGGCTGTGGTCAGCGCTTCTGACCGGAGGTAAAAAATGGACGGAGATATTATTGGACTCATACTGGCCCCGTTAATCATCTTTTTGATTTTCGTGGCGCCAATCTGGCTGATACTGCATTACCGCAGTAAAAAACAGGTAAGTCAGGGTTTATCAGCCGAGGAGCAAATAGCGCTTCAGGAGTTGGCGGGTAAGGCAGAACTGATGTCTGAACGTATTCAAACATTAGAAGCCATCCTGGACTCTGAAACGCCAGAATGGAGAAACCGGGCATGAAAAAGAAAACCATTTATCGAGACACCAAACACGGTCGAATAGCAGGGGTTTGTGCAGGGATTGCTGAGTATTTTGGACTGGAAGTCTGGCTGGTCAGAATTTTAACCGTCACGGCATTCTTCCTGCTGGCTGGCCCGTTTATTTTTGTCAGTTATATTGCTTGTTGGTTTATCTTCGACAAAAAGCCAGTTAATGCAGCGGTTGTTGAAGAACAAACTGTAACTGCGTCAGGCAGCAAAGGCTGGCGCAATTCGGGTACAACGAGTCAGCAGGACAAAGTAGAGTTAAAAACGCGAGTTTGGCAGGCAGGTGAGCCACCACGTCAGGCGTTCCATGATATCACCAACCGTTTTCAGTTCATTGAAACACGGTTACGTAAAATGGAAACCTACGTTACATCACGCGAGTTTCAACTAAACCGGGAAATCAGCCAGTTGTAAGAGAACGCCCTGTTGCAAGGGTAATGATAACCAGCAAGCGCGTATTGTTATGCAATACGCGCTTTTTTTGTGCCTCCCTTTACATTCGTATTTCGGGCTTTCGCTTTAGACGTATATTCTTTTGGATTTACGCTATTTCAATTTAACAATTCAAGCGTATAAGATTACCCGATCGTTCGCATTGGTGAGTGTTTTTACAGGTATCACAGGCTATCCGCTTGCTCAAAATGTGTGCTAAACCTCCCCGCAAATACGCAAAGATTTTAAAGGCGTGAGTAACTGCTTGTATTGTAATGATATTTTTTTTGCAAGATGGCTGGACACATTAAAAGACACCTAGTTCAATCAAAATTAAAAAATTACTACAATTCTTTATAAAAAAAACATACTATTTAGGAGAACCGGTTATAAGCTGCACGAGTTGTCGTTCAGTTTTGTCGTTGCGGGTTCAATAATATAATAAAATAATTTTATCCAGGGGTACTTCAATGACCAAAGCAAATAAGCTGGCCAGCGCAGTTAGACTCGCGCTGTTTACCGGCATGGCTTCACTTACGACAACTACAGCCTTTGCGCAGGAATCGCAAAGCGTAGAAGTAACAAACACACAGAGCGAAGATGTATTAGTCGAAGATACATTGGCTGAAGATTCGCTAGAGGAAGGTGCTGAACGGATTCAGGTTACCGGTTCTCGTATTCGACGTTCTGAATTTTCAAATGCTTCACCTGTTCAGGTTATCAGTGGTGACATCTCGCGTGAAATGGGTTTGTTCGACGCGGGACAAATGCT
>JABXHM010000024.1 GCA_013373625.1 Alteromonadaceae bacterium | reverse complement strand
CTCGGCAAAATGCTCAGGCACTCTATCGTTAAATAATTCTTTTAAAGCCTGCTTATGTTGCGTTTGCCATTGTTTTAATTCGCGAATGGCTTCTTCAGAAACTACGGCATGGTTGCCGATGTTGTCTACGTTGCCCGTGGTGGCTATTTCCTGGCCAGCTGAAGACTGTGACGAGGCAGGATCAGTCGCTGCATTTTTATTTGACTCAACGTGTTCAGATCCGTTAATGCTCTTTTTCTTGTCCTGGCTGGCAACAGAAGATGGCTCCTGATGCTGATTGGGATTTAACGTCTCCGATGATTTTGCTACGGAGTTTTCAACCTGATCAGCTTGATGCTTTAATGGCGAGGGTTGCATTTGATTGTGTTTAAGTAACGGGTAGGAATAATGACCAGCGGCGAACGAAACAATGATAACCAACAATATAACTAGTATTCGCATAATAATTCCTTTTAATAATCGCAAAGCCTAAACCATGGCTAATATCGCTAAACAAACGCGTTTGTGCTTTATAAAATCGTTTATTGATTATAAGTTAGGTAAAATGCCATAAACATTCAACATGTTTTTCGGTAGCACCAATAGATAGAAAGTAATTACTTTATTGCATCATACAGTTTGTTGGCCAGATCCATGGTTTTGGCTTGTACGCTTTGCTGGCCTATAATGAGCGTGTTTTCGGCAAACACGTTGTCGCGGGTTGTTTGTAAGTAGTCAACGATGTCCTCGTCGCTGAAATCTTGTTTTTTTAAGGCATTGGCATTTTCTCGTGCCTGGTTTAGTTCTACGGTACTGCTCAGCTGTTCAAGCGTTTGTAGTTGTTTACTCAGGCGATTATCACGATCTAAGTAATCCTGGAGCTTAGCAATGCCAGCGTCTTGCGTATCTGCGGGATTATTGACAGTCCAGCTTGCGTCCTCATTACTGATGCTAACCGGCAAGGTTACGCCGAACTGGGTGGCAAGTTCCTGCAGTTCACTGGCGACCCGTTGCTCATAGAAATCGCGCATGTTTTTGAGCTTATTTAACGAGAGATTAGAATCACCTGTACCGATGTCGGTCGAAATACTACTAATGTCATTATCATCCAGTCGCCCCGAAAACTGCCGCAGTTCGGCTTCTAAGCCAGTATTGCCAGCCCCGCCAGAGAGCTTTTTGAACGCTTTATCTGCTGCAGAGGGATCGTTAAGATAGTCAATTAATGTTGGTCTTGAAGTAATTTCCACAATGGCTGCACAGTTGATCAATGAATTTTAACTGTGCTGTGAACTGCATGTTTCAGACCAAAAATACCAGCAAAAGAATAAATTCAGTGAATGCTGCGCTATGGTTAGTGGCTTTGGGTGTTTCCCACTATTGGCATTCGGTGGGGAACAGAGAATCTAAGTGGTCGTCAGGGCAGGGCGTTAACGGCTGTGGTACACCGCTGTGATTAGCAGTGTACCTTTAAAGGTTACACTTGAGTGGTTACCATTTTTTCTTCGGTGCAAACAATTCGTCGAGCTCGTCGCGTTCTTCTTCGCGTTTTTTGGCTCTGTCCTGCGCGTTGGCATTTTTGAGGTTTTCCTGAATTTCCTGTAATTGCTGGCTTACCCAGGCTTTGCGCGTTTGAATAAATTCATCAGAATGAGATTGATTCTCCAGTGCTGCAAGCGCTTTTTCGTAATATTGTCGGGTCGAGCCCAGCATACCTGACTGCTGGGCAGCTCTACCGCGGCGGATCAGGGTTTCAACATTCACTTTTAGCTGTAGCTTTTCGAGTTGTTTATCTTGTTCAAGGTAAGTACTGCCATCTACTTTACCTTTACTACGCTCAGTGCGTAGCATGACCCGAAGCTTTTTAACCGCCTGAATATACTGAATAATCATTTTGTCGGTTTCAGGCAGCGAAAACTGGTTGCCGTTTTCCGGTTCTGTATCAATGGTTTTTATTCTTGTGCTGATATCTTCCAGATGTTGTTTAGTATCAGGGGAAGAAGAAGAAAGCTCATGGATTACCTGCAAAGCGCGTTGAATGCGTTGCAGCAGAATTTTGACCAGCCCCTGAGAGATGGGCATTTGCGCGGTTGCCATGAGAACATTTTCAGTTTCGTCGATGATGGTGCGCTGTTTGGCAACTTCTGTGCGACGCTCGGCGTCTATTTTAGCTTTGTACTGTTGATAGGCGTTTACGACGATTGCTACGATTAGCAATACTACTATCAGTACAATTATTATTATAAATGTCATTCAGCGTTTCCTGTTATTACATCAATAGAACAGCGTTTTAAACATATCGGCCAGCGTCAGGGAATTTTGACCTCAAAAACACCACCGCCCATAGCTCCCCCGTTAGACAAGGTAATAGAGCCCTGACGAACGCGTTCATTTGTCGTTCTTACATGTGCGCATGCTATCAGATGCGCAAAATATAACCCCAGACCAGTACGTCCTTGTGACACATTAAAATCTGAGGGTTTTGCGTCGTTGTTAACCAGCATATGGTCGGGATAACCATCGCCATCGTCTTCTATTTTAATTATCAAATAGTCATTTTGCTGACTCACACTGATAATTATATCTGATGTACCATATCGCAGTGCATTGATCAAAACATCATTAATTAACAAATACATCAGATCGGCATCTAAGTACCAGGCAAATTCATCCGTACAGCGGTTGTCTATGCTGATATTTTTTTGCGATGCATACAGTTGGTTGGATAATACGATATCTTCGATAAGCTCGTTAACGAAGCACTGATCGATCATGACCGGTAAGCTCTCACGGTTGGCGCGATACAACGACAAAATCTGCACCAGTCCGGTGTTCATGCGGTTGGCTTCGTAATGCAAATCGACAATCTGGCGGCGGGTGTCACTCAGCTCTGGTGGCAGGGTAGAAACGATTTGTTCAACAGATTGCACCAACAAGTTAAGCGAGTTTTTCATGTCGTGCACAGCCGCAGCCAAAATAGTTGAAAAGTCAATCTGTTCGCTGATAGGCGTGTTGCCACGCTGTTGTGACTCTATTGAATCTGGATTTTGCGCGCCATTTTTGTCGGGCATTTTCTATTACTTCCAATTGTTCTCAGACTTGCTTATGCTAGTATCCAACATAATAGCAACTATTTCCTCTACTTTTGCGTAAGCATACGATCATGACTGCCAGTAAAATTGTAACCTTTATTGGCTGAGTTGATTGATTTGTGCGCTGTCGGTGGTCAGGTTACCGCGTGGATATACAATGAAATTACAACAATTAAGATATATTGTCGAAGTACAAAACAATAACCTTAACGTGTCGGCCACCGCTGAAAGTTTATTTACTTCACAACCCGGTATCAGTAAACAGGTCAGAATGCTCGAAGATGAGCTGGGTGTACAGATATTCGGCCGCAGTGGTAAACATCTTACGCACGTAACGCCAGCGGGCAATGAAGTCATTAATATTGCACGTGAAATACTGGCTAAAGTAGAAAGCATTAAGGCTGTAGCCCGCGAGCACAATTTACCGGATCAGGGTAAATTGAACATTGCCACAACGCACACACAGGCACGTTATGCGTTGCCGGATGTAATAAAAGGGTTTATGAATAAATACCCTAAGGTCTCGCTGCACATGCATCAGGGCACGCCATCGCAGATTAGTGATTTGGCCGCCAAGGGCGAAGCAGATTTTGCTATCGCCACGGAGTCATTGCACTTATATAACGATTTGGTGATGCTGCCGTGCTATCACTGGAACCGCAGTGTAATTGTTAATAAAGACCATCCCCTTGCCAAGAAAACTTCTATTACCATCGAAGACGTTGCTCAGTATCCGCTGGTCACCTATGTCTTTGGTTTTACCGGGCGCTCCGAACTTGATCATGCGTTTGAAAAAGCCGGTCTTACACCAACCATTGTGTTTACTGCGACCGACGCTGATGTCATTAAGACCTATGTACGGCTTGGTGTTGGCATTGGCGTGATTGCGTCAATGGCGGTGAGTGAAGAACTCGACGCCGATCTGGTAAAAATTGATGCCAGCCATATGTTTGACTACAGCACCACTAAAATAGGTTTCCGCAAAGGCTCCTTTTTACGTAGTTATATGTTTGACTTCATTGAGCGCTTTGCGCCGCATTTAACCAAAGATAAAGTCGAAAAAGCAATGATGTGTAAAAACAACGATGAAGTAGAGAAAATGTTTAAAGGCCATACGCTACCAGTAAAGTAGCGTATGAACAGATCGTTATGAATTAACATTCAATAATATTGACTGCGAGACCGCCCCTGGCGGTTTCTTTGTATTTGGTCTTCATATCAGCACCGGTATCGCGCATTGTTTTAATGACTTTATCGAGAGACACCTTGTGCTCACCGGTACCGCGTAACGCCAGACGTGATGCATTGATAGCTTTAATTGCACCCATGGCATTGCGTTCTATGCATGGCACCTGTACTAATCCGCCAACCGGGTCGCAGGTAAGCCCCAGATTATGTTCCATACCAATTTCGGCGGCATTTTCTACGGCTGCGATGTTACCGCCTAACACTTCAGTTAACGCGCCAGCGGCCATAGAACAGGCAACACCCACTTCACCCTGACAACCGACTTCAGCGCCCGATATTGAGGCGTTTTCTTTATATAAAATCCCAATCGCGCCAGCGGTTAATAAAAAGCGACTGGCAATATCCTTGTCTACCGGACGAACAAATTTATCGACGTATTTCAGAACTGCCGGAATAATACCTGCAGCGCCGTTCGTTGGTGCCGTTACCACCCGACCGCCAGCTGCGTTTTCTTCATTCACTGCCAGCGCGAACATATTCACCCAATCAAGCGGCTGCATGGGATCGCCGCTGTACTCGGTCATTAAGCGATGATAAAGCGATGGTGCACGACGCATCACTTTTAATCCGCCGGGCAAAATACCTTCACTTTCGATACCGCGTTCTATGCTGGCATCCATGGTCATCCACAAATGTTGTAAGCGGGTCTTAATGTCTATATCCGGATGCAGTGCTTGCTCATTTTTAAGCATTAATGCACTAATGCTCAGCCCTTGCTCTTTGCATAGCGACAATAATTGCTGCGCAGTACTAAAACTGAACGGTACGGTATTGGTGATGGCTTTTGCTTCTTGCCTGGCTAAGTCCCATTGGTCGTCACGCACAATAAAGCCCCCACCAATAGAGTAGTAGGTTTGCGACAACAACAACGTGTCTTTGTTATAGGCGTGTAACGTCATGGCATTGGCATGACGTGGCAACGTTTTACGGCGATGAAAGGTAATAGCTTTCGAGCGCGGGAAGGTAATCAGCGTTTCGCCGCCTAAGTTGAGCTGTTCTATGCTTTCTATTTTTGCCAGCCAACCATCAATGGCATCCACATCTATTGTTTCCGGACGTTCTCCCAGTAAACCGAGTATTACGGCCTTACCACTACCGTGTCCTTTGCCGGTTTGACCCAATGAACCAAAGAGTTCGGTACTCACACGCGTCACGCTGTTTAATAGCTGTTGAGATTTTAATTCGCTAACAAACTCTGCTGCAGCATTCATGGGGCCAACAGTATGAGAACTTGACGGGCCAATCCCGATGCTGAACATATCAAATACGCTAATCATTCGATGCTATAACCTTCTTTTTTTATTTATACTGCCTGCTGGCAGCGGTTTGAGCAAACCAGTTAAGCTAATGTTAGCATGAGAATAATTAATGATTTTCCTGCTTCAACATTAGAGCAGTCGCTGAGTGTCATGAAAGATTGACGCTAAATGTCTGATGAGTGCGGCGGTGGCTCCCCAGATCATGCGATCCTGCCAGGGAATAAAATGAACCGGGTGCGCAAGATTGCCGCGCTGAACAGATTCGATAAGGTGATTATCCGGATTAAGTAAGTAGTCCAGCGGTACTTCAAAGGTATCGCGCACTTCATTGGGATCAATAACGAGTGTAAAAGCTGGTTCCACAATCGCAACCACTGCCGTTATATGAAACCCGGTAATGGTTTGATGCGGTGGTAATGCGCCGACAACCTGGCAATGTTCAGGGGGTAAGCCAATTTCTTCCCAGGCTTCGCGCAGAGCAGTATCGGTTAAATTACGATCCTGCTGTTCAACTTTACCGCCGGGGAAACTTACCTGGCCCGGATGGTGGGTTAAGTGGTCGGCACGCTGAGTGAACAATGCGCGTAAACCGTCAGGGTAGTTGAGTAAGGGAACCAACACCGCTGCCGCTCTGCCAGTTTCCAACAGCGGAAAATCCCTGCTGGCAATCATCGGTGGCGATACGTGAAACTGATTCAAAAAGTCATGCTTTTTCAATCGTCGACTCCAGCACGGGTAAAATTCTGGCAACTTTATCCAGTGTTTCCTGAAACTCATCATCGGCCACCGAATCGAGCACAATCCCCCCACCGGCCCAGCAATAAAGATGGTTGTTTTCGGCTAATAAGGTGCGAATACAAATGCTTGAGTCAAGGTCGTTCTTTAAACCCAGATAAATAACACTGCCACAATAAGCTGCTCGCCGGTTAGGCTCAAGTTCTTCGATGATTTCCATGGCGCGTATTTTTGGCGCACCGGTAATCGAACCGCCTGGAAAACAGCCTTCTAACAGCTGCAAAGGATGGCTGTCGTTGTTTAACTTGCCGCATATTCGGCTGACCATATGATGTACAGCGACGTAACTTTCAAGCTTAAACAACTCAGGCACCTTAACACTGCCCGGAGCACTGTGTTTACTGATGTCGTTGCGCAATAAATCCACAATCATAAGATTTTCAGCGCGGTCTTTTTCAGCATTTAGCAGTGCCGCTGCATTGCGCTCGTCCTGCTCAGGGTACTGACTTCTCGGGCGTGTGCCTTTGATGGGCTTGGTTTCAATGTTGCCATCGCGACATTGAATAAAGCGCTCCGGTGACAAGCTAAGCAAAGCACTGTTTTTGGTGTTTAAAAACGCGGAGAAGGGCGCATTATTCGCCTGCGTCAGTAACCGGTAGGCCGACCAGATATCGCCGTCAAAACCGGCCTTGAAGCGCTGGGCAAAATTCACCTGATAGCAATCGCCCGCCTTAAGGTAGTGGTTAACCTTACTTAGTGCTGCTTTATACTGGCTTTTGGAGAGATTACTTTGCCATGGCTCGGTTAAATGAAATGCCTGGCAGCTTGTATTAAGCCATTGGTTAAAGTCGGGGACAGCGACCTCTGTGGTATGGCAAAAATACCAGCGATTAGTTTGAGTATCGTGGATCAGTGCACGATTATATATACCAAGCATCATGTCCGGGCACGCATACTCTGCGGCGTTTAACGCCGGTAACGTTTCAAAATAACGGCCTAAATCGTAACTACAAAAACCCGCCAGGCCGAGCACCATGGGTAAAGTACTGTAAAGTGCCTGATCCACCTGCGATGTATTGATACTGGCCTGAAACGCTTGAATGTAATCCTGCGCCACACTTAAAGGTGAGTGATACTGCGCAAAACGTTTAATAGTTACGCCATCGGCGTCGTTAACTTTGGTTATGCCCTGCTGACAGGTAATAGTAAGTAACGGTTGCCAGAGGGCAATATCAAAGCGACTGCCGCTTTCCTGACTGGCGCCTGAGTCCAGCAGGATGGCGCCGTCACTTGACGCAACTGCCGCAAATACATCCTGAATGTTACAGGTTGCACCGGGCAATACTTGTGTTATGCAAAGCGACGTCGGCTTAAAAATATAATCTAGTTGAGACATTAACAGTAATACAATTGGTAGCGGATAATAGGGCACATAACCTTCCTAATCGAGTGGTTGTAAGTTCCCACTAAGGTCGAAGATGGTTTTATTGGTGCCGGTTGTCGACATGCGGTAGTATACGGACTCTTCGTCTAGATGACTATGTGAGCCTAAAAATAAGAGGACGCCATGACCGTAATTCGTCAACAAGACTTTATCGATAGCATTGAAGATGCACTGCAATTTATTTCCTATTACCACCCCCTTGATTACGTGAAAGCCGTTGAACAGGCTTACCTGAAAGAAGAGAGCCAGGCAGCCAAAGACGCCATGGCGCAAATTCTGATTAATTCACGTATGTCAGCAGAGGGAAAACGCCCCCTCTGTCAGGATACCGGTATTGTTACCTGTTTTGTAAAAATTGGTATGTCGGTAAGCTGGGACAAAGCAGATATGACCGTTCAGGAAATGGTTGATGAAGGCACACGCCGTGCTTATCTGAATCCGGACAACCCATTGCGGGCTTCCATTGTTGCTGATCCGGCCGGTGCACGAATCAACACCAAAGATAACACCCCGGCGGTGGTTCATATTGATATGGTGCCAGGTGACAAAATTGAAGTAATGATCGCGGCGAAAGGCGGCGGCTCAGAGAATAAATCAAAAATGGTGATGCTCAACCCCAGCGACGACATTGTGGAGTGGGTACTTAAAACATTACCGACAATGGGGGCGGGCTGGTGCCCACCAGGCATGTTAGGCATTGGTATCGGTGGTACTGCTGAAAAAGCGGCTGTACTGGCTAAAGAAAGCCTGATGGATCCCGTAGATATTCAGGAACTTATTGAACGTGGCCCACAAACAACCGACGAGAAGCTTCGGGTTGAAATTTACGAGCGAGTGAACAAACTCGGTATCGGTGCGCAGGGCCTGGGCGGTTTAACCACCGTAGTAGACGTAAAAATTAAGTCTGTACCGACGCATGCTGCTTCAAAACCAGTGGCGATGATCCCTAACTGCGCTGCAACACGCCATGCTCATTTCTATCTTGATGGCAGCGGCCCTGCAGACTTACAAGCGCCCAAACTGGAAGAATGGCCGGAAGTTACCTGGGAAGTGAGCGAAAACACCCGTCGTGTCAACATGGATGAAGTGACCGCTGAAGACATTCAGGAATGGAAAGTGGGCGAAACTGTGCTGCTATCCGGAAAAATGTTAACCGGTCGTGATGCTGCCCACAAACGTATTCAAACCATGCTCGAAAACGGTGAAGGCTTGCCTGAGGGCGTTGATCTTAATGGTAAGTTTATTTACTACGTTGGCCCGGTAGATGCGGTAGGTGACGAAGTGGTTGGCCCGGCTGGCCCGACAACCGCAACCCGTATGGATAAATTTACCGATATGATGCTGGAAAAAACCGGTATTGCCGGGATGATCGGTAAAGCTGAGCGCGGTCCCGCCACTGTAGAGTCTATTGCTAAACACAAGTCTGTGTACCTGATGGCTGTGGGCGGTGCGGCTTACCTGGTGTCGAAAGCCATTAAGAAAGCCCGCGTGGTAGCCTTTGAAGATCTCGGTATGGAAGCCATATACGAGTTTGAAGTAGAAGATATGCCAGTTACCGTCGCCGTAGACAGCACCGGGGCCAATGCGCACAAAACGGGCCCGGCTATATGGAAAGCGAAAATAGCGGAGCTCGACGAAGCATTGTCGAAATAAACGCCATTCGGTGAGGCAGAGGTAAATCTGCACTTAACGTAGCGCAAAAAACGGGTAACATGAGTTACCCGTTTTTTATTGTAGTCGATAATGTTTGTACTGGAACCTCTTGAAATATCGCTGATTGCTGGTGGTGTTGCCACGGCTTTAGGTTTAGGTCTGTTAATTGGCCGTGCCCAGGGGAACAACCGGGCGCAGGCGGCCGAGTCGCAGGTACAGTTGCTACAGCAACAGCTTGCCCAGCTTGAGTCGCAATTTGCCGCAGCGCAAGAGCGATTCAGTGAGGATAAGGCGGACATTCAGCACCAGCTCAATACAACGCGGTATGCGTTACAACAAGAAGCCGCCAGAGCCGCATTGCTGCCAGAAACACAGCAGCAACGACAACAACTCCAGCACGAGCTAAAATCGCTGCAAAGAGAGTACACAGAGTTAAAATCCCTTAGCGATTCTCGTCAGGCGGCATTTGACGTGGCACAAGAAAGCCATGAGGAAAAGCTCGCCAGCTTGCAAGCGGCTGAAAAAAGACTTCAGGAGCAATTTGAAAACCTCGCTAACCGCATCTTCGAACAAAAAGCGCAAAGTTTTAGCAATGAAAATAAAGCCCGCCTTGATGCGCTGCTTAACCCGCTTAAAGATCAAATCGAAGGATTTAAAAAACAAGTTACCGATCAATATGTTAAAGAAGGCCAGGAGAGAGCGTCGTTAAAAACGGAGATCCTTGGCTTAAAAGCACTCAATCAGCAAATTACCGAAGATGCTGCCGCACTTACCCGTGCTCTCAAAGGCGATAACAAACAGCAGGGTAACTGGGGGGAGGTGGTGCTGGAACGCATTCTGAAAGAGTCTGGCTTGCGCGAAGGTCATGAGTTTGAAACGCAGGTGTCAGCCAGAAATGAGCAGGGCAAATTACAGCAGCCCGATGTGGTAGTGCATTTACCCAATGATAAAGATGTGATCATTGATGCAAAAATGAGCCTGGCGGCCTACGAGAAGTACTTTAACTGTGACGACGAGGCAACGCGGACTGGCTATTTAAAAGAGCATGTCAATTCTGTTCGCAGCCACATTAAAACACTCGGCGCAAAGGATTATCATGAGCTGGATGCGCTGCGTTCGTTAGATTATGTACTGATGTTTATTCCTGTTGAACCGGCGTTTTTACTGGCCGTAGACAGCGAGCCGCAACTGGTTAAACTCGCTCTGGATAACAACATTATGCTGGTGTCACCGACCAACTTGTTAGTGGCACTGCGCACCATAAACAATATCTGGCAATATGAATACCAGAACCAGAATGCGCAAAAAATCGCTCAGCATGCTGCTAAGCTCTACGACAAATTCGCTGGGTTTGTTGACGATATGGAAAAGATCGGTAAGGCCGTGGAAAGTACCCAAAAACATTACGATGCCGCGTTTAATAAGCT
>JABXHM010000048.1 GCA_013373625.1 Alteromonadaceae bacterium | reverse complement strand
GCATCGCCTCTTCGGCTCTGATTGCTTTTACAATCGCCTTGGTTTGCTCTCTGGATTTTAATAACTGCTGATTCATAGACTAAGTGCTCTGTGGATACGTGCATATAATACCGTGTTTACCGGGCATTTCGAGCAGAAAGTGAGGTGAGTCAGGCGATCATATCGGGTGCACTGGCTTCTGGCCGCCGCTTTGAACTCACTACAACGGGTATTGGTCTTGCCCGTAAACCCCACGCAAAGTACAGTTACATTTTCGGCATCTTAAAGCTATCTATACTGATGCTGGCAAACCAGGTGTTTTGCTTCCTGCTTGCCTGCATGAGAGCAGTGGCAAATCTTAAGGAGAAGATAATGAATAACCGATTCATCTATTTAGTCTTATTTGTCGTTTCAGTGATTGTGTCGTTAACAATAAAAATGCAGCGCGAGCAACTTTGGGGTATCGCTCACAGTACAGATATCATTCTCGGCTCAGTGCTGAGTTATTGTTATGTAATAGGCCTGGTTGCGGGCTGCGTAACATTTGCCAACACCATGAATAAAGTAAAGCTCAACAAAGCGGTATTTGGTATTACGTGCGGCGCGCTGTTATGGGAGGTTAATCAGGCGTTTCTCGACACCCTGTATTTTGACTGGAATGACGTTATTGCAACACTGCTGGCGTGTTTAACACTGGTATTTATTCAGTATTTAAAGCCATTGGAAAGCGCCAACCCGCCTGCTGTTGCACCCCGATAAGCATGGTAAAGGTACAGGCGCGTTAAACACCTTACGCCACTTTTTTACTTACTCAAAAAGCATATCCCAGGGCAGAATGTTATCGCCATCGCGCTTGGTGTTTTTATACTCCACATGCTGGTTTTGCTGTGCCGGGTTGAGCGTAATATGCCAAAGCGAGTGCGCTGAATCAGGCTCCACCGCGTAACGTAAATCGCCAATCGTGTGAGTGGTGCCCGGCTCCATTACCAGCCAGTTGTCGGTAAACCAGCGAAAGCGCTCTACATCTTCAAACTGCGTGCTTTGCGTTTCAATAGCTGGAAAGTCTTTTGCCATATTCAGTTTTGCTATGGGCTCGGAGGGGTAGATGCGCGGCGACGAGAACAGCGGCAGGGCGATGGCGTTTATGTAATAGCTGCCGTTAAACTCATACAGTGTGCGCCACACAAACACATTGCCGAGGGTGGGCATAGCGCGTGCTCTAATAACCGTATGGTCTGCAGAATCCGCAATGTGCTCAATTTCATTTAACGCGCGCTGGTACTGAAAAGTCGAAAAACCAAAATACAGCGCCACCAGAGCACTGCCGCTATAAAGCCAGGTTTTGCGTTGAGTCATACAGGTGGTGATAACCACTATCAGCAGCGGGAGCGTAATGAAAGGATCAATAATACTGGTAATGTCCCAGGCCAGCCGTGCGTTTGAAAACGGCCACAGCAACTGCGTGCCATAAGAGGTGCAGGCATCCAGCAGACCGTGGGTGGCATAACCCACCGTGGCCAGCACAGCCACGTCTTTGAATGACTGTTTACGATAAAACAACAGCCATAAAAACAGCGCTACCAGCAACCCGCCAATGGGAATAAACGCCAATGAGTGGGTAAACTGACGGTGCATCTCAAGGGCAAAAAGCGGATCCTCGCTGGAGCGAAACACGATATCTAAATCGGGTGCCATACCACCAATAGCACCAATCACTGCGGCGCGCTTAACGCCAGGTTTCTTTGCCACAAACAGCGCTGCGGCCGCCCCGACTGCGCCCTGGGATATCGGATCCATCAAATGTCCTTTGCAAACTGCTAATAATCAGTGAGATAGCTAATGTGTAACATAAATACGCCCGCCAAGGCGAATGGTTTACTCATGAGCACACCAAACAGCCTGAGGTGTCACAAAAACTTCATCAAAATTAGTGTCCGGTTTTAATCGGCATCGTGCTCTTCATCCATGTCACCGCCTCGGGATTTTGTCGGGGCCGCCCTAAATTTAAAAACGCTTTTAACTTAATATGATGGAATCAACGATGAAACACACGCTTAACAAAACGCGCTTATCTGTTGCAGTGCTTGCTGCACTATCAGGTATGAGTATTTTCCCGGTGCACGCGCAGACCAGCGACAATGCAGACATGATGGAAGTGATTGAAGTCACGTCTTTTCGCAGTTCTCTCATTAAGGCCAAAGATCTCAAACGCGAAGCGATGATTTCCCGTGACAGCATTCTGGCTGAAGACATTGCTGATTTTCCTGATCTCAACCTGGCCGACTCTCTGCAACGTGTGCCGGGCATTACGATTACGCGTGAAGCCGGTGAAGGCCGCCAGATCTCTTTGCGTGGTTTAGGCCCGGATTTTACCCGTGTGCAGGTAAACGGTATGGAGGCCATGGGAACCTCAGCATCGCCCATGGATGCCAAAGGGAGCGTGAGTCGTACTCGCGGGTTCGATTTCAATGTGTTTGCCTCTGAACTGTTTAATCGTATTGATGTGAATAAAACCTATTCTGCCGATCAGGAAGAGGGCGGTATAGGCGGCACCGTCGGGCTGTATACGGCTAAGCCCTTTGATTATGATGGTTTTAAAAGCGCAGTGTCTCTGCGTGGTGGCTACAATGACAACAGCGAAGAAACCGACCCACGCTTTGCTGGCCTAATCAGCAATACCTGGGATAATTTTGGTGCGTTAATGACAGTCGCGTACAGCGAACGTAACACTACAGAATATGGCACCAATACTACGCGCTGGCGTCGCGAAACAGGCAAATCAGCCGCTGACGATACCAATACTGCACTTCAGGCAGAGCTAGACGCCGGCGACTTATGGTTTCCGCGTGGTCAGCGCTACTCCTTGTGGAACAACCAACAGCAGCGATTGGGCGTAACAGGAGCGCTGCAATATAAACCTGGCGATGATTTCAGTTTAACGCTGGATATCATGTATGCACAGTTAGAAAACGATCAGAATGAACATCACACAGCAGTGAAAGACAATAAGGTTGTCAAAGATTTGCAGTGGGTAGAAAACGATGGCCAAAAAGAAGTGGTGTACGCCAGCTATGAGAACGCGACCTGGCGCAATGAAAACAGCCGGCGCTTTAACGAGTCTACGTTTAATCAGTATACGTTAACCGCCGAGTGGCAACTTACCGATTCTCTAAGTATGACAGGTCTGCTAGGTACCAGTTCGTCTGATTTCGATCAGCCCCGGGTGCAAAAGTCTAACATTCATGCCAAGAAAAAAGTCGATATTATCAGTGATTTCACTGACGATCGTTTTTACGGATTAAGTTATTCACCAGACTTCGATATCACTAGCATTGAAGGTTTCGAAGTGAAAGATATATACCTGCAGGAAAACTACATTACCAACGAGTTTGATACTGCCAAAACTGACTTCACGTATTATACCGGCGATACGGGTGTGTTGAGCTTTGGGGCAAATTACAAAAAGTTTGCAAACAGCGAATATCAGTTATCACAAAGTAATGCGCAAAACATCGCACCACAAAATACCGGTGATAGTGCGCTTACCGCTGATATGACGTCGGTATTCACTCAGCACCCCGATGCCAACTGGATTCAAGGCAATTTACCGGTGCTGCTGGACCATTATGGTTTAGCCAACTACAGCATTGATGATAGCGACATAAGCAGCAACAGTAAGTCTCCTGTCAGCGAAGAAACGTTAGCGTTCTATATTACCTACGGTTGGGAAATGGAGTTTGGCGGCAACCCGCTGAGAGTACAAACGGGGCTACGGTATTTCGACACTGAGATTACCGCAGCGGGGATTTCAAATGGCGTTGATATTGAAACCTCCCGTACCTATTCAGATGTGCTGCCAACCTTAAACATGGTGTATGAGTTATCTGATGCCATGCTGCTGCGTTTGGGGGCAAGTCAAAATATTACCCGCCCGTCGCTTGGCGCGGTGAGCTACAATGCGTCTGTATCGCAAACCTCCGGTGATGCCATCACCAGCGTGTCCATGGGCAATCCAACCCTTGCACCGTTTGAATCAACCAACCTCGATTTTGCCTATGAGTGGTACTTTGATGAAGTGGGTTATTTCTCGGCGGCGCTGTTTCATAAAAAAATTGATAACTTTATTGTCTCGACAACCACCGAAGTGGTTTATTCGTCGTTAGGACTGCCAGCATCCTTGTTGCCGGCGGATAAAGCCATGGACAGTATCTTTTATCTGGATCGCCCGGAAAACTTAGACTCTTCTACCATTAAAGGCGTGGAACTCTCCTTTTCACGGGATTTGGATTTTCTGCCAGCGCCTTTCGATCACTTAGGTGTGATTGCCAACTACACCTACGCCGATGGCGAAGCGCTGTACCGTAACATTTATGGTGAAGAGGGCAATGACCAGTATAAAGCGTTCACCGGGTTGTCGAAAAACAGCTATAACTTCACGCTCTATTATGAACAGGATAACTGGGGTGGGCGCATTTCAGCGGCACACCGAAGCCCTTACATTGCCAGTGCATCATCAACCGGTGATCAGGATGAAAGTGGTTATCACGCCACTACCTACCTGGACTTCTCGGCATTCTGCCAGTTAACTCAAAGCGTTCGTTTAAATCTGGAAGGCATTAACCTTACCGACGAGCGAGAGGAGCTCTATAGCGACTCCCACGACCGTCAGTACAACACTACCAGCAGTGGCCGAACCATAATGGCCGGGGTAACCGTACAGTTTTAACCAGCCGTGCTCCCTGCAACAGCAGGGAGCGTTTTTAGGTTATCAGCAACGTTGAGATACTATGCAACAACGAATTTATATGGGTTTATTAGCAGCGGTGTTATTCGCTGTTTATGGCTGTCAGTCTGTGGGTTTTGTACCAGACGACGCGCAGCGTAAAACGCAATGGCTGGCAGGCGATCATCATATTCACAGCCATTACAGCGTAGGCTGGGATAAGTCTGTTAATCCACCGCGCCCCATCCTGGCGGGGGATGCCCATTATTCCACGCCAAAGAATGCCAGAATGGCAGCGTTTCACGGCCTTGACTGGATGGTGACCACCGATCATGGCGGGCCGAATCACAGTAAAGTGAATCTTGAAATGGCGTATCCTGAACTTGAAGCGTCGCGCCGGGCGGTGCCCCAGGTGCTGCAGTTTTACGGTATGGAGCTGGACACACCGGGTGCGCGTCATAGCAGTTTGATCATTCCCCACAGTAACGAGGAAGCCCATCAGCTTTTCCATATTGAAAAACACTACAATCGCCGTGAAGTGCTGCATGAAATCACCCGCGATAAAGAGTCTCTTATGCTCGAGGCGTTGACCGATATGCAAACGCATACCCATAAACCTGTCGTATTGGCCAACCATCCGGGCCGCACCGCCACCGATTTAGGCCAGTACACCAAGGTGACCCCACGAGAGCTGCGCGACTGGCACGACACGGCGCCCGATATCGCCATTGGCATGGAGGGCGCACCGGGCCATCAGGCCAATGCAATTAACCCTGATGGCAGTATTGATCCTACTGGTATACGTGGTGGCTACGATAACTATCCAACGATGGGTGGGTTCGACCAAATGACGGCCCGGCTCGGCGGGTTCTGGGACAGCATGTTGGGCGAAGGGCGCCGCTGGTTTATTACCGCCACCTCAGATTCGCACGTTCATTATACCGATGGCCGTACTGACTTTTGGCCTGGTGAGTATTCTAAAACCTATGTTTATGCTAAGAAAACCTACGATAGCGTGCTGGAAAACCTGCGCAATGGCCGGGTGTTTGTCACTACCGGTGATTTAATCGATGCACTGTTTGTTAGCGTCCAGAACACGCGCACCGGCCAAACGGCTGACATCGCCGAGAGTCTGAGTGCTAAACCCGGCGACGAGCTGTTATTAACAGTGCGTTTTCGCGATCCCGACAGCTCAAATTTTAACGACGAAAATCCCCGGGTAAAACGGGTCGATGTGATTGTCGGCGATATTACCGGGCCGCTTACCGACCGTACTGAGGACCGTAATCTCACTACCCGCGTGATGCAGCGGTTTTATGCCCGGGACTGGCAATCGGATGACGACGGTTTTGTCACGCTGACGTTGCCAATCAGTCAACTCTCCGCAAGCAGTTATGTGCGCATACGAGGCACGGCAAATACCAACGAGCTGGAGCCGCAAATCGATCCGCCGGGAGAAAACCCGTGGCACGACTTATGGTTTTACAGTAACCCTGTTTTTATTCAATTCTAACCACTAGTGGCAACGCGGTTTGACGCCGCGTTGTCATAAAAAATTCACTCAATTGCGTGTCCCGAAAGTCCGTTTGTTTGTTCTACACATTGAGTACTTTTAAGTCAGTTTATGTGACTTGTCAGTGCTCAGAATCTGAACAAACCACATACAAGGACATACCATGAAATATCGTCAATCTTTGCTGTTAACCATTGCTGCATTATCCAGTGCCGGCGTGAGTCATGCCGAAACAGGCACCTTTACTACCCTGAGTTATAATGTGGCGGGGTTGCTGGAATTATTTTCCAGTGCAGATACCGATCGCCAGCAAGCGACAGAACAAATTAGCTGTTACGTGAACGCGTTCGACGTGGTCAATGTACAGGAAGACTTTAACTATCACGCCGCGCTTTACGATACCTGCAATACGCACACATATCGCACATCCACCACCGGCGGAATGGGGTTTGGTAGTGGCTTAAATACCCTAAGCTATTATCCGTTTCCCACTGTTTATCGCGTGTCGTGGGAACATTGCAATGGTGTTGACTGCCTGACCCCGAAGGGGTTTACCCTTACACAGGTGCAGCTAAGCGAAGGTGTTTATGTCGATGTGTATAACTTGCATACCCAGGCACAGGTGGCAGAAGCTGACTTAAGCGCCCGTCGCGCAAATATTTTGCAGTTGGTGAATTATATCAACCAGCACAGTCGTGACAACGCGGTGATTATCGCGGGCGATACCAACACCCGTTTTACCCGTGAGGGCGACAATATTCGGGAATTGCTGGATATTGGTTTTAACGATGTTTGGGTTGATATTGTGCGTCAGGGTAGTATCCCTGCCTCGGGCGCAGAGGCGTTAGTCTGCGATCCTAAAATTACCGATTTTAACTGCGAAATTGTCGATAAGGTACTGTATCGCAGCAACGCGTTTATTACGCTTACCCCCACTGACTACCAGGTACGTGTCGATGATGTAAACAGTAGCGGTGAAAAGCTCTCCGATCATCCACCGGTCGCCGCGAACTGGCAATACAGTACGAATGCAAACATGCAGTTGTCTGACTATAGCGGTGGCAACGGCGGCCAGTTCTTTAGTGATGTGACAGTTGTAGATGCCAACCCTGACGTTGCATCGGTGTGGTTACGTGCCGGCGCCCGCGTTGATCAAATTGGCCTTACTGACACTGCCGGGAACAGTCGTAGTCATGGTGGCGGCGGTGGTACGTTGCAGTCTCTGAATTTACAAACCGGTGAGTATGTCACCGCTGTTGAGGTGTGCTTAGGAGAGCGGAATAACAGCCAACGGGTATTTTATACGGCCATCGAGACCAATCAGCAACGCTCGATGAGTGGCGGTACAGCAACCGGAAACTGCACCGGCTACCAGGCGCCAAATGGTTGGCAAATAAGCGGCTGGCATGGACGAGCAGCCGATGAACTTGATGCGCTTGGCGTCATATATACGCCGGTAAATTAATCATTAATGTCAGACTCAATTTAATATAAGGTTCGGGGAGCATTAGCCGGAAAGGGATAATGCTCTGTCATAAAACCTTCATTAAAAAATACTGTCCTGTTTTTACCGGTTGCGCACTCTACCTGTTTGACTGTCGCCCTCATTAATTCTTTTTATTGTTGGCGTTGGTCAGTCTGAGCAGGCAGCGAAATATTCTGCTGTCGCTAATTTGTCATAACAATGACATAAACTTACTGCCAGTGAGTCGATAACCGGTATGTCAGAAGTTAACGTGAGTAGCCAGGATATTCATAAGCAAATTGTCGAAGGGGCGCAACTTAACCGCTACCTTAATCGTCACGCAAACAGTGCCGACGAAGCCGCTGATATTTATCAGGAATCCATAGTCAGAGTCCTGGAGCAATCACGCCGTAATCGTATTGATAATCCGCTGGCCTATGCCATTCGGGTCGCGCGAAATCTGTTAAGTGCCCGTAGCAATAGTGAGGACTCTGACGAAATCGACAATATAGCCTGTTCACGCTATGCACCTGCTGATCACGTTGAGCATGCACAGACCTGCGCGCAGTTATCAGAGGTATTGGAACGCATGCCGCCGTTAAGAAAGAAGGTGTTTATTCTTCGGCGGGTAGAGGGTGAAACTCGCCAGCAAATAGCCAAACAACTGGATATCAGCGTCGATGCGGTGTCAAAACACCTGAGCCGGGCAATGGCTGACGTGCAAATGTATCTCGATCGGCATCAATAAGCAGCAGGACAAATTCAGTGATTTCCCAACCTATTCCAACAGACGTTTACGAGCAAGCCGCCGACTGGCTGGAGCGTCTCTCAACGGGGCCGTTAGATAACCTCAGCAAACGACGGTTTATCAATTGGGTTGATGCTGACCCAACCCATAGACAGGTGTTTGAGTCGATGCTCAACACCTGGTCTTCGCCAGAACTTGAGCGAGCGCTGGCCGACGCAAAGCAAAATATCACCCTTAAGGATCGTCTGCGTTATACGCCCGCTATTCGTTGGTGGCAAGCGGCGCTCGCTTGTACGGCGCTGCTAATTGGAATAATGGCGTGGCAGTTAACGCCGCATCAGTCATCTGTAATGATTCATCAGTACGCGACAATCAACGGCGAAACCCGTGATATCAGGCTCGAGGATAACAGCGTATTAACGATGGGGGCCGCTAGCGATGTCTACATTAAATTTACTGACCAGCGCAGGCTGGTTAACCTGAAACAAGGGGCCGCGTATTTTGATGTTGCCAGTAATAAGCAGCGCCCTTTCGAAGTCAAAATTGGCAGTGCCAGTGTCGTCGCCGTCGGCACTGAATTTAACATCGATCGGGGACAGTATTTTACCGATGTTGTGGTACACGAAGGCGCGGTTGAGGTGGCGGGTAGTCCAGACGGTAAGCCAGTATTACTCAAAGCTGGCGAACAGATCAGAATTACCGGGCGCGCACTTGGTCAGGTTCAAAACGTCGATATTCGTCGCACTGTTGACTGGCGATCAGGTTGGCTAGAGCTGGACAACGAATCGCTGCACTATCTGGTGGAACGTTTGAATCGTGAATCAACAAAACGTATACGCATCGATTCACCAGCCTTAAATGATTTGCGCGTTGCCGGGCGGTTTCGGCTTAAAGATTCACACCAGACACTGAGTTTGCTGGCTGAAGCGTACGGGCTCAATGTTGAAGAGACGCCAGATCGCATTACTATCACGCGGCTTCCCTGATTACCATGCGTCAGTTACTCGTTTGTAACGCCCTGGTGATGGCCTTACTGACGCAGTATAGCGGTTGCGCTATAGCAAAAGTGTTAGGCTCTAAGCAGGTAACAGCAACGCAGACGATGAGTGAGTCGCTAAGCCTGCCCGGGCAGCCGCTGGATAAAGCGTTGGTCGCGTTTGCCCGCGCCACTAACCAAACGTTGGTGTACGATCCCTCTGTGGTGAGTCTTTACCAAGCGCCGGCGCTCTGCCGGCCACAATCCATTCTAACCGGGCTCAGACAGCTATTGTCGCAAAGTCCGTTGCAGGTAAAGTCGTTTGCCAACGGCTGGATCATTACCGCGGTCAGGCAAAACGCTGGCTCAGTACGGCCGCAAAAAGTCGCTTCGTCAGAGCCTGCAATGGAAGAAGTCACCGTAACCGCCAGTTACAGTGACAGTCTCAATAAAGCGCGTCAGCAAAAGCGCTTTGCGCCTCAAACGCAGGAAGTGGTCATGGCCACTGATATTGCAGAGTTTCCTGCACTCAACATTGCCGATGCACTTAACCGTACACCCGGTGTATCGGTTGAGCGTGACCGTGGTGAAGCCTTATTTGTGAGTATTCGGGGATTGCCCACACAGTTTAATACACTCAGCGTGAATGGTTTGCCTATTGCAGCGAATGAAAACGTGCGTACCTCAGAACAATACGGGCGGCGCTTTCACTACGATATTTTACCTGCCGAGCTGGTTGCCAGGGTAGAGGTTAATAAGACCACAATGGCGTCTGATTTTGCTGGCGCAATGGGTGGCAGCGTGAATATTTCTACCTACCGGCCACTCTCGTTAGGCAAGCGGCAGTTTGCCTTTAAAGCCATGAGCAGCGAGTCACCGTTGGCGAATCACCGTGATCCGCGCTTTTCATTGTTAGGCAACTGGGTTAATGACCACGAAAATCTAGGTGTGATGGTTGCTGCAACTTATGCCAGACGGCATGTACGCCAGGACCGCGTGTTGGCCTTTGACTGGGCCATCGACAACGGTGAAGCTATCGGTAAACAAGGCGATATCTATTATACGCCCAATATCCGGCCTACACAGGAGCAGGAATCCCGGCATCGCTTTGGCTTAAGTGCGGCTATTGACTGGCAGCGATCAGCGCATCAACTCATTACTCTCTCTTATTTGGGGTTGAGTCAATCCATTGATTACGATGAGTATTCGTATAGTGCTGACTATGATTATACCCGGTTGAACAATGACAGCGCGGTGTGGGACGGTAATATTCTGGCTGGCGGTGATACTCAGTCTGGCTCGGTGCAAATCAGTCGCGAAACCGCCGGATTAAGCGATGACAGCCATAGTGTTACCCTCGATCATGTATGGCGGACAGGCGGTTGGGAATGGCAATCGCAAATAGGTCTCTCTTACGCAACCAGCAACAACAACGAGCCAATTAAGCGTACCCGTCTGCGCCGTGAAGGGGATGTAAACCTAAGCTTTGGCTATAATCCGCAACATCCCTCAGCGATTCCGGCTATTGAGTATCGCAATATTGATCTGCTTGAGAGCAGCGATTTTCCCGGTCGCCGCCTGGAATGGCGCGAAAATACCACTCACGATAGCCAGCACTTTGCTAACTTTCATTTCATCAAAGCCCTGACATGGGCAGGTTTTACCGGTCTGGAAGCCGGCTTGCTTATCCAGCGGCATGAGCGAAAATACCGACGCCGGGACGTGATTTTTACAGCCGGTATTAAAGATGAGTACTTTGCCCCGTCTGCATTTTTTGTTAACAACGGTCAGTTTCTTGATAGCCTGTCCCAGCCACTGCCCATTCAGTGGCTGGTGCCAGAACAATCGGTATTCTGGTCGGATATTGATGATCAGGCGTTGCGGCAAATGTCACCTTCCCGCAGCGATCGGTTTAATTCCTATCGGGTCGTCGAAAATAGCAATAGTGCTTTTGTGCAACTCAATTTCGACTACCCGTCGGTATGGGGCAATATTGGCACGCGCCTGGTGAATACCTATCAGCGCAGTCATGGATACTTTGTGGAGACCAGCGATACGTCAACGCCGACCCCGGTCTCTTTTGATTCCGACTATTATCATTTTTTACCAGCAGCTAACATTACCGTGGGTGTTACCTCTGACTGGCAGCTTAGAGCCGGCGTTTCCCGAGCACTAAGTCGGCCCGATCTACCTGATTTAGCGCCCAGGTTAACCCTCAACTCCGGAGATGATCTCACCGCGAAAGGCGGCAATCCTTATCTGCTTCCTATTCAAGCCTGGCAATTAGATTTAAGCGCCGAGCAGTATACCGGTAATAATGGCGTTTTCGCCTTGAGCATGTTTTACAAAAAACTGGATAGCTTTATCCAATCTGACTTGTCACCGTTGTCAGTTAACCAGAAGTCCTATTTGCTGCAGGGTAAATCCAATGGTGGCAACGCCAGTGTGTATGGCGTTGAATTGACTTATCAGGATGCGTTAAATCCGTTTTCACAACCTCATCACCAATTGGGCTATAACCTGAATGTCACCTTGACTGGTTCGAATGCCACCTACCAGCAAGATGACAATAAATGGGAGGATGCACTGGAAGGGGTGGCAAAGCGCACATTCAATGCCGAATTGTATTATGAGACTGCGGTGTGGGCGATACGGGCAAACTACAACTGGACCAGCGACATCCTGCAACAAACGACGCGTAGTAATATGCCGGCTCGATTCAGTGCGCCGTTCGGTGCATTAAATTTGCATGTTTCTTATCAGTTATCGTCACAAATTGTCTTGTTTGCAGAAGGCATGAATCTCCTGGAGCAGGCCGAGTCTGAGTATGTTCTTGATGGTTACTTTACCAATTACACCTACTATGGTCGTACGCTTTCTGCCGGTGTGCGCATTGCGCTCTGACGCTTAGTCAGCATCGCCTTGTTTTTAGGTATCTTACAGTTGAGTCTGTCTTTACCTGCGCTTACACTGACGTGGCTTAGGCGAGGTGTTTTTTCGCAACACTATCTGAGTGACTATGGAGCAACTTATCAACAAGGCCCGCGCATCAATGAAAATTCTCCACACCTCCGACTGGCATCTCGGTCAGAGCTTTTTTACCCAGAGTCGTAAGTATGAACACCAGTGTTTTATTCGTTGGTTGTTGGCGCTGGTGGAAAAAGAACGCATTGATGCAGCGATCATTGCCGGTGACGTGTTTGATACTGGCACGCCGCCAAGTTACGCGCGGGAAATGTATAACCAGTTCGTGGTCGATATACAGGCGCTGGGATGCGCGTTGGTGGTGCTGGGTGGTAATCATGATTCGGTGTCAATGCTCAACGAATCCCGGCAGTTACTGGCTAAGTTAAATACTACCGTGGTCGCCAGTACCGGCGTTAACAACGACGAACAGGTGTTCGAGTTAAAACATCGCAGCGGCGAGGTGGGCGCAATTCTATGTGCGGTGCCCTACATACGTCCGCGCGATGTGCTGCAAAGTCAGGCGGGTGAGTCAGCACTGGATAAACGCCAGGCGCTGGGCGAGGCCATTAAACAGCATTATGCCTCGCTGTATGCCATGGCTGTGGCCAAACGCGATGCAATAAGAACAGATATTCCTATTATTGCTACCGGCCATTTAACGGCATTGGGCGTAAGTCAGTCAGACAGTGTGCGCGACATTTATATCGGCACCCTGGAAGGCTTTGCCGCAGAGGGGTTTCCACCGGCTGATTACATCGCGCTCGGCCATATTCACCGGCCACAAAAAGTGGCTAAAAGCGAGCACATTCGATACAGCGGTTCGCCTATACCCTTGAGCTTCGATGAACTCAATACACCTAAGCAGGTTGTGTTAGTCGAATTTGCCAACGGCCAGCGCGCTTCGGTAACGCCCACTGATGTGCCGCGTTTTCAGCCGCTGGCCGCCATCACCGGTAGTCTTGAGCACATCGAGCAACAGCTTAATAGGTTACAAGCAGAGCAATACGACCGCCTGGTATGGCTTTGCCTGGAAGTCGACACCCAGGATTACCTCACCGATTTACAGCAGCGCATACAGGCCATCACAGAAGGCATGAATGTCGAAGTGCTGCAACTTCGACGCGTACGCAATAAACAGCGCCAGCTCTTATCTCAGCAGCAAAAGGAAACCCTTGCCGAGCTTTCCCCTGCAGAAGTGTTTGAAAAGCGTCTCGAAATGGAAAGCTTTGACACCGAGGATGATAAAACCAGAGCGCAGCGTATTCGTCAGCGCTTTACGCAAATTCTGTCTGAGGTTGAGCATCAGGAGACCGACGCATGAAAATACTGTCGCTGAGGTTAAAGAATTTAAATTCTTTAAAAGGTGAGTGGAAAATTGATTTCACCACTTCGCCCTTTACAGATAACGGGCTGTTTGCCATTACCGGCCCCACCGGCGCCGGCAAAACCACTATTTTAGATGCTATTTGTTTAGCGCTTTATCACCAAACCCCCAGGCTGGGACAGTTATCAACGTCTTCCAACGAAATTATGACCCGCGGCACTGCTGAATGTCTGGCCGAGGTGGAGTTTGAGGTAAAACACACGGCGTACCGGGCATTCTGGAGTATGCGCCGGGCGCGCAACAACCCTGAAGGCAATTTACAGCAAGCCGAAACCGAGCTGGCAGAGGTGGCCAGTGGCAAAGTACTGGCCACCCAAATCCGCCATAAAAGCGATGAAGTTAAACGCCTCACAGGCTTAGACTTTGGCCGCTTTACCAAGTCGATGATGTTATCCCAGGGAGATTTTGCCGCCTTTTTAAATGCCGAAGAAGGCCAGCGCGCCGAGTTGCTTGAAGAGTTAACCGGTACCGAAATTTACGGCCTCATCTCCAAACGGGTCCACGAACACTTTGCTGAATGTAAAAACGAACTGGGCATGCTTGAGGCAAAAGCGGGCGGTTTTGCTCTGTTATCCGAGGAAGAAAAAGCCACCCTCAATACACAAAAAACGCAGCTTCAGACCATGCAAAATACACTGGTGTCTGAAGCTGCCTCGCTCCAGGCCCAGCTAAACTGGCTGGAAAGTGTTGCCGCCGCAGAGCAGAAAGCGCAGGAGGCTAAACACAATAAAACACAGGTGGATGAAGCCTTCGCACAAGCCAAAAGTGATTTAGACAGATTAGCTAACAGCGAGCCAGCGGAACAGCTGCGTTTTGCCTGGCAGGTCCTCAACAATCTTAATGCCGAGGTAGCAAGATTAGAGGCCGATATTGCAGCGAAAACCGCGCAAAAGCCTGGCCTGGAAGCAAAATTAAGCACAGCAAATGAGGCGTTAACTGCCGCGGAGCAGACCTTAAGTGACGCCAAAAGGCACACTCAACAGCAAGAGCAGCTCATCACCGAAAAAGTGCTGCCACTGGATGCTAACATCGTCGCGCAGCAGGAAAACTACAACAAACTGCAGCAGCAATGGCAGCAAAGCAAGGCCGAAGCAGCAAAATTTCAGCAGCAACTCGATGACGCCAGTGCCAACCTGAAGCGCTTGTATGCCGGGCGCGACAAGGCCCGCGAGTATCTCGACCGCCATGCGTCTGATGCCGTGTTAACCGAATGTCTTGCAGAGTGGTCGCTGCAACTGCAAACCGTACAAAGCCTGCAAAAACAAACCGCTACGTATGACAACGAGCTTAATCAGCTGCGTTCAACGCAACAAACCATCCAGGCCGAAAATGCCCAACTCAGTGCAAGACAGCGCAGCGCACAGGAAAAGCTCACCAATGCGCAAACAACTACCAATGAGAAGCATGCTGCCTGGCAGCGCGAATTAGGCGATGCCTCTGAAGATTCGCTACAAAATCAACTGGATGCGCATCGGCAACACCTCAGTATTCTTGATAGAGCCAAAGGTGTGCAACACACTTACTTGCAACTTGCCGAGCATAAACAATCCCAGGCGTCGGAGCTGGCTGTGGTTAAACAACGTGTTGCTGACCTCACTACTAAGCGCGATGAGTTGCGTACAGCGTCTAAGCAGCAAAAAGAAAGGCTAAGTGATATTACGCGGCTGATCAGTCAGGAAGAAACCCTGATGCAGTACCGGGCGCAACTTCACCAAGGCGAGGCGTGCCCCTTATGTGGCGGGGTTGATCATGCCATCGATAGTCAGGCCGTTGATATACCGCAAACGGTGGAGCGCAAACAGCAAGCCGAACAAGAGCTGGCGCATATCGAAGCATCGGGCACGCAAACGCGGCAAGATCTCGATGCCGCCAATCACCATCAGCAGGCGCTTGAAGTCAGTCAGGCCCAAACCGCCCAACGACTAAGCGAGCAGGCGGATGCCTGGCAAGGCTTTATGGCAAGTTTGGGCAGCACACTCGCCGTGACCGACAAAGACGGCTTGCAGGCACTTGAGCTAAGTAAAAACAACGCCGTTGACGCGCTACAAACCCGGATTACCCGTATCCGGCATTTGTTGAGCGACTATCAAACGGCGAAAGAGCAGTTTGATGCGCAGCAGCGCGACGTCGATAAAATCACCACAGACAGCCGCTTACTGGCGCAAAAAGAAACCGCCAACACAGAAGCGCTTAACACCATGCAGGCAAAAGCAGATGCTGCAGCAAACGAGCAACACAATGCCTTAACAGCGCTCCTTGAGCACATAAAAAGCCAGGGTTTTGCGCCAGATGAATCCGCCTTGCCCCAGTGGATTGCCGCTAAAAAAGCCGACAGCGCCGAATATCAGCGTCAGTTAAAAAGCGACGAGCAGCAACAGCAGTCTATTGTGATAGAGGAAAATAATACCAAAACGATAGCGGCAAGGTTGTCTGAGCAACGCCAGCTTAATGAAGCGCTGCACAATGAATGTGACGCCGCGAACACGGCCATCATTACATTAACCGCTGAGCGCCATGAGCTGTTTGGCGAGGCGAGCGTTGCAGTAGTGCGCCAGGCACTAAACGATAAGCTACAGGCACTGGAGCAGCACAAAGAGCAGTGCCAGCAGGCACGCAATCAGGCCGACAAGGCACTGTCAGCACTGTTATCGTCACTGGCATTGCTGGCCGAGAATTTAGCGCAACAAACAACGGCGCAGGCGAATCAGCAACAGGAATGGAACACGGCCTTTGCCCGTAGCGGGTTTGCCACCCATGCTGACTTTGAACAGGCATTATTGCCGCAGGAGGAGCGGGAACGGCTCTTTGCACGCAAAAAAGCGCTGGATAATGAACTGTCCCGCGCTAATACCCTGGTTGAAGACGCCGCAGAGCGCATCAATGCGCTACACCGTGAAGAAAAGGCTAACGAATGGTTAGCGACTCCCAAAGAGCAGGTGTCGACAGCGTTGGCTGAACAACAAGCTAAGCGTGACGACGTTATGGAGCAAAAAGGCCAGCTCGAACAACGCTTACGCGCCGATGCCGAGCAGCGAGACAAGCAACAGGCACTGACCGCTGAGATAGACAAAAAACAACAGGAATTTGATGATGTGGGTTACCTGCACGGCCTGATTGGCTCTGCCAGCGGCGACAAGTTCCGCAAATTTGCCCAGGGCTTAACGCTGGATAACCTGGTGTATTTAGCCAATAAGCAGCTCGACAAGTTACATGGCCGGTATCTGCTCAAACGTAAGTCCGGCGAGGGGCTGGCGCTGAGCGTACTGGATACCTGGCAGGGCGATGTGGAGCGTGATACCAAAACTTTATCGGGCGGGGAGAGCTTTTTGGTGAGTCTGGCGCTGGCATTGGCGCTGTCTGATTTGGTGAGTCATAAAACCAGCATCGACTCGCTGTTTTTAGATGAAGGCTTTGGCACACTGGATACTGAAACCCTGGATATCGCCCTCGATGCGCTGGATAACCTGAACGCCTCAGGCAAAATGATTGGCGTGATCAGCCACATCGAAGCCATGAAAGAACGCATTCCCACCCAGCTGGTGGTGACTAAAAAGAGCGGTCTGGGTACCAGCGAGTTAAGTCACGCGTTTAAAGTGCAGTGACGTAGACTCATTCTGACAGAAAGCAATGAGTGGTTAGTTCAATCGATAGTCGCAACATACCAGGCAGACTGTCAGTGAGCCTTATTTGTATGTGACATGGTATAAACGAATAGACACATCTGCATCGTCGGAAACAGTACGAAAGATTGGATATGACTTATCATTACACTAATCACATATGAATGTTTACGGTCGGAGTGCTCATCCTGCCTCGCGTTTAAGTAAATATAAATAACGCAGAAAAAATGAAAGCATTCTTTCTGCCCCTGCAAATTAGTGATGGAGATCGGAGCAATGATTGATGTTGAGCCTTATCGTATTTCACCGGGAAGCGTAGTTGAGCTCCAGGATATTTCCACACGGGAAAAGGGCGGCTTAAGCAAAAAACAAGGTAAAAAGGCGGTTAAAAAGCTTTCAAAGCGTTTGGTTGAGCTTCAGGAGTTGCTTTACGCAGAAAGCAAACACAGTTTATTAATTATATTTCAGGCTATGGATGCCGGCGGCAAAGATTCCACCACGCGGCGTGTATTCTGGCGCCTTGATCCATCCGGTATTAAAGTAAAAAGCTTTAAAGCTCCCACGCAACGAGAACAGCGTCAGGATTTCTTGTGGCGTATTCATCATCATGCGCCTCGCAGTGGACACATTGCTATTTTCAATCGGTCTCAGTATGAGGATGTCGTGGCTGCGCGTGTGAGAGGGCTACAGACTTCAAATGTCTGTCAAAACCGATTTGAACACATCAATGCATTCGAACGCTTACTCGTCAGCGAGGGAACCGTTGTATTAAAGTTTTTTCTTCACATTTCTAAAGACTATCAGAAAGAACGCTTACAACGGCGTTTGGACCGTCCTGACAAACATTGGAAATTTGCGCCCAGCGATGTAAAAGATCGTGAGCATTGGGATGCTTTTATGCAGGCTTATAGTGAAGCAATCGAACATTGCTCAGGCAGCGATACGCCATGGTATGTTGTGCCCGCAGAACGACGTTGGTATCGCGATTTAGTCGTATTGCAGGCGACGGTCAATGCGCTTGAATCTTTGAATATGAGTTATCCCAAAGCAGATTTTAACCCGGAAGATATTGAAATTGTCTAAACCCGTTAACTTTGATCGCAGGTCGAGCCTAGGGCGTGTTGATCTTTGCTGTACAAGTTTTGGTCTATATGAAAGCATTTTAATCGCGAAACAGCCCTGCAGGCCTAGTGGT
>JABXHM010000011.1 GCA_013373625.1 Alteromonadaceae bacterium | reverse complement strand
GGCTGTGTGGGTGCCTTTGATTTTGGGAAAATTAAGTGTGCCGGCATCACAGCCAATTAACAGTCCGCCTGGGAAAGCCATTACAGGCAGTGCGTTCAGGCCGCCTTTGGCAATGGCTCTGGCACCATAGCTAATGCGCTTGCCCTGGCCAAGCACGTGAGCAAAGGTTGGATGGTGTTTCATTTGCTGGAATTCATCAAACGGACTGAGATACGGATTGCTGTAATTCAGATCAACAATGAGCCCAACAACCACCTGGTTGTCCTCAGCGTGATACATAAAGCAGCCACCGCTGGTATCGCTGTCCAGCGGCCAGCCAGAGCCGTGTACGACTACACCGGGTTCGTGCACAGAAGGGTCGACTTCCCATAACTCTTTAATACCAATCGCATAATGCTGTGGGTCGCTGTGTTCATCGAGCTTAAATTTGGCGATCAGTTCTTTACCCAAGTGACCGCGGCAGCCCTCGGCAAACAATGTGTACCGGCCATTCAGGGCCATACCTGGCATATAGCCATCTTTGTGAGAGCCGTCTTTGGCAACGCCCATATCACCAGTGAGCACGCCTTTTACCGAACCATCCTCGTTATAGCTAATGTCGGCTGCCGCAAAACCAGGGAAGATTTCAACACCAATGGCTTCGGCCTGATTGGCCAGCCAACGACAAAAGTTACCCAGGCTAATGACATAGTTTCCATCATTGTGCATGGGCGCAGGGATAGCCCAGTGGGGGATCCGCGTAGCGTGTTCATCATTTTTAAATAAATACAGTTCATCTCTGGTGACAGGAGTATTGAGTGGTGCCCCGAGGTTTTGCCAGTCGGGAATGAGTTCATCGAGGGCCGTGGTTTCCAGAATGGCACCAGAGACGATATGGGCGCCTACCTCTGAGCCTTTTTCAAGTACACAGACACTGATATCCTGATTATTGGCATTAGCCAGCTTTTTAATTTGGTAGGCGGCCGACAGGCCCGCAGGCCCGGCGCCGATGATGACCACGTCAAAATCCATCGATTCTCGTTCCATAGCGAATCCTTAGTTTAGAGGTTAATCTGGCTGGACAGGCCGACGCCTGCCACAGCGTGTTTATTGTTATAGTTAAACAGGCCAGCAACTTATGGGCTGGTCGTTGCAGGGATTACAGAGAACTTTCCAATTCGGGTAGTACGCTAAATAAGTCACCCACCAGACCGTAATCCGCCACCTGAAAGATAGGCGCTTCTTCGTCTTTGTTGATGGCCACAATAACTTTAGAGTCTTTCATGCCGGCAAGATGCTGAATAGCGCCAGAAATCCCCACCGCGATATACAGATCCGGTGCAACGATTTTGCCGGTCTGTCCGACCTGCATATCATTCGGCACAAAGCCCGAATCCACAGCTGCTCGGGATGCGCCAACCGCCGCGCCCAATTTGTCGGCGACGCTTTCCAGTAAGCTGAAGTTATCGCCATTGCCCATCCCCCGGCCACCAGAAATAATGATGCTGGCGCTGGCCAGTTCTGGGCGTTCTGACTTGGCAAGTTGCTCATCAACGAATTCGCTTTGGCTGGCGTGGACAATACCGCACGTTTGTATTGCGGCGTTATTGTCACCGGTGCTGGCCGCATCAAAGGCACTGGTACGTACGGTAATCACCTTTTTGCTATCCAGTGATTGCACCGTGGCCATGGCATTTCCCGCATAGGTGGGGCGGGTAAAGGTATCGGCACTGTTAATCGCTACAATGTCAGAGATCTGTGCCACATCCAGTAATGCGGCCACGCGGGGCATGACGTTTTTACCGGTGGTTGTTCCCGGTGCGATTATGTAGTCAAAATCACTGGCCAGCTCGGCAATAAGCTTGGCGGTGTTCTCGGCTAACTGGTGAGCGTATTCGCTGCTATCGGCTACTATAACGTCTTTTACACCATTGATGCTGCTTGCCTGTTCGGCTACTGGCTGGCAGTTGCTACCAATCACCAGCACGGTAATTGGCAGGTCGAGCTCACTGGCCGCGGCAACTGTGTTAAGTGTTGCCGGTTTCAGATCCTGATTATCGTGTTCTGCAATAAGTAATATGGCCATGTTAAATCACCTTGGCTTCGTTTTTGAGTTTGTCTACGAGCTCTTCAACTGACGCGACTTTGACGCCAGCGCTGCGCTGTGCCGGCGGCGCGACACTCACCAGACGGGTATGCGCTGACAGCGATACACCCAAAGTTTCAGGCGTTAGCGTTTCCAACGGTTTGCGCTTGGCTTTCATAATGTTAGGTAATTTTGCAAAACGCGGCTCGTTAAGACGCAGATCCGTGGTTACCACAGCAGGTAACGGCATGGCCAGCGTTTGTAAACCACCGTCTATTTCGCGGGTAACCGTAACTTTGTCATCGGCTATCCTGACTTCGGAGGCAAAGGTCGCCTGGGGCATGTCACACAATGCCGCCAGCATCTGACCGGTTTGATTATTATCAGAATCAATGGCCTGTTTACCCATGATAACCAGGGAAGGTTGCTCCTGCTCCACCACTTTGGCCAATAGCTTGGCCACATTCAGCGATTCAGTGTTAGCTTCTGACTCAACTAAAATAGCGCGGTCAGCGCCCAGCGCTAATGCGGTACGCAGTTGCTCCTGCGCATTCGCCGGACCAATTGAAACTACAACGATTTCACTGGCAATACCTTGCTCTTTTAGACGTACCGCTTCTTCCACGGCAATTTCGCAAAAAGGATTAATGGCCATCTTTACGTTAGTTAAATCCACATCGCTGCCGTCGGGTTTAACGCGGATCTTGACGTTGTAGTCAATAACGCGTTTTACCGTTACAAGTACTTTCATACGATTCTCCTATGCTGCCTGGCGTTGTTTGACCAGGCTGTCGAGGTGATAGTCCATCGATCCGAACAGGGTGTTAATCATGGTTAAACGTTTGAACATATGACCAACATCCAATTCGTCGGTGACCCCCATACCTCCGTGCAGTTGCACCGCAGTCTGACCAACTAATCTGGCAGCCTGACCCACCTTCCATTTGAGAAACTGACTGGCTTTATTGGCGGCTTCGGCGTTACCTTCGCCAATGGTAATGGCGGCGTAATAGAGCATGGAACGGGCCTGCTCGCATTCCATAAACATGTCGACCATGTTGTGCTGGAGCACCTGAAATTTGGCGATGGGCACGTCAAACTGCTTGCGCACTTTGGTGTATTCCACTGTGGCGTTGAGCATTTTGTCCATCAGACTTACCGCTTCAGCGGAAACGGCCACAACGGCGTCATTTAATACAGCCTGAATAGCGGCCGCAACGTCGTTTGAGTCACCCAATTGTGTGGCATTTACGTCTTTGAAGGTCAGATCGCTGGCACGGCCGCCATCATTAGTAGGGTAGTGATGGGCACTGATACCCTCAGCACTGGCATCAACAATATACAGTCCAATGGTGTCTGTGTCGGTACGGGCTGCTACAATCAGTTTGTCGGCGCTGGCCGCATGCAATACTACCGACTTTTTACCGTTAATTTTAACACTGTCACCGCTGCCGGTTGCGGTGGTTGTAATTGCCTTAATGTCGGCGGGTGCCTGCGCTTCAGTCGCGGCAAAGGCAAGCTTGAGTTCGCCACCTACAATACTGCCTATTAACTCCGCTTTTTGTTCGTCGGTGCCGCAGCGCTGAATGGCATTACCAGCCATAATGACGGTTGATACATAAGGTTCGACCAACAGGCCTTTACCCAGCTCGGTCATCAGTACCATTACGTCAGTGGCGTTGCCATCGAGACCGCCAAACTCTTCCTCAAAGGGCAATGCCAGCCAGCCCAACTCAGCAAACAGCTGCCAGTTGTCTTCACTGTAGCCAAGTTCTGATTTACTGTGTTTCTGGCGTGTTTCAAAGTCATACTTGTTATGGATAAACTTGTCGGCACTGTCCTGCAGCATTTGCTGGATATCATTTAATGCAAAATCCATGATTTATCCCCCTTACAGACCAAGCACTTGCTTGGCAATAATGTTCTTCTGAATTTCGTTACTGCCACCATATATGGTGACCTTGCGGTTGTTGTAGTAATGCGGCGCGGCATTCGGCGCAAAGAAGGGCTCGATGCGCGGCTCAAAGCCGGCTTCGTCATATTGCTCGGGTACAAAGGGCAGAGCGTAAATACCCGCCATTTCCACGTATAGCTCATCGAGCGCCTGCTGAATTTCGGTGCCTTTAATTTTTAAAATTGACGACTCCGGTCCCGGAGCGCTGCCGGTGCTGACCGACGACAACACGCGTAAATCAGTGAACTCCAGTGCTTTGAGCTCCATTTCAACCTGCAGAACCCGGCCCATAAATACACTGTTTTGTTTTAGATCCGGGCAACCTTCCGGTGGCGCGTTGAGCAGGTCATACAAAGCCTCAAGACGTTGCTTGGATACTGCAACACCGGCAATGTTAGTACGCTCGTGAGTCAGTAATACTTTGGCGTAGGTCCAGCCTTTACCTTCCTCGCCAATTAAGTTATCGACGGGGACTTTTACGTCCTGAAAAGCCACTTCGTTAACTTCGCGACGACCATCTAACGTGATGATGGGTTTAACTGACACACCTTCAGACTTCATATCGATGAGTAAAAAGCTAATGCCTTTTTGCTTGCTGTCTTCTTCGCTGGTGCGTACCAGACAGAAAATCCAGTCGGCGTGGTGGCCAAGGGTGGTCCAGGTTTTGGTGCCATTCACAACGTAATGATCGCCATCGCGCACAGCGCGGGTTTTCAGGCCTGCTAAATCGGAGCCGGCATTTGGCTCTGAATAGCCCTGACACCACCAGGTTTTGGAAGACAGAATATCAGGTAAGAATCGCTGCTTTTGTTCTTCGCTGCCGAAGGTATAAATGATGGGCGCGACCATTGAGTAACCAAAAGGGATTTGACGCGGTGCTTTGGCTTTGGCCATCTCTGTTTGGAAAATGTATTTCTGAGTAGATGTCCAACCGGTACCACCATGCTCTACCGGCCAGTTGGTGCCAGCCCAACCTTTGTTATACAACGCTTTTTGATAAGCAACGGTGACATCGGCATTAAATGCGAGACCGTTGTTAATGTGTTCCTGTACTACCTCTGGTAGCTCTTCGCGGAAGAAGGTTTGCACTTCTTTTTGGAAGGCCAGTTCCTGTTCGGAGAAGTTGATATTCATAATTCTGTATCCTGCAAAAGTGACGCCCGTTAAAAGGTTATTAAGTCATCATTTGCAGTATACAGTTTCACATAGCGAAATCAATAGTTCATTTTTAAATTATTCCGTCATATTCGGGACGAAAATAAAAATGGCTTAAATTGATGTTTTTGTCGTTGCTGCGCTTAATTTCCATGCGCGCGATTTTACGGATATGCACTTCATCCGGGCCATCGGCATAACGCAGTGCGCGACCCTGGGACCACATATCAGCCAGTGGTAAATCTTCGGACGTGCCCATGGCGCCAAAGGTTTGCATCGCGCGGTCGACCACCGTGGTGTGCAACGTTGGGATCAGTGCCTTGATCAGTGATATATCGTCAGCAGCCGCTTTGGCGCCTACTTCGTCAATTTTCCAGGCCGCTTTTAGCACCAGGAGCCGGGCTTGTTCTATTTCAATGCGTGAGCGGGCGATCCAATCGGCTACGGCACCGTGCTGATACAAAAACTTGCCATTGGTTTTACGCTCCTGTGCACGGCCTATTAGCAGCTGCAGCGCCAGTTCGGCCTGGCCAATCGAGCGCATACAATGGTGTATTCGACCTGGACCCAGCCGCGCCTGCGCCATCGCAAAGCCTTTACCTTCTTCGCCGAGCAAATTGGTGTGGGGAATACGCACGTTGTCAAAAAGGATTTCACAGTGACCGTGGGGATTGGTGTGATTCATCACTTTTAGATTACGCAGTATTTTAACGCCAGGGGTATCCCGCGGGATCAGCACCATACTTTGCTGGTGGTGAGGATTCGGGTTATCCGGATCCGTCTTGCCCATTAATATAAACAGCCGACAGTTGGGATGAGCCGAATTGGAGATATACCACTTACGCCCGGAGACGATGTAGTCATCGCCGTCGCGAACAATGCGGGTTTGAATATTCGTGGCATCCGACGATCCCACATCGGGTTCGGTCATGGCAAAGGCAGAGCGTATTTCGCCGTTAAGCAGCGGGTTTAGCCAGGCTTCGCGCTGCGCTGGGGTGGCAAACATGTGCAGCAATTCCATATTGCCGGTGTCGGGTGCATTACAGTTAAACACTTCAGAGCTCCACGACACCCTACCCATAATCTCGGCCAGTGGCGCGTATTCCAGATTGGTTAAGCGGGTGCCTGGCTCATCGTCCTGCAGTCCGGGTAAAAACAAGTTCCATAACCCTTCGCTTTTGGCCAATGCTTTTAGATCGGCCATAAACGAGACCGGAAACTGACCTGCTTTGATCTCATCACGATGTGCTTGCATGCGCGGATATATGTGCGCGTCCATAAAGTCGGTGAGCTTTTGCTGAAGCGTTTTAACGCGTTCGCTGTGTTCAAAATGCATAGCTGCCTCGGTACGTTTTGTTAAGTAATTAAAGAGCCATTAAGGTGTAATAATAAGTTTGCCGCGAGCCTGACGGTTCATCACGGCGGCAAATGCGTCGGCAGTTTTGGCTAAAGGATACGTGGCATCAATGTGCACCTGTACTTTGCCTTCTTTATACCAGTTGAGTAATTCGCGCATATTGTCGGCGTAGGCAGCTGGATCGCGGCGGGTAAAGGCACCAAAAAATACCCCGACCACCGAGTACTCTTTGACCAGCGCTAAATTGACCGGGAATTTAGGAATGTCGCCACCGGCAAAGCCTACTACCAGCAAGCGACCGGCCGGCGCCATGTTACGGCTACAAACGTTAAACAGTTCGCCACCAATAGGGTCGTATACCACGTCTACGCCTTTACCCTTAGTGATCTCGCGCAGTTTGGTATGCAGATCATCGCTTGTGTAGTTAATTAGCGTATCGGCGCCGTTTTCCTTGGCCAGCGCAAGCTTTTCATCGGTTGAGCAACCGGCAATGACCGTGGCGCCCATGGCTTTGCCGATTTGAACAGCGGCTAATCCGGTACCACCGGCAGCTCCCAATACCAGCAGGGTTTCACCGGCCTGCAGGTTTGCCCGCTGCTTCAGGGCATAGTGCGCGGTGCCATGAGCCAGAATTAAGCCGGCGGCTTCTGGCATGGGGATATGCTCAGGCACAGGAATGAGACGCGCCGCAGGCACACTGATTTGTTCGGCACAGGCGCTGTAATGCGTACTTAAGCCGACCACACGATCGCCTGCTTTTAAATGGGTGACGTTGTCGCCCACAGTTTCGACAATGCCGGAAAACTCAGCACCGGGTACAAACGGACGTTCTGGCTTGGCCTGATATAAACCTTGTACTAACAGCGCATCCGGAAAGTTAACGCCAATGGCGGCAATTTTCACGCGCGCCTCATCGGCACCGGTGTCTGGCGTTGGCCAGTCTTCAAACGTGAGTTGGTCAAGGGGCGCAAATTCATTACATACGATGGCTTTCATTATTTACTCTCCGCTTGCTTCTGGGGTGAGTACGACACGACCTGCTACTTTGCCGTCGCGTAAGTCTTCGAGCGTTTGCTGCGCACAGCACATATCACGTTTAGAAATCTTAATGGGGGCAATTTTGCCAGCATGTACCAGCTCCATGAGGGAATTCATATCATTGAGGCTACCCACGAATGAGCCTTTAATAGTAATGGCTTTCAGTGGCAAAAGCGGAATCGACAATGGCATGGCGCCGCCGAACAAACCCACTACAACCAGGGTGCTGCCTTTATTAAGTGCCTGCACGCCAAATCCGGCGCTGCGATCTGAACCAACAAAGTCCACCGCCGCCGCGACACCACCATAAGTGCGCTTAATTAAAGTGCCAAGGGCACTTTTATCTGACGGGTCGATGACTGAGTCGGCACCTTCAGCCAGTGCCAACTGACGTTTCTCTTCGTCGATGTCGGCCACAATGATCTCGCAGTCAAGCAGTGCTTTAGCAACCGCCAGACCACTTAAGCCAACACCACCGGCACCAATAATGAGTAACTGACGGCCTTTAACGATATCTTTAATTTGGTTAATGGCGCTGTAGGCTGTGACGCCAGAGCAGGCATACGTACACCCCAGTTCCGGAGAAAGTTGTTTGAGCGGAAAGATGTATTTGCTGTGCGGCACCACAACGTGATCACTAAAGCCGCCGTCTACAGCAATACCCAGTGAACGTGGCTGATAACAAAGGTGTTCCTGATCAGCTTTACACAGCGGGCATTTCTGACAACCTATCCAGGGATACACAATGACTTTATCGCCGACTTTCGCAGTTGCGTCGTCACCACAGGCGACCACTTCACCAGCGATTTCATGACCCAGCGTAAACGGCAGTTTGTGGCTACCACGCATATCAATTTTGTGACCGCCGCCCAGGTCAAAGTAACCATCCCACACGTGAATATCGCTATGGCACACACCACAGGCATCGATTTTCACCAGGACTTCTTCACCGCTCGGGGCGGGCGTGGAATACTCATTGGTAGTGAGTGCCTGACCATATTCTGCAAACTGTTCGCTCTTCATAGTAGCCTCAAATTTTTCAAACTCTTTTAATGTATCGTTCTTTCATATTCAATCAATCGCGAAATATACTACCGCATAGCGAAACTGTATGTCTATATAAACCGACAGATAAACCTACATAACGTTAACAATTACCTCAGTTTAACCGCTTAAAACCCGGTTTATCGTCGAAAAATCATTATGAGACGTCATAAAACAGTAATTCTCTGATATTTAAATACCGCATAGTGAAATTGTATTTTACAAAAATGATATCTCTGCGTTACTATGCTCTCAAATAATTCATACAGGAAACCTATTATGACTTCTGCTGTAACGATGAATATCGTCGACAACATTGCTGTAATTGAAGTAGATAACCCCCCCGTGAATGCTTTGTCATACGCTGTGCGCAGCGGTTTACAAACGTGCATGCGCGAGGCAGAGCAACATCAGGATGTGCAAGCCATCGTGCTCAGTTGTAAGGGCAAGACCTTTATTGCCGGAGCGGATATCACTGAGTTTGGTAAACCTATGCAGCCACCGGCATTGCCTGATTTGTTGACTGAAATGGACTCGATTTCAAAGCCGATTGTTGCCGCGTTGCACGGCACAGCCCTTGGGGGCGGTCTGGAAGTGGCGTTAACCTGTCATTATCGTGTGGCGCTCGCTTCGGCCAAAGTCGGCTTACCTGAAGTACTACTGGGTTTACTGCCTGGTGCTGGCGGGACACAGCGATTACCCCGCATCGCCGGTGTGGAACTGGCGCTGGATATGATCACCAGTGGCCGCAAGGTGAGCAGCAAAGAAGCCGCCAAGGCTGGCCTGGTTGACAAAGTGGTAGATGCCGATTTATTAGACAGTGCTATCAGTTTTGCCAAACAAGTTGTTGCTGAAGACAAACCGCTTAAGCGCGTGAGTGATTTGACCGCAACCGTTGACGACGCAGGCATTTTTGATACCTACCGGGCAAAGCTTGCAAAAACCCGGCGCGGATTTGATGCGCCGCAGTATTGCGTGGACGTGGTACAAGCCGCGGTAGAACTCGAATTTGTTGAGGGTTGTAAAAAAGAACGGGCACTGTTTTTAAAACTCATGACCGGTACCCAGTCGCAAGCGCAGCGTCATTTATTTTTCGCCGAACGTCAGGCTGCTCAGGTACTGGGGCTGGACAGAAAAACGCCGACCCGGGAGATCAATAGTGCCGCTATTATCGGTGCCGGTACCATGGGCAGTGGAATTGCCATCAACTTTTTGAGCAAAGGGATCCCGGTTAAATTGCTTGAAATGAGTCTTGAGGCGCTTGAACGCGGTATGGAGCATATTTATCGCTATTATGATGGTCAGGTGAAAAAAGGCCGTATTAATCAGGCCCAGGCGGATGAGTTTAAAGAACTGCTGTCTGGCACCGACTCCTATGCTGAACTTAGCGATGTGGATTTAGTCATTGAAGCCGTGTTCGAAAACATGGGGGTAAAGGAAGACGTTTTTACCAAACTGGATAAACACTGTAAGCCGGGCGCGATTCTGGCCAGCAATACCTCAACACTGAATATCGATACCATTGCCTCGTTTACTTCGCGTCCAGAAGATGTGGTGGGACTGCATTTCTTTAGCCCGGCCAACATTATGCGTTTGCTTGAAGTGGTGCGCGGCGATAAGACGGCTGATGATGTGATGGCCACCGCCATGAAACTGGCCAAAGACATCAATAAAATTGGCGTGGTGTCAGGTGTGTGTGATGGTTTTATTGGCAATCGTATGCTGAAAGGTTACGGCCGCGAAGCGGGGGCATTGCTGCTTGATGGTGTACCGCCGGTGCGTATCGATAAAGCGCTTTACGATTTTGGTATGGCGATGGGGCCGCTGACAATGGGCGATCTGGCAGGTCTTGATGTGGGCTACCGGGTACGTAAAGAGCGTCGCGAACGCGGTGATGATGTACCGGTAACCGATGGTGCCATTGCCGATCGGCTGGTGGAAGCGGGTCGATTAGGGCAAAAGGCTGGCAAAGGCTATTACCGCTATGAGGCGGGTTCGCGCACGCCAATCCCCGATCCGGAAGTAGACGACATCATTAAGCAGGCCATGACTGCGCTCAACCGCACCGTCAAAGACATCAGCGATGAAGAGATCGTCAAACGCTTAATTTACCCATTGATTAACGAAGCCGCGCTCATTCTTGAAGAGGGCATCGCGCAGCGGCCTTCTGATATCGACGTGGTGTATATCTATGGCTATGGCTTCCCGGTTTATCGCGGTGGCCCGATGTTTTATGCCGACACTGTGGGCCTTAGCAACATTGTTGCTGATATGGAAGACTTTCAGGCCCGCTATGGTGACGACTGGCAGATTGCACCGCTACTGAAACAGCTTGCCGAAGAGGGTCGCAAGTTTGCTGACCTCGCTAAATAATTAATAAGGAGAATAACCGTGACTGATGCAGTAATTGTAAGTACCGCCCGTACGCCCATTGGTAAAGCGTATCGAGGTTCATTAAATAATACCCATGGCGCAGATATGGCCGGACATGCCATTGCCCATGCCGTCAAACGAGCCGGTATCGATGGTGGTGAAGTAGAAGATGTACTGATGGGCTGTGGCCTGCCAGAGGGGGCTACCGGTGGTAACATCGGTCGTCAGGCGGCGTTGATGGCAGGCTTACCGGTCACCACCTCGGGTGTCACCATTAACCGTTTTTGTTCTTCGGGTTTACAGGCCATTAGTATGGCGGCCCAGCGCATCATTGTTGATGGTGTACCGGTTGCTGTAGCCGGAGGTCTGGACTCGATATCGTTGGTACAAAATACCCACATGAATAAGTTCCGCGCCCATAGCGAAGCGCTTAAAGCCAAACATGAAGGCATTTACCTGTCGATGATCGAAACGGCTGAAATTGTCGCTAAACGCTATGGCATAAGCCGCGAACAGATGGACGAGTATGCATTGCAAAGCCAGCAGCGCACGGCCGCCGCGCAACAAAATGGCATTTATGATAACGAAATAGTGCCCATGGATGTGGTGCACGCCAGGTACGACAAAGCCACTGACAGCACGGAAATGGTTAACGCCACAATTAGTCAGGACGAGTGTAACCGCCCGTCGACCACCCTTGAGGGGCTGTCAGGTCTTAAACCAGTGATTGACGGTGGCGTGATCACCGCGGGTAACGCCAGTCAGTTATCGGATGGCGCGTCAGCCAGTGTGTTAATGTCTGATAAACAGGCCTCGCAACGTAACCTGCCGGTCCTTGGCACCTATCGCGGCATGGTGGTAACCGGTTGTGAGCCTGATGAAATGGGCATTGGCCCGGTGTTTGCGGTGCCTAAGTTATTGCAACGCCATGGTTTAACTGTGAATGACATTGGTTTATGGGAACTTAATGAGGCCTTTGCCGTGCAGGTTTTGTATTGCCGCGATCATCTGGGTATCGACAACGATAAACTCAACGTTAACGGCGGGGCGATTTCAATAGGTCACCCCTACGGCATGAGCGGTGCCAGAATGGTGGGACATGTGTTACTTGAAGCCCAGCGCCGCAAAGCGCGATATGCTGTGACCACCATGTGTATTGGTGGGGGCATGGGTATGGCAGCGCTGTTTGAAGTAAATTGCTGACCCTGTGTCAGCTAACGTTAGCGGTGTAACCGGCAGAGTCGGGCGGTTGTTATGGTAACCCTGGTGCTGTTTATTGCCCTGCTTGCAACCGCCATGGGGCAAAGTGTGGTGATGGCTATTTTGCCCTCGCTGGGCAGAGAAGCCGGTTTGTCGGAATTGCAGGTAGCGACAGTTCTGTCGTCTTCTGCATTGATCTTTGCAATAGGTACAACGCGCTGGAGCAGTTACGCTGCCCGGGCCGGTAACCGCCGTACACTGTTATTTGGTTTGGGCGGCTATACGCTTGGCACGTTTTGTTTTGCCACTGTATTCTGGCTGGGATTGCAGCATAGCTTAACCGGCTATGCCTTATTTGCCTGCTTACTCATTGCCCGTATGGCGCAATCGAGCATTATGTCGGCGACGCCACCGGCGGCACTGGGGTATATCATGGGCTATGCGAGAGCCAGAGAGCTGCATCTTGTTGCTTCGCTAAGCAGGGTAACGTCAGCGAATAATCTCGGTCAGGTGTTAGGGCCGGGGATGGCCGGATTGCTTGTGGTATTCGGACTGGTAGCGCCCTTATACGCCATTATTTTGCTTACCTGCCTGGCGTTGTTGCTGGTGTGGTTTAAGTTACCGGAGGAATCCAGCTCATCAGTTGTTGATGTGAGTAATGACTCACACACTGTTCCAGCTGCTATTTTACCTACTATCCCCCTCATGATGTTTGCGGTTGTCATCTTCACTTGTCTGGCGATGCTGCAACAGACTCTGGGGTTTATTTTTATTGACCATTTTGGTCTGGCACCCGTTGGCGCCGCACAAGCATCGGGTTCAGCAATGATGTGTTGTGCTCTGGCAGCGCTGACAGTGCAGTGGACAATTGTACAAAAAAGCAGGCTTGAGCTACTGCCGTCGCTCATGGTCGCTGCCATGCTTATGACAACGGGATACAGCGTCATAACCGTTGCAACCTCTCTGTATGCGGTATATGCCGGCATGGCAGCGATAGGTTGTGGGCTGGGTATCGGTTATCCCAGTGTTACAGCAAGTGCCACTCAACATTGTTTACCTGAAAAGCGAGCAAAAATTACCGGCTTAATGACGGCGACACCGCCTATTGGCTACACCGCAGGACCGCCCGCTGCAGCACTGTTATATCAGGTTGATTTTCACTTGCCACTGATCGTATGTGCCGTACTCAGCGGTTTTCTGTTCATCGTACCTGCTCGTCTCTCACGCTTTCGGTTTGCAAAAAAATAGCATAAAAAGCGTGCAGATTATAATAATAAGTTTTACATAGCGAAACACCATTTCAATATGTTGACACATGTTTTCGCAGGTGTTAGTTTTATGTTCAGCTGATAACATACTATTAACAACGCTTGTCGCAGACATGACTTGGATCAGAGGAAAAAACATGTGCACCACCAGTGTAAGCAGGAAGAACACCACACTTTTTAATTATTCGGCTTTAGCCCTGTGTTTGTCGGCGCTGTTGCAGCCCGCACAAGCCCAGGAACAAGATGGAGCCCAACAACAAGAAACACAAAGGGCGAATAAAAGTTCCGATAAACTTTTTGAAACAATTGAAGTCACCGCGCGTAAACGTGTGGAGTCTATTCAGGATGTGCCGGTATCGATTACCGCATTCGGAGAAAGCCAGCTTGATGCGATGAAATTTCGCAATATGAATGACCTTTCAGTGGGTATAGCCAACGTTATGCTGGATGACGTGGGCACCGCCCGGGGTGTGGCCAATTTCTCTATTCGGGGTCTTGGTATCAACAGTTCAATCACTTCAATTGATCCAACTGTTGGTGTGTTTATTGATGGTGTTTTCATTGGTACCAATGGTGGTGTTGTCGTCGATATGTTCGACATTGCCCGTATCGAAGTGTTGCGAGGCCCACAAGGTATACTGTTTGGCCGGAACGTAACTGGTGGTGCCATTTTGATCACCACCAAACAACCTGAGGATACAGTAAGCGGTAAGGTTCGCGCATCGGTATCCGGCGGTGGCCCCGGTGGTTTAAATAAAACAATACAGGGTGCTGTGAATATCCCACTGGCGGATAATCTCTACACCAAATTATCGATTTATCATAATGACGATGATGGTTGGTTTGAGAACAAGTTTGACGGCAGCGATCACGGGGCGGTAAAACAAACCCTGATACGTTCGACCACCTTGTGGGAACCCACTGACGATCTGAGCTTTACCCTGAAATACGAAAACCTGGATCTGGATGGTGACGGTCCGTCCGGACAAAACCATGTGAATGGACAGGGCATTAGTCCGACACTGGCTTTTTCCGGAGCGCATCCATTAGCGCCGTATGCTGTTACCTTCGATCGAGACAGCTTTGATATTGCTATTAATGAACCCGGTTGGCAGCAAATCGAAACGGATTTGTTATCACTCAATATGGACTGGGATGTCGGCGGCGGCACCATGACCTACATCTTTGGCTGGCGCGACTATTACTCGCCAACTCGTGGCGATATTGATGCCCAGCCATTCACACTATTCCATTCAAATTCGTGGACAACCAGCGAACAGTTTAGCCATGAGCTGCGCTTCAACAAAGCCATTGGCAAGGCCAACGTAACCGCTGGGCTTTATCAGTACACCAATGACATGTTGTATCACGAACGTCGTGAGTTGCCGTTAACCAACGTCATGGCTGATATTAATGCCGACGGCACACCTGATTTACTCGCTGCGGGTATCTATCAGGATGGTGGTGGTTTGCACGAAACTGACAGCATCGGAGCGTTCACCGCGGTTGATTATGACCTGAATGAACAATGGTCTGTTTCGGCAGGGCTACGTTATACACGCGAAGAAAAGAGCGTGCAGATTGCGTCGATGAACTTAAACGTGAGCAGCATCAACAGTGGTTTTATTATTCCGCAGGGACCAGGATGTAATATTTACGAATCGAATGATTGTGTCTTTGACTTTACCGATAATAAAACCTGGAGCAACGTATCACCCAAGGTAGGGGTGCGTTATAGCATGGATAATGACACCAATCTCTTTGCCAACTGGTCAAAAGGATTCCGCTCCGGGGGCTATAACCTGCGCAACACTGCAGATATTAGTACACCTGAACTCATGGAAGCCAATGGGCCCGGACCATTTGATGAAGAAGAAGTGAACAACTTTGAACTGGGCTACAAAGCCGATACAGAATGGGGGCGTTTTAATGCCGCGGCATTTGTAACGCAAATAGACAATATGCAACGTGAAGTAAGCTTGCCAGCGCCTGATGGTTCATTGATCCAGATTATTAAAAATACCGCTGAAGCGACACTTACCGGCATTGAGTTTGACGGTATGGTGCGCATTACACCCAACCTGGTTGCGATGTTTAATCTTGGGTTAATTGACGCTGAATACGATGAGGTGATTTATGATCTCAACGGTGATGGAGTGGTAGACGGCGACGATAAAGCGCTGGAAATCCCCAGAGTACCTGAAGTGACTTACAGCGTAGGACTTAACTATGACCACGAAATACAGGATTGGGGCATACTTACCAGTCGCATTAATTACTCGTATCGCGACAAAACCTTCTATACCGACAATAATCTGGGCTATATCGACGATCAGAAAATTCTGAATGCCGGCCTGGATTTTGAAACGGAAGATATGTCGTGGGTGTTTAGTATTTTCGGCAAGAACTTGCTGAACGATGTTAAGCAGGGCAATGACACACAATTAAGCTTTGGTACTTTCTCACCTTTGGCGAAAGGCAGAGAGATTGGCGTTGAGGCTACTTATTACTTCCAGTAAATATTGCCAGTAATTACCACCAAATCTACGCTACTAAAAAGCGCGCATAGGGTTACCTATGCGCGTTTTTTAGAGTATTGGTCGGACCGCACCGTATCGCTTTGTTTGCCATACTCGCAATTGTCTGCAGCCGCGGAAAAAACGCTCAGCAAGTGCGATGCCGTGCCCAGTGACGGCGCAACTATTTCATTACAAAGGTTCTGCCATCTTTCTTTGTGTAACAGCTCACACATTGCCTTGAAAATAAAGAGCATTCCGCTTGTACAGTCTGAAAACTAGTCACCAGCGGTTTGATGTTCTTAGCGTTAACCCTTTGTATTAAATGATTGCGGTAGTTCTGCAAAAATTTCAACCGCCCAATTGAGAAAAACATCAAGGCGCCTGGATAAACGTCGATCGCCGGGATATATGGCATTTAAAGGCATGGGTTCTGGTAAGGTGTCAGTGAGAATTTGCACCAATTGTCCGGATGCAAGCAGCGGCTCGAAACGGTAATGTGGCGCTTGAATCAATCCTAGTCCGCGTAGCGCAAGATCAGCAGCGGTATCGGAATTATCAGTTATCACTCTGGCCGGAATTTTGCGGTACTCTATCTTGTTGTGACGCTGAAATTCCAAAGGCATAATGTCGCCGGTACGAGACGAGACAAACCCCACCATAAAATGCCCGGCCAGATCATCAATATTCTCCGGCGTGCCGTGACGCTCTAAGTATTCCGGGCTGGCGCAGGTAATTTCGGGTAAAAACCCCAACCGCCGCATGCGCATGCTACTATCATCCGGTGGTCCCGCTCTTAGCACACAATCGATCCCCTCGCGGACCAAATCAACCAATCGATCACTCTGGCCAAATTGGATAGTGATATCGGGATATGCTCGCAGGAATTCTGGTAAACGAGGCGTTATAAAGGTACGTGTCAACAGTCCGGACGCGTCTACCCTTAAGTGTCCGTGGGGTGAGCCGGTTTTAAACGAACTATAGGCTTCTTCAACTTCGTCGAGAATTATACGGGCATGGCGATAAAACTCTTCTCCCTCAGCCGTAACTGTGACATGCCGTGTCGTGCGCGTTAATAACCGTGCGCCAGCCTCCTGCTCCAGGGTTCTCACTGCTTCAGATGCAGTTGAGCGTGCGATGTTTAGCAAATTTGCTGCACGTACGAAACTGCCGCCTTCAACAATTCGGGCGAATAACTCTAATTGACTCAGTCTATCCATTATTGAAAACCACCTTGTTAGTTATTCTTGCTGCCATATTGTTCGGTATATGCGAATTGTGTTGTCTATTTTAGCTGTATTGTTATGTTTTATCGAATCATTATGATCTTCTAAAACAAACAGGAGACATACTATGCATCACTCAAAACGCAAGCGAAGCCGAGTCGCTATTGTTACCGGGGCATCTCGGGGGATCGGTGCTGAAATCGCCCTGGCTCTGGCCGCTGATGGTATTGCGGTAATCGTTAACTACGCCACCAGTGCCGACAAAGCCAACACTATTGTAAAACACATAAAGCAACAGGGCGGGACTGCCTTAGCTGTTAAAGCTGATCTGTCCAAACCTGATATGGCAACATCTCTTTTCGATGAAGCTGAGAATACCTTGGGTAAAGTGAGTATTCTGGTCAACAACGCCGGTGTTATGGAGCTCTCGCCAGTAGCGGACGTGACAGATGTTTCGTTTGAACGTCAGGTTTCACTTAATCTCTGCGGCCCTTTCAGGCTAATGCGAGAGGCCGCTAAACGACTAGCTGATGACGGTAGAATCATTAATTTGTCTTCCAGTGTGGTGGGACTCTATCAACCTGGTTACGCCGTATATGCAGCCACCAAGGCTGCACTGGAAGCGATGACAAAAATTACCGCCAAGGAATTAGGGGGGCGGGGCATCACTGTGAATGCTATTGCACCAGGTCCGGTCGCGACGGAGCTTTTTCTTAAAGGTAAGAGTGAAGAATTACTCGACAACATTAAAAATATGAACCCGTTTAAACGCTTAGGCGAACCCCAGGATATTGCCCGGGTTGTTCAATTTCTCAGTAGATCAGATGCTACCTGGATTAACGGTCAGGTTGTTCGTGCCAACGGGGGCGTAGTTTAAAATTTAACTTTTAGCCATTCACATTTTTAATCTTTGTATCGTGTATCGGCCGGGCCGATCACTCTTTAGCCATCAACATATAACGGAAATAAATATGCCCTTTGTTAACATTAAAACACCTGAAGACGCCCTGAGTACAAAACAAAAATCTGAAATAGGTCAGCGCATTACAGACTTATTGGTAGAGTACTTTTCTGAATCGGCTCGCCCCCACACTATGATACTGATAGAGGAAATAAAAGACGGCGGTTATTACAGAGCGGACGAAGTGTTTATCCTTCCCGAAGAATACCGGGCAAAGTAGTTAACTTGCCAATCGATTTTATTTTTGCGCTTTATGATGATTTTTGTATCGGGCAATCAGTAGCCATTGGAATAGTCTTCGGGGCGGTTTGTTGCTCTTAGCATTGCGCCGCTCTTTTAACGATTACGGTTGACAAGGTAAGAAAAGGTAAGCCCGCCCTGCTATCAATAAGATAGAGAGCGCTATAAATGTAAACACCTTATCAATACGATTGCAGAAAAAAAGGCAACACAGCGCTAACCATGCTGCCCCAACGCAGAATCGGTCGATTCGTTGAATTGGTTTATCTAACCTTTGTAACAAACCGAAATAAATCTTTTATACTCAAGCGGCCAGCCACATTCGCTGCGGATACGCTGCCATTATTTAAACGTGTATCACGTGTATCTCAATCGGCATGGACACGCCTTGCTGATTGTTGGTCAATGCGTTTCCAGTAGATGCTGAAATTAAAACTCGTACTTATTGATGTCGTTCAGCAATTCCTGTTAACAAAATGATATACTGAAGTTAATGCGGTAAGGCGGTGGCGTCGACCAAATAAATGCAATCACCTTATTTTGAACGTTCAAATACAGGTAAAACCGAAAGTTGAACGCCTTGTTGCAGAGTAATTTATTGTTTTTGTGGTAGCCATTATGTATTTTCATAGCGGCGAACAGATGACAGAAAACGAAATTTTGAAGGTAAATGAAAGAGCTTCTATATAACACCCATGATTTAGCATTGGTCATCACGATTTTTCAGTGTCTGGTTTTTTCTTTTTTTCTGATTACTTTACGCGAGGGCAAGCAGCAGGCCAATGTATTGCTGGCTTTATTTCTGCTATCGCAAGCGGCGCTGTCTTTAGACAACCTGATTAATTTTGGTGAAGCTTTTCAGTATGTAGCGTTGGATATCTCTACCAACCTTTACTATTCGTTCGGCTTAGCGTATTGGCTCGAAGCCCCACTTCTGCTTATTTACGTCAGAGCGCTTATCTATAAAGAGCACAAAATAAGCGCTTACGAATGGTCCTTTTTTATACCTTTTTTATTATTTACTGCCTATTTCGCAGAATCCTGGTGGTTGATAGACGCCGATGTGCGCCTGGCTGCCATGCAGACGGATATGGTGACAGACACGCCGTTGCTTGATCGCGTACTGCATGTGCTGCGAGAAGTATTCCGGGTGGCCTGCGGCGTACTTTGCTTAGTCGAAATTCGAAACTACCAGGCAAGAATTAAGCAGCAGGTGGCCGAAACCATCAGTGTTGATTTAACCTGGCTAAAAATGCTGGTTATCGGCTTTACCATTGTGCGTATTAACTCGGTGTTGATTGCGTTAACACTGTGGTTAGGTAATGGCATTAACCTGAACTATGAAGTGTTAGGCCTGGTATCAAATTATGCTGTGATGCTCATGGTAAGTGTGTTTATTTTTTACAGCATGGGGTATTCGACTGTATTCAGAGGCATTGATAAAGAACTGCCAGCTACCCAGGAGAGTGCGACAACGCTGGAGTTCGACCCGCAAAAAGTTGAAAAAGTAGAACACTACATGCAGACTGCAAAGCCTTATTTTAATCATTTTCTGACGCTGGAGAGCCTGGCCAATCAGGTCGACATGCAGCCCCGCGCACTGTCTAATATGATTAACCAGCATTTTCAAAAGAACTTTTTTGAGTTTATTAATTACTATCGAATCGAAGAAAGTAAGCGTTTACTTACTAGCCCTGAGAATAATGAGATCACAATTCTGCAAATTATGGACATGGCCGGTTTTAACAGTAAAGCGACCTTTAATACATGCTTTAAAAAGCTGGTGGGGCAAACCCCCAGCGAATTTCGTAAGGCCAAAAATTAACAAGCCCGCAATTAAGCGGGCTTGCAGCAGGGTAAGCGTATTAGTTTACTTTGGTAATGGTGAAGCTATCTAAATTGATGCCTCCATCAATAAAGTACAAGCCAAAGCTTTGTGGGCCAGCACTTAAAGTGACGGTGTGGCTATGGTTTTCATACGCGCTCCATCCGCCCGTATTGGGGACGCTTTTGGTGCCAAATACAATACTGCCACCGGAGCGCTCAAACTGAATTTCGCCGCCATCGCCGTTACTGGCTACGCGATAGGTAATACGGTATTGCCCGGCAGAAGGTATGTTGATGTTGTTGTAACTTGCCCAGGCACCATTGTCTATGTAAGCCAACGTCGACCCTACAATTTGCAGGCCACTGCTGTTATCGGTATTTTCGGCCTGAACGGTAATTGATTGTGATGTTACCGGACGTAGAGTGATGCGGTCCAGGTTGATGCCGCCATCGGCAAAATACAAGCCGAGTGAAAGCGGGCCTGCTGGCAGGGTGACGCGGTGCGTTGTTTCACGGTAGTCTCCCCAACCATCTGTTGCGGGGATGGTGACGTTGCCAAATACATCACTGCCGCCGGCACGTTCAAGCTGAATACTACCACCGTCGCCGCCACTGGCCGCAAAGTAACTGACCTCGTATTCGCCAGCGCTGGCAATGTTAATGGCAGGGAAACTCGCCCATGCACCATTTTCTATATATGCCAGTACCGAACCTGACACCTGTAAACCATCAAAGTTATCGGTGGTCTCGGCCTGGATGGTGGTCACTGAGTTGGTATTACCAGCGCCGCCACCATTATTACCAGAGCCGCCGCCATTGCTGCCGGACGTACTGCCGTTGGGTAAATCTGCCGCCTGCGGTGCTCTTTCCTGTCCGTTCATAAACAGTCCCAGCCACAGCGCTTTATTGTTGTTACCAATATCGACAATGCCTACAGCGTCGCTGGACCAGGACAGGTAGCCCTTGCTCTCGCCAAATTCCCAGTTGGAGATGTAAAAATTGCTTGTGATATCTGACATGCTCGAAAAGTTAATGACTTTGGTTGGCGTAGAATCAAAGCCACTACCATTGTAGGCATAGTATCTGAAGTAATCGACATACTGATAAACCGGTTTATTCTGCAATGCATTAAAATCGAGATTGCCAAGCCAGTCAGGGTTTGCATGTCCCTGGCTCCATAAATTAAAGCAATAGCGCATCATTTGTGAGATGTGCTGAACAGAAGGGTGATTGTTGCGGGTAATACGTCTGTCGAGTGTACCGTCCCGGTACCAGGCAATATAATCGGGGGTCCATTCCAGCGTGTAAGTGACCCAGGTATCGTAGATCGCCTGACTGCCGTGCAAGGCTTCAGAGCGTTTGATCTCGCAATCTGCATCGCTGGTCTGCCAGATGGGGTTTGACTGATAACGACTGGCAACCGGAATAGTTTCTATATCAATTTCATTCCATTGTGTACCACAAACGTGACCACCATTGCGCCACCAAAAAAATGTGCTGGTGGTACCAATTACGCGCTGACTGTACATTCTGACTTCAACTTTGCCATAGCGATATTCGTCGATAGATTGAAGTTCACCGCCGCGCAATTGATTATTGGGCGACTGCGAATAAGTATGTGCACTGAACAACGCAAAGGTCAGCAGCGCAATAATTTTCACATGCCAGGTGGCATTGCGAAATACAGTATCGTATACGGGGGGAGATTGATTTCTCATTCGTAACATAGGTTAAGTCTCTTTTTAAAGTAAATAGCAGGCAAAATGGACCTCAATGCGAATCGCATTTACTTTAAAGTAACAATCAATTAACAAGTTTTCGTTCAAGTACGCGCTAAATCGCGAATATGAACGGTTCAAAAAAAAGTTACCTGAATCTGAACGACGAGAAGCGTAGCAGGGCAGTTGTACAGGTGAAATGAGACAGTATTACCTGGGTGTTACGTTACTGACGTGATATCACAATGATACCCGCAGCGGCATGAGGGTATTACGCGCGGGAACAAAACAGGCAATGCGTGAGTAAACCTTGTTTACTCACGCGGCCAGAGTCTATTGAAATCAGTTAAAACCTTCTAACACTATTTTTCCTATAGCGCTGCCTGATTCAAGGATCTCATGAGCCTTTAATATATTTTCAGCGTTAATCGCACCAAGGTGCTGCCCCACCGTAGTTTTGATGATGCCTTTGTCTATTAAGTCTGACACTTCGGTTAACAGTTGATGTTGCGCTATCATATCGTCAGTTTTAAACATGGAGCGGGTAAACATAAATTCCCAGTGTAGTGACAAACTTTTTTGTTTTAACTTAACAATGTCCAACGATTTAGGATCATCAATAAGGGCTATTTGTCCCATTGGTTTCAACACGCTTACGTAATCATCCAGATAATCACCTGTATGGGTTAAGCTCGCTACATGAGTAACAGGACCAATATTCAAGGCTTCAATTTGGTCAACCAGTGATTTGGTGTGATCAATAACAAAATCAGCGCCCAGATCTTTGACCCATTCTTGCGTTGACTGGCGTGATGCGGTGGCAATCACCGTCACGTTGGTGAGTTGCTTGGCCAACTGGATCATAATGGAACCCACGCCGCCGGATGCGCCAACGATCAGTAATACGTCGTTGCTGTTGTGTTGAGTTGTTTGTGTGTTTCTTTCAATCGCTAAATGCTCAAACAATAACTCCCAGGCCGTTATGGTGGTTAATGGCATGGCCGCGGCTTCAGCATGACTTAAACTACCTGGTTTGTGAGCGACCAGTCGTTCGTCAACCAGTTGGTATTCGGCATTACACCCTTGACGGTTTAAGTCACCGGCATAAAAGACAGTATCGCCCGGCGAAAATAATGTGACGCCATCCCCCACTGAGACAACTTCACCAACAGCGTCCCATCCTAAGACTTTGTATGAGTTGTCTTGCGGGGCCACATTCTGACGAATTTTGAAGTCGACAGGATTAACTGCAATCGAATGGACTTTAATTAACAAATCCTTACCTGTCGCGGCAGGTTTGTCCAGTTCGATGTTAATAAGCGCATCAGCACTCAATACTGGTGAAGACTGTTTGTAACCAACGGCTTTCATTTTTAACCCCGAATACCTAACAAGTGTTAACCGGCAATCAGCATAGCGTGTGTTATAGCAGAGATAAACAGCCAAACGATTAACAACGCTGGGTGCTGGATGAAATTAAGATCCCCAAATTAGCGACATACCTTTTTCCGCGATCGTGGATTAAGAATGTGCAGTACAGAGTATCAGAGTAAGCGCACACGGTACGAAGACCCGAAAATATCGTAGGGGGTTTGATTTATTTGCTTTATAACTGAAGAAATGGTGGCCCCACCCTGACTCGAACAGGGGACCTAACGATTATGAGTCGTGTGCTCTAACCAACTGAGCTATAGGGCCATTAAGAGAGTTTTTGCGCACTGTTTTCACAGGCGGGCGCAAGTATAAGCAGTTTTTTAATAGTTGTCACCCCATCTGGTGACGAGTTGATGTATTATTATACTGATAACGCAGAATATTACTGAAATATTGCGTTAAAATAGCTATATCGGTATTTTCGTCATAGGCGTGACACGAGCTAGGTGCAAATAGTGTAATAGTCTGCTATCTTTCAGCTACTTAAGTGTTCGTTAGCTATGGCTTGGTATTTGTATTGGGAGATAACAATGACTGAAAAGCCCTTTTTGATCAGTGGCCGTAATACCATCATTCATAAAATTCGTAAGTTTGATTTGCTGCTTATTAATGGCGACGATGTGCCGCCGGTAGTGGTTACCTTTCGTGGAATAAAGCAATACGAAGGCAAAATTCCTGAAAACAAGCGCGAAGCGAAAATGATGGATATGGAGTTGGTCGATGTCACCGCAGGCGATGTATTTGGGGACGAAAAAACCCTGATCTTTGTGCAAACGCTGAATGGGAAAGAGTATAAAATCGATTACTCCAAAGCAGGAACCTCGTTATTCATTCGGGTTCATCAGGACAGCATTTTTTAAACGACGCCGTTTGACCGCAGCGTTTGTGGCAATCACTACGCTGCCGGCGTTTGTTGTGTAAGTAATGTCAACCTTGCAGCTCATCATTGCTCTATCATCCAAGGTTTCCCCAACCGAACGGGTTAATTGAATTATATCCCTTTATTGCTTTCGGCCGGCCTTTGAGTTGCACGTATTTGGGAGCAAAAATGTCAAACTGACAGATATCTTTTGGTGTGGTCTCAGAAGGGTTAACGTCGGTAATAATGCCCGCATTGCTCAGCCCCTCAGCTACCAGCTCAGAACAAAACCATTTATTGAGCTTTTTACGGTTGTAGGTTATCCAGTTAAACCAACGATGATCATCAAACACATCTATAGCAGCCCCAAACAATTGCCACACATCATAATCTTTACCTTGTTGCGCGTGAAGAAAGTCGTGGAAGTGTTGCCAGTTGTCTTGTAACTGTTCTTTTGCACTGCTGTGTAGTGGTAGCCACCAGACATCGCCGCGGTAATGGTTAATGCGCTCACTCAGATAGTTATACATGACACCTTTTTTACCTTTGATCGAGGTTGCTTCGATCATGGTGAGATCGCTTGGCTTCTCTTCATCGGAATGAAGGTGTGGTGCGTCAACCACTAACGCCGTATGAGTGACCTGAGCCCGCGTTGTAAATTTGGTCCAGCGCGAAAATAAACTTGTACCACCAAATGCAATGATATCTCCGGGCATAATAAGATATTTAATGTCGTGGTATTGCCGTTGGCTTAGCATGTTGATCCGTTCTTGTGCTGAGCTATTCAAATAAAAGCGTTGTTTTGGTCATTCCAAACTGGTTTGCTGCTGCTCTCACTTTCTTGCATTACTACTGAATGTTACAAAGTGTGTGATTCACACGACTAACCCCAGTCGTTTCCCGACCGTTTAACTGCAGTTATATCCCGTTTGTCGCAAAATCTCAAATACACATGTTTTTAACGTTTTGATCGCAACCTTTTGATGCGCTAAGCCTACTGTATAGGTGCAAAGGGAAGAATTCTGATTGTTTCTTCCTTTACTGGTAAGCAGCAAATCTGAGGATAGCATCATGCGAGTAGTTAACAAATTAGTTCGATCAGCAGCACTTTTAGGTTTTGGAACGGTGGTGGCATTGAGCAGCGTGTCGGGTGTACATGCAGCATCAATCTCATCTCAAATGGAAAAGAAGTTAGTTGCCGTATGTCAGGCAATTAAAGACGATAACAAATTTGCCCTACGACGTGCCGTTGACAAAAGCGGTGTTGATTACAACCAATTGGCTGAAGGTTTGGTTTGTAATGGCATGGATATGTATAGTTTTGCAAAGTATCACGGGGCAGATAAAGCCGGCAATGTTATTGCAAAACGTACCCGACTTGATGAGCGGTACGACGGTATGATGGCCAGGCTGTAACGATTTTCCAACCCTTGGAGTTGGGGTTGTGTTACAGCAGCCCCTTTTTTAATCGGAGCAATGAATGACTCAAAACGCTTTATCGGAACACAGTGTCCGTTTTATTGCTAAAGCGAGTACTGCTATCGATAAGTTTGCGCAGAGTTTGCCGCAATTATTGCCGGTTTCATTTGAGTTTGATTACACCGATGACCTTCAGAAAGTTATCATTGAGCAGACAACGGCATTTTCGGCTAACTGTCAGGATTGCAGCAACGACATCCTGAAGCTCAATCCGGTATTGTCTGTTATTGTGGTTGACGATACCACCATGGCAGAGTTGACTGACGTTAGTGCACGCGGAATACTGAGTGTAATGTGCGGTTGGTCAAACCAGGATGCCATTAACGCTTTTGAATTTGGTGTAAGTACTTACTATAGTCTTGAGGCTTCTGTTAGTGTAAGGCGTAAGCAGTTAATAAAGCTTATTCAACAGTACCAGGTACGTCAGGATGCTCTCAGGTGGCGGCTCGCAAGCGAACAATTAATTCGTCAGCACGCCTGCTCTCGATCGCGCTTGCTTTCTGAACTTAACCATCAAAAATTACAGCACACCGGTCCTCGCCAACACATCGCCCTGCGCTGCGGTGCCGACTGGGAATACGTTGACTGGCAGAGCATTCGTTATGTTGAGGCGGCTGGTGACTACATGTGCGTGCATACCCAGGAAGAAACACTCATTGTACGCTCCACATTAACCGAGCTGGCGCAACGGTTACCAGAGGGAGCGTTTACGCGTGTTAACCGCTCAATTATCGTCAACACACGCTATGTCAAAAGATTGGTACAGCTAAACGCGCGGGCAAATTACGTTGAATTACGTGATGGCAGCCGTTTAAAAATTAGTCGTCGCTTAATGCCGCATTGTCATCGTAGTCTCTCCGCGGTTATCGGCAATCCTGCCTGAGTTCATCAGCACGCGACTGGCCAGTGTCCTCTTTATACAGCTCTACGACTGAAGTCTTCTGGTATTTTCTGGCAGGCTGGTTATTATCCCTGCTTTTAATCTTGTCTGTGATCATTATGCAACAACTTACAGCGAGTATATTGGGTTGGTTGGCCATCGTTGCCTGCTATTTACTTGGCGAGTTTTTGGTGTTGGTGGCTGATGCCCCTATACCTGGTGCACTCGTCGGGTTACTTATTTTGTTGGGTGGCCTGCTAATACACCAACGTCCTGTTTTCGCAATTAGCCGCGGTGCACAGCCAATGTTAACCCATATGTCTGTGTTGTTTGTTCCCGCGGTGATTGGTGTAGGGTTATTTTGGGATACGGTCAGCGCAAATGCACTGGGTATTGTGCTGGCGCTGGTAGCGACTACTATTATTAGTTTGGGGCTGACAGCCTGGATTGCTCAGCAGTTGTTGCGCGGGAAAGGACAGAAATAGTGCTACGGGCAGAGTTAGCTGTTGCGCAAATTATTGGGCGGCTGCAAGAAGTGGTAATGCAAAGCCTTACCGTGAGTGGCACGTTTTGGTTGGCGGTTACACTGTTGTGTTACCTCATGGCACTGCAGATTTTTCGCCGTTGTGGCGGGCACCCTCTGTTTCATCCGCTCTCTCTTACAGCGAGTGCTGTCGCAATTGTTATGTGGTTAACTGATGTAACCGCATCGCAGTACCGTGGCGATGCAGCCATTCTGCAGTGGTTGCTCGGGCCGGCTACCGTTGCCCTGGCAGTCCCAATGTTTAATCAGTGGCAAAAAATTAAAAATCTGGGTGCGCCCTTACTGGTAAGTATTGCCGTCGGCGGTATAATTGCGCCGGCACTGGCATGGGGAGTTATTTATCTCACCCACGCCCCCCTCGCTATTCAGATGACGATGTTAGTGAAATCTATTACCAGTCCGCTGGCTATGGAAACGGGAGCTGCTATTGGCGGTATACCCGCACTGGCTGCGGTATTTGTTATTCTTACCGGTATAATTGGCGCAGTGGCTGCGCCAGTGACCTTTCGTATTCTCGCCATTACCCAACCTGAAGCACAAGGTGTGGCATTAGGCACTGTGTGTCACGCCGTAGGAACAGCCAAAGCATTACAGACAGGTGTTGTAGAGGGGGCGCTGGCAACGGTAGGGTTAGGCGTAAATGGCATTTTAACGGCTTTGGTATTGCCATTATTTTTTTAATATCAGTATAGGTAGCGTCGATAATCCGAGCCTTTTTATTGATTTTTGGCGGTCTGCTGCTATTTGTTAAAGAGCGTGCATAACGCGAAAGCCCGTTAAGGCACTTTTAACACTCAATGTGGACAGCCATGTATTCTGTATTAATTTGTGATGATTCGCTGGTAGCCCGAAAACAAGTGGCTAAATGCCTGCCGCAGGATTGGGATGTAGCCATTCATTTTGCGAAGCACGGTGGTGAAGCCATTGAAGCCCTTAGTGCTGGTAAGGGGCAATTATTGTTGCTTGATCTGAATATGCCGGTGATGGACGGCTATGAAACGCTGAGAGCAATCGGCATGCAAGGTCTAAAAACTCAGGTTATTGTGGTATCAGGCGATGTACAGCCGGAAGCTTATGAGCGAGTAAAGCAGCTCGGCGCGCTGGATTTTATTCGCAAGCCGGTCAGTGCAACTGAGTTACTTGAGGTAATGACGCGCCATAAGCTACTCGATGCAGAATCAGCCGACAACGAGAGCGAGTTTCCGCCTCTGGACCCGGATATTCGTGATTGTTATCAGGAAATTACCAATATTGCTATGGGTCGCGCTGGCGATCATCTGGCTCGCACGCTTAATGTGTTTGTTCATTTACCTATCCCTAACGTTAATCTCATCGAAGTGTCAGAGTTGCACATGTTGCTCAGCGACATTGAGACACACGAACAGGTCAGTGCAGTGTGCCAGGGGTTTGTTGGCCCGGGCGTACAAGGCGAGGCGCTATGTATTTTGAGTGACTCAAGTTTGGGGGATGTGGCTAAAATTTTGAACGTGACCGGCGACGTCGATGACCAGAAGCAGCTTGAACTGCTCATGGACGCTGCAAGTATTTTAATTGGAACCTGCTTGAGCGGAATCGCTGAACAGCTCGACGTAAGCTTTGCGCAAGGGCAACCGGTAGTGTTAGGGCAACACCGCAATATCACGGAGATTATCGCTACCAATAAACTCAAATGGAAACGTACACTGGCTATCGAAATTTCGTACGGCCTGGAAGGTTATAATGTTGTATGTGAACTGATTTTGTTGTTCACCGAAAACTCAATGACGACGATGAATTATAAGCTGGCTCACTTATTGGAGGATTTTTGATGTCCAAGGACGCCCTCGATGAAGTACTGGAGTTTCATTGGATCATAGATATGCTGCAAACAGTGGATGTAGGCATTGTCGTACTAGACCGTCAGTTTAAGGTGAAAATGTGGAACGGTTTTATGGAAAGTCACAGCGGTATGTTGCCTTCCGATGTGCGGGATAAAACCTTGTTTAGTTTGTTCCCGGACATAAACCCGGAGTGGTTCGGGCAAAAAGCCAAGCCGGTTTTCGAATTAAAAACCCGTGCCTTTATGTTGTGGGAGCAACGCCCCTATTTGTTTAAATTTTCAAATTACCGGCCCATAACCGGCACTGAAGAATTCATGTATCAGAATATCATATTGTCGCCTTTGGTATCAGCCACAGGGAAGGTCGAACATATTAGTATGATGATTTACGACATGACTGATATTGCCTCAGGCAAGAAGCAACTTGAAGCGCTGCAAGTGTTACAAAGCGAACAAAGTGAGCGCAGTAAGTCAGTACGCTGATTGCTGTTTATTATTTACATACTTTGCATTAACCGGTATTTACGGACAAGCATTGCGTATCATAGTCTTCTTTCCGGAGGCGTAAATTGCTGACACTGTTCAGCCTGATTTTTAGTGATCTGGTCTAAAGCGACTTTTTCATTTATTGTTTTGCGCTCACAATATTGATATGAAAAATATTGCTAGATTTCTCTTAATATTGCTGGGTTTTGCCGGTAGTGCTGTATCGTTACCGGTTGCAGCCCACTATTCCTGCAATGTAGATTTGAATTATGGTGTAGTGGTTAAGGACGGGCAAATCCGTGTGGTTAAAGACTACTTCACGGTTTATCAAATTAATCACCAGCAACAACTGTTTGTGGACGGAAACTGGCTAAAATTAACCCCACATCAGGCCCGTCTGGTCACCGATTACGCGAATGGTTTGCACGCCGTTGTGCCGCAAGTAACCCTTCTGGCTACAACGGGTATCGACCTGGCTGCTGAGTCGGTACAGCAAATGTTTACTTCACTGCTGGGCAGCGACCACGATAGTTTTGAAAAACTTAATGTGGCGGTAAAGAACATAAAAAAAATGGTGAGAGTGAAATTTCGCTATAAACGCACATTCTACTATCTTGGCCCAAGTCATATAGAAGAGCTTGAGCAGTTTGACAATAATGAGCTTATGGCGCCGTTTTCTAAAACGTTAACTACCTCTGTGGGAAGCATACTTACCATGCTTGGGACAATGGATTCTGATAGGTTTGTCGTGGATGAGGTCGAAATGTCAGCGATTAATGAGCGTTTGGCACACTACGCTGCAACCTCAGATTCGGTAGGACCGCCAGTGCACACCACGTTACCGGAAAAAGCCCGTTGGTACTGCGACTATTTCACTGAACTCGATGGCATAGAGCAGCAAATGCAGCGGGCTATTCCAGAACTTTCTACTATTGATTTAATTAGCTTGTCCACGCGCAAAGAGGCGAATTAGGCCAGACTTAACGACCGAACCGAACGCTATTTCAGTATTGATGAAACGGACTGAGAAACATTCACTGCGCCAACATGTATTTCGTGCATTACATTTTGCACCTGAGCGATTTTGTCATTAGTTTCTTCTACGTTACGTTTGACGCTTTGCATCTGCCCTGAAGCTGTTTGCGATAACTCTTTGTTTTCGTTGACTACTGATTCTATTTCTACAGTGGACGAACTGGTGCGGCTGGCAAGTTGGCGCACCTCGTCTGCGACCACGGCAAAGCCGCGTCCCTGATCCCCCGCTCTGGCCGCTTCAATTGCAGCATTAAGGGCAAGCAAGTTGGTTTGATCTGCGATGGAGCGAATTGTTGAGACAATATCCTCAATTTTGTGAGATTGCTCGTTAAGCTTTTGCATCAGGCCATTGGTCGTATCAACATCACGCATAGCTTCTGTGGAGGCCGTCACTGACGTACGTAATAGCTCTGTACCTTGCTGCGCAATTTGGGCCGTTTCCTCAGCAGTGGCAAATGACAAGTCTGCCGCTTCAGCTATCATTTGTTTCTCTTTAACCTGACGGGTAACGTCGCTGGCAAACTTCACCACTTTTGTTACGGTACCGTTGTTATCCAATATGGGGTTATAACTGGCTTCAAGCCAAATGCTATCACCCTGGCTATTCTTGCGCTCGAAAAGACCCTGGGTATGGTTGCCTTGGGCAAGAGAGGCCCAAAAATTGGGGTTTTCACTCAGAAATTCTTCGGTACAGAACATTCGATGATGCTGTCCCTTAATTTGTTCGAGCCGGTAACCGACTGATTCCAGAAAGTTTTGGTTGGCGGTTAGTATGGTACCGTCAGGCTTGAACTCAATCACCGCCATGGATTTATCCAGCGCAGTATTGACGGCTTGAAATGCATCCCTTTCTAAAACCTTTTGGGTAACGTCATAGGCGATTTTGAATACTGAGCGCACGGAACCACTTTGATCTAATACCGGCATGTAAGTCGCTTCTAACCAAATTATATCGCCATTGGCTTTTTTACGTTTAAAGGTTTTGCTTTGTTGTTCACCAGCATTGAGTTGCTGCCAGAAGTGCTGATATTCAGGGGAGGATGTAGTATCACCAACGCAAAAGATCCGGTGATGCTCACCAATAATATCACTTTTAGCATAACCCATTAGCGATAAGAACACGTCGTTCGCATTGATAATCGTACCGTTGGGTGAAAACTCAATGTTTGCCACGTGTTGTTTTATTGAATCAATTAATTGCTGCTGAGAGTCAATAACGTTTTGTTGTTCAGTCACCTGGACTTTATGTTTTGCTGCTGATATTAACACTAAATTACTCTCCAAAAATCAAATTGAAGAAACCATCTCTGTCATACTGTAAAAGCTCTTCCCTGAAGATAACAATGCAATACTTCCGGCTATCGTTATCTGCGGTTTCAAATTGTCCGAATCTTCAGTATGAAATTTGTTCGATAGCGTTACTCTATACTGCTTCCATTACAACATTCAGGACCGGCATAAATAAAAACAGGTTTACTCACCTAATTTCATGCATTGTATAAAAGTAGCACAATTTAAAATTTTTACGTATTGCTATTAAGTATAATAAAATTGTTGAGGATGCCCTGAACAGGTGGATGAATATTCGAGGCTAAGCATATATTTGAACACATGTTTGAGCGGGGCATATGCAAGGAACATATGCGGATACTGCTGTTGCATTGTGCAGCAAAATAATTAGCGTGTTGCGGCTCTATTGACAGGCTTATGGCGCCTGGTTTCGCAATATTACCGCTGGATGATTACAGCGTCGCTTTTATTGCCGTAGCAAATGCAACGTGTAGCTTGTGATAAGCTGCTTCGTTAATAAAATGGGGATAGATGGTATCGCCTTGCCAGGTTTGTTGGTCACCATTAAACATTTCAAATACTGGTTCACCTTTGTTTACCGGTTTGAAATCGTGATCCTGTAAGGCGGGGTGAATCATTGCTAATCGTTCAGATCGATCATCAAGCGGGTAGGTGATGTTTTCGCCAAACCGAAATACTTCACAGGGCGGTAATTGGGGGACGTTTTGCTGGTTGTACAACAGCACAAAGTCGAGAACCGTTAATGCCATTTGTTTGGTCAGGGCATAGATATCAGCCCGCAATAAGCCCTGGGGCTGCGCACCGACTTCTATCATAATACCGCGCTGACCGAGGGTACAAAGGTATCCATGTTCGGCGGTAGGTTTTTCGTCTTCAACCAGAATGTTCGCATTTGGCATTTGCTGCTTTACGTATCTGGCCAATTGGGTATGAAATTCATCAGTTTCAAGAATAATCAGTGTAGCGCCCATGGCGCTGGTGGTATTGTGAATATCAACAAGTAAATCTATATCTGACGCACCTTTTGGTCCCCACTGCTCATTGAGAGCATGAGCAAGACGTGCTTCCTGACTGTTAGGTTCCTGGCTTAAGAGCGCCGGTGTGAATTGACGATTAAGATCTTCTTCCACAAACCGGACATTGGCATCCATGGCTGCCTTGTTCGCCAGACAACAATCGACACTAAGTTGACTATATTCCTGCGGCAAGCCAAAACGTTGCCAGTTTTTGACGAGTTGAATACCACTTTGTTCATTACCATGGGTTGCACCCACAAATGTAATATTACGGATCATGTTTATTGCGTACCTAGTGTTTAAAAAAGTCGCTGTGCTGCTCGCTAAGCATGGCTTCGATGTCTTCGGGATCAATACTGTTGCTCAGATCAGACTCCTGAACAGGTGAGGAGATAACCTTTTCTTCGTCGGCCCATTCACCTAAATCGATCAATTGACATTTTTTGCTGCAAAACGGGCGATATTCGCTGGCGGCAATCCATTCTACGTCTTGCTGACAAGTTGGGCATTTTACTTTCATGATTAACACGCTGCTAATTCAAATTGGACATTCTGTTCGACAGACCCTGACTGACCGTCGGATGAGTTATAATACATAAACCTGATTGCGTACCGGTACTTATTTCCGCTGAGTGTCGGAAAATAATCCAGGTCGGTGGCGCAGCGAATTCGTACTAACTCATTTTTGGCTTCAGAAACGCCCTGATAAAAACCATTTGTGGCTTCAGTTAGAACAAAGCCCGCACGTTCGCGTAGAAACGAGAGGGCAATGCTTATTGCTTGCTCGGTGAGTGCAAAACACTCGGTCCACTGCTTAAGATCTTCCTGACGTTCTGCAACGGGGCGGTTGGTCCAGTAATGTAAATTAGGCAAATCAAAACTACAGGTTCCGCCGGGGATCGCAAAACGCTGTCGAATGCTGGCCAAAAATTTATCATCCCGCAATGTAGCGCTAATTTTTTTACTGCTTTTGAGTTTGTCACGGACATTAACAATAGACCGCAACGTATTTTGTAATGCAACGTTGTCAATATTCGGTAATTGAGACCAGTGCACCAGGTTTTTTTCGTGGGCATCGAGATCTTTAAGAATGTCTGTACGAATATCAATGCGCTCAAACAGATCGAGTAAAGTGAAAAGTTGTTCAAAGAAATACAGCGCTAAACCATCGTTGTGACCAGCTGCACCTAGCTTGAGCTGACTCATGAGCTGCTCGATACGAAGGTAGTTACGAACTTTTTCTTTTAAAGGGAATTCGTATACCGTGGAGTTAGACATTCGGTTCCTCTCAAATTATTCGTTCTAGACTACCAGTACGCCCTGAATTTTACCAATTGAATCGGCTGAAGAGCACGACTTACCTACGCTTGTGCACAAAGTATGAGCATTTTCCCTGACCTTTGTAAATGTATCACTCAAAGCAAGAAGGAATTACAATGTTGCCCTGCAGATTTTACCTGTAAAGTATACAAGGCTTTTAAGGATTATCAAATAGTTATTAAATATCATAGGGTTAGCGTTTTGGAACGGCTGTTGCTTCAATTAAAGTGTATTCATTAACCCAAAGGAGCTTTCAATGGCTACTGCAAAACCTACAGCAAACGGTAAAGACAAACAGGCACATCCAATGACGGACAAACTGCAATCTACATTGCACGAATCGTTAGACACCATCGCGGAAAAAGCTGCGTCTGCAGAAGAATCACTGCGTAACTCTGCTTCTGCATCGGCAGAAGGTTTGGCCGAGCGTCGCCGCGTAGCTAAAGAGAAATGGTTAGGTTCAAGCGTGCGCAATTACGCCGTGGAAAACCCGGTGGCTGCAGCGGGTATTACATTCGCCGCAGGCATGTTAGTTGCGTCGCTGCTCAAAAAAGGCAAATAGGATAGTTATCTGCTTATGAGCAAAACAACGCAAGGCAAGGAAACGCAGGACTCGCCTCAGCAACACCCAACTGGTGCTGCTGAGGCGCGCGCTTATGCGCATCAGGAAGCTGATGAAACGTCGCAGACTGCTAACAGCGGTGCGGCCGATGAAGCCAGTGCGTCCTCAGAGCAGCACCCGGATGACATCTCTTTACAGGAAGTTATTGATACATTCAGCGATCTGATAGAGGCAAAGAAACTTCAGTGGCAGGCCCAATGGGCGCTGATTAGCGCCGAAGCACGTTTGTTGCGTCAGTCGGTATTAGTAACCGTGCTGGCAACCCTGGCGACCTTTGCTTTTGGTTGCGTCTGTTGGCTCATTCTTAATGCGACAGCGGCAGTGATGCTTGGGGCAGCAGGGGTTCAACCTGCACTGGTGGCGCTGATACTTCTAGGTGTCAACGGATTATTAATGTGGATTGCTTGGCGTACGGCAAAACAGGCATTCAGGCATATCACGGTCACACCGCTACTTAATGCAGTGCGAGGCGACCCTGAGTCACCCCGACCAACCCGTGAAGATACCTAAGCAAAACAGCGAACTGTCAACGCGCTGCACATGACTGTTGGGTTAACTCATGACCTGCTCAAAAGCACTTCAAACTAATCGGTTGGCTTAAGTTAAGTGAGAGGAATATGAAAAACCTGTTTCTACGTCAATCTCTGAATGAACGTGAGCAATGTGCTCATCAGTATCAGGAGCTAAAAGAACTTGGCAAATATTGTCAGGAAGATGCAATCACCGCGTCTAAGCTTATGTTGGCCACGCCATTGGGTTTGCTGGGTAGCTTTAGTGCGGGCGCAATACAGGGCTGGCATGCTGATGATCCCGATAAGCGTCATCGCAAGCGCAAAGCGATATGGCGATTTGCGCGGATATGGATGCAGCAGGCGTTGCTGTAAATAAACTATACTACCTGGCTGCTGACAACGCAGTATAGCGCTCATGGTTTGTCTCAACCTGTTGCCGGGTATGCGCAATATCACCACTATTATCAATCACGTCATCAGCTGCTTTAAGCCGATTTTCGCGGCCATACTGCGCTGCCATAATGCTTTTAATCACAGATTCACTGCTACCATCCCGTTTTAGTGCTCTGCTCATTTGCACAGACTCCGGACAATCTACGACAGCAATACGGTCGACCATATATTGCAGGTTATTTTCCAGTAACAGCGGCACCGCCAAAATAACATACGGCGCGCTGGCAGCATCAATTGCATCTTGCATGGCGCTGCGAATGAGTGGGTGCAGGCAACTATTCAGCCATTGTTTTTCATCATCGTTGGTAAATACGCGCTCACGGAGCGCTGTGCGGTCGAGCTGCCCGTCGGCGGTAAGTATATTCTCGCCAAAGTGGGCGCTAATCGCAGCAAGGCCAGCAGAGCCCGGAGCCACAACGTCGCGGGCGATAATATCGGCATCAATAACTGGTACGCCGAGGCTCGCGAAGGTATCGCTTACCAGTGTCTTGCCTGAGCCTATTCCGCCGGTTAAACCCACCACAAATGTTTTGCCAGCCATAGCGACTTACCCCAGTACCCAATTAAAGTAAGTTGTGGTGATAATGTCCTGATACAGCAGTGTTAGCCAGCCAGCAATGGCTAAATAGGGGCCAAACGGGATGGCAAGATCTTTACCTTGTTTTTGGCGAAGCATCATTACAATGCCGAATGCGGCACCAACAAAAGAGGACAACAAAATAATGATCAGTAAACCCTGCCAGCCAGTAAAAGCGCCCAGTGCTGCGAGTAACTTAAAGTCACCATAGCCCATGCCTTCTTTACCAGTGAGAAGCTTAAATGCCCAGTAAATGCTCCACAAAATAAAATAACCAATAGCCGCGCCTAAAATTGCATCGGTAGGTGTAACAAACACAGTATCTGTACTGGCGAGCAGACCTATCCACAATAATGGCAGGGTTAACTGATCGGGCAGTATCATTTTATCCAAATCGATGAATGTCATCGCAACCAGTAACCAGGTAAGAACGATGCCTGTTAGTGCAGCCAGTGAGGGGCCGAAGTGGACTGCTATCCACACACTCATTATCGCGGTGATTAGCTCTACTGCGGGGTAGCGAAAAGATATAACGGTTTTACACTGGCTGCAACGCCGCCCCAATAGCACATAGCTTATCACCGGGATATTTTCCCAATAACGGATTTTATGGCCACATTGGGGGCAGGTGCTGTCTGGTTTTACTAAATCGAAACGTTCAGTATGCGGCGGCGCTTCATTCGGTGTAAAGTAGCTGTGGTATTCCCGCTGCCAATCCCGTTCCATCATTATCGGCAAGCGGTAAATGACGACATTTAAAAAACTCCCCACCATTAAACTTACAATGCCTGCAAGGGTATAAAAAAACCATGGGTGAGAAAGACATAGATCGACAATGGATTGCATGGCTGTTCTTTTAAATTAACACTGTTTTCAGAATAACAGGTTAGGTTTAATTACACTACCATACCCATTTGGAATATTGGCAGGTACATAGCCACGATCAACCCACCAATTACCACGCCGAGAACTGCCATGATCATGGGCTCCAGCAAGCTGGTGAGGCCATCTACCATGTCGTCGACTTCTGCTTCGTAAATGGTTGCAATTTTACTGAGCATTTCATCTACGGCCCCCGATTCTTCGCCGATAGCAATCATTTGAGTCACCATATCCGGAAACACACTGGTACTGCGCATGGCAGTGTTCATCTGGATACCACCTGCCACTTCTTTTCGAATAAACAATATGGCATCGCGGTACACAGCATTACCTGACGCGCCGGCCGCGGACTCAAGTGCGCCAATTAAAGGTACGCCAGCAGCAAAAGTAGTGGCCAGTGTGCGTGTAAAACGGGCTATCGCTGCTTTCTTTAAAATTTCGCCAATTACCGGCACTTTTAACAACCGGGCATCAATTTTATCGCGCAGATCTTTAGAGCGGCCATACCATTGTTTGAATAAGAAGCCAGCAACACCCATACCGGCTAGCAAGAATACACCGTATTCCTGAACGAATTTGGAGATGGCCAGCACAAATTGGGTAAAGGCCGGGAGTTCTGCACCGAAGCTCGAAAAGATCTCTTCAAATTGAGGTACCACGAATACCAACAACACGGTGGTAACAATAAACGCTACAACGACCACGGCAATCGGGTAAAACATGGCCTTTTTAATTTTTGACTTGAGCGCTTCAGCCTTTTCTTTATAAACGGCAATCCGGTCGTAAATGGTTTCCAGTGCACCTGATTGCTCACCGGTTTCCACCAGATCGCAATACAAATCATCAAAGTGTTTTGGGTGCTTGCGCAAAGCAGTAGAAAGTTGATTACCGGCTTTGACTTCGTCGCCTATTTGCGTGAGGACCTTTCGCGCTTCCGCTTTGGCATGGCCTTTGGCCAGCATATCAATGGTTTGGATAAGCGTGACACCCGCACCCAGCATAGTGGCCATCTGGCGGGTAATAACGCTGATGTCGGCGGCGTTCAGCTTTTCGCTACCCCGGCCGAATAAGGGTTTGGCCAGTTTTCTGACTTTGGTTGCAGAAATGCCGCGCCGGCGAAGCAGGTTTTTAGCTTCCTGAATAGATTTTGCGCTGGTTTCGCCTTTAATCGTCTGGCCGCGTTGGTTTTTACCCTGCCAGGTATAGGTAGTCAGTGCCTGTTGTTTAGCCATTGCAAATTCGCCTCACTCAGAATGCAAAAAGCCCAGCAAATACTGGGCTTTTGATATGTTTACCGTATTAACACAGTGTTGCGTCTGAGCAAGTTTCTGTCCAGGTAACTACGCCGTTGTTGTAACCTGCTGCAAGGGTATAGGTTTCAGTACCTGCCAGGCCACCAGTATTCGCTGCAGTAGCAACCAGGTTTGTGCCGTTCCAGGTTACTGAAGAAACCAGCGCACTTGGAGTAGTCAAGTCAGCTGGAACGCCGTTTGAGCCGGCAGTACAGTTAGTAAGCCCACCTTCAGTTTGGGCGCAAACTTCAATGGCTGTTTTGTGCGCCTGAGTGGCCATAATGACTTCAGAGAAGCGCGCTTTCTTGGTGTAGTTCTGGTATGCAGGTAAAGCCACCGCTGCCAAAATACCGATAATCGCTACAACGATCATCAATTCGATTAACGTAAAACCTTTGTTATTTTGTTTGATAGAGTTCATGAATATATCTCCGGTCCGCAAAGCAGTTAAATTAGTTGTGTTCTGTAAGTTTGAGTTTATACCTGAGCCGTCGTCACTACGTCCCCGGTACTTGATTCTCAGTATAGAACCAACCGGGGATCTGACAAGTATCGACAAACATACGCAAGTGTATAAATCAGCCACATTACGGCATACTGCTAATTGCTGCCTTCGACTAACCATTTCAAATCAAATAGTTGCTAACTTTACAGGTTTATTCGTAAAGACAAATCGATTGCTTTGACATGCTTAGTCAACGCCCCTGAAGAAATATAATCTACGCCTAATTGTGCCAACGAAGTGAGTCGTTCAGAGGTAATGTTACCTGACACTTCCAGTTTACAGCGTTTCTCATTAATACTAACTGCGCGTTGGATCTGTTCGTTGCTAAAATTGTCCAGCATTACGATATCGGCACCGGCTTCTATGGCCAGTTGTAGTTCATTAAGGCTTTCAACTTCTACCTCAACTGGTTTACCCGGTGCCAGGCGTTTGGCTGTGCTCACGGCTGACGCGATACCACCGCAAGCCATAATATGATTCTCTTTTATAAGGAAAGCATCGAACAGGCCAATACGGTGATTTTTACCCCCGCCACAGGCCACTGCATATTTTTGCGCAAGGCGTAATCCGGGTAAGGTTTTACGCGTGTCCAGAATGCGCGTTGATGAACCCGCCAGCAGGCTAACGTAATTAGCGGTTTCAGTCGCTGTCGCCGATAGCAACTGTAAAAAATTTAAAGCAGTGCGTTCAGCGGTTAACAAGGCGCGGGCTGAACCCGATAAACTCACCAAAACCGTATTAGCACTCACTTTATCACCGTCTTCTACCTGCCAGTGTTGGGAGATACTGGCATCGACCAGGCTAAATGCGGCCCTGGCCCAGGCAACGCCACATACCACGCAGTCTTCGCGGGTAATAATGGTGGCTTCGGCCTGCTGAACGGCAGGAATCAGATTCGCGGTGATATCAGCGTCAATATCGACGCTGCCACCGAGATCTTCGGCCAGCGCCAGGTTAACCTGATGATTGATGTCTTTTTGTGGGGGCAAAGATTGTTGGCTCACAGTAATGCTTCTTTTATAAGGTACGTAAAATGAGGGTATTACCTCGCTGGGTGAATTCTAACTGTTTTAGGGCACTCATACCCAGTAAAATATGATCGCTTTGCATACCCGGGTTAACGTTGGCCTCAACATTAAACAGATCAATTGTGCCAATACTGAGTTTATCTATTTCGGTAAGGAATATTCGTACAGTGCCGTTCGCCGTTGAAGCGAGTCCTGAACGGCCGCGGATGAGTCCGAGTTTATCGGCCAGATGCGCAGGCACGGCAACACTGGTTGCACCGGTATCAACTAAAAACACCACAGGTTGTTCGTTGATAGCGCCGCTGACCACATAGTGGCCCTGGCGATTTTGCTCCAGGCGTATTTCTGTTTGCTCACCAATGCGTTGGCTTACCGGCGCCTGATTAGGATTAATTTGTTGTTCCAGCAAATCACCAAAAATGATTACCAGCAGGCCAAATAAACACACCCAGGCTAAAATAAACATCCATTTGGCGGCGGAGCGGGTGTCAGTAGAAGGTTCAGTCATGTATAGCCCGGTTAATTTATATTGTGATTAGCAAACTTCGCTGTCACACTATTCTAATGAATTAATTGTAAAATTCATTATGAAAGGCATGATCAGTTCTTCTTATATATATCGCGACGCTATCATCAAATCATCACCGTTTTTTGATGAGCGTCCCGATCAACAGGATGTTTCGCTACTAGTGGTGCACAATATATCGTTACCACCTGGTGAGTTTGGTACGCCGGGTGTCGAGCAATTGTTCACTGGTACGCTCGATCCTGACGCACATCCGTTTTATGCAGGGATCGCTCACTTGCGCGTGTCGGCGCATTGTGTCATTCGTCGTGACGGTGCTATTGAGCAATATGTGCCGTTTAATTGCCGGGCATGGCATGCTGGCATATCGAGCTTTCAGGGGCGGGAGAAATGTAACGATTTTGCGATTGGCATCGAAATGGAAGGCACCGATGAAACCCCCTATACTGAGGCTCAATACAGCAGTCTAATCGCACTGAGCGACGCTATCATTTCGTGCTATCCGCAAATCACGCTGGGTAGAATAGTCGGTCACAATGACATTGCGCCGGGCCGGAAAAGCGATCCAGGCATAGCCTTTAACTGGCCTGGATTTCGTCAGGCGCTGAGTAAACGAATATATAAAGGGACACAACGATGATATTGATTAGTTTATTGCTGGTACTGGCGCTTGAGCGAGCGCTACACAAACAACCGGTATGGCATATCGAAAGTCATTTAGCTAACTATTTGAGCTGGGCGCAGGAGCAGCAATGGCTCAATCGACAAACGCCTTCGTTACAGCTGGTACTGCTGATAGCGCTGCCAGTGCTCATTACCTATGTCATAGCACAGTGGCTGTTTGGTGGCTTCATCAGTTTTATATTGCAAAGCGTTATTTTGTTTTTATGCCTGGGTAGCGAAAGCCTGCGCACCACCTATCGTTCTTTTTTACAAGCTGCCGAGCGCGGTGACACCGAAGCCTGCCATTTATTTACCCAGCAGTTAGGACATTGTACACAACTGGATATCGCTGAAGACGCCGCAACACAGGGCAAGAGTTTTGGGCAGCATTTGCTGTGGCTAAATTATCAGCATTACGCCGCTGTAATTATTTTCTTTACTGCGTTTGGTGCTGCCGGGGCAATGGCATATGTTACCAGTCGGGAGTGTTATCGTTTGTGGTGTGAAACCGACAACGAACAAAGTCGTGCACTGGCAAAATGGCAGCATATACTCGATTATTTACCGGTTCGAATTACAGCCTTCGGCCTGTTGCTCGTAGGCCATTTTTCGCGCGCCATGCCGGTTTGGTTAACCTATCTTACCCATCCGACTATCGCTAATGAAAAGGTACTGACTGAGGTGGCAGCGAAAGCTGAAGACGTGATGTTAACCGAAGCCCAGCAAGCCGATCCGGCTTGTGAACCGAAAGTAATGGTGACGCTGGCCAAGCGCAATATTATGTTGCTCCTGGCCTTGATCGCCATTCTCACAATGGTTGGCGTTGTTAACTAGCCCCTTACTGATCTCTTTATTCGTTGTCGCGTAGCAATCGTTAGTGGGTGAAACAACCCTGCTGGTTGCTGCGCTTCAATTAAATTGTTTTAACAAGCTTGATCAAAATCATTCTAAGCGCAGCGTGGACGTTCAGTTCAGGTGTTGTAGAAAGGGTGGCTTTTTAGGGATTGGTAATAAACAGACCAAAGCAAAAACAAGCGCTTATACTGGCAGCACTGGCGTCAAAAAATGTCCCGCACAACACCGGTTTGTTGCTGGTGCGACCAGTTTACTAAAGGAAATATTTGTTAAATATTTCAAAACATAACGGGTTTGTAAAAGAAACATTATAAAACATCGACTATGTTTACTATTTACCTCGCTGTTGATCTGCTCTAAACTAGTTAGATAGGTAAAATGGTAATACCAATTTGGTGAAAGTCGCCATTTCGTTTACAAAACCAGCGGAGTAATAACCCGTTCCATGCAAACCGGTCGCAGAAAATTAGCCGATGTGATAACCGAGCAACTGGAGTCGATGATACTCGACGGCAGCTTGCTGGCGGGTCAACGCATGCCACCGGAACGCGAGCTGGCGGAGCAATTTCAGGTTTCACGCCCGTCGTTGCGTGAAGCGATTGGTAACTTGCAGGCACGCGGGCTGGTTGAACGTAAACAAGGTGGCGGCACGTTTGTAAGCCGACAATTGAACTCGGCAATGACAGACCCTTTGATGGCGCTTATTAGCGGACGGCCGGAAACCCAGTTTGACTTACTGGAGTTTCGGCATGCACTGGAAGGCATGGCTGCTTACTACGCGGCATTGCGTGGCCAACCAGAAGATTACGCGGCGTTGCGCGAGGCGCTTGAGCAAATGCCGCGGCCAAACCGAACCGAATCGAAACGTGATCAGGCTGAGTGTCTGGGTCGCTTTTATGTGATCATGGCACGCGCCTCACACAACATGGTGCTGCTGCATGTGATGAGCACTATGCAAACGATGCTGGTGGACAATATTGAGCGAAACCTGGAAATGCTGGCACTGCATGCCAGTGAAGAAACCGGTGACGATATTGCCAGACAGCGCACAGAGATTGTTGAAGCCATTGCCAGCCGTGACCCGGAAGTAGCACGTCAGGCTTGTAATGCACACCTTGCTTACATTGAAAAAACTCTGTTAGCAATAAATCAGCGAGACAGTCGGGTGCAACGAGCGTTGCGTCGACTGGAAATTTAAGAACACGTAGCGCTGCTGGCATTTTAGTGTGCAGTACCGCTGGGTAAGTATTACAAACGGGCATGGGCGGCAGTTTCGCCACATGTCAGACAATTGTTAGTATTGCATCCGCCATATAACCCTTGGGTTATATAGAGTGTGGATGTATTTCTATATCAGTAACTATAGGATGGCACCATGAGTGATATGATGCACCAAGATGTTGACCCGCAGGAAACCCAGGAATGGATCGAGTCATTAGAGTCGGTTCTTGAAGCAGAAGGGGTAGAACGCGCGCACTTTTTGTTAGAGTCTCTTATTGAGACAGCCCGCCGCAACGGTGCGCATTTACCGTACGACGCTACCACTGCCTACATCAACACAATCCCGCCGGGGCAAGAGCCTACCATGCCGGGTGACCAAACTATCGAAGGCAGTATCCGCAACGCGTTGCGTTGGAATGCCCTGATGATGGTATTACGTGCATCGAAAAAAGATCTGGAACTGGGTGGTCACATTTCCAGCTTTGCCTCATCTGCCATGCTATATGATGTGGGTTTCAATCATTTCTTTAAAGCGCCCAACGACAAAGATGGCGGCGACTTTATTATGTATCAGGGCCACGTATCACCGGGTATTTACTCGCGTGCTTACATTGAAGGCCGTTTGACAGAAGACCAGCTGGATATGTTCCGTCAGGAAGTAGACGGCAAAGGCCTGTCATCGTATCCGCATCCTAAGTTGATGCCGGAATTCTGGCAGTTTCCCACTGTGTCTATGGGCCTTGGTCCAATGCAGGCTATATACCAGGCCCGTTTCTTAAAATACCTGACTAACCGTGGGTTAAAAGACTGTTCAGATCAGCGCGTATGGTGTTTCTTAGGCGATGGCGAAATTGACGAGCCGGAAAGCTTAGGTGCAATTGGTCTGGCGTCTCGTGAAGGCCTGGATAACCTGACCTTCGTCGTGAACTGTAACCTGCAGCGTCTGGATGGACCGGTGCGTGGTAACGGTAAGATCATCCAGGAACTGGAAGGCACCTTCCGTGGTGCTGGCTGGGAAGTAATCAAAGTTATCTGGGGTCGCTACTGGGATCCGTTACTGGCGCGTGATACGTCTGGTAAATTGCTACAGGTTATGAACGAAACCGTTGACGGTGAGTATCAAAACTACAAAGCCAAAGGTGGTAATTACACCCGTGAAAACTTCTTTGGTAAATATCCTGAACTGAAAGAAATGGTGTCAAACATGTCTGATGAAGACATTTGGCGCTTGAATCGTGGTGGTCACGATCCGGTAAAAGTTTACGCAGCCTACGATCGCGCCGTAAACACCAAAGGCCGTCCACAGGTGATTCTGGCTAAAACCGTTAAAGGTTACGGAATGGGTGCAGCCGGTGAAGGTAAAAACATTGCCCACCAGGTTAAGAAAATGGATATGGAAGCGGTTAAACACTACCGTGATCGTTTCAACATTCCGGTTTCAGACGAAGCATTAAAAGATTTACCGTACTACAAGTTTGACGAAGACAGCACCGAGATGAAGTATCTTCGCGAACGTCGCGAAGCCCTTAAAGGCTATATGCCGCGTCGTCTGCCGAAGTCTACTGAAGACTTGCCTACGCCACCGATGAAAGCGTTTGAAGCAGTGACCAAAGGGTCTGGTGATCGTGAAATTTCAACCACCATGGCGTTTGTACGGGTACTCACCGTATTGCTTAAAGACAAGCAAATCGGCAAGCGTATTGTGCCCATTATTCCTGATGAAGCCCGTACCTTTGGTATGGAAGGTTTATTCCGTCAGGTAGGTATTTACTCAAGCCAGGGTCAGAAATACGAGCCACAGGATTCGGATCAGGTTGCGTATTACCGTGAAGATCAGAAAGGTCAGGTACTGCAGGAAGGTATCAACGAACTTGGTGCGATGTCGTCATGGGTGTCGGCGGGTACGTCTTACAGCACCAATGATTTGCAGATGGTGCCGTTCTATATTTACTACTCCATGTTTGGTTTCCAGCGCGTGGGCGATTTAGCCTGGGCAGCGGGTGATAGCCAGACACGTGGTTTCTTAGTGGGTGGTACTGCTGGTCGTACAACACTAAACGGTGAAGGTTTGCAGCATCAGGATGGTCACAGCCATACGCAGGCGGCGTTGATTCCTAACTGTGTAAGCTATGATCCGACCTATGGCTACGAAGTCGCAGTCATTGTTCAGGATGGTCTGCGCCGTATGGTAGAAGAGCAGGAAGACGTGTTCTACTACATCACCGTGATGAACGAAAACTACAAACAGCCGGCTATGCCAAAAGATGTCGAAGAAGGCATCATTAAAGGTATTTATAAGCTTGACACTGTAGGCCGCGCTAACAGTAAGAAGAAAGTTAAATTGCTGGGCTGTGGTACCATTTTAGAACAAGTTCGTGCGGCAGCTACGAAGTTACATGATGATTACGGTGTTGCCGTAGAAGTTTACAGCGTACCGTCTTTCAACGAATTGGCTCGTGATGGTCAGACATGTGACCGTTACAATATGCTACACCCTGAAGGCGAGGCAAAAGTGCCTTATATCACTGAAGTACTCAGCGAAGGCTTTGAAGGGCCGACTATTACCGCTACTGATTACATCAAAAACTATGGTGAACAAGTGCGTGCATATGTACCTGGTGCATACCGCGTATTAGGCACCGACGGTTTTGGTCGTTCAGACAGTCGGGAAAATCTGCGCCGTCACTTTGAGGTAGATGCCGAATACGTGACCTTTGCTGCACTGTATGAGTTGTTCAAGCAAGGTGATTTAGACGGTAAGACACTGAATAAAGCCATGCAGGATCTGGGTATTGACCCGGACAAAATTAACCCGCTGTACGCATAAGCTCAGGGAGACTGCAAACGATGTCAGACATTAAAGACGTATTAGTACCGGATTTAGGCGAAGATGAAGTTGAAGTCATTGAACTGTGCGTAGCGCCTGGTGATTCGGTTGATGCCGAAGACGCGCTGGTAACAGTAGAAAGTGACAAAGCCAGCATGGATGTGCCGGCTCCCTTTGCTGGCACGGTAAAAGAGCTGTGTGTAAGCGTGGGCGACAAAATCAAGCAAAGCGACTTACTGGCAAAGCTGGAAGTTGCCGGGGATGGCGCTGCTGAAGCGCCTGCGGAACAGGAAAAACCAGCGGCTGAAGAAGCGCCTGCGGCTGAGGAAAGTGCTGCGGCTGAAGAAAAATCTACGGATGATGAAACGCCTTCATCTGAGCAAAGCAGTGGCGGTAGTGAAACCATCGAAGTCACTGTGCCTGATATTGGCGACTCTGCTGAGGTAGACGTTATCGAAATTCTGGTTAGTGCGGGTGACACCGTAGAAGCTGAAGACGGCCTGATCACACTTGAAACTGACAAAGCCACTATGGATGTACCGAGCCCACAAGCCGGGAAAGTGGTTGAAGTGAAGGTGAAAGAGGGCGATAAGGTGAGCGAAGGTTCACTGGTATTACTGCTTGAAGTTGCCGGGTCTGGCAGCGCAGACAGCGCACCAGCTGAATCAGCTCCTGCGGCTGAATCAGGTGCTGAAGAGCCAGCTTCTGAAGAACCAGGCGCTGAGGAAGAGATTGAAGTGACTGTCCCGGATATCGGTGACGCCTCAGATGTTGATGTAATCGACATTCTGGTCAGTGAAGGCGACAAGGTTGCTGTAGAAGACGGCCTGATTACGCTTGAAACCGACAAAGCCACCATGGACGTACCATCACCTAAGGAAGGTGTCGTGACTAAGTTACTGGTTAAGTCTGGTGATAAAGTGTCTAAAGGCGACAAGGTCTGTATGCTCAAAGTAGCTGGAGCCGCTAAACCGGCATCACAACCTGCTCCGCCGAAACAGGAAAGTAAACCGGAAACCGCGGCAAGTAAGCCTGCCGAGCCTAAAAAGGCGCCGGTTCCGCATCATCCGTCAGCTGGCTCCAAGCCTAAAACGGGTAAGGTACACGCGTCACCATCGGTACGCCGGGTAGCACGCGAGTTTGGTGTAGACTTAACTGAAGTTCACGGTAGCGGCCCTAAAAATCGTATTCTGAAAGAAGACGTGCAGGCCTATGTGAAAGAAGAGTTGTCTCGTCCGCGTACCGCGCCTGCGGCAGCCGGAGGCAGCGGTGGTGGCTTGCAGGTATTGGCGCAACCCAAAGTTGATTTTGCTAAATTTGGTGAGATTGAAGAAAAACCACTGACGCGTATTCAGAAGATTTCAGGTCCTAACCTGCATCGCAACTGGGTCACCATTCCGCACGTAACGCAATTTGAAGAAGCGGATATTACCGATCTTGAAGCGTTCCGTAAGGAGCAAAACGCATTGGCTGAAAAACGTAAGCTGGGAATTAAAATTACCCCGCTGGTGTTTATGCTGAAAGCGGCCGCTGATGCCTTGCGTGCTTATCCAATATTTAATACTTCATTGGGTGAATCCGGCGATACGCTGATCCAGAAAAAGTATATTCACATTGGCATTGCGGTTGACACCCCCGGAGGCCTGGTGGTGCCGGTTGTGCGTGATGTCGACAAGAAAGGAATTCATGCACTGTCAGAAGAGTTAATGGAAATCAGTAAGAAAGCCCGTGACGGTAAGCTTAAGGCGGCCGACATGCAAGGCAGCTGTTTTACTATTTCCAGCCTGGGTGGCATTGGTGGTACCGCGTTTACACCGATTGTAAATGCGCCGGATGTCGCTATTCTTGGGGTATCAAAATCTGACATGAAGCCGAAGTGGAACGGTAAAGAGTTCGAACCTCGATTAACCGTACCGTTATCGCTGTCATACGACCATCGTGTTATTGACGGCGCGGTTGCGGCAAGGTTTGCTGTACACTTGAAGTCAGTACTGGAAGATTTACGCCAGTTGATTTTGTAAATCACGGATCGCCCCGCCATTGGTGGGGCGAATAGTTTACTGAATTCCTCACTTTACCTTTACTGCTTAATAGCAGCTGGTTAGAATTCAGATACTTATAAATATATCGATGAACAGGACAGATTTGAGGTCACGATGAGCGAAATTAAAACGCAGTTAGTGGTATTAGGCGCTGGTCCCGGCGGTTATTCAGCGGCCTTCCGTGCAGCTGATATGGGAGTTGAAACAATTCTGGTTGATGCCAGAGAAACCCTTGGTGGCGTGTGCTTAAATGTAGGATGTATTCCTTCAAAAGCCCTGCTGCACGTAGCGAAAGTGATGAAAGAAGCCAAACACCTGTCAAGTCATGGTGTGTCTTTCGGCGAACCTGAAATCGACCTGGATAAAATTCGCGAGTACAAAGACGGCGTTGTTGGCCAGTTAACCAAAGGCTTAGCCGGCATGTCTAAAATGCGTAAGGTTAAGCACGTTCAGGGATTCGGTAAATTTACCGGCGCCAACACCCTGGAAGTTGAAGGTAAAGACGGCAAGACCACTATTACTTTCGACAACGCTATTATTGCTGCTGGCTCTGAGCCGGTATCATTGCCGTTTATTCCGGAAGACGACCGCGTTATTGATTCAACCGGCGCGCTGGAAATGAAAGATATTCCGGAGAAAATGCTGGTTCTGGGCGGTGGTATTATTGGTCTGGAAATGGGCACAGTATACGAAGCCCTGGGCTCTAAAATTGACGTGGTAGAGTTTCTTGACCAGTTAATTCCAGCCGCTGATAAAGACATCATGAAAGTCTTTATGAAGTCGTACAAAGACAAGTTCAACGTCATGCTGGAAACCAAAGTCACCAACGTTGAAGCCAAAGACGATGGTTTGTATGTGACCTTTGAAGGCAAAAAAGCCCCAGCTGAACCAGTGCGTTATGACAAGGTTCTGGTAGCTGTAGGCCGTAAGCCAAATGGTGGCATCGTCGCAGCCGACAAAGCCGGTGTTAAAGTTGATGAGCGTGGCTTTATCAACGTAGATAAGCAAATGAAAACCAATGTTAGCCATATTTATGCTATCGGTGATCTGGTTGGTCAGCCAATGCTGGCGCATAAAGCGGTACATGAAGGTCACGTAGCGGCTGAAAACATTGCCGGTAAGAATCACTTCTTTGATCCACGCTGTATTCCTTCAGTTGCCTATACTGAGCCAGAAGTAGCCTGGGTAGGATTAACCGAGAAAGAAGCCAAAGAGCAGGGTGTAAGCTACGAGACCGCTACATTCCCGTGGGCTGCCTCTGGTCGTGCGATTGCTTCTGACGCGACCGACGGTATGACTAAAATGATCTTCGACAAAGACTCAGGTCGTGTCATTGGTGGTGCTATGATTGGTACTAACGCCGGTGAAATGTTAGGCGAAATTGGCCTGGCGATCGAAATGGGTGCCGACGCCGAAGATGTGGCACTGACCATACACGCTCACCCAACGTTGAACGAGTCGATTGGTCTGGCATCAGAAATCTTCGAAGGAAGTATTACTGATATGCCAAATCCCAAGGCTAAGAAAAAGTAATTGAACACGTTATAGTTGTTTAATCGGCCCAATAAACGCCTGGCGTTTATTGCGGCAATAGGAAAGGCCATCTCAGTTGAGATGGCCTTTTTTGTTTGTAGCGACATGGATGTGCGCGTTATTAAGCCGATTGCCGGTTGTTTTAGCTCGCTGAGCAAACGTTAATTTAAAACTTAATACAGCTAAAGCGGTCCGCTAATAGCGCTGTATTGAGTGGCATTAATACTGATGGCTATTCATCTCGCGAATCCCTGTTGCAAATAAAACAACAAAAGGTTAGTTTTTTGTATCTGAATTCAGGCGAATGTGCCGTAACTCTGGTGCCAACAAGGAAGAGATAAAATATGAAACGAGTGACGATACTGGGCGTACTATGCCTGTTAGCCTTGCCGCTTTGCAGTATTGCTAAAGGTCAAAATGCAGCCCCTGATCCGCAGGCTCCGTTGTCCGTTCGCACCAATGTAACCCTTACCGCTGACCATGAATTGCAGGCTGGTGTACCTGCCGGGGAATTAAAAGGTCCGTTTGAGTTTAAAAGCGACATCTTTGCTGGTACAACCCGGCGTTACTGGGTGTTTGTTCCCGCCCAGTATAAGCCTTCGGAGCCTGCCAGTTTGTTGGTATTTCAGGACGGTCACCGCGCCACTAATCCTAATGGCTCTCTTCGCATCCAGACGGTGATGGCTAATTTGATCGCGCAGGGGGCTATGCCAGTTACCATTGGCTTATTTATAACGCCGGGGAATCTGTCTGAACGATATCCCGATGATTTGGGCTGGAGTAATCCTGATCATCGCTGGCAGGAATACGATGTGGTAAGTGACGCTTATAGCCGTTTTTTAACCGACGAACTTATTCCTGAAATTGCCCGGCAATATCATTTAACTAACGACCCTGAGCAGCGTGCCATTGGCGGCACCAGCAGCGGTGCCATAGCGGCATTTACGGCTGCCTGGTTCCGACCCGACTATTTCCGCAAGGTTTACAGTGCTATAGGTAGCTTTGTCTCGATTGGCTTTCGCCCAAAAGAGTATGATCACCAATATGGCGGTCATGATTATCCGGCATTAATTCGCCGCGAACCCATTCGACCGTTGCGTATTTTTATGCAGGATGGTGTGCATGATCTTGACAATGAATGGGGTAATTGGTTTTTAGCCAACCAACAAATGGCAGCGGCTTTTAAATACGCCAACCGTCAGGCCGACAAAACTAATCAAAAAGGCCCGCGTTACGAGCTAAAAACTGTATGGACTGATGGTGAACATAACGATGCTCAACCTGGTGCGCTATTACCCGAAGCCCTGCGTTGGTTATGGGCCGAAAACTAACAAAAATCGTTATCCGGACAGTTTACCCGCATTCATCACAGGTTATTTTACCTCCCCGGTGTTACGCCGGGCCCGCTTTACCACTAAGCATGCGCATGGCTTAGATGGCTTCAGACTAGGGTTTGTTGACCTTTGGTGCACGAACCGCTGGAAAAGTGAACAGCAAAGATCAACAGACCCTGGCTATAGGCCCGATTGGTCGTTAAATTGCCATTGTTTTGCCATAGCTTCCCTCTATAGTATTTATGGCGAAAAAATTACATTAACAAAGGAAAGTAAAATGGAACGTTTATCGGCGACAATTTTGGCGTTGGGAATGATTATCGGTCTGGCGTTACTTGGCGCGTTGGGTGGCAATGCCATTATAGAAGCCAAGCAATGGGAACGTTCGGTGTTGGTAAAAGGTTTATCAGAGCGTGAGTACATTGCAGACCAGGTCATTTGGCCGATACAGTTTGTTGAAGCAGACAATGAATTAACGGCGCTTTACAGCACTATGGCCAGCAACAGTGAGAAAGTGAAACAGTACTTACTTGAGCAGGGCATCAGCGAGGATGCGATCAGTATTGGTTTGCCCGAAGTGACTGATAAGCTCGCCCAGCAGTATGGCAATACTAATGGCATCAAGTTCAGATATAGCGGCATACAAACGGTAACCGTGTATTCCCAACAAGTTGAGCAGGTTCGCAGCGTCATGCAAAATCTAAGCGCGTTACTGGCGCAGGGCGTAGCGCTTAACACTAATAATTATAATGCCCGGACTGAGTTTATTTTTACGCGTCTTAACGATGTAAAACCTGACATGATCGAAGAAGCCACCCTCAACGCACGTGAGGTTGCCGAAAAGTTTGCCCAGGACTCTAACAGCCAGTTGGGGAAAATTAAACGGGCAAATCAGGGCCAGTTTTCAATTTTTGACCGCGACAGCCAGCACCCCCATATAAAAAAGGTGAGAGTGGTGTCTACTGTCGAATACACACTGACAGATTGAAAACTATACTTTACCTTTTGAAAGCCATGCTAAACTGAAGTCATTAATAGTTTTTTAATATATCTATGGCAGATAATAAGCAGCCTTCTCAATTAGAGCTTTTTACTGTACCCAGCCCTTGTATCGGGCTGTGTCAAAGTGGAGCAAAAGGCTACTGTAAAGGCTGTTTTCGCTCTCGTGAAGAGCGACTGTACTGGTTACAGGTAGACGACAGCACGCGGCGGGTTATTTTAGACGCGTGCAAACGTCGTAAACGCTATTATAACCGGCGCAAAGCAGCTAGTACATCTGCTGACTTGACGTCAACGCAGCAGGATTTGTTTAACCCCGATGCAGAAAGTTAGCCTGCTTGATCTTGCCATAACGATATTCAATAGTTAGTCCAAAGATAAGTCACAAATTAATGAATAAATATATTCAATACGCTACCCGGTCTTTTACGTTGCCAGACGTTTGCATGCGTTTACGCGGTGTGCTGGATGACCCACGTTCAGGTTCCGAAGATATAGCAAATTTAATTAGCATTGATCCATCGTTGACCGCGAAGTTACTTAAGTTAGCCAACAGTTCCCTGTTTCGTTTTCCGTCGCAAATAGAATCCATTGCGAAAGCAGTGAGTGTTATTGGCGGCGAAGCTTTATACAATCTGGTTATTGCTGAAACAGCAAATATTGCGTTTAAGCATTTCGACAACGAATGCCTGATTTTAGATAAGCACTGGGAACAGTCAGTGTACACCGGCATGATTGCTAAGTACCTCGCCCGGGAAATGAACCTGCGTGGCAGTGATCGCTTCTTTGTTATGGGCATTTTGCAGAACTTAAGCGAGTTGGTGATTGCCAAGCACGAACCCGCTAAGTATCAAAAATATATCAAAGACGATTCAGCAGCGCTGCCCTGGGAGCGTCAGGTTGCCCATTTTGGCTTTTACTTCAGCGAATGCAGTGGGGCAATAATGGAACAATGGCAACTACCTATGCCGCTGTTTTACCCTGTGAAATTTGCGCACAATAAGGCTAAATTGGCTAGCGACTTGGACGTGTCTTTGTTAACCTGTGCGATAAGGCTAACCGCCGCTCATTATCAGCGAGAACGGTATCCACAGCTGGATATTATCTCACCAGATATGGTTAGGTTATTGCCCTTAGAAGAGGAAGTGCTGCATAACGCCAATTTATTCGCTCAAAAAGAAACGAATAAGGTGTTGATCTCGGTGTTGTAGTGCTGTTTTGGTAGTCGAACAAAAAATAAAAAATACACCACCATGATTCACCGTTTATTTATCTTTATGGCGCTTGTCGTCTTTGCGCTGTATTCGGGATCAGTTGTGGCTGCCGATAAAGATCTTATTCGCACACTCTACCACGCTGACTTTTTAGATTACGACGACGAGGTCGAAGATACCTTCTCGCTCGATGGTGAGCTAGGGGTTATTTTTGCTTCGGGCAATACTAATGCCACATCAATCAAGAGCAGTCTTCAGGGCGAATTCGAAACGCAACAATTTCTGAGTCAGTTTTGGGTTGAGTTCTTGTATAAAGAAACCGAGGTGGATACCGACTCCGGAACCGAAGACCAAACTACGGCTCAGCGCTTGTATACCTACATGCAATCAGACTATAAGCTGAATCAGGAAAATCGTCGTTTATTTGTATACGCAGATTACGAAGATGACCGCTTTAATGGGTACGACTATCGTTCTTCAGTCGCAGGTGGTTGGTCGCAACAAGTATGGAAAAACGAAATTAGTAATTTCCGCTTTAGCCTTGGTCCGGGTTACAGTTTTGCCAAACTGGAAAACGGCCAGCGCGCTGACGATATCGACGGGTTTATTGTGCGCGCTTCGGCTGAGTACCATTACAAGTGGCCAACCGGTGCAAAGGTACGTCAATTTGTCAGTACCGAAGCCGGTGGCGATAATATTAAGTCCAGAACTGAAACGTCATTAAGTGCGAACCTGTTCGAATCACTGGCGTTAAAGCTGTCCTTTATTCTTCAGCACAACAGCGACCCAGCAGGTAACACACCCTCGCTAAACAGTGAGTCCTCAGTCACTATCGTCTACCGTTTTTTCTGAATATCAGCGCGGCGCAGAATTGATTTTGCGCTGATATGATTTAATATAACGCCCTGTCGAGCCTTTAAATCTCTGGCGTTTGTACTGGCACCATTGATTTTGCCGGTTATCAGGATACTTATTTATTAGGACTTTCATGAAAAAACTACTTCTTGCCACAGCTGTGACATGTGCAGCAAACGGCGCCTTCGCTCAGGACGAACCAAAAGCCTTTACAATGGATGGTGAGTTTGGACTTATTGTTACGACAGGTAACACCGAAACTTCTTCTGCCACCGCTGGTATTACCGCCCAACAGGAGCTGGAATCCTGGAGTAACGATTACCAAATTGAAGGGTTGTATAAGAAAGAAACCGTTGAGCAAAATGGCGAAGAAGTGGAGCGTACGTCAGCACAAAAGTTCTTCGCATCAGCGCAGGGTAACTATAAGCTGGATAATCCTGATCACCGTTTATTCTTGTTTAGCTCATACGAAGATGACCGCCAAAGTAACTTTGATTATCAGGCAACACTCGCCGGCGGTTGGTCTCAAAAAGTATGGAAAACCAATAAAACCGCTTTCGAATACAGCATCGGTCCTGGTTATGCCTGGTCTGAAACTCAGGATGGTGAAGATACCAGCAGTTTCATTGTTCGTGGTTCTGCAGCCTATAAATGGTTTATTTCAGATACTGCCAAATTTACCCAAACGGTCAGTACCGAGGTGGGTTCAGAAAATACCAAGTCTCGTGCCGAGTCTGCGCTGACGGCAACCATCAGTGGGTCGTTGTCGATGAAGCTATCAGTTCGCCTGGATCACAACAGTAACGTTGCCCCAGGTATTGAAAAACTCGACACCGAGTCAGCGGTCACTCTGGTGTATAACTTCTTCTAAACCACTTTGCCATCCCGGCTACGACCCTGAGCATCCCGGAAAACGTGTGCGCTTATCCGGGATCGTTTTGTACCAACGCAAGAGCTTGTTGCCGGGGATTATTAAGGCTTTATACACGTCGTTGCAGGCACACTGTCGCCAGGTTTGTGCGTGATAAAAAGCCCATGTACGCCCTGGTTTATGCGTTAAGGTTTACCGCGCTGTCACTATAGGTTTACCATACAGATCAACTTCAATTTTTGACAGCTTTTGGTTAAGAGCTGGAATTTTGCCAATACTCTTTTTATGAAGGTAATTACATGCCTGTTGCCAATCGATTGTCCGCCGCGTTAGTCAGTGTCTTGTTGATGTGCGGCACCGTTAACGCCAATGATTTTGATGTTGTGCCGCTGGGCGTGCAAGGCGGATTAAACGAAGCAAATCTGTCCAGTTATCTGGTCTCTGTGGCGGCAAAAAATCAGTTTTTGGCGCTGGATGCGGGCACGCTGAGCAGCGGTATAGACAGCGCCTTTGAGCATAATGCGTTTGCCTCCGTTGAATGGAAAAGTGACTCCCCTTACAGCCTAAAAGGGCAATTGCTGCGGGATCACATTAGAGGGTACGCCATTTCACACGCGCACCTTGACCATATTGCCGGGCTTGCTATCAATGCCACTGACGATGCAAAAAAACCGCTGTATGGCTTTTCTGACACACTCAATAAGCTTCGTGATCACCTCTTTAACTGGCAGTTGTGGCCAAACTTTGCCGATCAGGGGGCCGGGTTTGCGTTAGCGAAATATCGTTATCAGTCATTGACTGCTGGTCAGCCAGTTAATTTAGCGAAGCTGGATATGCGCTTAACCGCTTATCCGCTAAGTCATTCCGGGCGTTCTTTGTCTGCGGCCTTTTTACTTCAACATAACAATGCTGCATTGTTGTACCTTGGCGATACCGGCCCTGATAGCATCGAAAAAGGCCAGCAACTTTATACTGTATGGCAGCAGGTTGCGCCGCTGATTAAACGGAGCCAGTTAAAAGCGCTGTTTATTGAATGCTCCTACCCCATCAGTCGGCCAGACGATAAACTCTTCGGTCACCTTACACCACGTCACGTACTCCAAGAACTGAGCGCCCTGGCCAGTTTGGTCGACCCGGATCATCCGGACACCGCGTTAAACGGCCTTAAAGTGGTGATTACGCATATTAAACCGAGCTATCTTAAGGGCGAGAATAGCCAGGAAATTATTGAGCGCGAACTTACCAGTGCAAATAGTCTGGGCGTTGAGTGGGTGTTTCCACAGCAAGGTGAGTTGTTACACTTTTAAACGGTGTAGTTTTATGAGGAAAGTCAAAGGTCGGTACAACCGAACTAAGTAAACACCCATGTCCCGGAATGGCTAGAACTTATCCGGGACGAAGGCGTGTGTATGTGGCCGGTGAGGACGTATACGTGCTGTGAATTAATGCAGCACGCGGGTTTTTATGGTGCCATTAATTTGCATCAGCTCAGACAGTGCTTCATCAGCTTTGTCGGCTTCTACATCAATAACCACGTAACCAATTTCGGCGTTAGTTTGCAGGTATTGCGCTTCAATATTAATGCCTTTTTCTGCAAACGCCTGGTTGATTTGCGTTAGTACGCCCGGGCGGTTTTCGTGAACGTGCAGTAAACGCGAGCGCTGAACGTTTTCAGGTAATGACACCTCTGGGAAGTTAACCGCAGACAGTGTAGAGCCGTTGTCGCTGTATTTGGCGAGTTTACCTGCTACTTCGATACCGATATTCTGTTGAGCTTCCTGTGTGCTGCCACCTACATGCGGGGTGAGTATCACGTTATCAAACTTACGCAGCGGCGACTCAAATTCTTCGTTGTTTGATTTTGGCTCTACAGGGAACACATCAATAGCAGCGCCACCAAGATGCCCCGACTCTAAAGCGGCAGCCAGCGCATCTATATCAACAACTGTTCCGCGCGAAGCATTGATCAAAATGCTGCCCGGCTTCATTTGTGCAAGCTCTGCTTCACCAATGAGATCCTTGGTTTGTGGCGTTTCTGGCACGTGTAGCGAGACTACGTCAGAAATTGCCAGCAGCTCGTTAAGGGTTTTAATTTGCTCAGAATTACCCAGCACTAACTTATCTTCAATATCGAAGAAACGTACTTTCATACCCAGGTGTTCTGCCAGTATCGACAATTGCGTGCCAATATGACCATAACCGACGATACCCAGTGTTTTACCTCTGGCTTCATATGACCCTTCAGCGCTCTTATCCCAACCACCACGGTGTGCCTGGGCATTCTTTTGCGGTACCCGGCGCAGCAGTAAAATTAGCTGACCCAGCACCAGTTCAGCAACCGAACGGGTGTTGGAGAAGGGGGCGTTGAATACCGGAATACCTCTTGCCTGAGTGGCTTTTAAATCTACCTGATTAGTACCAATGCAAAAGCAACCAATTGCAACCAGCTTACTGGCAGCTTCAACCACTTTTTCACTAATATGCGTTCGTGAGCGAAGACCAACAAAATGCACGTCTTTAATCTTTTCGATTAATTCGTCTTCGGGCAGTGAGGTTTTTAAATACTCAATGTTGGTATAACCATTAGACTGCAGGGTTTCCAGGGCGCTGTTATGCACGCCTTCAAGCAGTAAGATTTTGATTTTATCTTTAGATAATGAAAATTTGCTCATTGCATCGCTTCTCAGTCAGGGAGTTAAGAGACATCTGGACGTCTATATGGGTAAAATAACATAAAGCCTGCACAAGGTGAAAGTGCTTTATGGTATTTCTAACGCTTTGCGAGGCTATGACTGATATCATTTTGGAATATAGCGTTGCCATAACCTTGCGTGTTGGGCGAGCGTGAATTTATCGTGTTACTACGCCATTTTCCGTTGCAACCAGCACCACGTCGGCCCCACGAATACCAAAGATACCGTTGGTCACCACGCCCGGAATATTATTGATGGCTTTCTCCATTGCTACCGGATCTAAAATCTCCAGATTATGCACATCCAGAATAACATTGCCGTTATCCGTTACTACGCCTTGGCGATAGGCTGGATCGCCGCCGAGTTTAACCAGTTCACGGGCAACATAGGAGCGTGCCATGGGAATGACTTCGACAGGTAAAGGGAACTTACCTAACACGCCGACTTCTTTGCTGTCATCAACAATGCAAACGAATTTCCTGGCTACGGCTGAGACGATTTTTTCTTGTGTCAGTGCCGCGCCGCCCCCCTTGATCATATGTTTGTGTTCGGTTACCTCATCGGCACCATCCACATACACTGACAGGTAATCTACGTCATTCAGTTCAAATATCTCGATACCCAGTGCTTTAAGGCGCTCTGTGGAAGCCACAGAACTGGATACAGCACCCGTAATCTGATGCTTAATATCGGCCAGGGCATCGATAAAATGATTCACCGTGGAGCCGGTACCTACGCCAATGATGGTCTCTGGCTCTACATATTTTACTGCAGCGCGGCCAACCGCCTGCTTCTTGGCATTTTGATCCATGCGTGTGTTCGCTATCCGCTAATAAAAGAGGGCGTAGTTTAGCCGATATGTGCACAGATAAACAGCATTTCACTCGCGAGTTAAGCTGGTCGGCTCAGGCTTTTAGTATCAAAATATGTTCTTAAAGGTTAATGATTTGAGTGGGGGTGACAATACAATCGAGCGGAATATCCCAGGCCTCAACCGGGAGTGCATCAACCTGTTGGCAATCATGCGCCAGGCCCACTAACAGCGGGCGTTTGCTAAGGTGGTGTAAGTGCGCCAGCGTGCGGTCGTAGAAACCCCCGCCCATACCGAGTCGGTTGCCGTTGGCATCAAAGCCGACGAGTGGCATTAGCAACATGTCATGGTGATTCAGTAAATGTATCTGGGTGCTATTTAACTCAGGCTCGCTGATACCAAAGCGATTATGTGTCATTGGGGTTTGTGGCGTGTAGTGCTGAAACAACAAGTGTTTACCGCTAAAAGGGTGCAATACTGGCAGCGATACCGCTACGCCCCGCTGCTGGCATGCTGACAGTGTGGGGTTCAGTATTACTTCTCCGTCATTAGCTAAGTAACCCGCAATAAGCCGGGTTTGCTTTGTAAGTGTAGACAGGAGTTGCTGGCATACAGCTTCAGCCGCTTGTTGCTGAGCGGCGGCGCTAAGTGCCCGACGGCGTTCGCGGAGCATGTTGCGCAGTTGTTGGCGGCTGGGTAAATCAGTGCGGATGGTCATACAGGTGCTATTTGCCTGCCAGCGAACTGGCAGGCAAATACCGGTTACAGAGCGTAGGTATCAATAAACAGCTGGAACAGCTCATCGTGCTTCACGCCAGTGGCCGCCTGCGTAAACGGCGCTTCTGTCCACAGTGGACTGGCAGTCGTTCCTGGCGGCGCCACAATGGTTTGTCCGCGATTTAAATCATCGGTAGAAATACGAACGTTGCCACGGGTAAATTCAAACAGTTCGGGTGCAACCAGCTCGGCTAATGGAAAGGCATCATGAAAGAAACACACTTTTTCGTCGCGGTTTTGTGAGTAAAAATCAATATAAAACTGCGATGCTTGCTGAACAAAGCCACCGAGTGTTGGGTTCTTTTGGGCAAGAATATCCACAAACTCAGGATCCGTGGGCGCAAATAATGTCACGTCCAGGCCAAACATTTTTACTTCCCAGTCGGCTGAAAAAACAATATCAGCGGCGTGTGCATCATTCCAGATATTCGCTTCAGCAACTGGTGTAACATTACCGGGTACAAAGGCCGCGCCGCCCATAATACTAATGCCTTTTACTAACTTAGGCAGTTCCGGCTCAAGGCGCAATGCCATGGCTATATTGCCCAGCGGACCGATGGCGACCAGGGTAATTTCGCCCGGATGTTTGCGGGCCATATCCACAATGAACTGTGCCGAGTCACGGGGATCCAGCTCCCGGGTCGAAGGTGGAAAATTAATATTGCCGAAGCCATCGTCGCCGTGTACAAAATGCGCATAATCCGACTCGGGCCCCACCCATGGCATGGCGACACCTTTGGTGACAGGAATGTCCTGACGACCAGCAATATCACATAACGTTAAGGCATTGCGAGCCGCCATAGTAACCGGAATGTTGCCATAAACGGTGGTCAGTCCCAGTACTTCAATGTCAGGGTGCTGAAACGCAAAAAATATTGCCATAGCATCGTCGATGCCGGGATCCGTGTCTAAAATAATCTTGTGAGTCATAGGGTTCTCTTTTCTATTTTTTTTAGCTGTCGTTAATGCCGAGGCCAGCTATTTTGTATGTTTTGCCAAAAAACGGTCAACGTCTTTCATTGCTGGGATAGACTGTGCAGCGCCCATACGGGTAACTGAAATCGCCGATGCCGCGCATCCGCGCTTTAATGCCTGACGCGCATCAGCGTGCTGGCTGTACGCCGCTAAAAAATAGCCTATGAAGGTATCGCCGGCGGCAGTGGTATCAACGGCGTCAACAATAAACGCGTCAACCTGAATGGTTTCTTGATCTTTTAGCATGATCACGCCTGCTTTACCCAGTGTGATAATGACTTCTGCATGCGACCATTGCGTTTTGAAATGGGCAATAATGGCATCGAGTTCCTGCTCGCCGCTTAATTCTGCGGCTTCCACTTCGTTGACCACTAACAGATCAATACACTCGTGTGGCAGCGATTTAACTGACTCGCTCATTGGGGCCGGGTTAAACGCCACCCGTAATTGTTTCTCTTTGGCCAGTTGCAGCATTTCGGCCAGACCGCTGGTTTCGTTTTGGGTGAGTACCCAGTCGCTCGGCCGGCATTTATCCAGCGCATGGAGTATATCTTTGCTGCCAATTTCCTGATTAGCACCACCGAATAAAACAATGGCATTTTCGCCTGAAGGCGTTACCTGGATAATCGCGTGACCTGAGGGAGCTTCAACACACTGTAAAAACTGACAGTCTATGCCGTGTTTAATAAGCGTTTGCTTGAAGGTGCTGTCTGACTGGTTGATTTTACCTACGTGTTTAACGTCTGCACCAGCTGCTGCGAGGGCGATTGACTGATTAGCGCCTTTACCACCGAGGAGCTGCTGATAATCCTGTGAAGCGATGGTTTCGCCCGGATTAACAAAGTGTTCTACCTGATAGACGTGGTCAATGTTTACCGAACCGAAGTTTATTATTGCCATTGATAATTCCGTGGATAATGGCGCCTCCCAAAGTGCCGCTGTCTATTGTTCGCCCTAGAACCGAAAAGTTCAGGGCGGAAGTATCTTTATCACCGTAGGCTTCTCGGTACGCGCCGAGCTTGCACAATAGTGACACGTCAACTTCCTTGGTAAAAAGCATCGGCCAGGGACATGAATAGACTGGCAAACACTCCAGGAGACATTGTTATGTGCGATTTGCAAAGGATTAAGTTTACGCCCTCTGCGCCGCTATGCAAGTAACAGAATTACTTGCGAACCCTGATCATAGTAGAATCAGTGGCTAACTGCTACCTAACAATTAGTATATGATATTCAAGTGCTCACTTTGCATACCAAAGCAGTCCTATTTTTGTGCAACTGCCCGAGAACTTTGGCATTGGGCGGGTGCATTTGTTAGCATTGGATAAAACATCTACGGAAACACCCTCGTGAATATGACCACCGATTTCGACGCTTTAACTCAATGCCTCACCGATAACGAAATGGTTGTCGATGGCGCAGAAATTCATGGCATGATGTGCGGTATGTTGTGTGGTGGCATGGCTTTGAGCGAGCAGCATTGGATGGTCGTACTGCAGGACACCATGAACCAGGGCGACCCTCTCGCTGAGCCTGTAATCAAACAACTGCAAACGCTGTTTAACGAAACCTGTCAGCAACTGGTTGATGGCCAGTATGGTTTGCAACTTATGTTGCCGGATGACTCTCAACCCATAAATGACCGGGGCCTTGGCCTCATCAATTGGGTACAGGGATTTATGGCCGGTTTTGGTTTATACCAACAAAAACTCAGCAATTGCTCTGAGGATGTTCGCGAAGCGCTGCAGGATTTTTCTGATATTGCACGCATGGAAGAGCCGATGAACGACGATGAAGAGTCGGAACAGGCTTTACTTGAAGTGATGGAGTATGTGCGTATTTCGGCACTGCTGTGTTTTAATGAGCTGGGTCAGTCATTGTTGGAAGATCAGCAGGATTCGCCGTCGGTTCATTAGCCGTATCAGGGAGCGTTTCAGGCCCCTTTAAGTACCGAATGTTAGCCAGCAATCAGGCGTCAGCCTGCCAGTTTGTGGGATCACTATGCTTAACGCCAAACAGTATCGTCAGCGGCAAACCCGTCTGTTAAGTCGCATGTCGGAAAACAGTATGTTGCTGGTACCCGCTGCGCACCTCATTACGCGTAGCCGCGACACCGAATATGTATTTCGTCAACACAGCGACTTTTGGTACTTAACCGGCTTTAACGAGCCTGAAGCCTGGTTGTTATTGTCAAATCATGAGCGTTACGGCGGCGATTACCGGGCAATGGTGTGCCTGGCCAATGATGCTCAAATGGAAATCTGGCACGGTCGCAGGCTGGGGCCTGAGCAAGCCGCAAACGTTTTTAAACTCGACGACGCTTACCCCACTGAAGCACTCAGCGAATTACTACCCGAATGGCTTGATGGCCACGATGCCCTCTATTTTGCCCAGGGTGAGTATGACTTTGCGGACGATGCTGTCTTTTCGGCACTAGACGTACTGCGCAACGCACCTAAACAAAATCGCGCACCGCAACAACTGGTTGATAGCCGCCCTTTATTACATGCAATGCGTTTGCTTAAATCGCGTGACGAAATAGAAGTTATGCGCACTGCAGCTGACATTTCGGCTCGGGCGCATTGTCGCGCTATGCAATTTGCTCACCCTGGGTGTTTCGAATATCAGCTCGAGGCCGAATTGCATCATGAATTTGCTATGGCTGGTGCCCGCCAGCCTGCCTATGGCACTATTGTTGGAGGCGGCGACAATGCCTGTATTTTGCACTATACCGAAAATAGTGACCAGATATTGGATGGCACTTTGATCCTGATCGATGCCGGCGCAGAATATAATGGTTATGCTGCCGATATTACCCGTACCTTCCCGGTAAATGGCAAATTCAGCGCGCCTCAGGCACAGTTATATCAACTGGTGCTTGACGCACAGGAAGCGGCGCTCAACGAGATTAGGGCTGGTGTCACCTTACCCGACGTAACGCAGGTGGTGATCGGTGTGATCACACAAGGTTTGTGTAAACTGGGGTTAATCAATGAGTCATTCGAAGACGCGCTGTCGGCGCAGAGCTGGCGCCGGTTTTTTATGCATGGACTCGGGCATTATTTAGGGTTAGATGTTCATGATGTAGGGGATTACGCGCTCAATGGAGAGCCCACGCCGTTACAGGACGGCATGGTGATTACTGTCGAGCCGGGAATATATGTGCCTGACGACGCCGATATTGCGCCAGAATACCGAGGCACAGGTATTCGTATCGAAGATAATATTGTGATCACCCATGACGGTTACGACATGCTCACGGGGGGCGTGCCAAAAACAATTGCTGACATCGAAGCGTTAATGGCCAAACGCACGTAGTAAGGCCAGCTACATCAAGCAGAGTGAACCAGGTTACGGAGCAACAAGTTAAGGTGAAACATTCGGATATTGTGATAGTAGGCGGTGGTGCAGTCGGTGCAACACTGGCGCGCAGTTTGGTGATGCAGGGACGACACAGTGTCACGCTGATCGACGCGAACCGGTTTAGTTGTGAATCCACTGCGCATCCCGGCTTTGACGCGCGGGTTATTGCGCTGGCTAAACGCAGCGAGCAGGCCTTGCGCGCCCTGGGCATTGACTTAAACAAAGCCCATGCTACCCCCATCGAACATATACTGGTGTCTGATCAAGGATTTGCCGGCCAAACCCGGTTACATGCCGCCGATTATCAACTCGACAGTTTTGGTCAGGTGGTCAGTATTCAGGCGCTGGGCCAACAGTTGTTTCCGGCGGACCTGGATGGCCTGGATTTGCTTGAAGGCGTCACGGTAGAGCAGGTCGAGCAACAGTCGGCGCAGGTGATCCTGCAACTTGATAATGGCAGCAGTATCAGTACCAAACTACTGGTGATCGCCGATGGCGGACGCTCAGCAATCACCGAACAACTGGGCTTTACGCGCACCAGTAAAGACTACCAACAGTCGGCAGTTATTGCCAATGTTCAAATGAGTGAGCCGCACAGTGGCTGGGCGCATGAACGTTTTACTGCACAGGGACCACTGGCATTGCTGCCGTTTGCCGACGGCACTTCGGCAGAGCGAAGCGAGTACTGTTATTCGTTAGTGTGGACATTGTCGCATGATGAAGCGCAGGCAGCGCTGGTATGGTCGGAAGCAGAATTTATGATGCGGCTGCAACAGCAGGTGGGATATCGTCATGGCATTATCCAGCGGGTCAGTAATCGTTATTGTTACCCGTTAATGTTGCAGCAAACTCAGTCTGTTACTATGCACCGCACCGTCGTGATAGGTAACAGTGCGCAAATGTTGCATCCCATCGCCGGGCAAGGTTTTAACCTGGGGCTGCGCGATGTGTTAGATCTGGTAGAAGTGCTTGGTTCGGCAGACGATGCGGGCGCATTTAGGATACTTAACGCTTATCAGGCGAGTCGCCAACGCGACAAACAACTCACTATCGGGCTCACTGATGCGCTGGTGACGGTATTTTCGAATCGCTTATTGCCATTCGTTGCAGGACGCAATTTAGGGTTGCTGGCCATGGAGTTTTGTAAACCCCTGTCACAGCGTTTTGTGCAGCAAACCATGGGGTATGGCAACGCTAGCCATCCTTTAATTTCCAAATAAACAGGACTCGACTATGTATCAGGCTGATGTAGCCATTGTGGGCGCAGGAATAGTAGGGCTGGCTTTAGCGCGCGCACTAAAAGACGCGCCGCTGTCGGTAGTAGTACTGGATAGCTCGCCCATTACTAAGCCGCTTTCTGAACAGCCCGAATTGCGCGTATCGGCTATCAATGCTGCAAACCAGCAGGCACTAAAAGCGCTTGGCGTTTGGGATGAACTGGATGCTGATCGCCTGAGCTGTTATCGCCATATGCAGGTATGGGATCAGGATAGCTTTGGTCGAATCGAATTCAACAGCGACGATATGGGCATGCCTGAGCTTGGGCATATCATCGAAAATCAATCGCTGGTTAACGCGTTATACAGCCAGGTAAGTGGGCAGCAAAATGTGCAGATGCTGGCCTCAACAACGATCAGTAAAGTGTTATCCGGGCAAGCCGAAACCATGCTAATGCTGGACAACGATGAAGTAGTGTCATGCCGGTTGCTGGTGGGCGCAGATGGGGCTAACTCGGCGATTCGAAAGTACGCCAAATTCCCGCTCACGTTTAAAGACTATGAGCATACTGCTATTGTGGCGACTATTCACACCGAACTGCCTCACAATAATGTCGCGCGCCAGGCATTTACACCAGACGGCCCATTGGCTCTATTACCATTGAGTGACCCACATTTATGCTCCATCGTATGGTCGCAGAACAGTCAGCGCGCCGATGCCTTGCTAGGACTGTCGAACGATGAATTTGCTAACGCCCTGCGTGTCGCCATTAACGGCGAAGTTGGTGAAATAAGCGTGCAAAGCGCCCGCATGCATTTCCCGCTGACCATGCGTTACGCGCGGCAGTGGTTAAGCGACGGGCTGGTCATTATTGGTGATGCAGCTCACACCATTCACCCACTGGCCGGACAGGGCGCAAACCTCGGGTTGCAGGATGCCTTCGCGCTGGCTGAATGTTTATCTGAGTTGTCTGCTTCACACGCTGCGTTCTACCAGGCTCGCCAGTTAAGAGCATTTGAACGGGCCCGAAAAGCAGAAGCGGTGAAGATGATTGCGGCAATGGAAGGATTTAAGCAATTGTTTGCCGGTAATAGCCCTCTTAAAAAACTGATCCGGGGGGTGGGTATGTGCACTGCCGATGCTATACCCGACATAAAACAGCGCTTTATTACTCAGGCGATGGGGTGGTAGAGACCAAGCCAGTCTTGCTTTGCATTACAGGGGCTGGCACATCGTAGCACTGGTCAAACACCGCCTTTATTGCAACTTGGCCTGTCTGCGCATACATTAGGTGCTGCATGACAGATTGAAAGGAGTTTGTTTAGAATGCGGTGTTTAATAATACTAATAAGTGGGTTAATAATTCTGAGCAGCATGGCAACTGCCAAAGCAGAACCCATCGACACCTTATTACCCCTGCGCGAACGGGCCGCGTTGAAAGATTCACTCATAGAGCAGCGTGTACAACAGTTACTTCCCGGGCTGATGAGCCGAACGGGTATCGATATGTGGTTAATGATTAGCCGCGAGTACAACGAAGATCCAGTATTAAGCACGTTTTTACCCGCTACCTGGTTAGAGACAGCGCGGCGCACCACCATGCTGGTGGTGGCAAAAGATGAGCACGGGAAAGTGCATACCCTGGCAGTAGCACCCTACAATGTTGGCAGTATGTTTGTGCGGGCCTGGGACAAACAACAACAACCTGATCAATGGCAAGCGTTAAATGCCATTATTGATCGCTTTGATCCCCAGTCTATTGGTATCAATCAATCCACGATATGGTCGCATGCCGACGGTATCACGACCACCGATTACGCTAACCTGCGAAGCGCACTAAAGCCCGAATATAAACAACGGTTAGTGTCAGCGGAGCCGCTCGCAGTAGGGTGGTTAGAAACACGCACGCCTCAGGATGTTGCCGAACTGAAAAAAATGGTGGCGGTGGCTCATCAGATTATTGCCGAAGGCTTTTCGGCCGATACCATCACCGTGGGTGAAACCACCACCGAAGATTTGGTATGGTGGTTTCGGGAACGCATTGCAGAGCTTAAATTAGCTACCTGGTTTCATCCTTCGGTGTCAATTCAGCGCAGTGACGACGCCGGATTTGATCACGAATCCACCTTTGATGCTGATCCTGAAGCGCCGCTGGTGGTAATGCCAGGTGACTTGCTGCATGTGGATTTTGGAATTACTTATCTGGGCATGAATACCGATACCCAGCAGCATGCTTACATTTTGCGTCCTGGCGAAAATAGCGCTCCAAAGTATTTGCGCGACGCGCTGGCTAAAGCGAATCAGTTACAGGATATTTTTACCGCTGAGTTTGCCGTTGGCCGCACCGGTAATGACGTACTGGCCAGTAGTTTAAAGAAAGCCAAAGACGCTGGTCTTAACCCCACTATTTACACGCACCCGCTGGGTTTACACGGCCATGCTGCCGGTACCACCCTGGGTATGTGGGATAAGCAAGGCGGTGTGCCCGGCGACGGCGATTACCCATTGCACTTAAATACCGCCTATAGCATTGAGCTCAATAACGCCATTATGATTGATGAGTGGAATAAAGAGATACGTATTATGCTTGAAGAAGATGCCTTTTTTGATGCGTCAGGCGTTTGGTATTTTAATGGTCGGCAAACTCAACTCATAGAAGTACCTTCACGTAATGTCTTCTCACATAAATTTTGAGTCTTATTATGAATAAACGCAGTTTTTTAAAATTATCCGGGCTGGCAGGAGCCAGCATGCTGGTGGCCGGTAAAGTCAGTGCCGCTAATCAAATAGCCGGCCTTGATTCTTTGTCGTCACTGGTAGGAGACTTAGCGCCGATAAGTACAGCCGAACGTCAGGACCGTATTGCTAAAGCCCAGGCGTTAATGAATAAGTTTGATATTGATGCCGTGGTGTTGGAGCCGGGAGCCGCAATGATTTACTTTACCGGTATTCAGTGGTGGCGCAGTGAGCGGTTAACCGGCGTAGTGATTCCCAGACAGGGTGACATTGCAGTAGTGTGCCCGTTTTTTGAAGAGCCGAGTATTCGTGAATCGCTTGACGTGGGCGAGGATGTGCGTGTTTGGCAGGAGCATGAAAGTCCGTTTGCGCTGGTGGTAGACATACTTAGCGATCGCGGTATCAATAAGGGCCAAATTGGTTTTGAGAACAGCGTACGCTTTTTTGTATCAAACGGTATTTTAAACATTAAACAGGGTTTTACCGCGGTGAGCGCCGAGCCGGTTACCCGTGGCTGTCGCATGATGAAATCGGCTCATGAGCTGGCGTTAATGCACAAGGCTAACGAGATTACGCTAACCGCCTATGAATTTGTTTATTCACGACTGCGTAAAGGCATGACTCAGGGCGACGTAAAAGCCATGATGAACAAAGCCATGACGGCTTTGGGCGGCAGTCAACCATGGAGCATGGCACTGTTTAACGAGGCCAGCGCTTACCCTCATGGTACGCGTCAAACCCAAACGATTAAAGAGGGTTCGATAGTACTAATGGATTGCGGTTGCGCAGTGCATGGTTACCAGTCAGATATTAGCCGTACGTTTGTATTTGGTAAGCCAGACGCGTTGCAAAAAAAGGTGTGGAATGCAGTACGTAAAGGCCAGCAAATTGCGTTTGAGGCCGCTACGATTGGCACACCAGCCGGCCGCGTAGATGATGCTGTGCGCAAATATTATGTGGCGCTTGGTTACGGCCCCGATTACGTGTTGCCAGGGCTCTCGCACCGAACCGGCCACGGCATTGGCATGGAAGGGCATGAAAGCGTAAATTTTGTGAAGGGCGAAACCACGCCATTGCAGGCGGGAATGTGCTTTTCTAATGAGCCGGGTATTTATTTGCCGGGTGAATTTGGTGTTCGACTGGAAGACTGTTTATACATGACCAATAAAGGTCCAGCCTGGTTTACCTCGCCGCCTGACTCGCTCGACAACCCACTGGGTAAGCTTGAGCCTCTAAACCTGACGTAGTTGACGAAAAAAATAGCGCGGGCTTTCGTATAAAGCCCGCTACTATGCTGCCCATCGCCCATAATTTTACGACTGCCTGTTCGACTTTCTTACGCTGTTGCCATTACGCAGTAAAGAGTATTGGGGTGGCAGAAGGTATATAAAATGGTGAGTCGCCAGGCGTAGACCAAATGGGATCAATGACTCCCGGGTAATGTGAAAAAGACGTTCCCGCGCCGGTGACTGCCTTTAGCTGTTCGTTGTTGAGTACTGTTATATTGCTAGGTTGCATAATTATCTCCGTTAATAAATGAAAACTGCATTGTAAAAGTAACGCGTTTTAACGCCGACTGGAGCTGTCCGTAAGAGTGGAGATATGCCAGTTTGTCGTCTGAAATTGAGAGGTTCTGTCACCAATAGCCTTTGATGACTGTACTGATTACCGTAACCCCTAACAGGGCAATAACAAACGGTATTACTTAGAAAGCAGGTTGTTGATGGTATCCAGTAGTGTTTTCTGATCCAGCGGTTTAGACAAGTAGGCATTCATCCCCGCATCGAGGCAACCTTGCTTATCTTGTACTGACGCATTAGCGGTGCAGGCAATGATGGGGACATTTGTATAGTGCTTACCCGCATCGCCATTGCGGATAGCCGCTGTCGCGGCAAAGCCATCCATAACCGGCATTCTGCAATCCATAAGGACTAACGTTATATCTGAGTTGTTTTTTAGTGCGTTCAGGGCCTTCTGCCCATTGTCAGCAACCAGCGCGTTGTAGCCGGCATTGCTGAGCACTTCTTTTGCGACTTCCTGGTTAATCTCATTGTCTTCAACAATCAGGATGCGGCCTACGCTCGATGAGTTTACCTGTGGCGACGCTGTTTGTTGCTCTGGGACACGTTTACCTTGAGCAGATGCAAGCAGCTCATGTAACTCTCCTCTTAGTAACGGCTTGTGAAGTACGGCGCAGGCTATTGGCAAACCCTTTCCATTTGCATTTTGGCTAAATGCCCCCTCGGCAAAGACCAGATAATTAGCGGGTAACTGTGCCGCCAGGTCGAGGTATTGTTGGGTTTGTAACCACTGCGTATACAGCGAGTAGCACGCTTGATCTAAAATCAGCCAGTCCAACGCAGGCGGCTTTTTACTGTATAGCTCAGTCAGTGTGGCCGGGGTGGGGAGCAGTACATAGCGAATTTTCCAGGCAGTAAGTTGCGCGCACAGTTGCTCTGTTTGCCGGTTATGGGGGGCGATAATAATAACACCGCCTGTTACCGGCGGCGGCTCAACAGCATCGGGTTTATTCAGCATCACTGTGGCGGTAAATGTGCTCCCCGCCTGAGGTTCACTTTCAAATGTAATTGTCCCCTTCATTAAGGTGCACAGACTTTGACAAATTGATAAGCCTAATCCTGTACCACCATAGTTCCGGGTGGTCGAAGAATCTGCCTGAGTAAAGGGCGAAAACAGCGCTTGTTGTTGCTCTTCGGTTATTCCTATGCCGGTGTCTGTGACGCTGATTTCGAGCATAAAAGCCTCAGAGCCCTTTGGTAAGCCACGTAAACTCAGTGCAACATGGCCCCGCGGAGTAAATTTAATGGCATTAGACAGCAGATTGGAGATGATCTGACCTATACGCACTTCGTCACCCACGACCTCTGTAAAAGGCAACTGGCTCAGATTTACAATCAGTTCCAGTGGTTTGTTATCCAGTACAGATTGTTGTTCATAAATAATCCGGTTCACTAACGTATCGATATTAAAGGTAGCTTGCTCAAGCTCAATTTTTTTGGCTTCGATTTTAGAAAAGTCCAGTACGTCGTTAACAATTGCCATAAGCGCGCGGGCACTGCTATTGGCTAATTCAAGCCGACGTAATAACTCTTGATCAGAAGTTGTTTCTGCCGCGAGTTCTATCATGCCCATAATGCCATTAATTGGCGTTCTTATTTCATGGCTCATGGTAGCCAAAAATTCACTCTTGGCGCGATTGGCTGCTTCGGCTTCGTTTTTAGCTATTTTTAACGCCTCCCGACTGTTATTGATGTCGGTAATATCCGTTGCCACAATTAAAATGAAAGACTCACCGCGGTTATTGGTAAAACGGGTTTTGGTGGTCCAGAGCGTTCGCAACTCACCATTGGGAAATTGGATCTGTTCTTCGTTTTCTGAATAGCCTTTGGCAAAGGCGAGAATGTCGTATTTTAAAAACGCCTTGGCTTCTTCCTGATTGTAGTCTTCTATTGTGGTAGTGCCGATAATGGCATTGCGCTGCGCTTCTGGGTAGAGTGACAAAAACGCCTTGTTTGCATCAATAATCCGATACTCAGTATCTTTAACAAACAAGTAAACCGGCAGGTTATCAAACACGGTTTTTTGAAAGTTGGCCTTTTCAGCAAGCGCCAGCTCTATATGCTTTTTGTCGGTAATGTCGGTGTGTGTACCTGCCATATAAAGCGGCTCATTGTTACTGCCCCATTCGATCACTTTGCCGCGATCATGAACCCAAACCCAGTGACCTTTTTTGTGACGCATACGGCATTCACAATCATAATATTCGCGCTTGCCGCTAAAACATTCGCCCAGCAGCTCTGCTGAGCGGGATTTGTCTTCAGGGTGTACCAGATTATTCCAGGTGTCGATGCTAACAGGCTGAAGTTCCTCAAGCGTATAACCAACAATGCTGGCCCATTGTTCATTGAAATGGGTTTTACCGGTGTTGATTTCCCATTCCCAGGTACCCGCCCGGGTTGCCTCTAAAATAAAGCGCAGTCGTTGTTTAGTGCTAAAAGGGGCGGTAAGGGCGCGGCGTTCTGCCGTATGTTCCACTAAGTTCTTTATTGTTACCAGATAATGCTGTAACTGAGTGAATGTCTGATCGGTAAATTCATTGGTGCCATCGCGAATAACACACAGGCTAATGTCGATATTTAAGGCGGCACTCTGGGTGGTTAACGCAGCCAGCACACTGTTTTTGTTAAGCGCAAAATCAAGCAGGCTGGTTTGACAACTCCACTGCGTGGAAGCACGAAATTCCTGCAACAGTGATTCCACTAGCGTGGCGTCAATATGACCATCAACTGTTTCATAAAGAAGGTGCCACAACGAACGGTTGTGACAAACTATAAACGCTCCGGAAAGCCCAAGGTGATCGGTCATTACAGCAAACAACGACGCTAGCTGACGACGTTCTTCGTCGGTGAGCGGTGTGGTTAAAACAGAGGTGCATGTGCTGTCAAAAGACGTATCAATAGACGTATTTAACATTGAACTCTTCTTGCTGAAGTCACTGGAGTCATTCCTTTATGATAATAAGCAAAACCGCTTGTTTGCTTGGCGCATTGTACTGAGTATAGTTGAATGTTGTTAAGCGCCAAGCTCTGGGAGCATTTAACTTTCGCGTAACCGCTGGGTTATAAAGTCGGCCAGTGTTTTACATACCACCGGATGCTGCGTTGCCTGCATGAACAAACAAACATTGATAGCGCCTAATGGTGGTAATAACCGGTGCCGGATCTCGGTTAAACTGGCTGGCAAACTTGATTTTGCCAGGGCAGTAATGCCCAACCCTTGCTGTATGGCTGCTACCAGACCGGAGAGATCGGCGTTGGTGTAGCTAATTTTCCACGCTTGTGTTTGTTGTTTCAGCTGACTGATCACCCGGCTGCGATACATGCAGCCATCCGGTGCCAGTACCAGTGAGATCGTCCGCGACGACAGCGGGTGCGAGGCGTCGCCTACCCACACCATTTCATCTTCTAAAATGATCTCGCCGTTGGTGGATTCGGCCGGATTGGCCAGAGCCAGAATGACATCGAAGTCTTTATGCCGGTTGGGGCTGAGCAGCTCGCGGCTTAATGCTGAGGTGACCTCCAGCGATACGTCGGGATAGCGCTTGGAAAATTCACCAATTAAGCCCGGCAGCAACGTAGAGGCAAATTCGTTAGGAATGCCTAGGCGTAATCGGCCACGTAATGGCGTGGGGTCGAGACTGCGAAATATACTGTCGTTTAACTCCAGCAGTTCTTTGGCTTTTGGGTACAGCCAGTTACCGTCAGCGCTCGGTATATGGCGCTGCCCGGCTTTGGTAAACAACTTTTTACCTAATTGCTCTTCGAGTTTTTTGATTTGCAAACTAATAGCCGGCTGTGAACGGCCCAGCCATTCACCAGCTTTGGCGTATCCGCCGCGCTCAATAACGCCAACAAATGTACGTAGGTTATCCAGTGACAGCTGCTTCATAAAAGATTAGTTATTCTGATGCTTTAGGTGAAGTATATAAGAAACTTAAATGTATTGATAAGAATTTCCAATTTGTTGTACTGCCGATGGCTCCCTATACTTTTGTTTAATCAATTACAGTTAAGTTGAGCCCCATATGAGCAGCGCTACTACACAACGCACCGCGTTATACGCCAAGCACCTGGAATCTGGTGCCAAGATGGTTGATTTTCATGGCTGGGATATGCCATTGCATTACGGCTCGCAAATTGAAGAGCACAAGGTGGTACGTCAGGATGCTGGCATGTTCGATGTATCGCACATGACCATTGTGGATGTGACCGGTACTCAGGCTAAAGATTACCTGCGCTACTTGCTGGCTAACGATGTCGATAAGCTCAAAGATAAAGGCAAAGCCCTTTACAGCGGCATGTTAAACGAAACCGGCGGTGTGGTAGATGACTTAATTGTATATCACTTTGACGATACTAATTATCGCATGGTGGTTAACTCTGCCACCCGCGAAAAAGACATGAACTGGCTGCTTAAGCAAACGGAAGGCTTTGACGTAACCATTACTGAGTGCCCGGACTTTGCCATGATAGCGGTACAGGGCCCTCACGCCAAAACCAAAGCTGCAAAAGTATTTTCGACTGCGCAAAACGAAGCCGTCGCCGGCATGAAGCCGTTTTTTGGTGTGCAGGCCGAAGACTTGTTTATTGCGACCACTGGTTACACAGGCGAAGCCGGTTACGAAATTATGGTGCCGGTAGAAAAGGCTCCCGAAATGTGGCAAAGCCTGTTAGACGCTGGCGTTAAGCCATGCGGCCTGGGCGCACGCGATACCCTGCGTTTAGAAGCGGGTATGAACCTGTATGGCCAGGACATGGACGAAACCATTTCGCCGCTTGAGGCCAATATGGGCTGGACCATTACCTGGGAACCTGTCGAGCGTAACTTTGTGGGTCGCGCGGCACTAGAAGCCTTACGTGAGCAGGGCACACAAAAGCTGGTGGGTCTGGTAATGAAAGAAAAGGGCGTATTACGCGCTGGTCTGAATGTTAAAACCGACGAAGGCGAAGCTGGCATTATTACTTCAGGGACATTTTCCCCAACGCTCGGACACGCTATCGCTATGGCGCGTATACCTGCGACTAACAGCAGCACCGTAGAGGTGGAAATGCGCAAAAAGTGGGTTAAAGTAGACGTGGTTAAGCCCAGTTTTGTCCGCAATGGAAAAAGCGTTTTATAACATATTAACGAACAGCAGGAAGACACATGAGTACTATCCCAAAAGAACTACGTTACGCGCCGTCGCACGAATGGGTGCGTCCTGAAGGCGACGGTGTTTACACCATTGGTATCACCGAGCATGCTCAGGAATTACTGGGCGACATGGTGTTTGTTGAGTTGCCGGATGTTGGCGATCAGGTTAATGCGGGCGACGACGTAGCGGTTGCTGAATCGGTAAAAGCGGCCTCTGACGTGTACGCGCCAATTACTGGCGAAGTGGTAGCCATTAACGAAGAATTAGAAGACTCACCAGAGCTGGTTAACTCAGACCCCTTCGGTGACGGCTGGATGTTTAAAGTGAAAGCCGACGACGAAGCCGAACTGGAAGAACTTCTCGATGCTGACGCTTATGCTGCCAGCATTGAAGACGAAGAGTAAGTTGTACGATATGAATGATAAATAAAGGGGCGGGTTGTGCCCCTTTATTTATTCCCGGTTTAATTATTTCATTGCAGATGCTTAACTAATTATGTCAAACGCTTCAATTTCACTGGCTCAGTTAGAGCAAAAAAACGCCTTCGTTGGCCGTCATATTGGCCCCAACGAACAGGAAATCCAGCAGATGCTGGACAAAGTGGGCGCCAGCTCATTAGACGACCTGATTAACCAGACGGTGCCCAATAGCATTTGCCTGGATAAACCTATTGAAACAGGACAGGGCGCTACCGAAGTTGAAGCGCTGGCAGCCCTCAAAGCCACTGCGTCGAAAAATAAAATCAACCGTTCGTTTATTGGTATGGGCTACTACGATACCCATGTACCCAATGTGATTTTACGCAACGTGCTGGAAAATCCGGGTTGGTATACAGCCTACACGCCCTATCAGCCAGAAATTGCCCAGGGCCGTTTAGAAGCCATATTAAACTTTCAGCAGCTGACCATTGATTTAACCGGTTTGGAGCTGGCCTCAGCCTCGTTACTCGATGAGAGTACCGCGGCAGCTGAAGCGATGGCACTGGCCAAGCGCGTATCGAAAAACAAAAAAGCCAATCTGTTTTTTGTGGCAGATGACGTGCACCCGCAAACCCTCGACGTGGTAGAAACCCGCGCTGAAATGTTTGGCTTTGGCATTATTACCGGCCCCGCAGAACAAGCCGCTGACCACGAAGTATTTGGTGCATTACTGCAATACCCGGGCACTACCGGCGAAGTAAAAGACTTAGCCGACATCATTGCGGCAGTACAGGCTAATAAAGGCATTGTTGCTGTTGCCGCTGACTTAATGAGCTTAGCGTTATTAAAATCGCCGGGTGAACTCGGTGCCGATGTGGCCTTAGGCAGTGCCCAGCGTTTTGGTGTGCCTATGGGGTACGGCGGCCCGCATGCGGCGTTCTTTGCCACCCGTGACAAGTTTAAGCGTTCATTACCCGGGCGTATTATCGGCGTAAGTAAAGATAGCCGTGGCCGCAAAGCCCTGCGTATGGCCCTGCAAACCCGCGAGCAACATATTCGCCGCGAAAAAGCCAACTCCAACATTTGTACCGCCCAGGTATTACTGGCCAATATGGCCTCGTTTTATGCCGTGTACCACGGCCCTGAAGGCATTAAAACCATTGCCAGCCGCATTCACCGTTTTGCCGACATTGTGGCACAAGGCCTGACTCAAAAAGGCCTGGCGCTTAAACATAACAGCTATTTTGATACGCTCACTGTGCTGGTGGATGATAAAGCCGCTGTGCTGAAAAAAGCCGTTGATGCGGGCCTTAACCTGCGTGCCGATTTAGACTCAGCGGTGGGCATAGCGCTGGATGAAACCACTACCCGTGCAGACGTACTGGCATTGTTTAACGTATTGCTCGGTGACGATCACGGTTTAACCGTTGATGATCTCGACGCTGAAGTAACCACCCAGGGCCGTCAGTCGATTCCTGACTCACTGCTACGCACCAGCGAATACCTCACTCATGAAGTGTTTAACCGTTATCATTCAGAAACCGAAATGCTGCGCTACATTAAGAGCCTGGAAGACAAAGACTTAGCGCTGAATCACTCGATGATTTCACTCGGTTCTTGCACCATGAAGTTAAACGCTACAGCGGAGATGATCCCGGTAACCTGGCCCGAATTTGGCCAGCTACACCCCTTTGCGCCGGTAGAGCAGGCAGCGGGTTTTCAGGAGATGATCAGCGAGTTAAGCGACTGGCTCATTAACATTACCGGTTACGATAATCTTTCGATGCAGCCTAACTCAGGTGCCCAGGGTGAATACGCAGGCTTGCTCGCCATTCAGCGGTATCACGAAAGCCGTGGCGAAGGCCACCGCAACGTGTGCCTGATCCCAAGCTCAGCCCACGGCACTAACCCGGCGTCAGCGCAAATGGTCAGTCTGAAAGTGGTGGTTGTGGCGTGCGATAAAAACGGCAACGTGGATTTGGCCGACCTTCGCGCGAAAGCCGCAGAAGTGGGCGATAACCTGTCTTGCGCCATGATCACGTACCCTTCTACCCATGGTGTGTACGAGGAAACCGTACGCGAAATCTGCGATATCGTGCACGATCACGGTGGTCAGGTGTATATGGACGGTGCCAACATGAACGCGCAGGTCGGTATTACCGCGCCGGGCTTTATTGGTTCCGATGTATCGCACTTAAACCTGCACAAAACCTTTTGTATTCCTCACGGTGGCGGTGGCCCGGGCATGGGCCCAATTGGCGTAAAAGCCCATTTGGCACCCTTCCTGTCGAATCACAGCGTGGTGAACATTGACGGAGCAGGCGATAACTGCGGCGCCGTATCGGCCGCACCATGGGGCAGTGCCTCTATTTTGCCTATCAGCTACATGTACATCAAAATGATGGGCAGTGCAGGCCTGCGCAAAGCCACCGAAGTGGCCATTCTTAACGCCAACTATGTTGCGCGTTCACTGGAAGGCCATTATCCGGTGCTGTACAAAGGCCGTAACGGCCACGTGGCTCACGAATGTATTATTGATTTACGCCCGTTAAAAGAATCATCAGGCGTCACTGAGCTGGACATTGCTAAGCGCTTAAATGACTACGGCTTCCACTCGCCAACCATGAGCTTCCCGGTAGCTGGTACGCTGATGATTGAGCCCACCGAATCAGAGTCGAAGTTTGAGCTGGACCGCTTTATTGAAGCCATGGTGCACATTCGCGAAGAAATCGCCAAGGTAGAAAGCGGCGAGTGGGATGCCACCGACAACCCGCTGCATAACGCGCCACACACCCTGGCCGACATTTGCGACAACGACTGGAACCGCAGCTACGACCGCAACACTGCGGCCTACCCGGTACCCACAGTTGCCCGCAACAAGTTCTGGCCAAGCGTAAACCGTATTGACGACGTATACGGTGACCGCAACCTTATGTGTAGCTGCCCGCCGCTTGAGAGTTATATGGAAGAGTAGAGTTGCTGTTGTTCCCATGAAATAAGTCGTTTAATGGGAATAAATAAGCCGTTTAAAATAAATAAGTCGTTTAAATGTGAAGGCCCACTACATAGTGGGCTTTTTTATTTCTCTTTCGCGGAAATGCGAATAAAGGGAACAGGTTATATGCCGACATCATCGTAAAATAAGTGAAGATTTTCCTGAGGAATAGTGAGAAGGATAAATTATCGTTATTTTAGGGCAGCTGTTCGTCAGGAATTGGCATTGACTTTTAGTATCAAACGACTGTTTGGTACGTGAAGCGGTCGGTGGCCCATTAAGTTTTTGATGGCACTAATAAGCGAAGGACAGTCGTTCTCGAACTGATGTAATCGGACTGTTCATTTATCGAGCTTGCCAACAGAGAGCACCTAGATGTGTTTACGGTCTCCTATTGGTATATAGTATGCCAAAAATGGAAAACATGAGTAGGCAGAATACGATTGAAAAGGTCGATGCGTAGGCAGTGTTTAGTTGCTCTAGAGTTACAGATGAAACAACCTCAGTCCCAAGGAACAGAGCAAACAACGCTCCCCCAATTGATGCACCAGTCATTAACCCTAGATTTCTTGAAAGATTAAGCAACCCGGAGGCTTGCCCCTTTTCAGAGTTGGTTACGCTATTTATTACATATGTACTATTGGCAGCATGAAACAACTGCCGTCCCGGCGTCATAATAAATAGCGCAACAATATACCCATAAACGCCAAAAAATAGAGGGAGAGATGCATAGCATAAGACGCCTACCCCTACTTGACACAATCCAAAGATAAGTGCTTTCGCTGACCCACAATAATCTACAATTCGACCCGCCGGGTAACCCGACAACGCTCCTACAAATGGCCCAATCGCCATCACTAATCCAACATTAGCAGGAGATAGATTCGTTACATAAGTGAGATAAAATGGCCCAACAACTAGAGTTGCCATTGCAGTAGCGTCAACCAGAAAACTTGCAACAAGTAACGTATTACGGTACATATTTCTGAATAAATTAAGCCTTATCAATGCATCTTCGTTATCTTTTTGCCTATTTATAAAAAGAGAAAGACAAAGAGCAAATACTCCCAGCAAACCTGTGCTTGTTTGACTAGATAGTGAAGCACTTGATGAAATTAAAAGTGTGAAGCAAAACAAGGATGTGCAAAGTAACACTGTACTGATTAGATCTAATCTTTTTGACTCTGCCTTTTCCTTATTATCTTCAGGTAGAAACACATGACAAAAATAGTACGAAACAACACTCAGTGGGAGCATCGCCCAAAAGATGAAGGACCAGTTAAACCATTCTACAATCAAGCCTCCGACAACAGGCCCTAGCGCGGTTCCAGTTGCCGCCATCGTCCCAAGCAAGCCCATTGCCTCTCCCGTTTTGTTTTTTGGTAGTGCTGTCCCCGCTAGCGCGAATGATTGAGATAGCAAAAACGCTGCTCCTATCCCCTGTGCCATTCGCACTCCAATCAAAGTCCAAATATTTGAGCTGAGGGCTGCAAAAACTGAAGCAAATATGAATATTCCTAAACTTATAAGTATTAGTCTTTTTCTACCAAACCTATCGCCTAGCACTCCCCCTACAAGAACCAGTGAGGTTATCGAAAATAAATAAGAGATTACGACCCAATTCGCGTTCGATAGGGTCGTTTCTAATTCACTGACAAGCGTCGGCAAAACTACATGGACAATGCTCATTCCTAATGAGGGGATAAAAATGGTCATACCTAGACAAAACAAGGTTCCATATAGCGAAAGTCTTTTGCTTGGTTTTATATTTTTTGCCTTCAAATTGCAATCATTCATGGTACTTCACTGCGTATTGACACGTTACTTGACTAGCGTGTGTTTAACTCGTATTGTCATCGTACTACTTGAAGTTAACTTGAGGTCAATGTGATTATGGGAGCAATTGATATCTCTAATCTCTCAAAGCGATCAGGCGTACCAGCCTCGACATTGAGATACTACGAAGAAAAGAAACTGATTAAGTCGATTGGCCGAATTGGCCTAAAACGCCTTTTTGATACTTATGTTTTTGAACAGCTCGAATTCATTGCTTTGGGGCAAAGAGCAGGCTTTTCATTGGAAGACATCCAAGCGATGCTTACAACGAAGGGCGAATATGAAATTAACCGGGATAAACTTCAAGAAAAGGCACAAGAGATTGGCCAGCATGTAAAGCAACTTACTGCGATCCAACGTTGCTTAGAACATGCGGCCAAATGTTCAGCAGAAAGACATTCGGAATGTCCAAAATTTCAGAAGCTACTGCGTGTCGCTGGGAAGGACCAAGCGAGAAAAAACAATAAGTCCAGCAATCAATAGGCTACAAGGCCGCGCTCCTCTCATTGAGGAACCGAACCATACGCTTTGATTTAATTTCGTCCGAAAAGTCACTACTCGTCAATCGATACTGAACAAAGTTCTCAGATTTACAACGGGTGTCGTGTATATCACCGGGTAAGAAAACTCGACAGTCGCCAACCTGCAATCTATCAGTACCTCGCGAAACCAAATGCGTAATACCCTCCGCTGTTGTAACATTTCTATACGTCGTCATTTCCATTTCGCCAGACTGGACTGCATAGAAAACCCAGCCAGCCCCATGGTTATGAGGTGGTCGGTACGTTCCGTTCTTTTCTGTGTGAGCGAGTAAAATGAACCCATGTTCGGGATCTCGGTACAGCTCTTTAGAACTGGGCTTTTCAAGCATTATGCTTTGTACCCATTCTTCGCCAGTCGAAGTTTTTGCAAGCTCAGTTAGTAACCTTCTTACTTCTGTTGTTGTATCGGAGTCCAGTCCTTTCCAACAAGCTTTAATCTCTCTTACAATTGCATCAAGGTTGTTTGGCATAACAGCATTTCCTCATGTTTTAAATGAGTAAAGGATGATACGACTTAAAGTTAACTTGAGGTCAACCTAAATTTACGATAATTACTTTCTCTACCAACTTGCGAGATTGGATTTATGCTATTCAAGTAGTAGTAACTACTGATAGGCTCTGAAAATATCACAACAAGCAACAACTCAGAGAGGTTTTGACTTTTGGTAGCGATGCTTCTGGCAGAAAGGTTTACCTGAGTTTACAAAAATCGTTATGCTAAGAGTGATTTAACATACCCTTGACCGCTATCATTAGAAATTGGCAAGAAACGGCACCTCAAACTTAAAACTCTGAGTGTCCGCTCTTTGTCTGAAGGTGCCTATGACGCTGTTAGGCAGCTGCGTACGCAGAGCGGAAGTTGGAGCACTGAACACTGCACGACGCAATGAGTGGCCACTGAATTTCGTATATTTATATTTCTGATATGTGCAATTACCCTCCCAAACATCTTTCATGGTATGGTCGAGCACAGTGAAATTTTAACGTTAATCACTACCTGATTATTACAAAGGATGTTGTAAATGAAGTTAGTCATAGCTTAATTGTTTTTGGCTTTGCTACATTGTTGGTAGCCTGTTCTGATAGCCCTCAACAATCTGACCCTGACTTCAGACCTAAACATAGAGTTGCACACTTTTCCTCTGAGAATAGTCCACTTGTTTTAATAGACGAAGCCCATAATAACTTTTTGACGTTGAGCGGCAGATATAAGCCATTTGCGCAAGTTCTTGAAAGTGACGGGTTCAGGGTCAGTTCGAATGATAAAGCAATTACAGAAAATCAGCTAAAGCAAGTGGATATTTTAGTAATTGCAAACGCGCTTGACAGAAATCGACAGGACTGGCTTCCACCCTATGGAGAAGCGTTTGATGACAATGAAGTAGAAGTGCTCAAGAGCTGGATATTGAACGGTGGCTCACTTTTTCTGGTTGCTGATCACACACCGTTTCCCAAAGTTATTGATAATCTGGCACTTGCAATTGGTTTTCAATTCATCAATGGACATGTTGGAAACGCAACCTTTAGCAAAGTGAATCATTCGCTCGCTGAACACGCGACAACTTACAATAAAGATATTTCGCAAAATATAGATGAAAAATCACAACCTCATTTTCTTCAACGTATTAATAATCTATCACCAAATATACTACAGGTAAGGTCGTTCGGAGGCTCAGCATTTAAAGCTCCCGAAAAAGCAATATCTCTATTGAATTTACGGAACGATATCACTGCTACAGAACCCAAAGTACCGTTTCAAGTTAACGCGGATACACCAAAGGTTCCAATGTCAGGATGGAGTCAAGGTGCTGTTTTAGAGCTAGGCAAAGGACGTGTAGCAGTTTTTTCTGAAGGCATGATGTTCTCTTCACAATTAGTGAAAAGTACAGGCAAAACTACGGGGTTACGCTCTGTTGGTGCGGAACAAAATGAAGAGTTTTTACTGAACATAATGCGCTGGCTAGCTGACTCGTAATACTGTTAATTGACTAGCTGTCTACAGGTTTAAAGGCAGCCTATTGCTCTGGGAAACGATTTTGCGTAAACAAATTTCGATTCTGGCTCATGCCAGAAACTCAGAGTCTCAAACCAAACAGTCCGCTCCTTGTCTCAAGATGCCCCTCACGCTGTGGGGCTGAAAAGTACGTAAAGCAGCCGTTCGGCCCGACAGTCATTTCATGTATTCGCTTTTATCTTCACTCACCAGTTTTGCGAACGCCTAAGTGTATGACTTAGAGGCTTAAAGCTGTACTATGCAAATAGTGATTTATTTATATGCTAACTTTTGTTCGCATATAAATAGGTTCGCAAAATAGTAAAAGTGACGCCAGCGCAGTCACAGCAAAGGATAGCGGGAAGTGGCCCGATATGATAAAAATTAATAAGCGGTTCTTAGGGTCCGCTTCATTTAAATGTTAGCGTTTAATACCTCGGAAGCCACAATAATATGACCAAAGATCTGGAACAGAAAAAAATTGACTATGCAGTTTCGGCAGCTAAAGGCATTATTGGTGCTATTCCAGCTATTGGGCCGATATTCGCAGAAATAATTGGCGAAATAGTTCCTAATCAAAGAGTTGATCGTATCGTAGCAGTGCTAACAGAATTAGATAAAAGGTTGACCGCAACTGAGAAGGCGAGTTTAACTTCAAATAAATATGCTTTATCACTCTTTGAAGACGGAATGTATCAAGCGGCTCGTTCTCTATCTGAAGAAAGAAATAAATACATAGCAATTTTCTTGAAAGGCTGTGCTTCCCTAGAAGAAGATAAATTTAGTATTAAGAAAAAACTATTCTTCATCTTGGAAGATTTGACTGATTTGGACATAGAAATATTGCTGGGAATGGAGCACCGTTCTGGACATATTAGATATAAATTAACACCGAGGTCTGTCACGTATGGCGAGTATAATCGCCTTGATGAACTCCAAAAATTTGAATACGACTCAGCAAAAGAGGCTTGGGATCTGCACTTATCAACACTTCAGCGTCACGGTTTAATTGAACCCGAATATGAACAGTTAGATGAGCGCGAACCGAACCGACATCTAGACGAAAAGACTGGGATGCCGAGAATAATTGATTACAATGTCACAAGTTTAGGAAAAGTTTTTATAAGATCTATAGGTCATGAGATATGGAAACTGCGCTAACAAACGGCTCCACTCAGACGCCCAAACCTACGCGCTTTTTGTGGGTTTCGCTGCGCTACACTTTACCACAAAAAACTCTCCGGTTTCAGCGCTGGTGAGCCGGGCGTTGAACGTCCGCTGTTTGTCTTTTGCCGACCTTCACTTTATAGGTGTCGGTTGGCCGTAATGCGCAAGTACCAATCTGTCAGGTTAAGTCGAGACTGATTCATGTTACATATTTTTGATTGCTCACATTTTTCAATTGTTAAGGAATTATTCGCCAATCTCACCTTTTTGTATAAATTGCCAGATAGGTTCATCATCCTCCCACCAGACAAGTGTTATAAAGATATCATCGTGATAGTGGAAGGCTGGTGGTAATCCGGTGCCGAACTGCCTAGCGCCATAAAATGTTCCCAGTGAAAAATTTCCGCCAAGGCATGCGGCGCTAGCACCGATACAGCGGCCATTGAAGCGTAGTTACCTTTAAAACCCTCACACCATAAATCTAAAATCGCGGGACCATTAAGTGGCATGATAGCGCCGTTTACCGGCTGTGATTCGGTCAGCGCAATCGCAGTAACTAAGCGCAGCAGATCTAGCCTTATCGGTAATCCAAACCAGCTGGTAGGCGCACGATTCTGCACGATCTGGATTTGCTTCGTAAAACTAAGGCCACTGCGACAACATTGCTTTTGTTGCTGGCAAATGTCGCTGTACTTATCGAGCAACTGTGCCAATGCTGATTGCCGCCAGCGAAAGTGACCAGGTGGATTAACACTGACTAATAAAGCCCGTTCCACATGTTGCGGATAACGCCATAAATATTCGAGCGCTAGCCGTGTACCATAACTGTTAGCAAATAATTTTATTTGCTTAACCCCCAGTTGCTGTCGCACCTGATCAATATCGGCGACAGTTTCTGAGATGGTATATCCGCGCAAGTCCATTCCTTGCTGCTCTATTTCGTGAGCGCAGTTGCGAGCACTTTGGGTTAATTGCTTTAAATGTTCAGCCGCCAGCGGTGCTGATGCCACCGACTTTAGTCCGCGGCGAATACTGCTGCAGTGCAACTGATTATCGCCTTCCATACCGCGATAACCGACTATTATCCAATCATGCTGTTGCATCAGGTCATCACTTGGGTAAGTCATACTATTGATGCTTCCCGGCCCGCCATCAAGCCAAATAATAGGCGACTGCTCAAATTGCGGATGAAGGGCTGAAATGAGGGTGATAGGTAAAGTCAGCATTCTGGTGTTGGGGTCACTACGAACTTCCGGCACTCTAATTTCACCGCACTGAGCGGAGTAATAACGTTGATCACCATCAAGCCATACCTCACAAGCCCGTAAATTAATTGCTTCGAAAGACAATTCCTCTGTATGAGCACTCAGCGAGACTAAGCTCAACAAGACAATTAGAACATTCGCTTTCATCGCCCACCTCAGAATTGGTATTGAATACCAAACGCTAATTGCTTGCTTGTGTCACTGTCTATCAGAGGGCTGTTAAGCAACTCGTTATCCAGATATTGTTGCTTGTAATGCAAAATAACGCCCCACTGCTCGCTTAGCATATAGCTAATAGAGATGGACCAATGGTAATTAAGGGCGCTATCAGGTCGATAAAAAACACGACCAACACTTGCATCCTGTTGCGACTCAGAAACACCGAAATACTGCCGAGTAAAGTCACGGTTCATCCACAACGCGCCGATCTCAGCCTCAACAGCAAACACCTCGTTGTATTGAAATAGTGGATAGGTCATGTTCGCGCCAAGCGTGGCTGTATCGGCCTCGCCGTTAACAGCATGGCTGGCAGTAATGGCAAATAGTAGCCACTGCGCTTGAGCTTCGGCCGTTAAGGTCCCGTCCGGATTATCATAGCCTTCAAATACTTCGCCATAACTGTCAGGCTTGGTAAAAATGCCCCCAAAACCTTCGTCTTCATATCCTATACCGATACTGAATGCCGCGTCGTCTTTTGCGTACAGCTGATAGCGAAGCAAACTATCACCGCCAATTTGCCAAGGCCCTTTAGCCGCAGAAAAATAAGGCAATAGGAGATTTTGATCCTCAGCCTCAGTCCAGGTGGTTTGGGCATTCACAAACATAAGGCCAATGGCAAACTGCCATTGTTCAGATTCTAAAGAGGAAGCCTCTTCAGCTCTCAGCGTCCAAGAAATCAGAAGTGCACAACTACTTATCAGCACCCGTGCCATAATTCGATGGGTAGACATAAACGGGACTCCTATAATCAACTGGAGCACAGTTTAATGAGCCGACGACAGGCATTCAGGTGATAATTGTCATGAATAATTGCGTACAAATTTGACTAAAATCGTGACATTCGTCAGTATTCAAGCACATTATTTTGGTGAGATAATCAGCTTTTTCCCAATTCGTGATGTCAATGCCATATAAAACTGAATATTGGCTAGGTCTTATGATTTGCTTGACCGTTGTACTGGTCAACTTGTTTGTTTGGCCCAACGATCTAGCTATCCGCTTACCCTTAACTGGCGCAAACCTAGTTATGGTTTTGTTACTTTATATTGGCTTTGTGCTCGGTTATCACTTGAGCTTCCAAATCTTTCCGAGCAACAAGGCCTTTATTCGTTTAATCGGACTATTCCTGGCCTTAGCAATGGCTACCACTATTTCCGTTCTTTTTATTTTTCCGATTGCGGGTTTCTTATTTACTTTGTGCTTACTCCGTCTAAGCGTATTTTTTAGTAAACCTTGGGCCTTCGCTCTGGCACTCTTCATTCCTGCTATCGGTGTGTTGATAGATGTATTGCTTTATCGAAGTGAAGATCCTCTTCCACAAGGCATGATATTTTTAGCGATTAATATTTTGGTATTGATCGGCCATTATCGTTTGCTGGCGGAGCAAAAATTACGCCAGGCATTCCAACTGCAAACCGTCGAATTGCGGGCAACTCAGGCGTTTTTGCAGCAATCTATAGCTCGCGACGAACGCCTAAGGATTTCCCGTGATTTGCATGATTTATTGGGTCACCAACTCACCGCTTTAGCGTTACAACTAGAAGTGGCAACGCACACTAGCGGCGACACCGCTAAAAACCATTTGCAACATGCTCGCCAAATTAGTGATCAATTACTACAAAGCGTGCGCTCAGCAGTCAGTACTATTCGCCAGGATGGTCATTTTGATTTACAAGGAATGTTAAATAATTTGGCCGAACAAACGCCGAATTTACGTTTCGACAGCCGCATAGAACTCAAGCAAAATTTAAGTGATTTACGATTAGTGCAAACCCTGTTTTTTATCATTCAAGAAGCGCTTACTAACTGCTTACGACACGCTAAATCAGGCGTATTTAAACTACATTTATACGATGACTACCATGCTTTACATCTTTTAATCGAAGACGATGGGTCACCAATTAACGCGTTCAAGGCTGGAAATGGCCTGACTGGTATGCAAGAGCGTGTTGCCTCGATAAATGGCACAATGCAAATCAGCCTTGTTAAAGGTTTTACCATTACTATTACTTTACCTCTTGGCGAAACGCACGAATGAGTATTCAGATTATAATAGCCGATGATCAAAATCTTGTGAGAATGGGTATTTGCAGCTTACTGAAATTGCGTGACGACATCGATATTGTGGCAGAGCTCGACGATGGAAGCCAGGTACTGAGCGCCTTACAGCAATATAAATCTGCACTGCTTTTGCTAGACATCCGCATGCCAAAAATGAATGGACTACAGGTATTACAAGCAATGCAGACACGTGGCCTGACAACGCCAACCTTAGTATTGACTACTTTTGATGAACACGATTTGATGCTTGAGTGCGCGCGTTTCGGCGCGAAAGGCTACCTGCGCAAAGATGTTAGGTTGGCTGATTTGCACCAAGCCGTAGATGCACTGATTAGCGGCGAAACTTGGTTTCAACCTGGCATTACCGTGTCGCTGGTAAAAAACGGCGATTTTTCTAAACAGACTGTAATGCTACCTGAACCCTTGAGTAAAGGGGAAGTACAGGTCTTGCGCTTAGCCGCTAGTGGTTACAACAATGCCGAAATAGCCCAGGCTTTATTTAAATCAGACGGCACTATTCGCAATCTAATGTCGACCTCGCTGGCAAAATTACAGGTTCGGGACCGCACACGAGCAGTGCTCAAAGCAATCGAGTTAGGACTGATTTAGTATCAAAAAAATTTTGAATTACAAGGGAATGTGTTCTACATATTCCATTCGTTGTCCTCGTTCACTTACGCATCCATCGTATGGATAATCATGAAACAAAAGACACCCACACCCATAGTTACCAACCACGGTACAGGCTTTTTCTGTTTCCAGAGGTGCTAAAGTCGTAGGCTCTTTGACCTTTCCCCCAAAAATAACATCATGACATTGATGAGATTTCCAATAAACTGGAGATAATGGAGCTATTAAAATGAAGGAACGCTGCAGTGTAAGAGTCTGATTATCCAGGACCCTTACACTGATTGTTTCTTTCTGAGTGCCAATACGATTTGAACCTGATGGGTTACCCGGTGTTCAGTTTCTAACTCCCATGGCAAGTTAGATAGTTCAATATGATTCAATGGCGGACGTTTTCTTTCGCAAATTCTAAAGAGAGGTCGCTCGCTTTCTCAAGTGAAATGCACTGGTCAAACGCTAAATTCGAGGGGATTATATGAGTCGCCAGAACAACTATTTTATGTTGAGCCAATTGATTCAATAAGTCACACATTCTCTTAGTAGTTTGCCGATCAAGCGCTTCGAAAGGTTCGTCAATTAACAGAACACTGGCTTCAGTCAATATGGCTCGTGCTATCCCCAAACGCTTCTTTTCACCTCCTGACAATGGTCGTCCGTTATCTCCAAGCCACATGTCCAGATTACTCAGAGAATCTAAGTTAACTTGCTTTAATACCTTATGAAGTAGTTCATCACTCGCGAGAGGATTGGCAATATGAAGATTCGCACGCAATGTATCGCTCAATACATAGGGGAATTGTTCTACATATAATGCGCCGGAGAGTATTCCTTGATTAGTGCAATTCTCGTATGCCTTATTGCGGGGGATGACCCGACGTATACCGTCATAGTCGCTTAAACCTGCGATAGCTTGAAGAAAACTGGATTTACCCACCCCCGAGCTACCAGTTACAACGTTCATTGAATTGACTTGAAAACTGATGTTCAAGGGGTACAGAGTCGTTTTATCGGGTATGAACTGATTCACTTCGATGCCTTGAATAGACATGTCTAACTGCCCGCGTGGCTCGACTTGAGTGATGCTATTATTCAAACCTGCTTTAGCATCAAAATAATCAACCAGCTGTCGTTGACTAGCTAGTGATGGTACTAGCCAGTCAGTCACCGAAAGCAAAGCGATCGGTACAATCAAAAACAGTGGATTGCCTGTAAAGTTTGTTGCGTAGGAAGACAGTATCCAACAAAGGCTAAGCATGCTTGTCGTAAATAGCAGTAGTCCAGCAATGCTAACGAAACTCTGTAGTTTTAATGCCTGTTTCCGCAGTTTTTTTAAGGACGGAGAAAATACTTGATAGTCATTCAGCAAATGCCATATGGACGCCGATTCAATGTGCTGTACAAGCGCGAACTGAGCGTCACTTTTAGCCCGAACTAATTCTCTGGCTTTGCGCAGCATAGTAAGCAATAACCCTAAATAAATAACCAGGTAAGAAACGCTGAATATACTCAGTACAAAACTCAAATCAGGTACAAGCCACCAGCATCCGATGTTAAGCAAAAGCAAGGAAGTGAAGATACCGGCATTTTGAGCAACCCAGGCAACCCAGATTGCTGCGACGGTTTCACTTTGATGATCAAGCGCTTGTAAAGAGTGCTTGCGCGAAACGTTGACACGATTATCAAGAGAAGAAAAGAGAGCGCTTCGCAAACCTGCCAGCGAGTCAAGCAATTGTGAATGTCCAACCAGCATTGAGAAATAACCAGAAGCAATTCTAAGCACCGCAAGTGCCCGAATGACAACTGCTGGAAGCATGTAGTTAAAACCAATACCAGCAATGCTGCAAGCCGCAATAAACCAGGATGCCAGCATCAGAATTAAAAATGCGGCAGCGGCATGCACAACAGCCAGGGTAACCGTAACGAACAATTTCATGACAGCACCTGTATTTCGCTATCTGTTATTGTCCAGTGCTGCGAAAACCACTCTTCGGGTAACGCATGGTGAGACACCCAAATCACCGTTTTATCAGCCAGTTTTTCATGAATAAGGCTAGCGATTTGTTGTCGCTGAACCTCACTCAAATGCGCCGTAGGCTCATCCAACAAAATAATCTCTTTTTGCAAAAGCAACACTCTGGCTAGTGCTAGCCTTTGAGCTTCGCCACCGGACAGTGCGGGAAGATCACCCATCTGTGTATTGAGTCCGTCAGGCAAACCTGATAACCATTCATTTAAACCAACTTCTGACAAGCACTGTTCTAATTGCGAAGCAGAATACGCAGAGCTGCCTAAGTGAAGATTAAATGCCAGGCTTTCAGCCAAAATACATGATTGCTGCGACAATAGTGCTGTGTCAGCATTCAATGAATGGGAAGCTTGTCTAAAGCCAATTAGCGCCTCTAACAAAACGGTTTTGCCACTACCAGAAGAGCCAGTTAACAGTATCCAGTCATTTTTCTGTACAACCAGCTTGCTCGCGTGTAAGCAGGGGGTGTGTACTTTGTAGTTTAGCCAGGCGATACCGCTGAAGCCGTTATCTTTATTGTCTTCTTGAGCGTCCTGCCGTTGGCTGGTTGCTTTACATTCTGCGAGCACTTGAGAAAAGCGATCCGCCCCTGCATCGGCTTTTGCCTTTTGATGATAAAACTTTCCTAAGGTACGCAATTCAGAAAACAATAAGGGGGCAACTAAGAGCATAAATAAGCCCTTATGCAAATTGATTTCCGGGCCTATGTTTAATTCGCCCAGCATCGTGAAGCCAATAAACACGGCAATGAGTGCAATAGATACGGTAGCGAAAAAATCAAGTACGCTGGAAGATAAAAATGCCACTGAGACCACTTTCATGGTCCGTTTATTAACAATATTACTCGCGGTGTTTAAGCGCTCAGCCTGCTGCTGATGCTGCCCATTTGCCGTAATCATGGGAAGCGCTTTTAAACGGTCAGAAAATAAGTCGCCCAAACGTTCAAGGGCAACAAAGTGCTTCCGATGTAAGTTTGCTGCGCCATTCCCGACCAGTATCATGAACAAAGGAACAATGGGCAAGGTTAAAAGTAAGCACAATGCGACAAGATAATTTATGGGGAATATCACCAGCAATACGACGATTGGCGCTAAAACCGATAAGTACTTTTGCACACTGTATTGAACAAAGTAATCACCAAGGTCAGACACATTAACCAGTAATAACTGTTGCCAAAACGTTGCTGAAAAACGGCGTGTAATGGCAATTTGTTGTGCGTTGAGTATGGTGTGGATGGAGTTTTCCAGATTACCTTCAATAGTTTGCTTTGCGTTAGCACTTAAAAAGTCTGCCAAATAAACGCACAGTCCCCATGCAGTTAGCGAAACGATTAACGGTAGAAGATGGCTAAAAAGAGCAGCGTGTTGCGTTACAACAATCAATTGCATGATGGAAGCCAAGAACCAAAATGCGCTGATTTGAGCAACAAGCTGCACCAAACGTACAGACAACACCACCATTTGACTTGCCCGAGCTTGCTGAGCCGTATCTTTTAACCACTGCTGAGCTTGATCATGATGGGCTGTTGTCTGCGTCATAACTTACTTTTCCGAAGCTTCAGTGCTTGAGCCATTTTGAACTTCAGTGTCTGAAGCCCTGTCCATGTCTTCAGTAGACTCGAGCCACAACGCATTAATAATGCCGAACGAACAGGCGAGCAACACGCCTAATATCCAGGTGAAATACCACATGTTGAAACTCCTCGTTAGTAAATGGCGTGAGATTTATTAAGATCGGCTTGTTTAATTCGACCACGCATTACCCAAAAGCCGTATCCGGTATAGGCCAACACGATAGGAACAAAAATACACGCGACGATAAACATGGTTTGCAAAGTGAGCAAAGAAGATGTCGCATCCCACATGGTTAAGCTGGCGTTTGGCATAATGCTACTTGGCATTAAGAACGGGAACATTGAAAACCCTGCAGTTAAGATAATGCCTGCAATTGCTAATGCACTGGATGTGAAAGCGAGTCCGCTTTTACCGCGGTATGAGGCGATTGCACAAGCGATAGCACTGCCAATACCCAGTAACGGTGCAATGATCATCCATGGATAGGTCGCGTAGTTGTTCATCCATGCGCCGGGCTCCACCTCTACCGTTTTGGTAAGAGGATTACTGGTGGCTTGCGTATCAACAACTGAAGTAACCACATAGCCATCAACACCAATCGCAAGATACACACCTGCTACTATAAACAAAGCCGCAGTAGCCACTGATAAAATGACAGAAACAGCTCTGGCCCGACGGTGCAATTCACCATCAGTTTTTAGTTGCAACCAGCTCGAGCCATGATTCAGTAACATAGCAACAGACACCAGGCCGCAAAGCAACGCAAAGGGCATTAGCAAGCCGAAGAAACCACCCTCGTAGGTTGATTTTAAAGTGTCATCTAAACTGAATGGCACACCTAAAAACAAGTTTCCAAACGCCACACCAAAAATCAATGAAGGAATAATCCCGCCAGCAAAAAGCGCCCAGTCCCAAGTAGCCCGCCATTGCTTATTGGCGATCTTACCTCTGTAGTCGAAACCCAGCGGCCGCATCCACAAGGCAATCAGGGTTAAGGCCAGCGCCAGGTAAAAACCCGAGAAAGCGGTTGCATATATCATTGGCCAGGCCGCAAATATGGCCCCACCTGCGGTGATCAACCACACCTGGTTACCATCCCAATGCGGACCAATGGTATTGATCATAACTCGTCTATCGGCATCCGTTTTACCAACCAGCGTCAGCAAGGCACCTACGCCTAAGTCAAAGCCATCGGTTACTGCAAAGCCAATTAAAAGGACACCAACAAGCACCCACCAGATTACACGAAGAAATTCATAATCAATCATGAGTTTGCCCCTTGAGTTTGAGTTAACAGATTTGACGCTTCTTCCAATGCTTGTGCTTCTTGCTCCTCGAAGGTCGCTGAGGGCCCTTTTTTGGCGTATTTTTGCATCAGATAAAAAGCGGCGATGAACATTACAGCGTAAAAACTTGAATAGGCGACCATCGTGATCACAACATCTGAAACACTCAGATTAGACACCGATGTATGTACCGGCAGAATTTCTGCGATAGACCATGGCTGACGACCATATTCGGCCACAAACCAACCTGCTTCTGAAGCAATCCAGGGTAATGGCAAGCTCCATAATGCGGCTTTCAATAACCAGCGCGGTTTGGTTATCTGATGTTTTGTAGAGTAATAAAAAGCAAGGGCAAACAGCACCAGCATGGCAACCCCCGATCCAACCATTAATCTGAAACTCCAGAATAAGGGCGCAACATTTGGAATACTGTAGTCGACCGCTTTCGCCAGCGCTTCTTCACTTGGTGATGAGATATCATCGGTAAAGGGCTCTAATAACATGGCATAGCCCATATCATCTTTATGCTGTTCAAACACGGCTCGCTCAGCTTCGCTAGCGTTGCCTGTTCTCACTTTATCCAATAGTTCGTAGGCTTTGATACCGGACAAAATGCGCGCTCTATGCTGAATTTTATGATCTTTGAGGCCTGTTACTTCCTCGTCCAGCGATCGCGTTGCAATTATTCCCATGGCATACGGGATCTGAATCGCATAATCCACTTCCTGAGTGTCATCATTCGGCATGCCAATCAAAGTGAATGGGGCTGGCGCAGGATGCGTTTCATATTCCGCCTCTACCGCAGCGAGCTTCACTTTTTGGACATCACCCAGTTCATAGCCGCTTTCGTCGCCCAGCACAATGACTGAAAGCACGGATAGCAATCCAAAGCTCGCAGCGATGGCAAACGAGCGCCGGGCGAAAGCAATGTCGCGGCCCTTCAATAAATAGTAAGACGATATTGCCAGCACAAAGACCGCGGCAGTCACGTACCCTGCAGACACGGTGTGCACAAACTTCACTTGCGCTACAGGGTTAAACATTACTTCCGTAAAACTGGTCATTTCCATGCGCATTGATTCGAAATTGAACTCTGAACCAACTGGGTATTGCATCCAACCATTTGCGATTAAAATCCACAAAGCGGAGAAATTAGAACCTAAAGCCACCAACCAGGTAGCCATTAAATGCTTCTCTTTTGACATTCTGTCCCAACCAAAGAAGAACAGGCCGACAAAAGTAGACTCCAGAAAAAACGCCATTAAGCCTTCAATAGCAAGGGGAGCGCCAAAAATGTCACCGACATAATGAGAGTAATATGACCAGTTCATGCCAAACTGGAACTCCATCGTTAAACCTGTAGCCACCCCAATGGCGAAGTTAATACCAAATAGCTTTCCCCAGAACTTTGTCATTTGCTTATAGATTTCTTTGCCTGTAATCACATACACCGATTCCATAATGGCCAGCATAAAGGTCATGCCAAGCGTCAATGGAACAAATATAAAGTGAAACATGGCAGTCATGGCGAATTGCCAACGAGATAATTCAACGAGAGTCTCGTTCATGCTGTTTCTCCTAAAATGCACAAAAAATTATGTTTATCACAGTGCTGTGAGTACATTTGCAGAAGGCATGCCAAATTTAAGGTTGGTTTTAAGTTGTTGTTTTAATTTGTCATTTTTTGTTTTTATTGAGCCAGATCAAGCTTTGAAAAATTCAAATTGACATAAATGGCAAACCCAAAGACATAAGTGTCAATGGGTTTTGAAATGGGTATGTTGGTAGTTTACCGTGACACTGTTATTGCAGACTTTGTTACTACAAACGCGCCACGAAGATCCTGGAGTGTAAATCCCGTTGCTTTGTCGTGAGGGTAGTTAGTTTGAATTTGCTGCAAAAGTGAAGGCTCAACACTTTTACCATGGCACGCTAAGCATAACTTTCCTGTTGGAATAGCCTGAATATATTTGAAGTTATTATCTTTTACGATGCTTGCATGTAAAGACGATGCCTGGTCTCCTGCCTTGTAACGTTGGTCAAATAGTGTGAGCATCGCGTGTTCCCAGTCGCTCGGTGTGTTTTCAGCGTTGCGAGTCTTTAGGCTCGTTCGGGCAATTGTCCAATCATCGGTGGAAAGGTTTTGGGCTATAACGGGCGCCTGTTCCTTGCATACCGACACGGCATGCTTTAATCCATTCTCCTGCACAGCGCCTAACAACGCTTTTTTAAGCTGCGTTGAAAACACGTTAATACGCTGCTTCGCCTGAACCTCTAACTGTTCGGTTTTTATTGCTTCTTGATCCAATTCCGTCGCGGTTGCGGCGGAGCCTTGTATAGATGCGGCGTCTATCGACGTTTCCTGTAACGTGTTCGCGGATAGCATATGAGATACACAAAACAGTAGTGCCACAGACATAATAGGTTTGGTCTGACTCATTTTCGCCTCGGGTTTGTCATTAATATAAAGGGGAATGTGTGACAGCCACACAAAACCTGTTAAATGTAATAACAAAACACATGCCAACCTAACAATTCTTCTAAGATTATAATTTAATTAAAGTTTTTATTTTGCGTGTGAAACCTTTACGAATGAGTTTGATATTTATGCCAGTATTGACACAAAATAAGACATATTTGGCACACTCATGGAAGTACACATGAATATTTCGATCATTCAAGCGATGATCAATCTCATTGATAAACCGGCCATCTTTATCAATCCCGAGTATACAATTCTAGCGGTTAATGAAGCCTACAGAGACACCTATGATGCTGACATACGGGTTGGAGCAAGCCGCTGTTTTGAGGTATCTCACGGGCATAACTCGCCGTGTGATCAACATGGCGAAGAATGCCCTATTAAGCGGTGTGTGAAAACAGAACGGGCCAGTAGCGTAATTCATATCCACAACACGGAGCATGGAAAAACCTACTGCGATATAATTATGCGCCCAATAAAAGACGCTGATGGGATCACCGCAGGGTTTTTAGAAATTTTAGATAAAATAAACTTTGCGACAGTCGAGTCTCATGCCAACAAAATGATTGGTGCATCGCCCCCGTTTAAAGCCATGCTGACAAAAATTAATCGAGCTGCAAGTTCAGAGATTGCAGTGCTGTTGCATGGAGAAACCGGTACGGGTAAGGAGTTGGTTGCAAAAGCGATACATGAGTCAAGCCGCAGAGCAGAAAAACCGTTTGTTGTTATTGAATGCACGGGCCTGAACGAAAACCTTTTTGAATCAGAATTGTTCGGACACGAGAAAGGCGCTTTCACTGGTGCAAGTTATGCCAAAAAAGGCTTAATAGAAATTGCCAATGGCGGCACGGTATTCTTTGATGAAATTGCTGATGTGCCGTTGAGTATGCAGGTGAAATTGCTACGTTTGTTAGAAACTCAGTGTTATAGAACGGTCGGTGGATTAAAGCAAAAGAAAGCCAACTTTCGCCTGATATGTGCAAGCCACAAAAACTTGCTCAATCTTTTAGAGAGTGGGGAGTTCAGAAAGGATTTGTATTACCGCATCGCTGGCTTTCCAATCAGTTTGCCTTCCTTGCACGAACGCGCAGAAGACATTCCTTCTCTTGCATTGCATTTTCTCAATCATTCAGAACTCGGTCACAAACGCTTCGATGTAACCGCACTGGAGAGCCTTATTGAATATAGCTTTCCGGGCAACATAAGAGAGCTTAAAAATATTGTAGAGCAAGCAGCCTTACTGGCCAACGAAGACCTTATCACGGTTGACGATCTGCCAGAACACGTGCAAATCTCTGCGCAGCGAGGCAGTGAACTCAAGGCACTCGTCTCACTCGAAGAAGCTGAAGAAATGTATCTTCGTCGCGTGTGCGAATCTGAAAATCGTCCGTTTGATGAGCTGGCCGAATTGCTGGGCGTAAGTACCCGAACCCTGTACCGTAAGTTAAAGAAATACGAGCTAAAGTACCCTTAAACAATCAACCTTGCCCTTTTTCGATTTGGCGAAGCGGACTGGCATAATCAGGGGCGGGAGTAATGAGGCACCTAACATCTGCCGGGTACACCTCAAGCTGATTGGTTTTAATTGCAAACATAACGCTGTTGCGCCCGTTGCCAGTAAACTGAGTTGATACTTTCCTTCATTCAACGAAGGGTATTAAAAAGCACCTCAGGTGCTCATTGCGGACCCTTAGGTTCATGCACAATAAAAGGCACCTTGCTGTAGTCGTCATAATGGCTTCGCCGTATGGTTGAATAAGATGACTACTTAACTACATGGAGGGTGACGTTACTATCCGTTGTTAAAACCTTTACCACTGCGGCAATTGTGCGTTTTACACTCGCCGCGTGCCTCGAGCTGCTATTGCGAGTCAGACACCGTTAGCTCAACCAGTTCACGGCGACCACCAATAAATTTGGTTGCGAGCATTTCATCTGCCCTGATGTCGCTCACAAAAATCACGTCTTTGTTAAGCTGAGCTACTTCCGTCAGGATGTTGGTTGTTATGTCGTACTGCCACAACTGATTGTCAGCGTCCAAACCGAGTAGCACATCATTTTTAAATAAAGCGCGTTTTCCGTAAAGCTTATTGTGCAGGGCATTAAGCGGTATGGAGCGTGAGTCTTTCAACAACCAAAAGTCTTTTTGATTGTCGCTGTACAAGATATTGCCCGATGATGTGTAAGCTGCCCACATCACGTTGCTCAGTCCGGTATCCGTGGTTTCACCGCTGGTAATGTCTATCTTATATAAGCGATCGGCGCCATTTATATTGGCGGTAACCAGTAAGGTGTTGGTCTTCGTCCAGGGCATCAGTATATTCACGGCAACAGGCGTGTCGATTTGGCTAGTGCTGCCGTCGAGCTCAACCAGTGTAATGTGGTGATTCACGTTAGTGACGAGCCGATTGCCTTGTGGTGACCAGCTGAACAGAATGCCGCGCATACCATTTTCAAAGTGGGTAAGCTGATAAACATTGTTGTTATCTTTTAGCCAGAGTTGGCTGTTACCGCTGCGATACGAGACAAACGCGATGTGCGTGCCGTTGGGCTGAAATTGGGCGTTAGCATCGACTTCCGTGGATCGCGCAAATACGTCTGCATCGCCAGTTGTACCGGATAAGTTTACATAGCCAATATCAAAATCCTTGGTGCCCTGCGTGGCGGCGATTTTGTTGTCTGTGGGGTGGAAAATGGGCGCCGATAAGCCATTAAAACTGTCGGTGTGACTCAGGGTCAGGCTGCCATTTTTAGTCAGAAAGTAAAGTTGGCCTGCAACTTCCGTTAAAAAACGTTTTCCGTCTGGCGCAAAACGAATGGGAAAATCATCGTACACAGAGTGGTGCGGTAAACGTTTTATTTGTGCTTCGGAGACTAATTCGCCGTTAATACTAATGCGGCTGAGCAGGTGTTGGTTATCGTCGGCTATGCTGGTTGTTGCAAATTGATTGGTGGCACGGGAGTAATCAAGTGAATAGAGTCTTCCGCGTATCGGCAATTCAAGTTCAACAACGTCGTTAGTTCGGGCGTCGTGAATAATTAAGTTTGGCGTGCTGTTTGGGCCATTGCTGTGGCGCAGCAGTGCGATACGGCCATCATTCAGCCATGATGGATGCGAGATTTCGGTTTGCTCGCAATCATAGCGTAGTGCATTGTTGGGTTCACCTCGCCATGCACTGGCAAAGTCCAGTGTTTGAAGCTGCCAGCATTGTTGAGGTTGCTCACTGAGCGACTCACAACTCGATTGTAATACCAACGCAATTTGTGAGCCGTCCGCCGACCAACTCAAGCCGTTATAGTGGCCTGGTGCCCGGCTTAATCTGACTTCCTGATTATTACTAAGATCTTTGGCCCATAAGTGGCTTAAACACTGACCCACAAAACGATTAAACACCAGGTATTTGCCGTCGGGCGAATACGACGCATTAAATTCCTGTTCATCGCTGGCAGTGATGGGCGTAAGCCGATCAAAACGTGTGGGCGTTGACTTAATTGCTATTACCGTGGCGAAAAATATTGGTACAAAGAGTAACAGGTAAAACCCGAAGCGCTTGCCCTTGTTAGTTTTCGGCGGCGCTTGCTCCTGATCCTGAACCTGAGCAGGGGCGTTATCTTCCCAGCGAACATGGGCGTCGAGACTATATCCCTGCTTTGCATGGGTTTTAATAAACGCCTGTTGTTTGCTGTCATCGCCAAACGCTTTTCGCAGTTGCGCAATGGCACGCTGCAAGGTGTTTGGTCCAACGATGCTCTTACCCCAAACGATGTCCATTAACTCTTCGTGGGTCACTACATCGCCTGCGCGAGAAGCCAGCACCTCTAACACTTTTAATGCTTTAGGCGGAAGCTGTGTGGCTTGTTGCTGATGCTGAATTTGGTTGCGGCTTACATCTATAAAGTAGTTGTTAACCCAGAATTTTTGCGCCATACGCTGTTGAGTGATCCCTTGCAAAACTTTGATGAGCTTACCTTAAGGTGGCAGTGCAAACAAAGCTGAAAGCCGAGAAATCAGCTAAACGTCAGCTTTTTTTCATGTCATTCAGGGTATTTCCCTATCCAATACGTCTTAAACAATTTGACCACCAGGTTTTATAACAACAGGAATTACAGGTTATGACTCTACGGAACATTTTGAGTTACCTCATCGCTTTGTTGGTTTTATACGGCATGAGTTTTTCACCACGACTCTATGCGATCACAAAAGCCACCGCACCAACGGCTACACCGGCAGAAGCCCCCATTCGGTACTGGCGCATGCCAGAGGTTGGGCTGCGATTTATGGATCTCCCCGAATTACCCGTTGCGTATGTGAGTACCACTCCAGAGCAGCGAAGCGACGGCCTTGCTGTTGGCAAGCTCAGTAGTATTAACGGGGCAACACAAAGAATGCTGCAGTTAGCCAAAGAGGTAGAGCAAGGTGAGCACGGCAACATCGATAGCTTACTGGTTGCACATCAGGGCAAGTTATTGTTTGAATCCTATTACCGCCGTGGACGCATCGATTTGCCGCATCCTCAATCGTCCGCCACCAAAGTGTATATTAGCCTGGCGCTCGGGCGGGCAATTCAACTGGGCTATTTAACGATGGCCGATTTAGATAAACCGCTTATCAGTTTTTTAGATGAACTTAACACTGAAACGCTCGTCGACGGCGCCGACAAAGTTACGCTCAATCATGCGCTGTCGATGCGTTCCGGGATTCGCATAAAAGACGCGCAGTGGGAAGCATCCACGCGTAGTCCGGAATCATTGAAAGGGCAGGGGCTGGTGCAGGCCTATCTGGAAATGAGCGCACCAATTACCGATGAATCCCAAACCTTTAAGTATCAAAACGACCCTATGTTAGTCATGCAGGTCATCGAGGCTGTAGTACCCGGTGGTGCACGGGCGTTTATCAGAGATGAGTTGCTGTATAAGTTGGGGATTACCAATTACGGTTGGCGGATGGACAATGTGAGCGGCTTACCAGAGTCATCCAGCATGACCTCGCGAGCAATGCTTAAGCTTGGACTACTGGCAAAAAACAAAGGTCATTGGCACGGTGAGCAACTGGTGCCGGCCGCGTTTATAGCCAAAGCCACCAGCCGGCTTTTTACCACCGGAGATGATGATATTTATGGTGGCGGAAAAGACGTTTCAAACCAGGGGTATGGTTACTATTGGTGGAGTACTGATCTGCTCTATGCGGGGCAACGCTACTATGCATATTCTGCACAAGGTGGCGGTGGTATGTACGTGCTGATTATTGATGATCTGGATTTAATGGTTATCGTCACAGCCCATGACCGTGACGATAAAACCCAGCAAATGGTGGCCGAAAACATTCTGCCACTATTTGCCAACGAGCGGGTAAGCAATGCACCGGTACTAAGTGGCCGCTATCTGGGGCAAAAAACACCAGGGATTACAGCGCTACCCTTCGCCCCCGGTATAGTGTCTACGCCAGGGTGGGAGTACGGCGTTGTGTTTGCACCCACCATGACAGAAATGTACTTCGTGCGTGAAGTACATAAAAACGCAGAGCCTGAACAAGAGTTAGTTGCGTATGAGTATCGCGATCATCGCTGGCAGGAGCGTGTTATCGGGCCTCGCAACGGCACACCCACTTTATCGCCAGATAATCAAACCATGTTTTTCGGGCGCGGGTATAAAACGCGAACACATCATGGCTGGTCTGACATGCAGCGGCTGGGTCCTGACTTTGAAGCTATTCGGATCATGCGGGTAACCGCCTCCAATGAGGGCAACATTGCATTCGACGAGGCAACCGCCGATGGCAATGGTGTACTGCGCTACGCTCAGCGAAAGGGAGATGGTTATGCCGCGCCGGTGCCTTTTCCGGAAGCTATCAACACGGGGCAATGGAATGCGCATCCATTTTTAGCGCCCGACGAAAGTTATGTGATTTGGGATGGGCAACGCAATAGCGCTAACGGCAATGCCGATCTCTTCATTAGCTTTAAAAACGCTGATGGTAGCTGGGGAAGTGCAATTAAACTCGGCCGCGAGGTTAATACGGCTGCTTCGGAGTTTGCGGCTCAGGTGACTCCGGATGGGCGGTTTTTATTTTTTAATCGCACAGACGGGCAGGATAATACCGATACCTATTGGGTAGATGCAAAAATACTGGATGCCTATCGCATTCACCACTAAGGTACTATCTGTGACTGTGAGGAAGCCCGGCATGTGAGGTTATTGAACGGTGCTTTCTCACAAACTAACGCCATTTGTTAAGTCATGTTTCAATGGTTTAACACGGAGAATGAAAAGCTATGGTCAATATGTCTGAGATCACACCTGAGTAGTAACAAATAAAATCAATAACAAATAAAAAGATATCCATAGTTATCAACGATGGTACAGGCTTTTTCTGTTTAGAGAGGTGCTAAAGTTGTAGGCTCTAATCTTTGGCGTTTGCCAATGCCTCGTGCTCTCCTACCCATATTAGTTCAAAACCACCCGTTTCTGGCGTAGCTATTGTGCAGCTGATCTTCTTACAATCGATATAAATGAGTTAACAGAAGTCTAGTTGCCTATGCGATTGGGAATAGATGTAGGTGGAACTAACACCGATGCAGTACTTTTAAACGGAAATCAGGTGTTGTCTTGGTCCAAGAGTCCAACCACTCAGAACGTTACCGACGGTATCATCGATGTTATTCAAACAGTGCTGACCCGCGCCGGGGTAGCGGTAAGCGATGTTGAGTGTATTATGCTTGGTACTACCCATTTTACCAATGCTTTCGTTGAACGTCGGGGGTTGCTTGAAGTGGGGGTTATTCGCTTGGGCAGTCCGGCCAGTGATGCGCTGCTGCCCATGACCGGATGGCCCCAAGCAATGACCCGTAAAATAGGACAGCATATCTATTTGTTGCCCGGTGGTTATGAATTTGACGGCCGCGATATCAGCACGTTTAACGAGCTTGAAGTGCGTAAAGCCATTCGGGATATGCGTGCCAAAGGGCTACGCAGTGCGGCAATTTCCTGTACCTTTGCGCCGATCAATCCATGCATGGAACAGCGTACCGCGCAACTATTTGCCGAAGAAGCACCGGAGATTGCTTTAACATTGTCCAGTGCGTTTGGTCGTCCCGGCTTTTTAGAGCGCGAGAATGCGGCCATTATGAATGCGTCGCTGGCGGCAATGGCCAAAGAGGTGGTGGCGTCGTTTACTCGCGCTTTTGATCAATTAGGCCTCAGTGTGCCATTTTATATTAGTCAGAATGACGGCACTTTGATTTCGGCCCAATATGCGGCCAGATTTCCAGTCTTTACCTTTGGCTCAGGCCCAACCAACAGTATGCGCGGCGGGGCGTTTTTAACTGGCTTACAAGACGCAATCGTGGTGGACATAGGTGGCACTACTACCGACATTGGCGCGTTGAGTCATGGGTTTCCGCGTGAATCGACCATGAGCGTTGACATCGGAGGAGTCCGCACCAACTTTAGGATGCCGGATATTCTGGCTTTAGGGTTGGGCGGCGGCACCCGTATTGAACTGGCGCCAAACCAATTTAACAGTGAGCAACTGCCGCAGCAGGTCGTCATTGGCCCGGAGTCGGTGGGGTATCGCCTTAGCAAAGAGGCGCTGATCTTTGGTGGTCAGGAACTTACTACCAGCGATATCGCGGTTGCCAGTGGTCGCGCCGATTTTGGTAACAAAGCCAGTCTACCTCAGTTTAGTGCAGCCGTGCTCAATGGCCTGCTCGCAAAAATCGACAGCATTATGGAAGATGGTCTGGATCGCATGAAAATGTCTCGCGATAAGGTGCCGGTTATTTTAGTGGGGGGCGGCAGTGTTATTGCGCCGTCACAGTTAAAAGGTGCCAGTGAGGTTATCAGGCCAGGTCATGCATCGGTGGCAAATGCAGTGGGTGCAGCGATTGCGCAGGTCGGGGCCGAGGTAGAAAGCATTATCTCTTACGACGCTACACCACGGGAGCAAGCGTTAGCGACCATTAAACAGCAAGCTGTGGCCAAAGCGATTAACGCCGGAGCAGCCAATGATTCTGTAAAGATTATTGATTTAGATGAGGTTTATTTGAGTTATATGCCGGGCAATATGGTGCAAATACGAGTAAAAGCGGTAGGTGATCTGAACATCACAGTCAACAGGAGATACACCTAATGAGTGTCATTAAAGGTTTTAGCGTACTCGACGAACATGCCCTGGAAGACCTGGCTAATGGCTGTGCGTTTTTGGGCTCAGGCGGTGGCGGTGATCCGTACTATTCAATCCTGGAAATAACCAGTTTGCTGAGTAATAGCCAGTTTAATGATGTCACAATTATCAGCGCCGATACGCTGGATGATGACGCAGTGGTGGCCCCCTGTGGCTGGTTGGGTGCCCCCACGGTTTCTCTGGAAAAACTGCCCAGTGGAACCGAGGCTACTGCCGGGTTAGCTCGGTTGGAACAAGTGCTAGGCAAAAAAATTGATGCGATTTTTCCGGTCGAGATTGGCGGCAGTAATGGTTTGGCCCCGTTTATTCTGGCACTTAAAACCGGCTTGCCAATTGTTGATTGCGACGGCATGGGACGGGCGTTCCCTGAGTCACAAATGGTGATTTTTAATGTGGTGGGTATTAGTGCCAGCCCTGCAGTAATGACCGATGCCAAAGGCAACACGCTGGTCATCGATACCGTCGATAATGAGGCTGAAGAACTGGTTGCCCGTGCGGCAGCGGTGGCATTAGGCGGCAGTTGCCATTTATTTGAATATGTACAAACCGGTAAGCAGGTTAAACAACATGCCATTCACGGCACGATTTCACTGGCACTGGAAATTGGCCGTAAAATGCGCCGGGTCAAAAGTAGTGGCAGCGATCCGACTGACGCACTGCTGAGTGTTATTCGACAGAATGCAGACTACGGCTACGGCGGTATATTGTTTGAAGGTAAAATAACCGACGTTAAACGCGAAACAAATCAGGGCTTTTCGGTAGGCCATTTGCTTGTGGAAACGTTCGACGGCCAGCAACAAATGGAAGTCAAATTTCAGAACGAAAACCTGATTGCAAAAATAGGTGAACGGGTGGTTGCGACGGTACCTGACATTATCTCGGTACTCGACTGTGAAACTGCACAAACTATTACTACGGAGCAGTTGAGATACGGGCAACGGGTAAAAATAGTCAGCGCCAGTGCACCGGGCGTGCTGCGCAGTCCCGCCGCACTGGCAATTATGGGGCCTTCGGCCTTTGGTATGGTTGAGCAGTATCAGCCGGTGGAGTTACTTAATGGCTGGGAGTCTTAACACATGATCGATGAATCCAAAGACGTCGTGAATAACTATTCCGACACACAGGTACCCGAGAGTAAAACCATCAAGGGCTGGCGTGTTGCCATTGTGGTGATCAGCATTAATGTGGGTCTGTCTACCTTTTTAAACGGCGCTCAGGTAAGCAGTGCGCTGGGCCTGATTGATGCGTTGTGGTGTTCATTCTGGGCAGGGGTGATCCTGTGCATTATGGGAACCCTCACTTCTATTGCCAGTGTCCGTTCGCGCCTGAATACCTACGTGTTAGTGCAATCATCTTTTGGGTTAAAAGGCGCGGTGATCGTTAACGTAATGCTGGCCATCGTTCACCTTGGCTGGTTTGGGGTAAATGCGTCGTTCTTTGGCAGTGCACTGGTGGCAGCGATTGCCGAAATGTACGGTTGGGCTGGTCCCTTTGGCATTATTGTTATGGTTGGTAGCGTATTTATGGCAATGACCACAATTTATGGGTTTGGTGCCATTAACAAACTGGCGGTGCTGGCCATTCCTATTATGATGGTGATCTTCATTACTGTTTTTGTAATGAGCATTAATCAGTTTGGTATCGTTATTGAAGATGCCACTCCTGACGTGGCCATGACCTTTGGTATTGCGCTGTCAACGCTGGTCGGCAGTAACTTGCTTACGGTGGCGGCAATGCCGGATATGTCACGTTTTATTACCACCAATCGTCAGGCGGCGTTTGGTATGTTCCTGTCGTTTCCCATTGCCATTCCATTACTTACGCTATTAGCCGCGGTACCAACCATGGCGGTAGATGATGTCAATATTATGAACATTATTACCGGCTTTGGCCTGGGCGTACCGGCACTGCTGATCCTGGTGTTGTCCACCTGGACCGCCAATTCAGTGAATTTGTATTCCTACAGCCTCAGTCTGGCTGCCACCTTTAAATCGGTTAAACCCTGGCTTTTTACTCTCGTAGGGGCGCTGATTGGTGGCGCATTTGCTGTTGTCGGGATTATCGATTCGTTTGTGCCGTTCTTACTGATATTGGGCGTGATAATTCCACCTGTGGCCGCTATTTACGTGATCGACTGTTTTTTGGAATTTCCTGAAGGCTATGATCCTTCGCGCTTGAAGCATGGTCCGGCCGTGCACTGGCTGAGTATTGCAACCTGGTTAATTTCGTCTGCGGTGGCACTCGCTTCTATGTATGGCTGGTTTACACTCACGACCGCACCAGCCATCGACGCCACATTAGTAGCCACCGTGTTGTACCTTATTCTGCGTCGCTTTGGCCAGGCAAAATCTGCCTAAAGTGGTTAACTTGTGCCCGAATTTGCCAGTGGATTACCCATATTGCTGCAAAGTTACCCATCTCAGCAGTTGGCCGACGCTGGCATAGCAATATACTGAATGGAGCCGTGAAATCCGGCCTTTTTGAGAACAAGATATTTAGTCGCTTATTCGTTCATTTTATCTTTATCGGTTATGGATGCAGTGAGTACTTACAAAATAACAAGTATTAATTCAGGGGGATATTAGTGATGAAGGTCATTAATTCAAAACTTTCCAAAGCCGTGAAACTGGGCTGCATTTATATGGCGACGAACGCTTTTGTTGGTTTGGTCCATGCGCAGGAAACCTACTCAGAAGAGCCGGGTGATATTGAAAAAATTGAAGTGGTGGCAACTACAGCCAGAGTGGCTACTAAAACCGATGCCGATCTGACCGAAATACCGCAGTCTATTAGCATTGTTACTGCTGAACAATTAAAAGAAATGGGCGCGGTGAATTTTCAGGATATTTTCCGCTATACCGCTGGGGTCAGTACTGAGGATAATGGTGCCGATGCCCGCTACGACAGTTTTTCTTCGCGCGGTTTTGCAACTGTACAATATCTGGATGGTTTAAACCGCATGCCAGACTTTATTTACGGAGCGCGAATGGAAGTGTTCACCCTTGAGCGGGCTGAAGTGCTGCGCGGGCCTTCGGCGGTGTTATACGGTGCTGGCAGTGCCGGTGGTTTGCTCAATGCGGTAAGTAAAACGGCACGCTACGATTTTGGCGCTGAAGTAGGCGTACAGGTTGGTACCGACAACCGCAAACAGCTCATGGCAGACGTAACCGGCTCACTCAGCGATGATGTGGCTGGGCGTATGGTGGGAGTGGTGCGCGAAGGCGAGTTACTGCCCGAAGGCCAGGCTGACGATCGTATTGTAGCCATGCCGTCGATTAAGTGGGCCATTGGCGACAACACCGAACTGACCGTACTCGGCCTTTACCAAAAAGACGACATGGGTACACATACATACTATGGCGTGGATTTTAATGCGCCACGTCCGCCGGTGGATTTCTTTTCCGGGGATAAAGGCTTTAACCGCATGAAAACCGAGCATTTGTCGGGCACAATCATGTTTGATCACCACTTTAGTGATGCGCTTACATACTCTACCCGAACGCGCTATTTTTCGCAGGATACAGACTACGGCGAAGTATATGGCCTGTTACCCGATAGCGAAAATATAGTTTGGTCACGAGCATACTACCTCCTGGACGAAAATTACCATGTGGTTAACTCCGATCATAACCTGAGTTATACGCTGGAAACCGGCGACTTTGTGCACCAGTTGCTGTTTGGTATTGATTACACAGAGTTTCGTCAGGACCGTGGCGAGGGGTGGGGCGGAGCGCCTGATTTAGACCGCAGTAATGCCGATTATTATGCCGACATAGACGCTCAGATCCTCAATAGTTACTCAACGCGCAGCACGCAATTAGGATACTATTTCCAGGATCAGGTAAAATATGACGAGTGGCTGTCTTTAATTGTTGGCGTGCGCCGGGATAAATCGACGTCTGAACTTAACGACATTGCCGAATCTCCAAACACTGCCACTACTGTGCGGGTTGGAGCGGTGGCCGATGTTGGCTACGGCGTGTCACCGTATATAGGCTATTCTGAGTCATATCAGCCGGTGTTTGGCGCTGATTTTTATGGCGTACCGTACCAACCGCAGGAAGGTAAGCAAACCGAAGTCGGAATAAAATATCAGCCTGCACCAGGCACGCTTATTACGGTTGCTTATTACGATGTGGAAGAAACTAACCGTTTAACGGCCGATCCGGACGAAATCCAGAATGCTCTGCAGGCAGGATTAGTGAAATCTGACGGTTTTGAAATAGAAGCGTCGACCTTTTTGTTTGGTACCCTGCGATTAAGCGGCGCCTACAGTCATACCAATTCAGAAGTCTATGACAATCCGGGTGTACCAACATTACGGGTTGAAAATGTCCCGGAAGATCTGGCCTCGTTGTGGGTGATGAATCACTTTATTAATGAAGCTGATTACAGCCTGAATGCCGGTTTTGGTGTGCGTTACGTTGGAGATAAAGTCGACGCCACCAATACCTTCAATACGCCATCGGTTACACAGGTGGACTTATCCGTAAACATGACGTACGACAATTGGAGTGCCCGGCTAAACGTGACCAACCTGTTTGACAAGGAATACTACGCGATTTGCTCGGATTCCTGGGGACTGGGCACGGTGGCCTTTTGTGCACCGGGTATGGATCGTCGCGTGATGGCAACGGTAACCCGCAAGTTTTAATAGTGAGGCCGGCTGCAGTAACGAGGATCTGTTGACCGTTGCGGTCGACCAAAGGTCAACGGGCCCTAGCGGCTGGCATTATGTTGTTTATAGGAGCAGTATTTGTGAAGCAATTTAACTGGCTCACCAGGGGAGTTAAACCCACTCTGGCGGTGGGCATTCTGACCGCACTTTTAAGTGGTTGCGAAAGCCACCAAACTCCGCCGATGCAGGCCGATGTCGTGCTTTATAATGGCAGTGTGTATACCGTAGATGCCGATATGCCCAAGGCTCAGGCGGTCGCCATTCGCGACGGTAAAATTGTGGCGGTAGGCAGCGATGCTGACGTGATGAATATTACAGGTGAGCGTACCCAGCGGATAGATTTGCAGGGCAAAATGGTATTACCGGCATTTGGCGATGCTCATGTACACCCGGTGTATGGTGGTCTTGCGCATGCTCGCTGTGCCATGCACGACGGTAACAGTGTTGAAGATTATATTGAGATCGCGCGTCAGTGTGTGGCCGAAACTGAAGCCGATCGCTGGGTATACGGTGTAGGCTGGATGCCTGGCTTGTTCCCGCCAGATGGTATTCCGCGCAAAGAGTTGCTGGATGAAATTTCCGCAGATCGCCCGGTGGTGTTTCGGTCCACAGGCGGACATAGTTTGTGGGTAAATTCTAAAGCCCTGGAGCTGGCAGGCATTACCCGGAATACGCCTGATCCATACAATGGCCGTATCGATCGCGACCCTGAAACCGGTGAGCTACTGGGTGGATTGCAGGAAAGTGCCATGGCGCTGGTGGACAAGCATTTATCGCCGCCCACCGCAGAGGATATGGCGCTGGCGATTGAATATTCTCTTGCCCATTTTAATTCTCTTGGCATCACCAACGTGCTGGATGCAGGGGTAGAAGTAGGTAACGATGGCATTAGCCCAACGATTGAGGCTTACCGTGCGTTGGAAGCTGCAAACAAGCTACAAAGCAACGTTGAGGTGGCGGTTAAATGGGACAGCAATGCGGACCTTGCTCAGATCCCAGATCTTTTGGCCGCGGCAAAAAGTGTTCAGGGCCCGCATATTTCGAGTAATACGCTTAAGATCTGGCTCGATGGAGTAATCGCCCAGGGCACTGCTGCTATGCTGGTACCTTATGCCGATGCACCGGAGCTGCGGGGTGAACCTACTATGACCGCCGTCCAACTTAATGAAGTGGTGGCCCGTTTTGAGCAGGAAGGTTTTAACATCATGATCCACGCCATTGGCGATCGCGCTATTCGTATGGCGCTGGATGCGTTTGCTTATGCTCAGGCACAAAATGGTGTCGCGGCGCTGCATCATCAGATTACCCATGCTGAGTTTATTACCCCACCGGATATAAAACGCTTTGCCGAACTGGGTATTTTGGCGAATTTCCAGCCCCTGTGGTCAACCATGGATCCTTATATGCAACTGACTGCTAAGCGTGTGGGCCCGGAGCGCATGAAGTCGGTGTATCCGGCCAACAGCCTGCTGCAAGCAGGCGGTGAAATGGTGTACGGCTCTGATTGGTCAGTCGCCTCAGCCGATCCATTGCTTGGCATTGAGGTTGCCTTAACGCGTCGTACGCCGGGCAGACCGGATCATGAACCGCTGTTACCTGATGAGGGCGTTACTTTAGAGCAGGCTATTTATGCCTACACGCTAAAAGTGGCAGAGGTGAATCAGAACGCTCATCGCACCGGCTCGGTAACGGTGGGCAAAGACGCAGATTTAGTGGTACTGGATCAGGATATTACTAATGTTCCTGTTTACGACATCGGAAAAACAAAGGTGTTATTAACCCTGTTTCGTGGAAAGACGGTTCACGGTAGTGTCAAAACGTTATAAATTGGTAGCTCCTGTAATGCGCTTCGTTATAAAGGTTTTGATATTTAATGGCAACGCAAGACGCCAACAACGAAACATTGTTATCCATGTTTGAAGTCGTGGCGACCAAGTTGTCGCCGCAGTACCGCAGAGGTTACATAAACCGCTGCGGTTTACTGCATAAAACTCAGATGCTATTAAAACGGCGACTAACCCTGGTGCACGCGGCGCCCGGCTATGGTAAGAGCAGTCTGCTGGGTCAATGGCTCAATCAGCTACGTGAGGCCGACATTTGCGCGGCATGGCTCACGCTGGAAGAAGAAGAAGGCGCCGTACCAACTTTTTTGGTGCATGTTATCAGCGCTTGTATTAAAGCGGGCTACCTGGAACAAAGTGTGCTGACCAACATCGGTCGGGTCGATGAGAAAGTATCGCTTAAAGTACTGAGCACCTTGTTTATTAATGCATTGGCGACGCAGCAAAAGCCTTTGGTCATTTTTATTGATGAGTATAACCGTGTGCAATCGGAGGAAATGGACCGCTTTGTACGTGTGCTTATTCGTAACTTACCTCAGCACGTTCATATGGTCGTCGCCTCGCGCTGGCGGCCGCAACTGGACGTTGAAAATCTGCGCGCCCACGACGACTTACTTGAGATCACAGCTAACGACTTGCGCTTTAGCGTTGACGAAGCGGTCACTCTGCTCGATAGCTCGATAACCCGCGAATACAAAGAGCAGATAGTTAATTTTCATAAATACACCGAAGGCTGGCCGATGGCGCTTCAAATGCTGCGTATCTGGCTCAACGGCAGTCACAGACGGGTAGATCTAATTGCCGATTTCAGTCGCAAAACTACTGATATGGCCCGCTATTTAAGTGAACAGGTATTGTTTGATCTCCCCACAGAAGAGCAGGATTTTTTATTACAAACTGCCATTCTTGAGCGGGTGAATGGCGAGTTGGCTCAGGTGGTGACCGGCCGCAGTGACAGCTGGCTTATTTTGGAAAAACTGTACGAGCGTAATTTATTTTTAACCCCGCTCGAACATGACCGACAGTGGTTTACTTACCACGCGGTATTTTTAGAATATCTGCGTGACTCGCTGCAAAAACATCAGCCGGATAAAGTGGTTGGGTTACATCGCAAAGCTGCATTGTGGCTGGCCGGTCAGGGTGATGTGCGTCGCGCCGTGTATCATGCCGAGAATGCGAGAGATGGTAAACTGATAGCCACCATTTTGGATGAGGCCGGAGGCTGGCGCATGGTGATGGACGGGCGTATGGCGATGATTGCCACGGGATTAAGTGCACTGGAGCCTGAGTTGCTGGCAGAATTTCCCAGGCTGCGTCTGGCTAATATTTTATTGCAGGTCAAACAAGGTCATATCGACGATGCCTATGCCGCTTTTAAACAGTTGGATATAGACAATCAGACGGTATGGGGGGCCAATGAACTGATTGATTACCAGGTGATTGAAAACACACTGTCTGACTATGCCGATGATCGCGTAACACTGGAAGAAATCAAACAAATTAATCATCTGAAAGCACAGCTACCGCCGCAGGATCATTTACTTCAGGCATTATTGTCGGACTCGCTGGCGTCAAAATGCTACGGTTTACGTCAGTACCAGCAAACTCATGAAGCCTGCGCTGATGCGGCCAGTCACTATCGACTGTTGTATTCGCTGTATGGCGAGATGTTTATTCGCTTTAAACAGTTACAAGTATTTGTGTCGCAGGGGCGGTTGGACGAAGCCACTGCCATTGCGAAACAGAACCATCGCGAAATCGCCATTAGACTGGGTGAGAATACCGATTTGGCTGCGCACAATACGGTGTTTTGGGCGGAGCTGCTTTTAGAGCAGGGCCATATCGATCAGGCCGGTCAGCACATTAATGACTCACTAACGCAGATTGAGCAGGCGGATGGTTGGTTCGAGCTTTATGCAAGTGCTTATGAAGTGGCCGCAACATTGGCGTGGCATAAAGGAGGCATTGGCGACGTTGAAGCCATTGTACAGCGAGCCAGGGCGGTGGCTAAATCGCGTTATTTAAAGAGGCTCGATATTCTGGCCGACTGCGAGCAGGTGTTCTACTGGTGTATGGACGGACAATTGAATGCTGCGCAGCCGTTAGCAGACCGACTAGCACTGATTTTGACTGAGGCCCGGCAACCATTTCATTTTATGTTAGGCACCATTGCTCTGACGATTGCAGTATACCGGCTATCGATTAATCAGAGTGAACAGGTGAGTGAACTGTTGCAGCCCCACCGTGATGCAGCCCAACAGGCCGGGGATTTGCGCCAGCTTATTGCATTTGATTGTCTGCTGGCGGCGGCGCATCATCAAAACAGAGCGCCGCAATTAGCCGCACAGCAATTGGATGAGGCGGCACAAATTGGCTTGTTTAAGGGGTTTCATCACACTTATGTTAAATACGCCCACTGGCTGCTGCCGGTGATCAATGCGGTATTAAAAGCCGAAGATGTTTTACCTACCGATAAGTATCGGCATAATTTTCTGAGCGAACTTAAACGCGCTATGAATGAATGGGAAAAGACTCGTCTGCGCGATGAAATGGCGCCGACTCAAGCCGAGATTGAAGTCCTTAAAGAACTGGTTAAAGGATATTCAAATAAAAAGATCGCCCTGCAACTTGGGATTTCTCCCAATACAGTGAAATATAGGCTCAAGGGAATTTTTGCTAAGTTTGGCGTCGCCAAACGCAATGATCTGGTGCAGAAAGTACGTGAACAGGGCATGGCCGAATAGCGCCAGCCCCAAGTGATGCTGATAAATAATGGAAAACGTAAAATGAGCGCGCCAACACTGAGTCAGATTAGTGTTTACCCGGTTAAATCGATTGCCGGTATTTCGTTAACGCACAGTTTAGTCGAAGCCGCCGGATTACAGTTTGATCGCCGGTTTGTGTTAAGTGATAGTCATCACCGTTTCATTACGGCGCGTACCGAGCCCAAACTGGCCCTCATACATGCGCGGCTAAATGGTGAAGAGATACGACTGCATGCGCCAGGAATGCCTCAAATACTATTCCGGTATAAAGATTTCTCTCAACATTATCAGAATGTGACTGTGTGGCAGGATAAAATTGCAGCGCAACATTGTGATGCGGTGCTTGATCAGTGGTTTAGTGATTATCTCGGGCAACCCTGCCAGTTGTTGTATTTTGGACAACATAGTCAACGCAAGGCTTATGGTACCGGGCATCCGGTGTCTTTTGCCGATGGTTATCCGTTGTTACTGATTTCTGAAGGCTCGCTGGATGCACTTAACCAGCGGCTTGAAACCCCTATGTTAATGTCGCGCTTTCGACCAAATCTGGTGGTAGCCAATACGGACGGCTTTGCCGAAGATGGCTGGCAGCAACTGCGTATTGGCGAAGCTGAGTTTGCCGTACATTCTCCCTGTGCCCGCTGCATAATGACCACACTGGCGCCAGGTTCTGCCAGACCGCACCCGCTACGAGAGCCCTTGGCAACTTTGCAGTCGTTTAGAAGCAATAGCGACGGTGAGCTGATGTTCGGGCAAAATTTGCTGGTGCTGAAACCAGGCAGGATAGCGCAGGGTGATAAAGTTGAGGTGCTGTCTAGGGGAGTGGCTCCGGCATATACTGACAATCGCCCGTTTAGCAAGTCGGCCGGAACACAGCGTCAGACTGAAACGTCCGGGTTTACGCTATTATGCATTGCCATAAGAAACGAAACTCCAGACGTGAAAACCTTTGAATTTTGCCGCTATGATGGCGCGCCAGTGACCTACCTGGCCGGTCAGCATATCGCCATAGAACTCTATATTGACGGGGCCGCTGTGCGCCGACGGTATACTTTGTCGTCGAGTCCGGAGCAGCCTGATAGGGTAACTATTACCGTGAAGCGCATACCGGATGGTCAGGTGTCTAACTATTTGCATGATCGGTTTAAAACTGGCTACATCCTGCACGCGCGCAAAGTTGACGGACATTTTCATTTACCGGCTGTCTGCGAGCCTGATGAGCCGGTGTTGTTTATATCTGCCGGGAGTGGGGTCACGCCGTTATTGTCGATGTTGCGAACCATGGTAAAGCGCACTAGCGCTAAGCGACAAGAGTCTGAAGCGTTGAAACCACAGCGACCCAACGCTAGGCCATCCCGCCAAATTGTATTTTTACATAGCGCGCGGCGCGAAACCGATATTATTGCTCGTCAGGAAGTTGCTCAACTGGCTGATGCGCATGGCGACTGTGAGGTTATGTATACCCTGACCCGCGAGACCGATGTGCCGGAAGGCATGTATAGCGGTAAAATTAACCAAGAGATACTTGAAGCTATCCCCGCTTTAATATCCCGGCAAGTGTATCTATGCGGACCAACATCGTTTAAGGAGCATTGCGAACAGTTGTTGAGAGCCCTGGGATTACCGTCAGCACAGTTTCATAGTGAAAGCTTTGGTGGTGGACAACAGGCTATGGTCGGACGTTTGGCAGAGAATGAGGTCGTGTTACAGATTCATTTTAGTGATAAAACCCCGCCGGTCACAGCCAGTAATCAGGACACTATTTTGAATCATTGCGAGCGCGCCGGTATGGTTCTGCCCAGTGATTGCCGTGCAGGTATTTGTGGCGAGTGCAAAGTAAAGCTGCTCGATGGTAAGGTACAGTGCCTCCCCGACATGGGCGGGCTTACCCAAAGTGAGCAGGACGCGGGCTTTATTCTTGCCTGCAGTTGTATTGCCCAATCCGACATTAAACTCGCACAGGAGTAATTAGATGGAAAAGCTCGACGCGTTTGATATCAGTATCTTGCGGCAACTACAGATTGACGCCAGCCAGACCGCTGCAATGATTGGTGAGTATATCGGCTTGTCTGCCTCACAATGTCACCGGCGTATTAAGCGTTTGGAAACGAGTGGGTTTATTCAAAAATATACGGCGCAACTTGATCCGGTTCGCTTTAACCTGAAACTCAATGCCATTGTGATGGTGCGTGTGCACCAGGATACCCCGGCAGCCAAGCGCGAGTTTCAACGTTTTGTGCAGGATAACGACAAAGTACAGGAATGCTGGACCGTGGTTGGCGATAAATACGCCATGCTGCGTGTTCTGGCCAAAGATATGGAAAGCTTTTCATACTTTATTAGCCACGAACTTATGGCGCTTAAGAATATTGCTGCGTCGGAGAGTATTCTCATGATGGAGCAGCTAAAGGGACCATCCCTGATGCCAATTGATTGATCAGACTAGCAGGCCGCGTGGGGCGGCCGTCGGTTTATCCCAGTACTTTTTGCACGGCAATAGCCAGATTACTGACCAGTGAGGCGACTTCTTTGCGGCGAATACACAGCGGCGGTGATAAGGCCAGCGTTGATACGCTGGGTAACGGTCGCACAATAATCCCCAACTTATAAGCTTCTGCAGCCACCTTAGCGGCGACACTGTCGGCGGGATTAAAGAACGACCGGCTGGCTTTATCGGCTACCAGTTGAATACCAGCCAGCAAACCCAGACCGCGAATTTCGCCTACGTGAGGGTGGTCACTGAGCGCAATATGGAGTTGCTGGTGCAGGTAGCTTCCCACATCGGCGCTACTTGAGATAAGACCTTGTTGCTCAAGCAGGTCAATGTTTTTAAGTGCAACAGCAGCCCCCACCGGATGCCCGGAATACGTATAACCGTGGGCGAGACCGCCAGTTTGAACACTATGGTCTTTCAGTGTCTGCCAGATAGTGTCTGAGATAAACGCCGCTGACATGGGAAAGTAACCACTGGTAATGCCCTTGGCTGTGGCCATCATATCGGGCTCAAGCTGATAATATTCGCTGGCAAACCAGTGGCCGGTGCGGCCAAATCCGCAGACTACTTCATCGGCGATGAACAGAATGTTGTGTTTTTTTAGGCACGCCTGTAGCCGCTCAAAATATCCGGATGGTGGCGTAATTACGCCGCCGGCACCCATAATAGGTTCGGCAATAAATGCTCCGATGTTCTCTGCGCCCTGTTGTTCGATGAGTGTTTCAAGCTCGTTGATCAAGCGCTCACTGTAAGCTGTTTCTGACTCGTTATCGTGACTGTCACGATAGTAAAAAGCCGGGCTGGTATGTAAAACAAAGTCCTGGGGTAATGTAAAATGGCGATGAAAGCTGCTCAGCCCGGTCAGTGATGCGGTTGCTATTGAGGTGCCATGATACGCCTGTCGGCGACTGATAATTTTCACTTTGGCAGGATTACCCCGTAACATATGATATTGCCAAACCAGTTTGATCAAGGTGTCATTTGCGTCGGAGCCGGAACAGCCAAAGAACACCTTGCCCAGAGAAGCCGGTACGCGTTTGAGTAATTGCTGGGCCAGGCGAATTTGAGCTTCGTTGCTGGCGCCACCAAAGGTATGAAAATACGCCAGTTGTTCGCTGGCCCTGGCCATTTCGGCGGCCAGCGCCTGATTACCATAACCAATATTGACACACCAGAGACCGCCAACACCGTCGATGAGCTGTCTGCCTTCAGTATCGGTTACCATTACGCCACTGGCGCTTTGCATAATACGAGGGCCGTTTTGTGTGATTTGGCTAATGGACGATGCCGGATGCAGGATGCCGTTGATATCCTGTTGTTGCAACATACTCAGCGTAGTTGAAGATTTAGTAGTCATTAAGAGCTCCTGATATTGCGGGCAAAAAAGGTGTGAGCAGAACACTGTCGGGCATGTCGTGTTGAGCTAATGAGGCAACGGGGTAACGACAGTAGTCGGCGGCATAAAATGCGCTGGGGCGATAGTTGCCACTGCGGCCTACCCCGCCAAATGGCATTGCGCTGCTAGCGCCTGTTAGCGCCATATTCCAGTTGATAATGCCGGCACGTATCCGGCTTTTAAAGTAATCAAAGGTGGCCGCATCACCGCCAATTAACCCAGCGGATAAACCAAAACGGGTGGCATTCGCCAGCTCAATGGCCTGATCAAAATTGTCATAACGGATTATTTGTAGCAAGGGGCCGAACACCTCGTCATCGAAAGGCTCAGACAGCGCTGTAATATCAATGATGCCAGGTGAGATAAACGCATCGCCCAGTGCAAGCCGACGACAGGCCACTAAAATGGTGGCGCCGGCATCAACCAGTGCTTGTTGCTGGGCAAGCAACTGGGCGGTGGCATGATGACTAATCATGGCTGCCATAAAGGGCGCTGGTTCGGCATCCGGTTGGTCAATCGGGATCAATTTGCTGCGGTTAACCAATGCCTGTGTAAAATCGTCACCGGCGGCGCCGGTGGGGACCAGCAAGCGGCGGGCACAGGTACACCGCTGGCCGCTGCTTATAAAGGCCGATTCCAGTACGATATCTACCGCAGCATCAGGATTGTCCAAATCGCTGATTACCAGTGGGTTATTACCGCCGAGTTCCAGTGCCAGCATTACTTCAGGCTGACCAGCAAACTGACGATGTAAACTCAGACCGGTTTTTTCGCTGCCGGTGAATAATACGCCATTAACGCCAGTGGCGCTGGCAAGTGCCTGACCGGTGGTTTTATCGCCCTGGACCAGATTGATGACGCCGTCGGGCAGTTCAGCTTCCTGCCAGCACCGAACCATAAATTCGCCGCAGGCCGGAGTGAGTTCACTGGGTTTAAATACCACGGTATTTCCGGCCAACAACGCTGGAATAATATGGCCGTTTGCCAGGTGGCAAGGAAAGTTGTACGGCCCAAATACTGCCATAACGCCAACTGGTGAATGTTGCAAGCGGGCATGGTTATGTTGCTGGTGGCCGGTGCGGGTGTTACACGCCTGTTGTGATAATGTCAGTTTGCTGAGCACTGATGACACTTCTTTGTGTGCTTCCCACAGCGGTTTGCCGCTTTCCTGACTGATGAGTGACGCTAACGTATGTTGCTTTGCTTCAATGATGTCATTAAAGCGGTGTAAGTACCGGTAGCGTTCGTCATCAGACATTAATCGCCAGGCAGAGAATGCCTGGCTGGCTGCATCAACCGCGTGCTGAACTTCCGAAGGAGTGCTGCATTTGCCGTGCCACAGGGCTTTGCCGTTGGCAGGATTAATGGATGTCAGAGGGCGACCTGCAGCAGGTTGCCATGTTCCCTTAATAAAATTGGTGTTCATTGTTTACATCTCCAACGGTAAAATGCGTAACGCACTGCCAACACCGAGATACAGCGCATCAGCTTCGTGTTGTGAAATGACTATATCCTCGTTGGCGTCAAAACCTACTAACACCTCAGCTACCCGAAAATCGGTCAATGAATCGTTGCACACCAGGCATCGCTTTGCATGGGCAATCGGAGTGCCTATTGCACTAATGGTGTGTAGCTGGCTATTCGCAACGGAACGAATATCGTCGATGTTGGCGTGGACGGTGGGCCCACCGTCAAAAATATCGATAGTGTTTTCGTAGCGGAAACCTTCTTTTAGCAGCATATTTAGGGCCGATCGACCGAGATCGTGGGGTTTTCCGATGACCGCTTTGGCTGCCTCGGGCAGTAGCTCTACATAGATAGGGTGAGTAGGCATAAGATCGGCAATAAACTGGTTATTGGTGGTGGCGCTGAGCAAATCTGCCTGTTCGTAAGTCAGGCCTTTAAAAAAGTATTTGCCAACATGCTCCCAAAACGGCGAGACAGCGTTGCTGTCTGACCATCCTCTGAGCTCAGCCATGACCCTATTGCCAAATCTTGAACGAAACTGCGCCATGAGCAGGTAACGCGATTTCGCAGCCAGCTTGCCCAAACCTTTGCCGCGCAGGGTTGGGTCGAGAATCAGCGTGCCCACTTCGGTTTCACCTGCGTAGGCGTTTACTAAATGCAGCGTGCGCGACGAAACCCGCATATCTAGGTCATAACACTGTTGGGTGCGGGTGAGCATGGCAAAACTATAAAAGGGGGTGTGCAGGCCAATATTGGCATACACGCCGGCTGTACCGAGGATACGACCGGAATTATGCGCTTCAACAACCATTAAATAATCGTCACCATTGCCGCTAAAGGCGGCCTGGGAAGCGTTGATTTTCTTTTCCAGAATCGCTTTGTTGGGCGGAAAGGTGGTCATGCCAGGGCTGACTTTGTTAGCCAACTGGCAGAGCTGCTCTAAATCAGCGTGACCAACGGGGCGAACAATATTCATAATCTGAACTCTGCTACTTAGGTGGTAATAGAGCTCCATGGTAGCGGGGAAAATGTGTCAAAATTTCGCGTTTTATTGCCTTTTGGCGAAGAAAAAGTGCATGCAGGCGCTGGTAGTCGTCACAAATGCAATGATCTAATTGATGCATTGTAGTGCCATATTGGGAGATAACCTTGACATAGTGTTTGGTATGACATGAGTTGCCTGAACGTTAGATTTCTTGCGCTGACGACATTCTCTCAATCATGGGGAATGAATCGCCATTTCTGCACCCCGAATCACCAGATCTTTCTGACAGGTCAGTCTTTAACAAACGAAGCCCTAATTTTATGGGTGTCTATTTTTCTGGTGGCGGGTTTTAATGTGTCTATTGTTTTTATTTTAGAGTTAGTTTGTAAATTAATGACGTTGCCTGGGTCTTTAAATAAATTGTAAAGTGCATAGGGATTTGTGATGTTAAAAAAAATATTGTTGCTTGCAGGTTTTATATTAGTTGTGGTTTATGTTTACTCGCAATTAATTTTTGGTGAGCAAGATAAAGTGAAAAGTGATGTCGAATTGACAGTGGTTCAATCATTGCCTGAAGGTGAATCGCCTGCAGGTTTGTCACAAGATGAAAGTGACGCAATTACACCGGTGGTGACTGATGAGACGTTTTCTGAAATAGAAAATGAGAGATAAATTGGCAAATTTTCATTTTAGCTGTGAATCATATTGTAAATACAATTTGTTAACAAGCAAATACCCGCTTACTATTCAGGCCTGTCATGATTTAAAAAAGGGATAGTCGATGATCACCAAAGGGCGCTGTTTTACTAGAGGTTTTCACCTCGTATTGAGCATTTTTATATTCACTGCAACTAGCTTTTGTGTTTACGGGCAGGACAATAGTGTGTCGCCAAGCCAGCATGGCGGTGCTCATAATGTTTTGACAGAGGCCGAAAAAGAGCAAGGATGGATGCTGCTTTTTGATGGTAAAACTACCAACGGATGGCATGTGTTTCAAAACCCGCAGGCGAAACCGGCATGGGAAGCCCTTGATGGTAAGCTTACCGTTAATCTGAAAACCAGTGGCGTGCAACATGGCGATTTTGCAACGGATCGCGAGTTTGAAAACTACGAATTACACTTTGACTGGCAAATTACCGAAGACGGCAATAGCGGTGTCTTTATCAACGTTCAGGAAAGCGCCGAACATCCGTTGGCCTGGCAAACCGGCCCTGAGTATCAATTGCTTGGCGAGAAGCACCATGATCAAGCCAATCCGGTAAAACAAACCGGCTGTATATTTGGTTATGCGCCACAGCTTACCAACACCAATGGCACTGGTAAGTGGAATACATCAGTGATTAAACAAGAAAATGGCAAGGTTGAGTTTTATCTAAATGGTAATTTAACTACCCGTGTCGATTTCACCAGCGTTGATTGGAAAACCTGGGTGTCTGAATCGGGTTTTAATAACTACCCTGCATTCGCCGCCAAAACCAAAGGGCATATTGTGTTGCAGGAATGGACGTCTCCGGTGTATTTCAGGAATATTAAAATACGTGAGCTGTGAGTAAAGCTTAAGTTTTCGGGCATTCGCTAAGCATTGTTTTTTTAAGCAACTGCTAAACAATGTTCCGGGCAGGGCGCTGGCGGCTAAATAATACTCTGGCCCCAGTGCCACGCTCAGCCTAGAATTTTGCATATACACTTGTAAGGCAAATGAGCCAGCCTAAAGACTTAGGGTAACGCGAATTTAGTTTAGCTACACGCTTTTTGCTAATGACATCATTTACTCCTTAAAAAAGCATATTAAAGCGCAGTTGATTTAGGTTTTCTTGACGTCTAGTTTGTAGCTGTCCATGAAAGCTGTCGCCAGCGTGATTTGGCGTTACGATATACAGCGATAAAAGCTGCCTCGATACTAGCCGAATGATATTATTATATGGTTCTCATGTTTTTATCGGCGTTTGTTACACTGGTAAACCATGCAAGGTGGAGGTCCACGACCGTCTGTGTCTTGGTTTATTTTACAAAAAATGAAACTCGCTATGCACCAAGTTGTTCCACAAAAATCCATTTTTCTGGTTGAAGATGATACCGCACTATCAAATTTAATCAGTGACTTCCTGAGTCGCCATCAGTTCACAGTCACCGTCTTTTCCGATGGTGCTAAGGCAGCTAAAGCAATTCTGGCGCATCAACCCGATCTGGTTATTTTGGATATTATGCTGCCTGGTATGAATGGTATGGACGTTTGCCGTCATATTCGCAGCCATTATACGGGTTATATTCTGATGCAAACTGCGCTGGATGAAGATATAGACCAAATGATGGGACTTGAGATTGGCGCTGATGATTACCTCGTTAAACAAGTGCAACCTCGTTTGCTTTTAACGCGAATTAACGCCTTGCTTCGCCGCGCAAACCGAGATAAATCAAACTACCTCGGTTGTCATGCAAACACGCGAAGGGACAACATGCTAGTGTGTGGCCCCTTAGCAATCGATGTAACCAACCGTTCGGTGAAACTACAGGGACTTACCATTGAACTAACCAGTGCCGATTTCGAGTTGTTAGTGCTACTCGCTCGTTCAGTCGGTCAGGTTGTGTCTCGCGATGACGTCATACAAACAATCAGAGGATACGAGTATGACGGACTCGACCGTTCTATTGACCGCCGGGTATCAAGATTAAGGAAAAAATTGCAACAATATTATCCTGACGAACTTATTAAAACAGTGAGGGGTAAAGGATATCAATTATGCGTAATGCAAGGTTAACTACAGATGTTTAAGTCTTTTGCAGGATTATGGCTGTTGGTATTTGGCCCGTTATTTTTTTTACTATACCCAAGTCAGTACAATCCAATTGTACGCTTCAATGAACATATCGAAGGACAGCGTTTTACGCATATTTATCAAGGTACGTTTGCGTTAATCGAAGCTCAACTTGAGTCTGTTTCATACCCGCAATGGCAAAATACCGTTGATAAATTGAACCAAAAATTTGGTTTTGAAGTCAAATTACTCGACCTGACTTCCCCATTCATCACCGACAAACAATTAGCGAGCCTCGAACAGGGTGGCCTTGTATTTGTCAATGCTGAGCCTGAATTTTTGTTAAAAAAAATTCCGCAAAGTCATTACGTACTGCAGTTATATACCGATTTCTCCGCTGAGGAAAAAATAAAACAGGGAGCTAAAGGTTCGGTATACCTGCTTCAGCAAGCATTCGAAAATACCCCGAGCCAGAACTGGTCATCACTGATTGAACAACTGTCGGAGTCATTTTCGTTTAAAATGCAACTGTTAGAACCAGATGTCATTCAGCTCTCAAAACAAGAGCAACTCCAGCTTGACCATGATACGTATTTTTGGCGTGAGAACGCTGCTGGAGATTTGTCTTTTTATATTTTATTGCCACAAGACGCGGGTTTTTTGCGCACCAATTTGATCCCGATGAGTTCTGTCGATATTTCAGTGATCCTTGTATTAATTTTAGTTTTTGTTTTTTTAATTTCTGTTTGCATGTTCTTGTGGGTCTATCCTTTGTGGCGAGATCTGAAGCATCTTGTGGGCGCCGCATCTGAATTTGGCAGAGGAAATCTTCAAAGCAGAGCAGAAGTGTCTAAAATATCGGTTGTGGCGAGTCTGGGCCGTACATTTAACCAAATGGCAAATAAAATAGGCCAACTACTTGAAGGTCAGAAGGTGCTCACAAATGCCATTGCACACGATTTGCGAACGCCGTTGTATCGACTTCGATTTGCCTTTGAAATGCTCGACGAGTCAACAACGCCAGCTCAAGGTGAACAATACCGACTGGCCATTGTTAACAGTATTGAAGACTTAGATCACGTGATCAACCAAACGCTGCTGTTGTCTCGCTACAGCAACAAAATCCAGTTAGCAAATTTTGACAGCTACAACCTTTCAGCATTACTAAAACAAGAATGCGACAGTCTTTTCCAATTGTATCCAGGTATTCAATATTCACTACAAATTGCTCCTCAATGTAAAGACAGACGAGCTCATATTGATAAAACGGCTATTCAGCGAGCAATCGGTAATTTAGTTACTAACGCCTGCAGATATGCTCAATCAAAGGTGACAGTTTCACTTGAATATTGCTCGGAATCTGATCAATTTTCGATTAACGTCAGTGATGATGGGCCGGGTATTAATGAGGCAGATTTTGAACGCATTTTTATGCCCTTTGAACAACTTAATGACGCCAGAGCTGAATCAGATACCGGTTCCGGATTAGGCTTGGCTATTGTTAGTCATATTGCCAGATGGCATGGCGGCACCGTCACTGCAGGGCGCAGTGAATCAGGTGGTGCACAATTTGTGTTTAAATGGCCGGCTACGCCTCCTCCCGATAGACATACAAGTTAGACATGTATTTGCAAAGGCTGGTATTGGCTTTTTTAGCTGTCTCAGTTTGTCACAGAAAGATGATATGGCTGTTGTTATAGTGCATACCAGCAGCGTTTTTTCCAGCTGCTTGCCAAACGTTAACTCAACTATTTTTGCAAGGAATCGAACATGACTATTGAACGTCGGTTGGCCCAACTATTCAGACTGAACAGTAAAGGATGGGAAAGGCACGCAAACCCGATGAGTGTCTGGTCGCGCTATAGCGTATTGCCTGTTTTTTTGATGGCACTATGGCTTAGGGAATTCAGCGTTGTGTTGTCAATTTCGCTGTTCGTACTGGCCTTATTATGGATGTTTTTTAATCCCCTCTTGTTCCCCAAACCAAAGGATTTATCCAGCTGGGCTTCCAAAGCTGTGAAAGGCGAACAACTATACTTAAATCGGGACAAGGTAAGTCTTCCCGATCATCATCAGTTACCGCTATATGCCATCCTAAAATTCTCGGCCTCTTTGGGTTTCTTACTAAGTTTTTGGGCTGCTTATACGTTTAACATGGTTGTTTGTATACTGGCCGTATTCATAACCTACCTGGCTAAAAGCTGGTTTTTAGACCGCATGGTGTGGTTATATCAGGATAGCATTTCCTTATCTGAAAAGAGTTAACTGAGGATCCCAGAGCGAAAACTCAACTCGTTCCGCTTTTATCCTGACTACAGACGTTTTGTTCACCCTATTTTTACCTAAGACTTAGAACTGATTGATCTGGTGATAGCGGCTCATACCCGCCAGTAAATGCTGTCACACTTTGTCTCAATTCGTCACGTATCGACCCAGTATCCGGTGCTCGAAAGCAATATCATACCGGCAATTTAATCAATACCGGTTTGCTTTCGTACGCGTCTTGTCAGCGTTTTATTTTATTGGCTTATATCAAAAATAACACGCTTTGTGGCAAGTACTATCGCAAACTGAACTTACGGGGATGTTATGAAAATTAGTCAGTCGGGTTTATTGGGGCTATCTGTTTTGTGTATGTTAAGTGGTTGCGGTGACAATCGTTTAACAGAGCCTGAACAGGGATATTGGGTATCAGAACCCTACGGCTCAGCGCTGCATGTGGTAGCAGATGCAGTGATGTACTACGAATTCACGCCGGATTATTGTGTATTGTCGAACGTGGAAAACCTAAGCGAAAATGCGTTTTCCGATCGTTATCAACTAAATGATGACACACTTTTTAGTTTCACTTATCCGGGTTTAGCAAAAGAAAATAAAGACTTTGGGATCGAATACATATCATCAGACCAATTACCAAGCGTCTGTCTGAACAATGTGTTTGATTTAACATCCGACACTGATACTGACTCTCCAGACGTTATGCTGGAAATATTTTTGCAAACCTACTCCCAGTACTATTACAGCTTTGAATCTGCAGGGGTCGACTGGACTGACATAGCTCAACAAGCAAGAGGTGCTGTCTCTCCTGACACCACCCGGGATGAGCTGTTTAAAATTATGTCAAATGCTATAGCGCCTTTGCAAAATGGCCACGTTTTTGTGATGGATGACGATAAAGTGGCTGTCTACCGGCAATCTGAAAAGCCGATACTGTATGAACGCTTACGCAACGAATTTTTAGTGAACAATGGGTTAACGCTTCCACTATCAGCAAACGAAAGCAACGCTCTGGCCGAATACATTGAAGATAACGAAAGTCTGATACAAGGCGCTATTTTGGGTTATTTAAACCCCAACACCCTGTCTTACGCGGCGAACAACCACATTATTTGGGGCAAACACGAAAACCTGGGTTATATTTTTATAGACAGCTTTAATGACTATGTTGAAGGGAATGATCATTCACAATCATTAGCTTTATTGAATAATACGATGCAGCAGATCATGGCTGACTTTGAACTAACTGACGGTATCGTCATCGACTTAAGGTTCAATGGCGGTGGCTATGCTTATCTGGCAAAGGCATTATCTGAGTATTTAATTAGTAATCCGCAAACCGGCTACATTAAACGTGTTCGGTATGGAGATCAGTATACGTCTGAGCAAGTCATATCACTTACGCCAAAATCGTCTGCTTACACAAGGCCTGTAGCGGTACTCATTAGTAATACTACCGCCTCTGCTGCTGAATTGGCCACACTTATGCTTAGCACGTCAGAGCAGGTACAACTAATTGGTGAACATACTCAGGGAATGCTCTCTGGCAGCTTAATCAAATCGTTACCCAATGGCTTTAAGTTCGGCCTGTCAAATTCGAAGCTATTATCCAGTGAGCGCATGTCGTTTGAACAACAAGGCATACCTCCTGTCATTCAAACTTCATTTTTTAGCCAGCAAGAAAGACAATCAGGTATTGATGAGGGCCTGGAGGCAGCTTTTGAGTCACTGCTATTAGAGTAGTAACGGATCAAGTAACCGAACACTTTTGATGCCTGTCTTATGTGTTTATGTGTTCGGTTTTTGTATTCCTTTTAACCTGAATGACTTGAAATGTTTATTTAATACTTGAATTCGCATGTGCATTTGTGTGGATTATGTTCGTTTGTTGCTGTAATTCCACTAAAATTAAATTTAGACTTGGTTTTCTCTCTTTCATTTTTAATGAATTGAATCGTCATCTAAACTAAGTGGAAAATGCGTAAAAACCAATCGTAAATAATGATCAGGTTCGGCGTTAAAAAGCGTTATTAACATTATTTTGGACTCAATTATCAAAAAGGTTATGGCAGGTTGTATTGCTCTCCGCGAGCGATTACAGAGGTGGTTTCAATACTCTAAATCGCTTTAAAAATATTAAAATTGTTCCAAAAACAAATGATGATGTGAAAAAGACAATACAAATTAAAGCGATAGGTATAAAGCCATTATTTGGTTCGAGAACACTATAAGGTACCCATCCGTCAATTATAAAGCGTATTCCGGTTAAAATAAGCCACAATAGCGGATAGATCCCTGCTATATAGACATTCGACATTCTTACCGAGGTTTTAGGTCCCTCAATAACCCAGTCAGCCAGAAGTATTAATCCAGTGATAAGATGAACCATATAATTTGCCCATAGGAAGGGTACCCCGACATCATCCCCCTTAACAAATGACCAATATAATACGGTTACCATAACAATATTGACAGTTGCTATAAACCTAATGATTTCAATAAAAAAAGGGCGGTTCTTTAAGGTATATTTTGATGCTAATAGTAACGCAATGGCACCTAGAATATTTCCTTGATTTGTCCAGTACCCGAAAAAATTTAACGCCTCTAATAATCCGTTTTTCCATGAATCAACCCATAGGATCAACTGAGTTGCCAGGATCATGAAAGAAAATAGTAACCTCAAATATTTCCACATAATTTTATTGTTTCTCATGATAAATCTTCTCATAATTACAACGCGACTGAGTGCTGATAGAAGGCTGTTCGCTTTATTTCACTTTTAGGCGCAACGATAAAAAATCAACAAAAGCTCTGATTCGATTTGGTAGCATCCCTCCCTGACCAACGAAAACAGCATATATACTCTCAGTGGCGGTTGGCGTATAGTCGTCCAGAACAGAAATGAGTCGACCTTCTTTTAAATCTTTCTCGACCTGAAAATACGCAAGTCTTGCTATTCCCAGGCCTGACAATAATAGATAGCGCAATGCGTCACCGTCGCTCACTTTGATATTACCCTTGGGTGCTATCATTTTTTCTTTACCATCTACAATGAAAGGCCACTCACGACTAGCCCTCGAGAATGTAAAGTCGAGCAAATTATGAGTTTTCAACTCCTCAGGCGTTTGTGGATGTCCATTTATCTTCAGGTACTCAGGGGTGCTCACAACTACCATCCTGGCATCGCCAAGCTTCTTTGAAATAAGGTTTGAGTCAGCCTGTTTTCCCGAGCGAATAGCAACATCTGCACTTTCCTCAAGAACATTGATGACTTTATCGGTTAACTCAAGGTGAATACTAATGTCTGGATAGGCAGCCAAGAAATCTGCAATCAGCGGTAGAATATACGTCTTACCAAAAGGAATATTGCAGTTAACTCTGATTTTTCCTGATGGCTTTTTTTGTCGACTAACTAATCGTTCAGCCTCATTTAACGCCGCTATAATCTCCAGTCCTTTTTCATAAAAAATACACCCTTCACTGGTTAGTGACAATTGCCTTGTCGAACGATTAAACAATCTGGCGCCTAGTCGTTTTTCCAACTTTGAAATTGTTTTACTAACCGACGAGGGAGTATTGTCTAAAAAGCGCGCGGCAGCCGAAAAGCTCCCAAACTCAACAACTTTCAAAAATACCTCTAACTCCGCAGAGCGGTTTGACTCGCTTTTTGCCATGATTTTAAGATGTTCAAATTGTGACGTTATGGCACATATAATATTCCTTATTGAGTATTTTTCACAATAACTGGTTGAATAATAATGACTACATCCAATTCTATCGGTATGTAGCAATGAAAAAACCAACTGGCCTTTCAGTATTTAGATTGACCGCAAGTCTCCTACTTTTATTTGCAGGGGAGCCTGTTGTGGCAAGTGATTTGTCACAGCATTACGTCACGTCCTGGACATCCAGTCCTCAGGCTGTATGGGGCGATGATTTTATTTTCCCTACAAATATTCCCAGAACACTACAGAATCAAACCGTCAGGCAAGCGATCAGGGTGAGTCTTGGTGGAGATAATTTTAAAATTGAAATGTCAAACGCATATGGGAGCACTCCGATAAAGTTAGGGAAAGTAACCGTCGGCATCCCTGAAAACGAGAAAAACCGTTATGCGCTTAAGAACACGGTCACGGTTACTTTCGGAGGAGCCGAAGAGGCCATTATCTTGCCTGGGGCTAGGCTTCTCAGCGATAACATTGCTCTTAAGGTATCGCCATTAACAAATATTGTTATATCTGCATTCATCCCTGAAAAAACGGTGTTACAGACATTTCATTGGGATGGGCGACAAACCAACTTCATTGTTCCCGGCGACCAGAGTCAGGCGTTAGCTCTCAGTTCAGATAGATTTGAAACCACAGCTCGCCTGTTTATTAGTGGTCTTTATGTACGAAGCGAAGGTGCTAGTGCTATCGCTGTAGTCGGAGATTCAATAACTGATGGAGCGACTGCTAGTCTTAATAAAAACGCCCGTTGGACTGACTTTCTGGCTGCGCGCCTGAGAGATCAAAATATTGCAGTATTCAATGCAGGGATTTCCGGGGCCAGGTTATTGTCTGATGGGATGGGCAGTAATGCGCTGAGCAGACTTCATAGGGATGTTATATCAAAGCCTGGTGTATCACATTTAGTCGTGCTGTTAGGTATAAACGATATAGCATGGCCTGGTACTCTTTTTGCCCCAACCAGTGAAATGCCTTGTCTCAATAAATTGATAGCAGGCTTCACCCAGCTTGCCGCCCAGGCACATCTTTACGACGTAAAAATTGTTGTTGCCACACTACCCCCATTTGAAGGTGCCTTACCTGGTACTCCCCTGAAAGATTATTATAACGAGAAAAAGAACATTCTCCGTCTGGCATTAAACAACTGGATTAGAAACGCTGATGTGTTCGATGGTGTCATCGACGCCGATAAAATACTTCGGGCTCCGGACAGCCCAAATAGAATGAAAAAGGCGTTCGACTCTGGCGACCACCTTCATCCCGGAGATAAAGGGAACAAAGCGTTGGCTTATGGTTTTAATACAAATGTTTTCACAAACCAAACAAAAATAAAGATAACTGAAACAGGAGTGCGGGACTAATGCTTTTTTCACAATACCAGTTAAACGGAATCCAGCTTTCCAATCGTATCGTTATGCCACCGATGACCAGAGCGAGAGCTGGCGCTGGCAATATAGCCACGCCATTAATGGCAGAATATTACGCTCAGCGAGCCTCTGCAGGCCTTATCATTTCAGAAGGTACGCAAATTAGTCAGCAAGGTCAGGGGTATGCCTGGACACCAGGTATTTATACAAATGATCAGGTGCAAGGGTGGAGAAAAGTGACTGATGCAGTGCATCGTTCTGGCGGAATAATGTATGCGCAGCTCTGGCATGTTGGCCGGGTATCCCATAATTCGTTGCAGCCCGGTAATTCTGCTCCTATCAGTTCTTCAGCTATCAAAGCAGATGGTGTCCGTGTATTCATCGATCCTGAGATGACGGGGCCGGAACAAGGTGTCGGAGAAATGGTTCAACATTCAATGCCTCGTGCAATGACATTAGAGGATATTGAAAAGGTGGTCGGAGAATTTAGATTGGCTGCAAGAAACGCATGTAGTGCTGGATTCGATGGCGTGGAGCTGCATGGGGCTAATGGATATCTGATTAATCAGTTTATTGATTCTGAGGCGAATAAACGCAGTGATATATACGGAGGGACGCTTCACAACCGCCTTCGATTTCTGCATGAAATAGTCATGGCTGTATGTCAGGAAATCCCGCCGGGGAAAATTGGTGTTCGCCTGGCTCCGCTAACAACGCTGCAAGGTACTGTAGATAAAACGCCAGAAACGACCTACTTGGCTGTCGCTTCTTTACTGCAGGATTTAAAAGTAGGATACATCCATATTGCAGAAGCGGATTGGGAAGATGCGCCAATTATGCCAGCTACATTTAAAGAGGCACTTCGAATAATATACAAAGGAACGATAATTTATTCGGGGAAATATGACCTGCTCAAGGCGCAGCATGCGCTTAAAAACAATTGGGCAGACTTAATCGGGTTTGGGCGACCTTTCATTTCAAATCCGGATCTTCCCTTAAGGCTATCTCAAGAATTACCCCTAAACGCGCCTCATAAAAACTACTTTTTTGGCGGAAATCACATCGGCTACACAGATTATCCAAGGGCAAAGATTTAGGTTTATTAAACCTATATTGTCATTATCTTGGGGGCTAAAGAAGCTCCTCATATCTTAAAAGTAATCAATCGAGACTAATGTCTCAGTATTAACCATTTATGATTGCGCACGTTGATCTTAAAGGTCTGAACATCCAAAACTCACTGTGATGGGTATCATAACCAAAACGACGGTAAACAGAATGAAGTGGGTCGTTAGTCTTTAGGTTACTTTAGCGTACCTTTCGGATGAAAAATAAACAGTTTCCTCGATTTATCTCAATAGTGGATTACTATTAGATGTATCGAAAATGCGAGATTTGTTATTGAGAGCAGAGAATGAAGACGTATTACCGTTTGGCACTAGGTATTAATATTTTATGTATAGCCGTTACCTTACTTTTCGCTATAAGTAACGCATATCTGGCGATTGTGGTGATTGCGATGGCGGGGTTGTTGGGGTGTTTGTTTAAAATGGAGCTTAAAGCAAGGGAGCAGTTTAATTTTTATGAACAAGTTCTTGATGCTATTCCTAATCCTCTTTCCGTTACAGATTTGGATATGAAGTGGACGTTTGTTAATCGCGCCGCTACCGACCCTTTGGGAGTTAAACGAGCAGATGTTCTTGGCCAGCACTGTTCCAATTGGGGAGCAAATATCTGTAATACCAAAGATTGCGGCGTTACCTGTTTAAGAAATGGTAAATCAGTAACATCATTTAATCAGTGGGGCAAAGATTTTCATGTCGATACTTGCTATATCACTGGATTAGATGGCCAAAAGATAGGCCATGTTGAGTACGTGCAGGAGATATCAGAGAAGGTGGCATTGGTCTCGGTGTACAACGATGTCGATGCTATCAGCGAGAACCTCACCGCAGGCGCAGAAGAGCTCAAAGTTGCCAGTCTCGCTCTGACAGAAGGGTCAACTCAACAAGCGGCCTCAATTAGTCATATTGGCAGTTCGCTGAATGAAATTTTAAGTCAGGCCAATGAAAATGCTGAGCGTGCATCAACAGCAAGTGCTGTCTCGTCTGAGGCCAGACAAGCTGCGACGATGGCCGCCGATGAAATAAGTGAACTTGAACGAGCGATGCAGGAAATTAGTCGCTCGAGCGAAGCAATTAGCGACATTATTAATGTGATTAATGATATTGCATCTCAGACTAATTTACTGGCTCTCAATGCGTCTATTGAGGCGGCACGAGCAGGTGAAATGGGTCGTGGTTTTGCTGTGGTTGCAGACGAAGTAAGGCAACTTGCAGAGCGCAGTACTAAAGCGGCTAGCGAGTCAGCGCAATACATTCAGTCATCAGTCGATAATGTCGAAAAGGGCAATACCATAACGCAACGGTGTGTTAGTGCGTTAAGCGAAATTGTTAAACACGTGGCCTCTATCTCTCACAATATCGAAGAAATAGATAACGCATCGCAAGGTCAGGCGTCAGGGCTTAGTCAGATAAACCAACGCATGTCAGAAATTGACCAGGTAATTCACTCAACAGCTGCCTCTGCGGAAGAGACGTCGCTATCTTCTTCTGAGCTTAGCCAGCTTTCACTGAGACTTCAGGATCAGCTTTCAAATATGAGAAAGATTGAGGGCTTAATTGACAGCGTTGACTCAAATGCGACTGACCCTAACCTTATCGAAGTCAAAAATGTGTCGTAACGCCTGTGTGAATTCTTCCTTAACTATTACATTGGTGCAGTTTACTGTTGCCAACAATTACGTCCGCCAGCGGCAAGGTTGCTGATATTTGGCATAAAAGAGATTAAATCGAGGTAAAAATGAGGCTGTAAAGGTTGTTGTTAGTAAGGCAAAAACCTACCGTGATACGCACTTTAAAAGCGGCTTGGTAAATGCAGTTATGAAAGCGAAAGCCCAACTGGTGTTGGTTAGTTTTGTCGTAATTTGTCTATTCGGTTGTCAATATAATGGTGTGCACTCAACCTCGTCGCAGCCTGATTTAACAATTCTCGAAAAAGGCAGGCAAGATCCGTCCAGCTATGGTTATCTGACGCTGAATAATGGGTTAAAAGTATTGTTAATCAGCGATATGCAACAGCGCAAAGCTTATGGCTCACTGTCTGCTGCCGCTGGGTATTTCCAGGATCCGAATGACATTCCCGGTCTCGCCCACCTATACGAACATATGTTGTCTAAAGGCTCGATAAACTACCCTCAGGCAGCAGAATACAAAGCGTTTTTGGCTGCCAGTGGCGGTAGCTCGAATGCGTCTACGTCCGGGCAGAGAACCAATTATTATTTTCAGGTTAATCAGCAGGCATTTGCTCCTGCTCTGGCGCGATTTGCCGGGCAATTTATTGCGCCGCTGCTACCGGCAGAGTTGGTATACAAAGAGCGTCATGCGGTTGAAGCTGAATTCAGAATGAAATACCGCGACAATTACCGCCGTAAGCGCGAGGTCTTACGCACGTTGGTTAATCAGGCGCATCCGTATCGCAAGTTTTCAACCGGTAACCTGCAAACCCTGAAAGATGTGCCCAATTTGTCTTTGCATCAGGCTTTGGTAGATTTTGGCAAGGATTACTACTGCGCTGAACGTATGGGCGCTACGTTAATGGCACCGCTGTCGCTGGCCGAGATGGCAAAACTAGCCAAACAGGCTTTCTCTGCTGTGCCATCACATTGCGCTAAACCGCTTGCGCATTTGCCCGCACCGTTTAGCCAAAACCAAATAACCAAACAATTAGCTATAAAGACGTTGCGTTCACGCAATCGCCTTATGCTGAGCTTTCCTTTAGCGCTTCCTGAGCACGCCCGTAAAATGCTTGCCAGCGACTATCTTGAGTGGTTATTTGATGCTGCTAATACGCAAGGACTGGAAGCCTATTTGCAGCAGCTAGGGGCAATTTCGCATCTGCGGGCTTCACAACAAACAATCGATAATCAGCATATTCTGTTTAATCTTGAATTCAGACTAACCAAACAGGGCAGTCAGCAAATAGCGCAGATTAAAGCGGCCACCCTGAGTTACCTTGAGCTTATTCGGCAGCAGGGCGCAAGCATGTCGCTGTTTAACCAGTTTGCCCGGCTCCAACGCGCAGACTATGACCGCGACAGCAAGCATCTGGGTAGCTCCCGCGTTCGCGCTTTGGCTGACCAAACACTGTTCAGAGCGCCCCAATACATCCTGTTAGATGGGCGCGTTGCTACCGAAAACAATGTGTCATTGTTAGCGGCCTGGCTACAACAGCTAAGTGGCGCCAGAATGTTACAAATTCGCGAGCACAAAAGCCTGAGAACCGACCAGATTGAGCCTATCTATCAAACCCGCTACCAGGTTTCAGACCGTGATGTGCTTACTTCAGGTGATGCCGGTCTTGCCGCGAGTGAGCTCGCGTCTATACCCAGGGGCACAATGACTTTGCCTGGCTCGTCGCCTTACTTTGCCAGAGCAAATCCAATCAGCGCTGAGACGCCAGATAGCCCCACACGTCTGCTTGATACTGCTGCGCACACCGCATTGTATATACCCGCGGTAAAGAGTAAAGATGGTTATCTGGCGATGGATTTTTACTTCGATAGCAACCCTGCAAAGCCTGACTTTGCGTTGCTTAACCCTTTATTTGTTAAACGTCTTAATCATCAACTACGCACTGTGATTCGCCATGCTCATGAGGCTTTGATCGATCTGAAACTGACTGCAACTAAACAAGGTATGAAACTCAGTGTGGCCGGTTATGGTGGAAACTGGCCTCTGCTAATGGCCGACATTACCCAGGTGCTCACTCACCCGTCACTGAATGAATCCGATAGGCGATTAACGCTAAAATACTTTAAAGCGAACCTTGATGGTTTTGCTTACGACAGGTTAAGTAGCCAGACGTTATATCGTCTTAACAGCGCGCTTGGCCTGTCCGTGGTCCACGAAGACCGACAAGATTATTTTGCTCATTTTAATGAACAGGCATACGATGAATTTGTATCGGGTTATCTGCAAACTGCACACCTCACGAGCCTTTACTATGGTGCGGTTACTGAACAACTATGGCGCAGTAATAACCACACATTACAGCCACTTTTAAGTAAAGTCATCGAGCCTGCCACCGCACATTCAGCCATCTGGACACCACCGCATCATGCGCTAATGGAACAAGTGTACAGCGCTAACGGTGGTGATTCAGCCATACGGCTAATGTATATTCCTACCACAAACACTCCTCGCTCAGATGCCATGATCGCCATGGCCGGGGCTCTGGCGCGTGCGCCATTCTTCCATCAGTTGCGTACCATTGAGCAACTGGGTTATTCGGTAAAGGCCAGGGCACTTACCAAATATGGCCAGGATTACCTGGGCTTTTATGTGCAATCAGACAAATTAAATTCGGCGCAATTACTGGCACGAGTGGAAGAATTTAACGGCTGGTTTAGCGATCATGTTGCGCACCTAAGCGAAGAGGAATTTAATCAGGTAAAGGCAAACCTCGTGAGTGAGTTACAACAGCCTTATATAAATAATGAAAGTGCTTCGGGTACACTGGTTTATAACTACCGGTACGGGCGTGATGCGGATTATCAGCAGCAGTTGCTACAGGCACTGGCGCAAATGAGTCTGGCTAGCTTTGAACAGCAGGTCAATGCCTTGCTTCAATCGCAACCGAGCGGTTTGTTACTCGATCCCAAACCTACTCATCAACCGTAACATATTTGATGTCCGATTGATTAAACAAGGTTTTAGTAAACAGTATTCGGCGCTCGCCCATATCCAGCCGCAGATCGCCGTCACCAACAAAGGTTGAGCGCGGTGTTCTTAACAGCACTGCGTGTTCCTGATTGGCAAAATTATAAAAGTGCAGTTCCTGATACTGATCTTCTTCAACCAGGTAATAGATCCCTTCAGTGGTCGCGGTCCATGCATAGCGGTGGGGGAAGGTATCACTATTGAGCAATTCCACGGTTTCTCCGGTGTGAAGTGAGAGCTTCCACAAGCCCCGGCGCCAGGTGCTGTATATCAGGGTATGTTCATCGGGCATCACCCCGTATCGACCCCGGTTATGGGTTAGCCTTTCAGGGGAAGCTCCTGACAGGCTAAAACGATAAATATCAGAATGTTGTGGGGTAAACACCGTGGTTAAAATCGCACTGTCATCGGGCGACCAAAATGGCCGGTTATGGCTATTAAACGGACTGGAGAGTTGCTGTACACGCTTGGTGGCAGCTTCAACCAGATAAACGTGATCGCCATCGCCATCTTCATCGGGCGCTAAAAAAGCAATATATTGCCCATCGTGCGACCATTTAGGATAACGCGACGAGCGGCCTAAGTGGGTTAGTTGCTTACGATTGCTGCCATCTGAATCTGCTGTCCAGATTTCATAGTGACCGGTTTCATTTGATAAATAGGCAATGCGTTGCAATGTCTCATGGTAGTCGGGAGATTTGTGGTTATAGCCTGATTGCAACACTGGAAACGGACTACTGTTTACTTCCTGATCCAAGGGCCAGGCTGCAATCTGATACTGCTCTTTACGATATTGAAAAAACAGCAGCGGCGTTTTGCGGGCGAAATTCGGGTAGCTTAGCCCCTCAATGCTTAGAGGCTGGCGCTGCATAGTGTCGACATCCAGCAAGTACCCTGTTCGGGTATCAGCCCTTTGCACACCGTAAACCAGTTTAGTGCCGTCCGGATGCCAGCTTAAACCAACGATGTCTTCTTCATTAAAGGTTAACTGGTGCGTTTCACCGGATGTCAGTTCAACCAAGAAAATGTTTTCATTAAAGGAATTAAACCGGCGGGTAACCGCCATATAGCGACCATCGGGTGAAAAGGCCATGTCACGTTCTTTGTGGGAGCAATCCTGATCGCAGGAAAAACGCTTAGGCGTAGCTGATTTGTCGGTTAAATCTAAGGTATATATTCCAGAGCGGGTTGCACCGTCTTCATCGCCATAAAAGGCCAGCGTTTTGTCATCCGGCGAAATATCAATGTAGTGATAGCCACCAAAAGTAGGGCATTGAGTAACAAAGGTTTCCTGAAAACTTTGCATGTCCATACGAACCACATCACATTGGTCAATTTCGCGGTCTTTACGGCTGAAGTAAAGGTAGCGCCCATCATTACTCCAAACAGAATGCCCCTCGTAGGCCTGATCAAAGGTCAGGCGAATGGCGCCCAGTTCAGGTTGTTGCAGATCACGTTTGAATAAGTCAGCCTGACCGCCTTGCCCCAACCATTTATAGACAATGTAACGCCCATCTGGCGACGGGGCAGGAAATAATTCCAGTCCCGGTTCTGTGGTAACGGTTATGGGGAGCTTCGAAGACGGCGCTGGTGAAGGCCAGTTTGTGTAAACCAATAACGCGATAATCAGCATCACCAGGCTCGCGACTAATATGTTGTACCTGGCGAGCAGAAACCCGGATGGGCTAAGGGGTTCTGTTTCAGGTGTTCCGGCGGCGTCAACATCCGGCGCAAGTAGCAAGCGGTAGCCGGTTTTACGAATAGTTTCGATAACCTCGTCGCTGTTATCCGCTTTTAACGCCTGGCGAAGGTGCCATACCGCATTTGTCAGGGCTTTTTCACCAACATATTCGTTGCCCTGCCAAACCTGCTCTATCAATTCTTGCCTGGATACCACCTTGGGGTATTGCTGTACCAAATAATTAAGCACGTCAATAAACTTGGGCTGAAGGCTTTGCTTGCCATGCTGAGGGTGATAAAGCGCACATTCCAGCGGCTCGACCCTGAAATTTCCCAGTCTATAGGTTTGTCGCAAGTTCATTGATACGCTTAGTAATCGAGGTAACGTCTTGAAGGACAGCTGCTAACGTAAAGGAACTTTACCCGATACCCATGTTTGTATCAATGGCAAGGGAGCGTAACCCGGCAGAAACTTATTTTAGACAGTGTGTTATAACTTAATGAAAATTAAAGCTAAAAATGTAAATAGAGATGAAATAGATACAAAAGTGGTGAAGAAACGACCTGTTGCAGATTGTTTGTTTATACATTCTTGCATAAAACAGACTAAGCCATTCAGTAAACTCTGCCGGGTGGCTTCATAATAACAATCCGGGAACATGCACAATGAATAAGCAAAAATTGACTCTCGCCATCCAGGCGGCCATATTGAGTGGCACCTGTGTGATGGCATCAGCGCAGGAAGTGGAAGTTCAGTCCACTGCCAATACGGTTCAGGAAGCCCCGTTAGCAACAGACAACAAGCAAGTTGAAAAGATCGCAGTAACCGGTACACGCATAAAAAGAGACAGTTTCTCTTTGGCGACCCCTATGATGTCTATGGACAGCGAGGAACTGGAAGACTCTGGCCTGGGTGAACTGGCCGATATCCTGGTTGATCAAATCCCGTCTATCAGCGCCGGTTCCAGCAACACTAATTCTCAATCGAGTGTCCAGAATACCGGTCTTTCTACCATAGATTTACGAGATCTGGGCACCGACCGTACACTGACCCTTATTGATGGCCGCCGAGCCGTGTCAAACAGTTATAGCGGTAATTACATCAGCCTGAGTACCATTCCTTCTTCTATGGTCGACAGGGTTGAAATTATCAGCGGTGGTGCCTCAGCTATTTACGGCTCAGATGCGATTGCAGGCGTGGTTAATATTATAACTGAGTCGGGTAAAACGGGCTTCGATATTGATTTTCGTGGCGGCCAAAGCGTAGAAGGCGGTGCGCGCGAATTTACCATTGATACCGGCTATGGTGCTGACTTTGCCAATGACCGCGGATATCTTTACTTTGCCGCGTCATGGGACCGTGAGTTTGGACTGGATCCGTCTGAACGCGACAGAGCCCGTTACGAGTCAAGTTATGACTACAACACATCCAAATTGTGTAATGAAATGAATACCGTCGATGGCGACCAATGCATGCGGGATATTACTCCTGATGACTGGCGTGAGCGCTCCGACAATACACCTGGCGGTACATTTGAAGGAAATGACTGGTTCTATCATCCTGAAAATGGCCTCACCGAAGGTTTTGTTGAAGAGCGGGACGGTTTTAATGCCGAGCCCTACGACCTGCTTAAAATTCCTAACGACAAACTGGCAGTTGCCCTGAAGTTAGATTATGACCTCACTGACGACATCACCGCCAAAATGCACCTGCAGTACAGCGACAATCATTCGGTGAACACTAAAGCGCCTGAAGGTCAGGATTATAACGATGATGAACTATTGGTTGATCCGGTCACCGGCGAATCTTCACTGATCATTCCCGGTTCTATTTCGCCGGATAACCCTTATGTTCCTGACGCAATTCGTGAAACCGCAGGGAGCAGTGTTAGTTGGGATCGGTCTTTCAACGAAGTGGGTGATATCGTAAATGACAACCAGCGTAAAACGTTGCGGACATACTTTGGCTTGCAGGGCACAGCGTTTGATGGTGAGTGGGACTGGGACCTGTCTGTTGGCTACGGCAAATTCAAACAAGAACAGCGACGCAGCAATGAAATCAGTATCGTTAAGTTGCGTAATGCTCTGAATGCGGAATATGCCGACGATGGCGAGACCATTCAGTGTGCTGACCAAAGCGCCAGAGATGACGGTTGTGTACCCATTAATATCTTTGGCTACAACAGCATTACACCAGAAGCGGCAGACTATATCCGCGCCAACCCGATTATTGATACCGACATTAGCCAGTTTACCCTTGGCGGTTATATGGCCGGTGATCTGTTCTCGGTACCAGCGGGTGTTGTAACGTCTGCCTTTGGTTTTGAATACCGTAAAGATGAACAGGAAGTACATGTTGATTCGGCGCTGAGAGCCCTGGCGATTACCTTTAATGATGTACCAAACTTTAAAGGCGATGTAACCGTTAAGGAAGCTTTCGCTGAGGCCAGCGTACCTTTGCTTTCTAATGCTGAAGGCCAACAAAGCCTCACGTTGGATCTGTCGTTGCGTCTGGCAGACTACAGCCAGAAAAACATTGATCTTATGGCCAGTTATCGCGCCGGATTATTATGGCAACCCATCGACGGCTATGCGCTTAGAGCTAACTATGCTCGCGCTCAAAGAGCCCCCAATATCACCGAGCTCATCTCTCCACCACGTGGCGACTACGATAGTTTTACCGATATTTGTGATGGCGTTACCTTAACGTCTGACGATCCAGGCCATGATGCTTGTCGTCAGGATCCGGCCATTTTAGCGGGTATTGCGGCCTCTGAAGATGGCGTGTTTATCGATGAAAATACCGGTTACTCTCCCAATGCTGGTAACGAAGACCTCGTTGAAGAAACCGCAGATACTTACACTCTGGGCATTACAATGTCGCCTGAGCAACTAGAGGGGCTGCAACTGGCGATAGATTATTATGACATCACTATTGAGGATGCGATTACCCAAATCCCGAATGCGGATATCCTGCGCGAGTGTTATGACTCAACGGTTGCTTATGGCGCTGACAATAGTTTCTGTGGCGATATTACCCGCGATTCTGAAGGGCAAATAACGCAAATTATACAGCGTCAGTTTAACCTGAATGAAGAGACCGCTCGTGGTTATGACCTGTCTATTGCCTATAAATACGATGTAGAGGAGTGGGGATCATTAACCTTTAAAGCAGACATGAACCATGTCATTGAGCGTTCAACCTCGTTTGTAGGTAATGACGGTCTTGAAACCAATGACTACAACGGCGAACTCAGCAGTGGCGTATTTACCGATCGAGCGACGGCTTCAATAGCGTGGCGCTACGACAATTTACGCATTCGCTGGAGAACCAGGTACAAAGGATCAGTTGTCGACGACTTTGATCGGGTAGAAGACTGGGAAGAGCTGAAAGCCGAAAACCAGGCACTCCTGGACGCGGGTGACCCTGACGCGATAAGCAATCCTGAAACGCCTTATTATTTGTACTATGGATCGTATATTACCCACGATCTGTCGTTTTCCTATCGCATGGATACGCAACAGAAATGGGATCTTAAGTTCTATGGCGGGGTACGGAACCTGTTTAACAATCTGGGGCCATGGGTGCCTAATACAGGTGACAATACCGAAAGCGGGCGCGGTAACTTTAACAGTGCCTATGGTGGTGGTGTAGGTCGATTTGCCTATGCTGGCGCTGAAATTCGTTTTTAAGCTAAAACGGCGGCCATATGGCCGCCTTCTCCTTTGTAACACAAATGTAGTTTCAGCCTTTCTGCTAATTATGATTGATTGCTGCCGCTCGTTACTTTTATAGGAACAGAATGAAACTGTCTCTTTATATTGCCTTAGTGTTTATTCTATCTGCGTGCTCAGAAAATCAGTCAACGACATATAGCGATGGCCCCTACGTACTCAAACATTCTGACACCTGGGAAGCCCTTTGGGTATGCAACGGGCAAAACAAACGTTTTGAATTTCCTCCTCCGGATACTCGCAAACGGGTTGAAAAATGCAACCTGAGTGCTGAGCTTAGTAACGAAATTGCCAACCGGCCTCAATTGACCTATGACAATGTGTCCCGTATTGCAGCTATCAGTGATATTCACGGCCAGTATCATCTGCTAGAAGGCCTGCTGCGTGCTCACGGGGTAATCGATACAGAAGGCAACTGGCGATATGGTACTGGTCATTTGGTGATCACTGGTGACGTGTTTGATCGCGGCCCTACAGTAACAGAAAGCCTTTGGATGCTATACCAACTCGACAAACAAGCCCGGGATGCCGGCGGATTCGTACACCTACTACTGGGAAATCATGAGGTCATGGTTTTAAACGGAGACTTGCGATACCTGCACGAGAAATATAAACAAACAGAGCGGGTTCTTCACCAGTCTATCCCAAATTTATTTAGTAAAACCACAGTGTTGGGGCAGTGGCTGCAAAGTCGTAACGTATTGGTAAAGATTAACAATATATTGTTTTTGCATGGTGGCTTGCATGTCAGTTTAGCGCAGCAAGGTAAAACACTGGCAGACATTAACCAGGCTTTTACACAAAGGCTGGTAGCAAAAGACAAATCGTCGCGAACCGGGTTTGGCCAATTCGTGCACAACTCAGAGGGGCCTGTCTGGTATCGTGGCTACTTTAGGGAGCCAAGGGCTTCCACTGACGACATCGATACTCTGCTGACCCACTTTGCGGTTACACACATCGTTGTTGGCCATACCACGCAAGAACATGTAATGGGTTTTTATGATAACAAAGTCATTGCCATCGACAGTGGTATTAAACGTGGACTTACCGGCGAACTATTGCTGGTAGAGCCCGACGGCCTGTATGTAGGGAAATTAGATGGAGAAAAAGCCATGTTGTCATCTACTAACTAGCCAAGGGCGAGCGAATGATGGTTGTGGGGCATACTCAGTGCAGGCGACACTGCTTATTATTCTGCGATAACGAAACGATTCCGACCTCTGTTTTTGGCCAGGTATAGCGCCTCGTCTGCTTGTGAAAGTAGCTGTGTAGAAGTTTGATTCGCTGTCAGCTGAGCCAGGCCAATTGAACAGGTTTGTTTGAAACGCGACTGTTCGAAATTTATCTCAGTCGCTGCGCACTTGTGCAGAATGCGCTCGGCAAGTGCCTGAGCGCCCATTTTATCGATGCCAGGCAGTAAAATAGCAAATTCTTCACCACCGATACGGGCCACTACATCTGAAGGTCTCACTGACGCCTTACAAATCTCTGCAATGGTTTTCAGAGCTTTATCGCCAGCCAGGTGGCCATAGCGATCATTGATTTGTTTAAACCTATCGACATCGATAGACAGAATGCTCAATGGCTCGCCGTTATTGCTTTGTGGAGACGTGTGCTCATTACGGCGGTTGACTTCTTTATTTAGTCTTTCATTGAAGTAACGCCGATTATACAAGCCTGTTAAGTGATCGGTTATCGTCTGCTCATACAATTTTTTTGAAGCTTCTGACAGTTGCTGGTTTGTTTTTGACATCTGAGCAAGGTGCAATTTGCGTTGAGCGCTAAAATTAAGGCTTCGCTCTACCAACAGAATAATCAGCAACCCGGCCACTACAGTAACAATACTCAGCGTCCAGTGATTGCGTGCACGAGCGAATGCGCTCTCAATATTGGTAAACCTGTAAATATAGAAATCACCAGACTCAACCTCTTGCTTCGACATCAGATGCCTCTGGTTTTGCCAGAGCCAAATAGCAAAGTGATCGCTCATGTTGTTTGTCGCCAGGTGCAGCGGTAGGGGTTGAAGCGTATTTTTTTTATAGAGACTTCGATATTTGCTCATATCGGGAAGCGGGGAAAGTGCCATACCAATGTGATTAAACATTGCATCTGGTTCAGAGCCTGCGATCACAACGCCATCCTCACCGGTCACCAAGGTAAGGGAGCGGTCAAGGCGAATAAAGTCGACCACGTCAGACGTTAGTACCCGAAGGACAATAACGCCCAGAAAATTGTCTTTGTCAGCGATTGCGGTGGCGAAAAAAAACGAGGGCACTGAGTGAACCCGGCCAATGGCGAATTGTCTGCCTGTCCCCTCAGCCTTGGCGGTAACAAAATATTGCCGATTATCATAGTGTGTACCGAGGCAGTCATTTTCTTTTCCACTGCGGCCCGAGGCAACACAATAGCCTTTGTTGTCGAGCATGAATACCTGATTGACATTGATTTCTCTTTCTATGGTTTTAAATTGTTCGTTAGTTTCAACGGCGTTTTCAAGATTGAAGATGTGTTCCCTGAGGCCGGTTATATCCATGCTTGAGTAAGCATCATTTTTTAATTGCGAGTCTTTCAGTACTTTCCAATAAGACCGATCGAAAGATAATGTTCGCGAGAGCTGCTCAGCCTGATGCAGGTTCTGGTCGAACACCCGTGCAATTAAGCTTGTCTCATTGTCGAGTTGGTGTTGACTCAGTTGCAGGCTTTGGTTGAGCTTTTCGGTAACCAATTCGCGGCACACCAACAGCGCACCCACCACCCACATCAATGCCGCTAACAGCGCAAACCATTGTAGTTGTGCCGGATACCTAAAACGCCGTTTAGAAAGTGTTTCGCGGGGCTGGTTAGCAATTTTAAACACGGCAAATTCTCTGCAAACCCATTGGTAAGTAATTCATCAGTGATAACATCATTTATACTTGTTGTTAAATACTATTCAGTGTTCACTTAATGACACAAACATAAAGTCGCCACTTAGCGGAGCGACCGAGACGCCTTAAAGCTTAGCCATAAACACACGAGGCAAACTTTATGTCTCAATTATTTAAAAAGTATAGGCTAAAGAATTAAATCGAACAGTTCTTCCAAGATGTATCGAAAATCTCGTCATATGTAGCAATGTACTTTTAGACACTGTAAATAAACGGTGTCAGTCATGGCCTGCGGAGAATCCGGCATTTGTTGTATAGAGAAGAAATGTAGTTTATGCTTTTTAGCCTCTTTGCTGTGAGATAACCCATGACGTATTGTTTGGCGCTAAAAATGAATGAAGGCATGGTCTTCGCCTCCGACTCCAGAACTAATGCGGGTGTCGATCAAATATCTTCTTTCAAAAAGATGCGTACCTACAACAATGGCACAGACCGTGTAATTGTGACCTTAACCTCGGGTAATTTATCGATTACACAGAGTGTGGTGAATCTCATAGAGCAACGCGCCAACGATCCGGACGTGCCTAACGTGTGGAATGCGAAGTCATTATTTGATGTCGCCACCTTGTTTGGTGAATGTCTGCGTGAAGTCAGAAAAGAAACCGCCGCTTATTTAGACCAGACAAAGGTTGATATGGGGGTTAATTTTATTGTCGGTGGTCAGGTTGCCGGTGAACCTCAACGTTTGTTCCTGATATATTCTGAAGGCAATTTCATAGAAGCCACCGAAGAAACGCCGTTTTTTCAAATTGGTGAAACAAAATACGGTAAGCCCGTGCTGGACAGATTTATGCAGCCGGAAACCACACTGGTTAATGCTATAAAGTGTGCTTTGGTGTCGCTTGACTCAACTGTGCGAAGCAATATTTCAGTGGGTTTACCCATTGATTTGGTGAGTGTAAAACCGAACCAGTTTGAGTTTAACAGCCAATATCATATTACCGAAGATGATGCGTATTTTTCGCACATTAGTACTTCATGGCGTGAAGGACTCACTACCTTATTTGATGGGTTGCCCGCGCCTGATGGGTTCGAAAGCAATACGCAAGCAGCTGTAACTGAGTCTGCGCAGCCGTTAGGCACGCCTGTTGCACAAACATCCACTCAACATTCTCAAACCCTGACACCTGCTTCGGTAAACGCCAGTGTAGCCCCAGTGCAACCGTCCTCAACGCAAACAGAAGCGGAAAGCTCATCACAAGACAATCAATCATCAGCACCTACAACAAGTTTAATGCATGCGGCGCAAAATAATCAGCCCGCGCAACGTTCGCCTGCGGTAGCTGCAAACCAACAAAACACAAAATAATCCGGCGTCGCCAGATAGCGCGATCACGGCGGGCATCACAAACCGCTAGGCGTGCTATCCAAACGCTGTTACTGTGGTGAATAGATCATCAATGAGTCACTCGTTTGCAGTGGCCTTGCAAGTAACCTATAAGGAATTAATCTGGGTATGTGGCTAAAAACAGAGTGCAATCTTACCTTTGAGATAACAACGCCTACCCCGTTTATTCTGATGTTGCGCCCGCGGAACGATTTAAGCCAATGGGTCGCAAAGCAAACCTATATGATTACGCCTAATGTACCGGTTACCGAGTACAATGATAGCTTTGGCAATGCATGCCAGCGTTTGGTTGCGCCAGTCGGCATGTTCTCAGTGAGGACGTCTGCCCATGTATTAACGTCACCGGTACCTATAGGGGACCGCTGGGCTGGTTTTAACGAAGTAGATACGCTGCCCAATGAGTTGCTGGGTTATTTGCTGCCATCACGGTATTGTGAGTCGGATCGTTTTGTGGATATGGCGCACAACATTGTTGCAGGCTGTGTTCCGGGGTATGAACAAGTGGCGGCACTTGAAGACTGGATCCGCACCAACGTGCGATTTAACCCCGACTCAGTTTACTTTCAGTTGTCTGCCACAGAGGTCAATCAATCTCGCGAAGGTGTGTGCCGCGAGCTTGCACACCTGGGCATCGCAATGTGTCGCAGCTTATGTATTCCAGCCCGAATGGTGGTGGGCTATTTGCACGGATTAACCCCAATGGACATGCATGCCTGGTTTGAAGCCTATGTAGGTGGGCGCTGGTACACGTTCGATGCTACACAGCCTGATTCAAGTGGTGCGCGCGTGGCGATTGCTTTTGGTCATGATGCCTCTGATGTTGCCACCTTCACGCAGTTCGGGCCAGCCGTAGCACCGCAAAGTATGACTGTGAATGTCAGTGAAATCGCCCCGCCCGAAGATCTTCGCCCATAACGCGTTACTCATATAGCCGTTATTGCAATCTTATCGATACAGGACTTGCTGACCTGGCCTACTTTATTACTGGTCTTTGCCGTGAAGTTGGAAACCGCAGTGATTAGCCACTATGTGTTTTACCAAAAAAAAGCAAAGCTAACATGTTAATAGCGCCTTAACTTATTGCGGTGTTAAGGCGGTTTTATTTAAATGGTTAAGTAAAGCAGTAATACCACTATTCGTTGAGCCGAACCGAACTAATAACCGTAACTATCTTACTAATAATTATTTGCGTGCTGCACCGTGATGTGAAAAATAGTGTAGTGGGTATTACGCGAACATTGAAAAGGTAGGAAACCATTGTGAATTCAAACGTTACAAAACCAATTATCATGCGTCATAAGATAGCTTTTTTAGTGACTTTGATAGCGACGTCATTTGGCGCTTTTGCGCAGTCAGGTTCGGCTGCGCAAGTCGAAATGAAAGGCAGCGAGGGCACTACGCTCGTTGGTCAGGTCAGGTCGTCTTTTGATCACCCATGGGCGATGACATTTTTACCCGATGGCCATAGTCTGGTCACAGAAAAGACCGGCACATTGTGGTTGCTCGACGAAAACCAGCAAAAACGCTTCCCCGTTTCCAATGTGCCTGATGTGACAGCGCGGGGACAAGGCGGTCTTGGTGATGTGATTGTACACCCTGATTTTGCCACTAATAACATCATTTATGTGTCGTATATCGAGCGCGACCCAAAAGACGACGAATTCAGCGGAGCCGTGATTGAGCGGGCCACACTTAACATTACTGAGAATGGTGCAAGCCTGACAAACAGAGAACTCATTTGGCGCCAATCTCCCAAAGTAACCGGTAATGGGCATTATTCCCATCGAATGGTATTTTCACCCGATGGCTACTTGTTTGTAACGTCAGGCGAGCGACAAAAATTTACGCCAGCACAAAATATGGCAATGAACCTGGGTAAAATCCTGCGCTTAAATGACGATGGTAGCGTGCCTAAAGACAATCCGTTTTATGGTAACGGCAGCGTGACCGGGCAAATATGGACACTGGGCCATCGTAATCCACTGGGCATAGATTTTGATGAGCAGGGTAATTTGTGGGCGCACGAAATGGGGCCACGTCATGGCGATGAACTTAACATGATAGAGCGGGGGCGCAACTACGGCTACCCCATGGTGTCACAGGGCGATCATTACTCAGGTGTGAAAATACCCAATCATGAGGACTATCCTGTTTTTAAAGCACCGGAGCTGGCATGGGTTCCGGCCATCAGCCCCGCTGGGTTTATTATTTACAAGGGTGATAAATTCCGTGATTTCAAAGGCAATGGATTTATTGGCGGTTTGTCATCAAAAGCGTTAGTCCGTGTTGCCTTTAACAAGGATGATAAAGGCAAGTGGAACGTGGCAGAAGCGGAACGTTATGAATGGGGTAAACGGGTTCGCGAAGTGGAGCAGGATAGCGAAGGCAACATCTATGTGCTTGAAGACAAAGAAGGCGGCCGTCTCATAAAGCTTCAGTAAAGGCATTAAAAAACCAGCTTTGCAGCTGGTTTTTTACTTTTGTTGTACCGCGGTTTCATTTATCAGGTGCGTTGGTGGCCTCGCCCAGACGTTCGGCGCTGACTTCCTCGCCCTCTTGCTCAATATTCCCTGACGATTGCATTCTGGAGGCCACCATAAACGACAAGGTGGCCCAGAACACACCAGCAGTCCATCCGGCTACCACATCAGAGGGCCAGTGAACGCCAAGGTATACCCGGCTAATGCCAATGCTTACCGTGAGCAACGAGGCCATAAAAAATAAAAATATTTTTACTCGTCTTCGGCTGTCAACACGTGCAAGCAAGCTGGCCAGTGTAAAATACACCAGCGCCGACATTAATGAATGACCGCTTGGAAAACTGTGGGTATATACGTAACTGCCATGGGGCACTAAATCAGGCCTGGGTCGGTCAAATCCGTATTTAAGTGCAAAGCTCAACAGCGTTCCGGTGGCAATGGCAACAATGACAAAAATGGCCATTTTAGATTTTTTTATTATCACCAGGTAAGCGGCTGACATAATAGTAAAAAAAGTCAGGATCCCCACACCGCCCAGACCTGTGACGTCTCTCATTAGCTCTTCTACCCAATGCGCTCCAATGGGATCAGACAAATCCTCTGCAGAGCGAAACATCAGCAATAATTGTTTATCGACCCCAGCGGTGCCGCCATCGATAACTAAGCCTGCCAGTTCAACGAATGCCCATAAACATGCCGCTAATAAAAGCAGCCCCGATAGTGTGAGTAAATCTATATTTTTAATGTCATGGTACCTGGCGACCATTCTATTCTCCTGGACAACGTAGTGTTACACCGTTGTGCGTCTTGTTATTTCAATAGACCGAAAGCAGCCATTACTTAACCTAATAATTGACTGTTTGTTTAGGGAACAGAGTATGACAGGGAGAAAAAAAATATTATAGGCTTAGTTTTCTGCTGACACGCAACGTATAGTATGGAATAAGTTGGTTGACCAAAACACTGACAATAAACGTATAACGCGTCTGCGGGAATAGTGCAAAAATGAGAGGAAATACGATTGACGTATAAAAACGATGAAGCGACTGAAGCACAAGAACAGCCCGCTAAATGGCAGGAGCAATCCGGTATTACTCTCCGGGAGGCACGACAAACCAAGCTCCTAAAAGTATTTTTATTGATGTCAGTTATTTACACGCTGTATCTGGCTAAAACGTTATTTATACCTTTGGTCTTTTCTGCCTTTGTTGCGCTGCTGCTTAGCCCACTGGTTACCTTAGCCCGTAAAATATATATTCCACGAACCATCTCGGCGTTTGTTTTGATTGGCCTGGTTGTGGCGCCATTTTCCTTTTTGGGTGTGCAGTTAGTTAAACCCGCAGAGCGATGGATGGATGCACTACCTATGTTATCCGCTAAATTTTCTGATCACATAGAGGAAATTAGTGAAAAATTTGAGAAAGGGCAAACGGATGCTCAGTTAAACGGTGAGGAAGCAAACAAAAAAGCAGCAGAAGAAACTTCATTTTTTAGTAGCTGGTTTGAAGATGAAGAAGCTAAAGTCGCCGAAGAAGAAAAAGAGAGCGTCGTAACAGGCCAACTGAAACAGGGCAGCGCACAGGCTTTCTTATCAGTGCTGTCCAATGCGCCATTTCTCTTTGCGCAAGTGTTCGGAAGCATTATCCTGATATTGTTTCTGCTCATATACGGGCAGGCGCTATTTAAAGTATTTATTCAGGATTTCCCCGCAGTGACCAATAAGCGGCGCACTATTGTATTAGTCAGTCAGATTCAAAAACGCCTGTCCAGTTATATTGTTACTATCAGCATGATTAACGGCTTGTTAGGCATCTGTACTGCCATTGCGTTCTCTTTTCTTGGTGTAGAAGATGCATTGCTATGGGGAGCACTCGTAGGCTTGCTAAACTTTGTACCTTACTTAGGCGGGTTGTTTAGTTGCACCATTTTATTAATGGTCGGTGTTGTGCAATACGGCTTAGTTTCTGCAGCATTTCTTCCATCGACCATTTTTTTGTGTATCAATATTCTCGAATCTCAGTTCTTAACCCCGTCTATTTTAGGCAAAAGTCTACGGCTAAACCCTCTGGTCATTATCGTCTGGCTCGCCATCATGGGTTGGTTGTGGGGCGTCGTTGGGGTGTTGCTGGCCGTGCCCGTACTGGTTTGTATAAAAATCATTCTTGAGCATTTAGACGTGTCGCCACATTGGGTGAAATTACTCGAAACAGACGGTTAAGCGTTGCACTCAAATACACATCTGTAGGATGTACCCGTCAACATCCGGCAGAACAAATCAGTTGTTGCTAATATAATGAATAGAATACGCATTGACGCGATTATCAATACCCTGTAGTTGAGGTTTTTCATGTCTTATCGTTCAGCCTGTTGGTGGCTTGTGATGTCGGTTTGGGTGTTTATCGCTTTTCCTTTAACTGCGCAGACAGAGTCAGTTAATGGTTTGGCTGAGCAGATTGCCGATGCGCGACTTGCTGGCGCTATGCAACGTGCCGATGAATTGGCTGGTCGTTTAATGACACTTGCCACGAAGCAGGATAATCCCGGACTTCTGGCCCAGGCGTTATATCAGCAAGCCCGCAATGCAATGGAACGAAATCGCTATGATGTGGCCCAGAGTAAACTGACACAGGCAATGGAGTTGTATCAGAGCGTTAATGATCAAAAGGGGTTAGGGCAAGCATACCGGCAGATGGGATTAACCTATCGGTATCAGTCTAATTATTCTCTGGCATTGCAGTATGTGTATTTGGCGATGCAGATATTTCGGCAGTCAGACGACAAAGATGCCATTAGTTCAGCGCATAACAGTATTGGCGTAATACTGGAAAAAATGGGGTATTACGAAGAAGCGTTGCAAGCCCACCAAAAAGCGTTGGAAATGAACACTGAGCTTAACGATCAGCCGGGGGTGGCCAGCGCGTTATACAATATAGGTGATTTGCGCCGGGTGATGGGCGATCTCGACACGGCATTGGTCTATTTTGAGGATGCGCTGAAACTGGATATTGCCTCAGGTGATAAAAAGAACATTGCTTATAGCCATAATAAAATAGGCTATTTACTCAATACCATGGGTCAACACGATCAGGCGCGTACACACATTCTCAAAGCGCTGGCACTGTTTCGTAAAATCCAGACACCACGAGATACCGACTGGGCATTATCGTCGTTGGCCAAGTTAGAATTGGACAGTGGTAATCTTTCAGCGGCCAAAACGTTAATTGATGGCGTGATTGAACGTGCGATTGAAAGCGACTATCGCAGTCTATTGGTCGACGCCTATGAAATTGCTGCAGAGCTTGAATACCAGCAAAAAAACTATACATCGGCGTTGTATTATATTAATGCTGGTCTTGAACAAGCAAAACAAAATAAAGAGCTTGCCCATGAGTCTGATTTTGAAGCTTTACGGGTAAAAGTGCATTTGGCGAATAACTCGTTGCAGCAAGCGTTTGAGGCGTTACAAAGACAAAAGCAGCTCGACGATCAACGTCTGAACGACATTCGTGTTGAGGGCATAGCAAAAGTGCAGGCTCAGGCGGAATTTGTACGTCGGGCTCATCAAATAGAGCTGCTTGAAAAAGAACAGGCGTTACAGCAAACATCTCGCATGTTATGGATGACAGTAACAATTACCGTGATATGTGTGTTGTCACTCGTTATATTGCTTTACGGGCGCTTTCTCCAGCGTCAGGTTAATCGTCAGCTCGAGCTAAAAGTCGCTCAGCGTACCCAGCAACTGGAGGAGAAAAACCATCAATTGTCGGCCGCTTATCGCGAAGTAGAAACGATAAGCCTGACGGATAAGCTTACCGGTCTGCATAATCGGCGATTTTTAGAAAATCAGGTCGGAGCTGATCTAGAGCGATCCCGCCGGCTTTATTTTGACTGGTATACCGGCAAAACCGACAAGCCCACCGAAGCGGATATTGCGCTGTTTATTATCGATCTTGATGACTTTAAAGAGGTGAACGATTCTTACGGGCACAATGTTGGCGATAGTATGCTTAGTCAGCTTGCTCACCGCATGAGCCAGGTGTTTCGTCAATCTGACTATTTAGTGCGTTGGGGCGGTGAAGAGTTTGTTGCGGTGGCGCGTTTTATTGATAGAGAAGAAGCCGCTCACCTGGCGCAAAGGATGCTAGAGATAATAAACAAGCAGGATTTTAAAATTAGCGATACCAAAAAGCTGAACCAAACCTGCTCTATTGGCTACGTGTGTTATCCACCAGTGATAGCAGCCCAAGGCAAGCCAATTAGTTTTACATCGCTAATGGCGGTTGCTGACAGTTGTCTTTATGCCGCTAAATCTGCCGGTAAAGACACCTGGGTTGGCGTTGAGTCAGCGCTGGATGCCAGTATGTTTGACGATGATGCCACTCTTTCACAGGTAGAAAACCTGTTTCACAATAAGCAAGTGATGATACGTCGGGCTGATGAATAGATTGTGATTCTAATTTTTTGATATTCAATGAGTTATCAGGGTTTTCTGTAATGCTGTTAGTTTGTTCAGTTTAGAGACTGTATTGTTTGTGTCAGGCTGGCAATTCGATAAACACAGGTAAAGGTGAGCAACGCAATGATTGGCGGTTCAAATAATGATGGCGTTAAAGCGGCTTACGAGTACCTGAAAGACACAGCATCTCGTGAGTCAACGGGTGGCAACGCGGACGGCGTTAGGTATGTTGGCTAAACGGGGCGTTACGGCCGGTGAGCAGATGCACGCCACTGCGCTTGCACTGCCTGTCGGGCTGACTTGTGTATTGATATGTATTGTTATTGAATTGTTGTATCGCCCCTATATTTACAGTAATCAGATCCAGGATCTTTGGAGTGGCAGACTCGGGTGTGAGCTTTTTTAGTACCGCTGGCGCTTATTTCATTCTGTCATTATATGAAAAATCATTGCACCCTATGACAGCAGTTTTTTATGTTACGGTTGGGGCCTGTTTGTAAGAGTGTCTGCAACCTTTAACAGGGCTGGGCATCTTCGATGTTTCTGATCTTGTCGCGTGTATGCTGGGAGGCCTTATGGTAGCGGTTTACATCTGCATTGAACAATACTGCCGGGGTTACTTTAAAGGCTAATCAAGGGCTTGCTTACGCTATCTGTAGGGGGGTTTTCAAAAACGTGCAAGTGAGCGTACTAACTGTGGGCCGGCATCAATGACCCAACAATGGCTTTTACATCTGCATAGCGGCACTGTTCGCAGCATCCAAAGCCGGTAACCTGTTTTATTTTTAATCGCGTAAATAAGGGCATTGCCATAGCGGTTAAAAATCGGCAATAGATTGACTCAGTAAGTGAACCGTCGAACTTGCCTTCAAGATACCGGTTAAGCGCTGTCATAGCCGCTGCAACTTGGGCTTCATCTGGCGTGGGGATCGGGCTTGAATAGTCCAGTTTGGCAATCTGGCCGTTGCAAACGCTGCAGTGCCCGCATTTTTCCGGCGCCTGCTGATCGTCAAAATAGGCCGACAAGTTATAATTTAAACAGCTATCCAGTTCAAAGAACCGAACCAGTGCGGCGATACGTTGTATTTCTTTACGTTCGTTTTCGGCAAAATACCGCGCTAATTTTGCCGTAAGGTCGGCCTCTGATAGTGCTAACTGGTTTACTTCGTATACATCGGTGATCAGCCGCGTTACTAACTCAATGTGCTGATGGGCGTGTAAATACTCCAGGGCTTTTATCACTCTGCTACGCTCTGCGCCATAGTGCTGGTAAATATTGTCAAAATTCACTTGTCCCCAGGTTTTTTTCATGTCGGTATGGCTAAATACGGCGCTGAGGAAATCACTTCGCTCTGCAGAAAACAGGCTCAAAATATCGGATTTGTCGGTAATAAAGCGGTATTTAAATTCGGCAAAATAGGCATATAATGGGCGAATAACGTCGGCTAATTCAAGTTGTACCAACAGGGTTTTCAAGGGCAACTGACGAATATTACTCAATACAGATAAACTGTTGATTTGCGTTTCCCACTGAAACGTATCACTACCTGATGTGTCTGCGTCTTGGGCGGCAATGTCGTTGATAACTTTTTGAATGGCAACCAGGTCGGGCGTGTCGCCATAAACAAAATTTTCTATGGTTACCAGGCCATCTAAGTTTGCCAGTACCGTGCAGTTGGCACTTTGCCCGTCGCGCCCTCCGCGACCAATTTCCTGGCTGTAGTTTTCAATCGACTTGGGCAAATCGTAATGCACCACAAAGCGGATATCTGATTTGTCGATCCCCATGCCAAAGGCAATAGTCGCCACCACTACCTGCAGGTTGTTTTGCATAAAGTCTTGTTGGATGTGTTGCCGAACACCATTGTCTAACCCAGCATGATAGGCACATGCTTTTATTCCCTGTTGCTGTAAAAAACGCGCCACTTGCTCAGCTGTGTGCTGCAAGGTGACATACACAATACCGGCGCCAGTTTGTTGATCGAGTGTCTGCAGTAACGCCTGATCTATACTGGCTTGCGTTACTGGCAGAACGTTCAAATTCAGATTAGCCCTGTAGAAACCGGTTTGCACTATATCGGAGTTGTCGATGGCAAAACGGCGAGCCATGTCTTGCTTAACTTTTTTTGTTGCCGTGGCGGTTAAAAGCAAAACCAATGGGATATTTAAGTCTTGTTGATAGGCAGGCAATTTTAAATAGTCAGGCCGAAAATTGTGCCCCCATTCCGATATACAGTGGGCTTCATCGACTACCAACATCGACACGTTAATAGAGGCGATAAACTGCCTGAACCGTTCGTTTTTAAATCGCTCTACCGATACCATCAGGATTTTGCATTCTCCTGAACGTATATCCTTCATCACCTGTTTATTTTGTTCTGGCGTTAGGGTGGAATCGATACTGGCCGCAGCGATCCCCTTACTGTGCAAAAAGGCGAGCTGATCTTTCATCAACGCTAATAGTGGCGACACAACCAGGGTTAAATTGGGCAGTTGAGTTGCCACAAACTGGTAACACAACGACTTGCCCGAGCCGGTTGGGAAAATCGCTAATGCTGACCGCTGGTTCAACAGACTGTCTACGACGTCCTGTTGACCATCGCGAAAAGACTCAAATCCAAACAGCTTGTGTAAAATCGCGGTGTAATCTGAACTCATTGGGCTAATTATTCCCTGGCGTGATGCCATTTAAAGGTAACTATGAACGTAGACACGTAATATATTTCAACGCCCATACAGACAGATAAGACTTGTGGCTTGAGCAGGTAAAGCCAGCAAAAGCCGAGACGGTAATTATGCCAGGTGAATCAGATGACTATGCCAGGCCAGGTGACTATTGTGCAGCCATTGAGGGTGGCTGTCTAATTTGCTTAGCGTATTTAAAGACAGTCATTGTTTTTTAATACAAAGTAGTTAATTCTTGTAGATTAAACGTTGCCAGTAGAAGCCGCTATGCTAAATACGATTTGCATTAAATCCATCGATGAAGATGCTGCGCGCAGGCGTATCTACCAGGTCCTTGTAGACGATGCACCGCTGGTGGACTTGTTTCGTGATTATGAGGCGCAGTATAGTCAGCGAATCAATGGCGCATACACCGATGCGTTGTCCGAGAAGGCTTTGCAGTCTGAGCTTTGTACTGCAGGCAGCCGCTTTATGCCGCTGGGATGTGATTGTGGTGTTACTGAGTGCTGGTTTGTGACTGGCGAAGTACTCACCTTTGATGAGTACGTCAGTTGGGGCCGATGGGAAAACCCTTATCGCGACAAACGCGACCAAAAATCACAAGGGCTGTTTTGGAGCTACAAAGCGTTTCCTGACCTGGTATTCGACGCCAATCAATACAAAGCTGCAATAGCCCGGGCTTTAAAGGAATGATTGGTGCTATTCATTACTATGCTTGGGCATGTCGCTTATACATGACAGCCACAACGTAAACAAACCTCTGTTATTTAGCCCACTCTATGCGTATGAGTAAATCCATAGAAATATAAATTTCAATATCCTCCAGCTCTGGCGTAGTTCTTGAAGTAGCTTTGTGTATATTTAAGCATTTAACGATCAGGAGCCGCCAATGGGCAACTCTTCAAAAGTATTGAGCGCGATTGCCAGTGCGGGCTACAGTGCCAAAACGGTCATGTATACATTACTTGGTCTATTTATATTGTCGTCGGTAATTTCTGCCGTCAGTCATGAAAAAAACACGCAAAAGCATGTTTTTGAAACCGTACAGTCCCAACCGTTCGGGCAGTTTTTACTGATAGCTGTGATCGCTGGTCTGGTGTGCTATGCGCTATGGCGGTGGTTGCAGGGCATGTTAAACACCGAGTCTCTGGATATGACTAAAGCCAAAGATATCATCATGCGATTATTCCTGTTCGTTTCGGGGCTTTTTTATTTTGGGGCAGCGTTTTTGGGAATAAAAGTACTGACGGGTGAAGACTCTTCGGGTGAAAAGAAAGGCTCCAACAGCGAGCAGTTAAGTGCGCAATTACTGCAATATGAATGGGGTATGGCCTTGGTGGCGGTTATTGGCGCTGCGGTACTCATCTTTGCTTTTATTCAGTTCAAACATGCAGTTAAAGCTGATTTTATGGATAAGTTTGAAACCGACAAACTCTCGCTGGCTGTACAAAAAGCAACCTGTTACGCTGGCCGTATTGGTTACACTGCCAGAGGCGTGGTATACCTGCTGGTGGGCAGCTTTTTTATGATAGCGGCTTACCGCCACGACGCATCGGAAGCAGGCGGTTTGCAACAGGCATTAGCCACGCTTACTGAGCAAAGCTTTGGGCCTTACTTGTTGGGGGCGATTGGTATCGGCTTTATTATGTTCGGTGTCTATTGCGCGTTTGAAGCTAAATATCGCCGCATCTGACTGACTTTTCCAAAAGACGAACGCCGTTTGTTAAACCTGTTAATCAGTGTGTCACTGCGTGGTGTCTATCGCTACCTGGTGACTTCCGCCTCTAACGCTATACACAAACGGGGTTTAACGCCCTTTACCATGCAAAAGCTATAGCTTGTATGGTAAAGAGCAGAAGCCTGCTTGCATTTTTGCAACCGTCATAGCCACTACTTTTTATAAATCATGAGATACACTCATGTATTAATGCAATAAAGTCATTTTTATTCATGTAAATATTTGCGTATAAATCTACCCGTAGTCTCAACCACAGCCACAGCGGCTGGTTGAACGTGCATGCTGGAGCTGAGTCCTCAGCTAAAACCATGCATAAAATAGGTTTGATCTCACAAAATAGAATGCGAATCATGATGAATAACGACGTTAGATTTACAATTAAGAGCGTTAGTTTTGATGAAAACTACACGCCATCAGACAACACACGCATTACCACTAACTTTGCAAATTTGGCGCGCGGTAGTATGCGCCGTGAGAATCTGCGCAACACCCTCAAAATGGTGGATAACCGTTTTAATGCGTTAGCCCATTGGGACAATGCTGAAGGCAACCGGTATTCAGTTGAGCTGGACATTATCTCTGTTGAAATGGATATCGCGGGTAAGGGGGAAGGGTTCCCTACCATTGAAATGCTCAAGGCTACCATTGTGGATCGCATCACGGAAAAGCGCATTGCCGGCATTGTGGGCAATAACTTTTCCTCTTACGTGCGCGACTATGATTTCAGTGTTGTACTGCCTGATCACAACAAGGATCAAGCGCAATTTAGTATTCCGCAAAGCTTTGGTGAATTGCATGGTAAAATCTTTAAGCATTTTGTGAACTCTGATGTTTATAAATCTCACTTTGAGAAGCCGCCAGTGATCTGCCTCAGCGTGTCTGAAAACAAAGTGTATCATCGCACCGAAAATCAGCATCCGATATTAGGTGTTGAATATCAGCCAAATGAATCGTCGTTAACTGAGCAGTATTTTCGCAAGATGGGTCTGCAGGTGCGCTATTTTATGCCGCCAAACAGCGTGGCTCCACTGGCTTTTTACTTCTTTGGCGATCTGCTTAATGATTACTCACACCTTGAGCTCATCAGTACTATCAGCACCATGGAGACATTCCAAAAGATCTATCGGCCGGAAATCTACAATGCCAATGCCGTTGCGGGAAAGTGCTATCAACCCAACTTAAAACATCCTGATCACTCGGTTACGCAAATTCAGTATGACCGTGAAGAGCGCAGCCATTTAGCAGTGAAACAAGGCAAATTTGTCGAGCAGCACTTTATTAAACCTTACCAAACAGTGCTTGAACAGTGGTCTGCGAACTGCGCCACGTAACTCAGTAAAACGAACAGTATGACTATTATGAAAACACTTTTACCCACATCCATTGCTGGCAGCCTGCCCAAGCCCGTCTGGTTGGCACAACCAGAAACACTGTGGTCGCCCTGGAAATTACAGGATGACGAACTTATTGAGGGCAAACAGGATGCGCTGCGTTTGTCTTTGCTGGCTCAGCAACAGGCCGGGATTGATATTATCAGTGATGGCGAACAAACCCGCCAACACTTTGTCACGACATTTATTGAGCACTTAAGCGGTGTCGATTTTACGCAGCGCAAAACCGTTAAAATTCGCAATCGTTACGATGCCAGCGTGCCGGTGGTGGTCGATGCGGTAACCCGACCCCAATCGGTATTTGTTGATGATGCCAAATATTTACGTCAGCAAACTCAGCAGCCAATTAAATGGGCGTTGCCAGGGCCTATGACGATGATTGACACTCTGTATGACAGCCACTATAAAAGCCGAGAGAAACTGGCCTGGGAATTTGCCAAAATTCTCAATCAGGAAGCCAGAGAATTAGAAGCGGCAGGTGTGGATATCATTCAGTTTGACGAGCCAGCCTTTAACGTGTTTTTTGATGAAGTTAACGACTGGGGCATTGCTGCGCTGGAAAAGGCCGTTGAAGGTCTTAAGTGCGAAACGGCGGTGCATATTTGCTATGGCTATGGCATAAAAGCGAATACGGATTGGAAAAAATCGTTAGGTGCAGAATGGCGCCAATACGAAGAGGTGTTCCCAAAACTACAACGCTCTGCGATTGATATGATTTCATTGGAGTGTCACAACTCGCGGGTGCCGATGGATCTCATTGAGCTTATTCGTGGCAAGAAGGTGATGGTTGGTGCCATCGATGTAGCGAACCATGCTATTGAAACACCTGAAGAAGTCGCCAGTACGCTGCGCAATGTATTTAAGTTTGTCGACCCCGATAAGCTTTATCCATCGACCAACTGCGGTATGGCACCATTGCCGCGCAGGGTTGCAGAAGCGAAACTGCAAGCGCTAAGCGCTGGCGCCGCTATCCTTAGAAACGAGTTAAGTAAATAAAGTAAAACGTTCAGCAATGTTAATGTTCAGGGCGGCAGAATTACCTGGCTGTATCGGCCTGAACCTCTCCAATGATGCTGGATGAGTGTCAACGCGGATCACCACTGATCCGCGCATGTTTATTGCCCTGGTTTAACTTTACTTTCATTTTATAATGGCAATAGCAAGTCAATTCAGTAGTTTACAGCAGAAAAACGACACGAAATCCCCTTTGTATTGTATTGCGACTGACGGTAAGCTTTGGCCTATCTTCTCGCGGCAGAACATAATTAATGAGAAATTTTTCAATGGTGTTTCGCTCCATCAAACGGGTGTTGTTGTTACACTTCATTCTTTTTTCAGCGTCGGCAGTTGCCTTATCAGCAGAGCACCGTTTACCCGACTCGATATCTGTAACTTCGCAGGCTGTTGATTTAAATATTACGCCGGGACGCGCCGAGTTTACCGGTGAAACCACCATAAAACTGTCTATTGACCGGCCGACAGAATTTCTCTTTGTGCATAACAATGGACTGGCCATCAAGGCAGCTGAACTTGAGTATCACGGTCGCAAACATCAATTGCCTGACACTCAGGCTGATGGTTTTGACATGGTGCGCTATCCGCTACCGCAGACTATCATTGGTGAAGCAACGCTGAAAATGGTGTTTATCGGGCACGTGAACGATGCCGATAGTGTGCAAGGGTTATTCTTGCGCGGCGAACCAAAGGGTAATCCTTACATTTTTTCTCAATTTCAGGAAATGGAAGCTCGCCGGGTATTTCCGTCACTGGATGAGCCAAGTAAGAAAACCTCTTTTACCTTTACGCTTAATATTCCAGCAAGTATGAGTGCCGTGCATACGACCAGGCCGGTGTCGACGGTAATCAAAGGCGCGAGGAAAATCATAGAGTTTGCGCCTACACCGCGAATGAATACCGATGTGCTGTCGCTGGCGGTGGGCAATTTCAATGCGACCCCGCTCACCGATTCTATTTTTAACTCAAATGTCTATTCATTGTCTGACAACGCCCCCACGTTGCCCGCTGATATGCCTGCACTGATAAACCATACTATTCGTTTTATGCAGGATTATCTGAACGCGCCTTTTCCTTACCATAAGCTGGATTTTTTTGTTGCGCCACTGGGCACAATCGCGGCGATGGAAAACACTGGGTTAGTTGCACTCAATAGTAATCAGTTGCCCGGCAGCACCCCCAGTGACACCGAGTTGTGTGTCTTTCGGAAATTGATTGCGCATGAAGTGATCCATATGTGGTTTGGAAATGCGATAACCATGCAGTGGTATGATGATTATTGGTTAAATGAATCCTTTACGGAGTTTTTTGCTGCTAAAGTAATTCAGGATTACTCGCCAGATAATCAAGCATGTACATACCTGCCACAGGCCAGCGCTTTTCGGGATGATAACCAAACTGCCAGGCCTTTAAAGCGGTCAGTGCAATCTCGGGTTGATACCGCGGGCGCAGGGCAAATTTATTACACTAAAGGTCGCACGCTGTTGGAAATGATTGAGGCTCATGCAGGGCAATCGTTACTCAAGCGTGTGTTTCGTCAATATGTCTCGCAACACGTTAACGGGAATGTGACGACTGCAGACTTTACCGGTTTATTCCCTCCCGACCTGCTAGTACCCGAAATTGTTACTTCATTTACCGAACAACCGGGTTTCCCACTGGTGACAATGACAACAGAGAAAGGGCAGGTCTATGTTATGCAGCAGCCATTTCATAATCAGGACAAACAACAAACGGTGAAACGTTGGGTGATTCCTTTAACGATTAAATCGTGGAATGGCACAGAGGTCGTTAGCCAGCGGTATGTTCTTGCGCATCAAAAACAGCTGCTGCCTGGTATTAAATTGCAGCAACCTATTTTTATAGGCGGCAACGGCGCAGGGTATTTTCGATACCAGCAACAAACAACGAGTGACGCTTTTCCATTAGCAAAGCTCTCTGTACCAGAACGGTTGGCCGACATGGATAATAACAACGCACTGGCGCAGTCAGGGCGATTAAACTACAAGCTATACACAGATAGCTTAATTCGCACGCTAAATGAATTGCCCTCAGATAGCCTGGCAGTGGACAATGCACTCGACGCTCTGAACAATTCATTTATAGAATTGATCCCAACTTCGCTGCAAACCCAATATGCCCGCTACATTCAAGAGCAGTTACCCGAAGCGCTACCCTGGAAAACACTTATACAGCAAAAAACAGGCGGCAAGTGGCTAGAGCTATACGGCCTCTATCTGCGCTCTGCGCAGGCAAGCAGCTTTGCCCGGCAGTACCTGGCTTCTGCGCCACTAGCAGCTATTGATAAACGGCTTGCCGTATTGCGTGTCGTCACGTCAAACTCAACGATTAAACAATATCATCGCTTGCTGGCTTTGTTTGAAACGGCTGAAATCGAGGTGAAAGAAGATTTACTGGATGCTTTGGGTTATGTCCCAACGCCACAGCATGTCGGGTTATTTTATCGCTTTCTGTTAAGTGATAAGACCAAAGGTCATGTCATTGATTATCGCTTTCAGTTTCCCGCCTTTAAGCCCCATTTACGCCAAACTGTGGCTGATTATATTCAGTCACATCGCGACAGCATCAGCCAACGCATCCCGGATGATCAGTTACAATGGTTTCCCTACAATTTTTTAACAGCTTGCTCCGGAGCAGAGGCTAACATGGTGGCAGATGCTTTTGCTTATTGGCTGGATGTTCCAGGCCTGGAAGAAAAGCTCTCAATTGTGCTGTCAACCATACAGTCGTGCAGTGTCGGAAGTGCCCGTGCACAACAAACTATTTCGACCATGTAGTACAATTCGACGCACAGCATAACCATCAGCACAACGAAGTCTGCTGGAAAGTTCGAAAAATAGTACTATAGAGTACTACTGACAGTAACGGAGTAAAAATAGTGAATGCGTATCAAAAAATGATGGCCGGCGAGAAGTACTGGATCAACGATCCCGATCTGGTCGAAACCCGTTACAAAGCCCGTGACCTTACCGACAAAATTAATGCGCTTGGCCCCCGTGATGTCTCGCAGCGTACCGATTATCTCAGAGCCCTTTTGGGTGAGATGGGTGAGAACATCCATGTCGAAAAGCCGATTAGAATCGACTACGGTTTGAATATAAAGATGGGTAGCGATGTCTTTATCAATTTTAACTGGACGGTACTGGATTGTTGTCCGGTGACTATTGGCAGTCGTGTTTTCATTGGCCCTAATACGTCATTTTACACCGCACATCATCCGCTTAACGCTGAGGAACGGGCTGAGCATATTGGCTTTGCAGAGCCTATTACCATTGGTAACGATGTGTGGATTGGCGGAAACGTAACCGTATTGGCTGGCGTGACTATTGGTGACGGCTGCGTGATCGGCGCAGGGAGTGTTGTAACGAAGGATATTGCACCAGGAATGATTGCCGTAGGCAGTCCATGTAAAGCGGTAAAACCTGCGCCATAACGCCGGAAACTCAACATAATCGTTGTCTCGTTGTGGCCATGTGCCTATATCGACATTCAGGGCAGTGAAGGCAACACGATTATGTGTTATTTCAGTTGAGCATTAACACGCTTAAACCGAAATACGCCAACAACGAGTACTGCCGCACCCAGCGCGACCAGAACCCATGCGATTGCAAGGTACGCATTAATGGATGAAAAAAACTGGAACAGCACAGCCGCTGCACCGAGCAGCGATAAACCAGTACGAATGTAAGCTAAAAAAGTCCGTTCATTCGCCAGGCGAGTGCGCTCAAGTGCCAGTTTATCTCGTACATCTGTATCGGAGCCCATATTAGCTTCCCTTCTTCGTATGTAATTTACTCATTTTACTCAGAGTCATGTGTGTAGCAATAATAAAACTTAAACAGGTCTGGTTTTTATTGAGTTATTTTTTATCGAGTTATTAAGGGTAATGCGCAAAACACATATACACAAAGTTACCTGAAAGGTGAATATTTAACCGTTGACTTTTATTCGTATGCACTCAATAATCAGCTTATCTTAATCAATGCACAACACTGATATGTTTAACCACACAGCACCAATCGCTTTGTTAGTTAATATTATTATTCTCGTTATTCTACGGAATAGGCGGGAAGGTTAGTGCGTAATTAAAAGAATCACTAAAACCCGCCGCCAAGGCGGGTTTTTTTTGGCTTGTCGTGGTGGTGAAATAAAGAGACGACAGCTATGAATGACTCCATATCCTATGTACTAAAACGTATCCATAATGCAGTCAACTGTGACGATCTGAATGCACTTGCCGATTGTTATGGTGAGCAGGCAAAAGTGGTGTCGACACCATTAACTGGCTCAGTTCAGCACGATTGCGTTGCCGCCTTACAACACTTTCAGCAACGGTTCATGCCAGAGCAGCTGGTGACCACGGGCGATGAAATTGTTATTGAGGCCGGTGATGTTGCCCTGGTTATTGCCAAGTTGTACCTGGTACCTAAAAACACGCCCAATGCCATGCCGTGTGAGGGCAAGCGGGCAGTGTATGTGATGCAGAAACAAGCCGATGATCAATGGCGTTGTATTATCGATAATTTCTTTGGCACTGACTTGTTGGACTTTGCCTAACGAGTTTCAGTTTCATCATGCTATGGTTTACACTCGGTCGCCTGTTAAGCGTGTAGAAAAAGCACGGCAAACTTAAATTGGTGCTAGGCAGATTGGCAGGAAAGCAGCTATTCTGTAACGAGTCTTTTAGGAACAGTGGTGAAATGAGTTCACAACAACCGCGAACGGTTAAGCAAAATCTAACAATCCGCTTGCTGCGGGTTTTGCGTTACAACAAAGCCAGAATAGAAAGAGCTTTGGTATTGTTACCGGAAGAACATCGGCCGTTGTTTCATGTGTTACCTTTTTTGCTGCATATTAATCACCCGGATCTGCCCGGTTTTGTAGAGGCTAAAGGTGATGCTTGTTTTGGCCTGAATAACTATTCATTGCGTGAGGAAGTTAAGCAGGCTATTTCAGCAATATTCCCTGAACAAATAGCGTTGCTGGAAGATCTTAAAGCCATTTGGCCTCGACAACGTGCTATTGATGCGCTGGTATTGATGGGGAGTGTCGGCACCATAGCTCAGTCAGATAAGTCTGACTTTGATTACTGGGTATGTGTGGACGGTAATAAACTCACGCCGGCATCGATGCAGAAAATGCAAGACAAGCTTTCGGCAATAGAGCAGTGGGCTCAGAACAATTTTGATATTGAAGTTCACTTCTTTTTGTCTGACATCGATAAGGTTAAAAATAACGACTTTGGTGTCGCTGAAGGTGAAAGTGCAGGCTCGGCGCAAGCCGTCTTTTTAAAGGCCGAATTCTATACTACCAACATTGTGGTTGCCGGTAAGGCGCCTTTTTGGTGGCTCACGCCAGATAGTACAACAGAAAAACAATATTACGCGCTGCTCAATCAACTTGAAGCAGGCGGTTCTCCTGATCTCGACTGGTTTATGGATTTGGGTCATCTCGAAAAGCTGGACGTTAACGAGCTGTTTGGCGCTGCGATCTGGCAATTAGGAAAAGCCATGGACTCGCCTTTTAAGTCGGTGTTAAAAATGGCCAAGCTTGAGGTGTTCCTTGACAATCTTGAGCATGAGCAACCGCTATGTAATCTTCTCAAACAACATGTTCATCATGGTGATGAAGCACCGGGTAATGTCGCCAATATCGATCCCTATGCGTTAATGTTTGACCAGCTTATTGCTCACTATGAGTCTGCCCGGCAACCTGACGTCGTCTCGCTTTTGCAGCAATGTTTATATATCAAATGTGGCTGTAAGCTTAGTCAGCCGGTCGAAGAAAATGAAGTTAACTTTAAACGTCTTATTATTGCCGGCTATGTAAAACGTTGGGGCTGGAACCGCAGTCAACTGCGTCACCTCGACAATGCTGATAACTGGACGTTCAGTGAGTTAGTGCAACTGAGTCGTCGTATTCATCGATTTTTGATCCAGTGTTATCGGCGAATGTCGGCGCAATTAAAAATGGGCAGGCAGTCGGTGAGTAAGGAAGACATGACGGTACTGGGCCGACGACTTGAAGCCTATTATGCTAAAAAAGAGCACAAACTGGACTTTTTGCGTATCGGCTTTGACGATAAAGTAAATTGTCCGGTGATTACCGTTAAACAACATAAATTGAAAAACGGCCAACCGGTCTGGGCCGCCTACGACGGCAATCTGTTAGGTAAACAGGGTAAAGCGCAGGACAAAAGCCGGGTATATGTAGCCGAATCACCAGTGGGTTTGATGTTGTGGTGTGTCTGCAACAGAGTCGTCAATACCGATACAAAAGTGTTACTCGATTATGATACTGAGCCGGTAGTCGAAAATGATTTAAAGTCGCTTATAAAACACTTTACCGATATTTTTCCGCCAGTACGTGTCAACGCCGTGCCCCGGCAAAACTTACTTGAACCTGCTTATATTAAGGCCTGCCTGGTGGTCGCTAATTTTACCACTATGCGGATAAAGCAAACAGTTGAAGAGATTACGGTAGTGTATTCCACGTCCTGGGGGGAAACATTCCTGGTGCCGGGTAAAGAGGCTATCGACAATCTATGGTTTGAACTGCAAGAGGTCTTTCCACGCCCGCCATGCTATGTATTTGTACCTGACGGTATGCAACGCAAAAGAATTTATCAGGCATTTGTCGATACCACAGAATATGACTTTGAACTGCTCAATTATTGGTAAACAACGGTAGCAGGAAATGAGTTGGCGCCACCTTTAGAGGGGAGCGCCGACAGTGTGTCAGATATTATTGAATATCCTTTGCGGTGGGTAATGCGTCAAATGCACCGTAATGTGACACTGCATGTGCGCCGCATGCTGAGGCGAAGCGCAAAGCACGCAGGAGTTCATTCTGGTTAGCTAACCAGTTTGTCAGTTCGTTCCGGTGATTTATTTGCGCGGCGAGTTGAAACAAAAACCCGCCAACAAAGGCATCGCCTGCGGCGGTGGTATCCACAGCTTTTACATCCTTTGGACTGGCAAAACTGCCAGTTGCCTCGTTACTGTAGTAGGCTATCGGAGCGGCGCCATTGGTAATCAGTACTAGCGACACTCCCTGACTGAGCCAGTGTGCCACTTTGACGTCTGCTTCAGCTTCGCCGTAGAGCTCTAGCATTTCTTCTTTGCTGGCTTTGATGATGTCGACCTGTGAAGCAATGTCATCAATTGTTGTGGGTGCAAGGGCTGGATCATCCCAAAATGCAGGGCGCAGGTTAATATCGAGGGTTAACACACTGCCTGCTGCTTTAAACTTGGGTATTGCTTCAGCGGTTACTGCGCGCAGGCCTGGCAGGCATACCGAGCCGGAGCAAAAACTCACAATCCGAGGTGCGTCAAACAGCGCCGGAACTAAATCCTCTGGGTGCAAATCAGTATGTGCTGCGTTGTCGATATAAAATTCGAAAGAGCGCTCGCCGTCACTGTCTAACCCTACAAAGGCAAGGGCGGTTTTACCTGTCTCGGAGTAAGCGGTAAATGTTGTCGCCACGCCAAAACTTGAGAGCGTTTTCATGAGGTAGTGGCCGAACTGATCATTCCCTAACTTGCCCAGCAACGCACTGTTGCCTCCGAGTTTGGCGATCGCAACGGCCACATTGGCCGGCGCTCCGCCCGCAAATTTTCGAAAACTTTCGTTGTTATCATCAATGCCAGGCTGTCCCCGGTTAGACAGCATGTCGATTAGCGCTTCACCCATACACAAAACTTGCATTATTCGCCTCCGATATTGTTCACGATTCAATGGCTAGCGATGTGTAAATGTAACGTATTTTAATGTGAATATACTGAGCTAACCAAAACTTCAATAAGCGCAATTTAGTGTAGTGTATAAATTAAATCAACAAAGTTTATTTAATATTTTATGGTTACTCAGATCCCATAAAGCGCGAGTAACGGTAAATTTGCACTGCCCAGAGCTTGGGCGCCTGGTCCTACTGAACCTGCGTGGACTGCTATGGGGCACAAGCCGCGCAGGTCGGCAGTGGCCAGTTTTGTTTGGCACTGGCTTACAATACGATGCTTTATGTGTTCTGGCAGAGTGCCGTCAATGACTATCGCATCGAGATCTAAAAACGCCTGAGCGCTAACTGCTGTATGCACCAGACCATCGGTAACTTGCGCTATCCAGTCATCAAGTAATGGCAAATCATTCGGCCAGTGCATCGGCTGATGATGCAAAAACCGGGTGTCGATAGCCATTTTCCGAAGGTGTTGTTCAAGCAAATACAATGAAGATTGCTCAATGAGTTGCTGACTTGTTGTGCCGCTGAAAGTAGGAAGCGAGCCAATAGCACCAGCATTGCCGGTTCGGCCAGTATGCAAATGACGGTTGAGCACGAGTCCGCCGCCGATAAAGGTACCGATAAAACAATAAAGATAATCTGTGAGGTTGCTGTGAGCACCAAACCACAGTTCAGCCGCGCAAGCCGCAGTGTCATCGTTACATAAAAACACCGGCAGATCGGAAAACTGCTGAACCTCTGCTTGTATATCAATGAGTTTCCACGCTGATAGTTCTGTGTCCGGAGCACCGGTTTGCGCACTCCAGCGCCACAGCTCAAAAGGCATTGCAACGCCTATACCGCTAATACGTTGTTGCTGATCATAGGGTAACTGGCTGATTATTTGATCAATACTCTGTTTCAAAAAAGTGCGCATAGTGGCAACCGAGGGATATTCCCACTGTTTACTGTACGAGGTCACTACTGTCCCGGTAAAATTGATAAGCGTAACGCTAATGTTGCGCCGACCGATTTTTACCCCAATGCCAAATGCGCCATCGGGATTTAGCGAAAAGGGCACCGATGGCTGGCCTCGATTACCCTTGAGCGGTGCACCACGCTGCACTAATCCGTCTTCCTCAAGTTTATTAATGATGACAGTGGCAGCCTGAGCTGATAAGCCCGTTTGTTTGGCAATAGAGGACTTGGGCAGCGACTTGTGGTGCCTGATTAGCGACAAAATACGGCGCTCATTAGCGGCTCGCAGAGCTGACTGACCCTTGGGTAACGCAGCGTTTTGCAATAACGGTGGTGTGGATTTTGAACTGTTCAATATATAACTCGGCATCCGATCCTGCTCAATGACTATTACAACTTATCGCGACGCTAAAGGTCGCGTTGCCATTAAACGTTTTAGGGCTTATCAGCGTAACGTACACGTTATTGAATTAATAATACATGTTGATTTAAACATTGGCGGATTAATGAGGCAGTATGTTGCACTGTCACGGCTTTTAATGTCAGCTATCAGCCGGCGAATGAACTCGCCCATGGTATGGCTATGTTGGTTAACAATGGGTAATCTCGCCACTACACGATTGAGGCCTGCGAAATATGAGAAAAACCGACAAAAAACTCGACAACTTATTGCGAGAGACACTCACTGACGTGTGCGAAACTGCGCTTGAACGCTATCCGGGATTTGTGTGGCTAACACATTTTGCTAACTATAGTCAGTTTCCAGACGCCATCTCAGTCTGGTGTATTTTTAACACTGAGCAGCAACTAGCCAGTGCTGACACAACTGACTTAAATGGGTTAATACAACAGCGTCTTGAGCAAGCAGGTATTAGACTAAAAAATATCAGCAAGCATGTTCGCTACGATACAGAAGAAGCTTGCCAGACCGCCCACAATGGAAATTGGAAACGGCGATTAACCAGCAAGCAGCCTTGATCTCAGCCAATGACAGCGAGTCTTTTAGTTCTGCCGTGTTGGTTTGTAAAAAGCGGGGCTATTCGGTGAATTGCTCGTGTTTGTGAATAGCTATCCAGCCGTCAATATAAATCGTGTTGGGACGACGCACCGTGTAAATATCACCAGCGGTATACAGGGAGGCTAGTTTCTGGTGGCTGACAAAAACAGGGTCAACGCGATAAAAATTACGCAATGTGAGGGCATGATCGAACTGTAAATGCTGGCGGGGTGATACCGGTGTTGTGTGACCAATATTTCCGGCTTTAAACACAATCCCATCGTTCTGCACTGCTAATACTTTCATCGGAATATAGCGGTATCTTTGATCGCTATCCGGGTCTATGGCATGAAAATCGACGAAATAAAAATCACTTTTTTGAGGTTGCGCAAAAACCGTATCTGCCTTATGGCGTTCAGCGAATGCGTATAGCTGATAAAGGCAAACCGCTAACAGCACCAATAATACTTCATAGTGGGTTTTACATAACATAAGCCCTGAATGCATAAACCGCTTTAATAACTCGCCGCCGGCTGTCGTATCACGAAGTGCACTGGCATTCATTGAATTGTCCTGTTCTGTAGTATTAATCAGCGATGTTGGCATGTGGTGCAACTGTAATTTTCGCTGGCATTGGTTACTAGCCCACTCGATAACGCCATTGTTTAAGGCGGTTTATTGAGGGGGATCTGCTAAACCCACCTGATCGCGACCTTTGTTTTTTGCATCGTACAAGGCCATGTCTGCTTTATTGACCAATTCAATAAAGTCGGTATAGGTTTCTTTATATTCGGCAACACCAATACTGACGGTGACCAGATCGATGCTCAAATCCGTAATCTCAGAAGATGCTTTAATCGTATTGCAAAGACGGTTCGCTAATATCGCGGCTTCATTTGCAGTGGTGTTGGGCAGCACAAACAAAAATTCTTCTCCACCAATTCGACCAACACAGTCACTGCTGCGCAAGCTGCTGCTGCATTGATTGGCAATAAACAGTAAAACACTGTCGCCTTCATGGTGACCAAACTGGTCGTTGATTAATTTAAAGTTATCGATATCGAGCATTAATACCGCCAGGGGCTGCTTGTAGCGTTGACTCACGGAAAAGCTATGCTCGCCAATTTCCATGATCTTTCGACGGTTATGAAGGCCAGTGAGAACATCGTGGTTAGCCAGTTGCCGGTTTTTCGAATACAAGCGATACACCAGCACCACGGCAACAGCGAATACAAAAAGCAAAGTGACAAGACCTGCCATTAGCCATGTTTGAAATCGTTGTTTTTGTTCATTTAAGGCTAATTTTACTTCTAGCGCTTCGTTAGCATAATCAAGATGCTGGTTTTTGATTTGTTCCAGCTCGAGGCTAAACTCGCTGTTGAGACGCGCAGCTTCTGAAGTCATATCGAGCCTCGCTTTCTTTAGCAGCGCGCGTTCGCCCTTACTCATATTTTCGAAAGCAGCTTTGTATTGTTTGGCGTCATAAAGAATGTCAGCATAAACGACATGAGCATCCCATAAGCCTGCCAGGTCGTCAGTGTCCTGCACTATTTCAACCGATTTTTGCCCATACTCCAGCGCTTCTTGCGTATAACCATTATCGTTTAACAGGCTGGCATAATGTACGTAGGCATTGGCGATATCAGGTAAATTTCCCAGTTGTTCGCGTAAAGTAACAGACTGCGCTATCCATTTCAGAGCTTCCTCAGGGTAACCATCTTTGTCAAAATAATAAGACATGAGCAAATAGGCATAAGCCAGTGAAGCGGTATCTTCCAGACGTTGAAAAACGTCAATGGCTTGTTCCAGTAACGCAAATGCCTGCGGTCGTTCGCCGACAATATTGATCATCTGGCTACGCGCCATTGTTGCACGTGCTTTCAATAGTGTGTCGGCATCACTATAGCTTGCTTCGGCTCGCGTATAATGGATTAGCGCTGATGCGTAATCCTGCAACTGATAATTTACGTCCCCCAGCAGAAAATCTGCCTTGGCAGTAATTGTTGGCCAGTTCTTTTGTTCGGCTTGCACACGAATTTCACCAAGTTCTTTAATAGCTTGTGTATAGCGCTGCAGATAGGCATGGTTGATAGCGTTATACATTTTAATAATTGTGACCCATTTATTTTTGTTAACTGTGTCTGCCGTTTGAGGAGATGCCTTATTTAAAGCAGTGTTAAATAAAGGCTCGGCTTTGGCATACTGCCCGGTATGAAACTGCACGAAACCATGGAAAAAGGCGTTGAGGCTGGCACTGTTGCTGTCGGCTTCAATGGGAAGTTTTTGTACTAACGGTTGCAGTAAATCTGTTCGACTGTACAAAAAATATAATGTGGCAAGTTGCTGTTGAATATGAACTGCCGGATCTTGTTTATCCAGTTGGTCTAACAATGCCTGACGGGTTTGTGTAAAAGGCTGATTTTGGTAAGAGGTAGAAAATATCTCGAATTGGGCATTTACCGGAGACGTAAAAATAGACAAAAGCACAGCAATACTGAACAGTGATAATTTTCTCAATACTGCAACCACTTCTAACTCCATGTAACGCTGTACTATTTCATCGATAGAATCTCTTTATGCTATTACTTTTACACTATTCTGGTTAAATTTAAAACAATTTATTAGGCACAGTAGCGCCTTCAGGTAGTTTATTGCCAGGATATGACAAGAAGTCCCTTTCTTGTCATTGGTAACTGTTTATTGAAGGGTAACAGAGGTGTTTTCGGTTGCCGCGACAGACGTTTCAATGACAGCCTGAAAACCAAATATATCGCTATTTTCATCGGTTTCTGGCTGGTCAAAAAGAGCCAGGCAGGTAAAAGCAACGGTGTAGTCATCAGCGGGTAAATATCCGGCCACAAACTCATATGTTTCAGAGTCAGCGTTATAGTAAACATTAGCTACAGCGTAGGGCGATATTTCATTAGTATTTGCCGGTGAATCCGCATCATCACCCAATAGTGCCGGATCCAGATTGCTACCCGGATAAATGTAGACGGCATTACCTTCGTCTATATTTGCTTTTGCTGCACAAGCGCTGTCTAATACTAAATCTTCGCTGACGGCACCTGACAATGAACCAACGGAGTCGTTTGCAACCAAGCGAACACCGCGCGGTTTGAGGAAAATAGTATTGGGTTGCCCTACTGGATCGACTAAGCTCTTACGCAAGTCAAACTCAACAGTATAGGCCGCTTCGACGCCAGGTAAAACAGTAATACCATCCAGCTTAAGCTCGTTGCTCGGCACTGACAGTTCATAAGTGCCATCATCCATTACAATATAAGACGCTTCGGTAACGGCTAAACGAAGTTGCGTATAGGTGCCTGTCGGGATTTCGGTACCTTCAACAATGGTGACAAACGATTCGCCCTGATAGTTCAGTAAGTTGATCGCTCTGGGATCACCGTTTTCGTCCCGGACATCAAAAGTTTGCTTGCCATCGCCACCGATCAGTTCAACCGAATCAAAGTAAACAACGACTTCGCTTGCCTGATCGACAGGCGCGTCAGAGACTGCCAGGCTGAAGGTGGCAGTATCCGGAGTCGCGGGTTGTTCGCTGTTGTTGCTGCTTCCGCCACAGGCAACTAATGATGTTGAAACGAGTGTAATGAAAGCGCCTTTCGCAAGCGTTTTTTGTATTGTATTTGAAAGGGTATTGAATGGCTTATTCATTTCTGACTCCTGCTTATAATCAGTTTATTACATCTCTTTTATAGTCTTAGCTTATGTAATCAACTGGTGTGCCAGGTTAGTAATGCCTTTTTAAAACAAGGGATTGAATGTTGTTAGTCATCGTCGGGGTGTGAAAGTGTTGCAAAATTGCGTCACTTTTAATTTGATTACATTGTTTTTTGATTGCAGCCCCATATACTGAGTACTGGTTATTGACAGGATAGTTTATGAAAACGTTATACGGGGGCATTCTATGTCTCGCACTAATGCTCGGAGCAGGTAAATCCATGGCTGACAATAAAGTATCGTTTGAAGCGTTACCGCCAATTGAAAACTTCCAGATTAACAACAGTAAAATGATTAGTTCTGGTTTGCCGAATGAAGCGCATTTTTCGGTATTTAAAACTCAGGGCGTCACCACGGTGATCGATTTGATTCCGGGTGATCGCGCGGTGGAGCAATCCATGGTGAGTGATCTTGGATTGGAATATCATAATATTCAGGTGGAGTGGGAGAATCCGACAGTCGAGAATTTCAAGGCTTATGTAGCACTAATGAACACAGCCAGATCTCAACCCGGAATAGTGTTAACGCATTGCCGAAAAAATTGGCGTGGTGCGGTTTTTACTTATTTGTACCGTTTGACTCAACTAAACCAATCCGAGGCGGTGGCAAGGCAGGATCTCGATGCTATTTGGCAGCCCAATGATACATGGTTGGCCTTTATTGAAAAAGTAAAAGCCCATTATCAGGCAGGTTAATGTTGCTGGAACGTCAGATTCTGTTCACTGATAAGACGATTTTCGCCCCCTGTTCTGGCTTGGTGAACGAATCATTAAAAATAAATGTTATTTTATAGAGTAGGTTATCTCAAGTAGTGCAAAAAACAGACGCAGATCAATTTTTAATCAGTGAGTGTTGCTATACTTATTGAGTAGTCAGCGTAGTAACGCTGCTACCTGAGTATTCATAATTAAATTTACCCTACATTTCTTTCGGCCGTGGTAATGCGAAAGACATAGCTCTGGAGATAGCCATGACAGTGCATGCAATAAAACCTACTTTTCGTTCAAAGGCTGATTTGGCGTTGCAGGTGGAAAAAGGCCATCTGTGGCTACATTGTTTTCGAACGTGCTCAAGTTGCCAGACGGTGTCTAAAAACCTCACAAAGTATGAATTTGGCGATGGCAGTTCATTAATTTTAGACTCAAGCCATGACTTTCCGGTCCCGGTGAAACCGGAAATGATTGCAGGAAAGCAACAATACCAGAAAGTCTCCAATCACTAGTCAGTAAATTCAATAAAAAAGCGGTTAAATCAGACCGCTTTTTTTATGTGGTGGGTTGACATAAAACACGACATATGTGAAAAATCACATATGTAAAAAATCGAATGTGTAAGAATGAATCCCTGTCAGTTTTTTAAATGTTTGGCCGATGAAACCCGGCTTCAATCAGTGTTATTGATGGCGCTTGAAGGCGAAATTTGCGTCTGCGACTTAATGACGGCATTGCAGCAGGATCAGCCCAAAATTTCCCGCCATCTCGCAGCGTTAAGAAAGTGTCACATCGTCACCGATACACGACGCGGTAAATGGGTGTTCTATGCTCTTTCGGCTACGTTGCCAGTCTGGGTTAAAGACGTGATAAATACCAGTGCGCAAGCGAATCCAGCGTATCTACAGGAAGCGTTAAAGCGGTTACGCGCAGCGCGCAGTGATTCGTCTAATTGTTGTTAACCAGGACCATTATGAAAATTCTCTATATTTGTACCCATAATCGCTGTAGAAGTATTTTGTCTGAAGCAGTGACCAATCAATTAGCCAGCGGTGTTATTGAAGCCAGAAGCGCCGGTAGCCAACCGGCGGGTGTCGTTCACCCATTGTCATTGCAGTATCTTAAGCAGGCAGGTTACAGCACAGGTGGTTTACAAAGCCAGTCGTGGGACGAGTTTGAAAGTTTCGCACCGGATATTGTGGTAACCGTATGTGACTCTGCTGCAGGAGAAAGTTGTCCGGTCTGGTTTGGCAACTGCATTAAAGTGCATTGGGGGCTGAGCGATCCATCCAGAATAGTTGGCCGGGAACAAGACATTGAAGCTGCGTTTAAAGCATGCATCACGTTAATCGAAGAAAGGGTAAAACACCTTATTGGTGTAGCTGAGAAGGTGAAGCAAGAAAGTCTCAGTAGTGATGAACTGCGCAATGCGTTAACGCAATTGGGAGCACAATAGTATGGCGCGGCCTATTGATACCGGGTTACCTAATATTGACGAAAGGCACCTCAAGTGTCCGGCGTTGTCAGATTTTGCCGGCGTTTCTTCAACATCACCTCAGCAGTTAGCAAATCCTCCGCGCATCTTATTATTATACGGTTCGTTACGGGAGCGCTCATTTAGTCGTTTGGTGGTAGAGGAATGTCAGCGTTTACTGACCTTGTTTGGTGCTGAGGCTCGAATATTTGATCCCAGTGGTTTACCGCAAACAGACACCAATGATGGCTCTCACCCTAAGGTGGTGGAATTACGCGAATTAATGATGTGGTCAGAAGGGCAGGTATGGTGCTCGCCAGAGCGCCATGGCTCAATGACCAGTATTTTTAAAAGTCAGCTAGACTGGGTGCCTTTGAATCTTGGCGGGGTGCGGCCTACGCAAGGAAAAACGTTAGCTGTCATGCAGGTATGTGGCGGCTCCCAGTCGTTCAATGTGGTTAATCAACTGCGTATTCTGGGTCGCTGGATGCGTATGATCACCATTCCTAACCAGTCATCGGTGGCCAAAGCATTTTTAGAGTTTGACGAAAATGACCGAATGAAGCCTTCACCTTATTACAATCGTATTGTGGATGTAATGGAAGAGCTTATGAAGTTTACCTTGCTAACCCGTGCGAACAGCGATTACTTAGTAGACCGCTATTCTGAACGTGTTGAGTCAGCACAACAGGTCAGTGAGCGAGTGAATCAACGGAGTCTGTAAAGGCACGTAAAACGGAGATTATCATGGGATTATTCGAGCGTTATCTTTCTGTTTGGGTAGGTCTGGCTATTGTTGTGGGGATTGCTTTGGGCAGCATAGTACCACAAGGTTTTGCCGTGGTTGCCGGGTGGCAATATGCACAGGTGAATTTAGTCATCGCCGTACTTATTTGGTTAATGATTTACCCAATGATGGTTCAGGTCGACTTTTCTGCCATCAAAGATGTGGGTAAGAAACCGAAAGGGATATTATTAACACTGGCTGTCAACTGGCTTATTAAGCCCTTTACAATGGCATTTCTGGGCTGGTTGTTTTTTAAGGTACTGTTTGCCGATATGGTCGACCCACAAACAGCCAGTGAATACATTGCCGGGATGATTCTGCTTGGTGTCGCGCCATGCACAGCAATGGTGTTTGTCTGGAGTCAGCTTACAAAGGGGGATGCAAACTATACATTAGTGCAGGTGTCTATTAATGATGTCATCATGATTTTTGCCTTTGCACCCATTGCAGGTTTACTGCTGGGTGTAACCGATATCACCGTGCCCTGGGATACGTTGCTGATGTCGGTAGTATTGTATGTTCTGCTCCCATTGGTGGCAGGCGCGTTCACCCGTAAATTACTGGATAAGCAACATGACCATTCCCGCCTGGAGCAGTTTTTACAAACTATGAAACCCTGGTCAATAGTTGGCTTGCTCTCCACCGTTATTTTATTGTTTGGTTTTCAGTCACAAACGATTCTGGCGAAACCAGAAGCCATTGTGCTCATCGCTATTCCGTTGCTGATTCAAACTTACGGCATTTTTGCCATTGCGTATATCTTAGCGAAACGTTTGAAATTGCCGCATAACGTAGCTGCACCTGCCTGTATGATTGGCACTTCCAATTTTTTTGAACTCGCTGTCGCAGTCGCTATCTCCGTATTTGGATTACAGTCTGGCGCTGCGCTGGCAACTGTTGTTGGCGTGTTGGTAGAAGTGCCAGTGATGCTCTCACTGGTGTGGTTTGCTAACCGCACTCGTACCTGGTTTGAATAATACATATTTTAACCATTGTTTAATGAAACGCGCGGTACAGAGCAAAGCCAGTTGCAGCAGTTATCCACCACTAAAAAAAGTTGCAGTAAATGCAGTTACGTTGGCTAATGATGCTATTCATTGAGCTTATACGTTAGCTGTTTTTCCACATCTTTAACTGTGTTAAAGCAGCGAAAATGGGCTTCAACTGGTATTTCTATCACCGTTACATTTTATCTTTAGCCGCCTGCCGAACCTTTATCTTTGGTTGGAGACAATGCTCTTTCACTTTAAAAAAATACACACCGATTACTACAATTTAACTTTATTTTTACTTTTTGCGCTGAATTTGATGGTTTATTAGGCACTTATGGTTAATACTAATGTGCAGTATTGTAAACATTTACAGTGTTGGAGTTTCAGCGGTGAATCTTTCCATTAAACAAAAGTTGCTACTTATTTCTGTATTGCCAGTCGTATTGATTGGTGGAATTATGAGTATTCTGTCAATTTACCAGGTCAATGAGCAAGCTGAAGCGCGTTTAGAAAGTAGTCGTACTGTCATGATCCAGGACAGAGAGAACGAGGTTAAGGCGTTGGTCGAAATGGCGGTCAGCCTTGTGAAACCCATTTACGACCGCGGTGGCAGTATAGATGAAGCGACCGCTTTATTAAAACGGTTCAAGTACGGCGAGTCAGGCTATGTATTTGGCTATGATGATCAGGGGATACGCGTTTTTAACGGCGAAAATCCTGCACGGCTTGGCGACAGCTTTTGGGATCTTAAGGACAGTAACGGCGTTTATCTGATTCGGGAATTAGTGAAAGCCGGAAAGCGAAACGGGTTCGCAAACGGCGATGAGTTTGTAACCTATTATTTTCCTAAACTGGGTGGCGACACCCCTTACCCTAAGCTTTCCTATTCTGCCTACTTTCCTGATTGGGAGTTAATGATTGGCACTGGCTTTTACATTGATGAAGTGGAAGAAGAGCTGGCAGTGATAGAAGAGACGGTATATGCGAGCCGCAACCGCCTTGTGACCTTCTTGATACTCACATGCATTGTGCTGGGCGCGATCGCTTTTGTTGTTGGTTTAATGGTGCGTAAGAGCATTACCAAGCCACTGGATGAAGTGAATTTATCAATCAGGGAGCTGGCCCAGGGGAACGGAGATTTAACCCGCAAAGTCATCGTTGACGATAAATTTGAAATAGGCAGGCTGGCGGGTAATGTTAATGATTTGCTGGCTAATTTACACAAAATGATGTGTATGATCCGGGATTTATCCAGTGATATGGAAAAAGAAACCGTGCGCTTAAGCGACGGGGCTCACAATGTCGACAACATTGCAGCGGAGCAACAAAGTAATACTGACCAGATTGCCACTGCTGTGACCGAGTTGTCGGTATCGTCTCAGAGTGTTACCAGTCATGCAAACGACGCATCAAAAGCGGCTCAGGAAGCTGAGGAGCAAGGAGAACTTGCAGGTAAAACGGTGGCAGACACCGTTAGCAGTATGAACCAGTTAGTTGAAGAGATCGGCCGGGCCAGTGATGTGGTTAAACGTGTCGGTGGTGACGTTGAAGGTATTGTTAGCTTGTTGCAAGTTATTGAGAATATTGCAGCACAAACGAATTTGTTAGCATTAAATGCGGCCATTGAGGCTGCCAGAGCGGGTGAACAGGGACGTGGTTTCGCGGTGGTTGCCGACGAAGTAAGAAGCCTGGCAAGTAAAACTCAGTCAAGCACAGAGCAGATTCAGGATATGATTCAACGTTTGCAGACGGGCTCAGAATCAGCACTGAAAACCATGGAAGCCAGCATTACGCAGAGCCAGAAAACTCAGCAGCAGGTAGCTGAAACACAAAGCGCATTACTCGTTATTGCTAAAGCAACACAAACGATTAACGGCATGAATGCGCAAATTGCTGCCGCAGCGCATGAGCAAAGTGAAGTGTCGGCAGATATCAGTGCACGTGTTAATGAAGTCAATGAACATACCAGCCAGCTCGCTCAGGCTTCGGCCGATAATAAGCAGGTTTGCAATGTGTTTAATGACAAGACTCAGCGGCTGGATAAGCTGGTGGGCCAATTTAAACTTTAACACATGCTGACCCTGGCATGCTTATTTGCGGGTAAAGCAGGTTAGCGTATTCATAGCTAAGGTTGTTCATTTATTTAGCTAGGTAAGGGCTGAAAACAAACAGTCTTTGCCGGCGTTATCAGACTGCGGTAAACAAGTTTTCACTTTGGCTCACTGATGCAACCAGCTCGCGAATCCGGTACTATGATCCTGTGTAATAATAACAACAGGATCACAATGAAAAAGCTCGCTTGGTTACTTACCACAATTCCTCTTTATATGGCATGTACACCTGCCACAGATAACGCATCACAAACATCACAACCGCAAGACATACAGGCGTCAGCCGACCATATTAAAGCCGGGGTGGATTACCATTCTTTCTCTAACCCCGACGAAGTGACCGTCACGCATTTGGATCTTGAGCTGACTGCTGACTTTTCAGCAAAGGTGTTAAGTGGCTCAGTGACGCTCAGCTACGATAGAAAGGCCCCGGATGCCAACACGTTAGTTGT
>JABXHM010000041.1 GCA_013373625.1 Alteromonadaceae bacterium | reverse complement strand
TGGGTGGTGCTGCGGCTGGAACTGGGTCACGCGCAACTGGCCAAGGGCGATGTGCTCGGCGTGTCGCTGCGCGGCTCGTCGAAGACCGGCGCGACGCTTCAGCCTCACCTGCGTATGGTTCGCGGCGAGATGCGCGACACGCGCTTCAAGGACGCGATCCGTCTGACGCCGGAGACCACAACGCACGTTGCGATGCACACGATCCTTGGCGGTGACCGCGCCTATGGCGAACCGGGTCACGCAGCGCTTGTGTTCGGGATGCCGAAGGCCGATTTTCATGTGCAGATCGATGACCTGCAGTTCTTTGTGGTCGGTGCGGCGCATGGTCTGCGGACTGACCTGCCGAGCCTCGTTTCTTTCGCCGTTTAACTTCGCAATTAAATTCGTTCAGGTTGAATTTACTTTCGGATATCAGTCCGAAGTGGTTGAATGAAACGCGAAGGGAAGACCGCGCACCGCATGCCGAAGCTGACTTGCATCACTAACGTCTATAACGACGGGCCATTGCTGTTTAAGCTCAGGACTCAGAGTCAATAGATGACGGTTGCTGAGAGGAAGACCTTTGGGCAGCGGCACGTATCGTGCTGCAACACTTGGCCAATCCTTGAGCCTGTCGAACATGGTTTCGATCCGGTTGCGCCGCTTGTAGCGGCGCCTGTCGTACTTCACATGTTTCTTGCGTCGCTTCCGACCGGGGATATATGCGCGTATCCCTATGTCTTTCAACGGTTCTCTGAACCAGTCCGCGTCGTAACCGCGATCCCCCAGCAGCCAATCGACATCTAGCAGGTTGCTCAGTAAGGCCCGCGCGCAAATGTAGTCACTGACCTGACCGGCAGTGACAAACAGATCAAGAGGCCGTTCTTGGCTTTCGCAGATCGCGTGCAGCTTGGTGTTCATCCCGCCCTTTGTGCGACCGATCAGGCGTCCACGCTCCCTTATCGAAGCCCATACTGGTCGCGGTGCGGTGAGTGGGCCTTGAAATAGGTCGCGTCGACCATGACGGTCTTCTATTCCCCTTGTGCGGCCCCCAAACCCGCTATTATCCGAGCGAAGACATCCCTATCGATCCACCGCTTCCGGCGATTGTAGAGCATCTTCTGGGGGCCGTAGGAAGCAGGTACGTCACGCCAACGCAAGCCATTGCGATTGATGAAGATAATCCCACACCACACACACCGGTCATCGACGCATGGTTTGCCGTGGGACTTCGGAAAGAAGGGCTCGAGACGCACCATCTGGGCGCCCGTCAGCTATAAAAAAACAAACATGCTCACCGCTCGATTTTCGAACTGTCAATCACGCAGCCTTTGGGAAATCAATGGGTTCTCACACTAGAGATCATCGGATTGTGGCCTGCGTTGACCTGCCCCCTGCCGGTCCCTCATTCATAATTGGAGTCTGCAGGTTGGATCTGGGTATTCGGCTTCCTCATCTGACGCAAGCGCGCCGGGCGCGGAGCTCTCAAATTGCTCAAGCGTCCGGCGCGCTTGCTGTGGTGTCTGGTTGGCCATGGACGAGTGTGGCCTGACCTTGTTGTAGTCGTAACGCCAGAACGCCAACTTGCGCCGGGCCTCATCCAGGCTGTCGAATATCTCCTCGTTCAGGAGCTTGTCCCGCTGGCTGCCGTCGAAGCTTTCGATAAAGGCGTTTTCCTGGGACTTACACGGATCTATGTAGTGCCATGGCACGGTGTTCTCACCGGTCCATTTCAGGATGGCCTGACTGGTGAACTCCGTCCCATTGTCACTGACAATGCAACCAGGTTGGCCTCATGAAACGCACCGGGTTTGCCGAAGGCTGATTGTCTTTAGTTACGCGGCCAAGTCTTCAGTTTCCAAATTTGCGTAGAAGTGTGCCTCTGCTTCTGTCGGCGGGATGTTCCCGATCGGCTCGAGAAGTCGGCGGTTGTCGAACCAATCCACCCATTCAAGCGTTGCGTCTTCGACGCTTTCGAATCTGCGCCAAGGACCGTGGCGATGGATGATTTCAGCTTTCTAGAGGCCGTTGATTATTTCTCCCAAAGCATTGTCATAGCTGTCGCCAACGCTGCCGACAGAGGGCTAAATCCTTGCTCCTGCCATTCGTTCACTTTAGCGAACGGACAGATGCTGCGATCCCCTGTCGCCGTGATGAACCAGTCCCATCCCTTTCGGCGGCCGCTTGTCATGAACCGCCTGCTCCAAGGCATCAAGAACAAACCCGGCATGGGCCGTGGTGCTGACCCGCCAGCCGACGATCTTGCGGGCGTAGGCGTCAATGACGAAAGCGACGTAAGCGAAGCCCCTCCAAGTCGCGACATAAATTAAGTCGCTGACCACAACATGTTTGGGGCTGAAGCCCGGAACTGGCGGTTCACCTTTTCCATCGGGCAAGGCTGCGTATTGAGTTGGATCGTCGCCTTGTATGGTTTGCCCCGGATGAGGCCTTGAATGCTCATGGCCGCCATCAATCAGCCAACAGTGCAACGGGCAACTTCAAATCCTTCGCGGCGCTTTTGCCTCCAGACTTTGCGCACTCCATAGACCTGATAGTTCTCTTCAAAAACGCGCCGTATCTCTGGCTAGAATGCTGCGTCTCGGCGTGCCCGATCCGACAAGCGACAAGGATCGGATCGCTTCGCCAGATGGTCATAATAGGTTGATGGGTCAATCGGCAGAAGACTACAGATCGGCTCAACCCGTGTGTGCCCCGATGGGTATCGATGAAACTCATCACCACTTTGACCGGCGGTCGAGCTTCGCCATCGCAAAATATGCCCTCGCCTTGCGCAAGATCTCGTTGGCCTGCCGAAGCTCTCGGTTCTCTCGCTCAAACACCTTCAGCCGCTCAGCAATGTCTGTCGGGATACCATCGCGCTTGCCGCTATCGACCTCGGCCTTTTTGACCCAATCATTCAGTGTTTACGGCACGCAGCCAATGTTTGCCGAATTCGACATAATGCTTGCCGCCGCGATCTATGCTGACACTCGTTGTCCAGAACCAGCCGGACCGCGCGTTCAAGCACTTCCGGGGAAAACGTATTCGTTGTCTTGCCCATGATGCTCCACCTTACTCAGGAGTTGGATCCTCCGACAAACCCGGGACGGTTCAGTTTCGGGCTGACCGAGAAGGCGCGTCAATATTTTCTTGAGCGCAGGAGCAACAAGGATCTACGCTGAGACACGTTGGCTGAGCAGGTGTAAGCCGACGGGATCGTGTGCTCTGGTCTCAGCAGGCACTGATTTGCTAGAGAGATCAGCAGAAGTCGCCAATGGTCAGTCGCTTGACAAGTAGACGGGCTGGTCCTAGGGGCACATGAAGGCTGCCGGAAGTTGGATGAAATGCCCAAGAAGATCATTGCTGTGGCTGGGATCGGTTATGTCGGTCTGTCGAATGCTGTTCTCCTCTCTCAAAATCACACTGTTCGGGCATTCGATGTTTCGGAAAGCCGGGTGGAGATGGTCAATAGGCGCAAGAGCCCTTTGATTGATGCCGAGATCGAACACTTCCTGGCGGAGGTTCCTCTCGATCTTACGGCCACTACAGACCCGGTTGAGGCCTTTTCTGGGGCGGAGTTCATCATCGTAGCAACGCCAACAAACTATGATCCCAAGACCAACTTCTTCGACACCTCGACGGTAGAGGCGGTTATTGAGATGATCCGCGACATCAACAGCACGGGCACTATTGTCATAAAGTCGACCGTCCCGGTTGGGTTCACGCAGGAGCTCTCCACCCGGCTTGCAACTAATCAAGTGATTTTCAGTCCCGAGTTCCTGCGGGAGGGCAGAGCGCTTTACGACAACTTGCATCCTTCGCGGATCGTGGTTGGAGAGCGATCCGATCGTGCCCAGACCTTTGCTGAACTGCTTATGGAGGGAGCGCAGGACATAGATATTCCGGTCCTCCTCACAAAGCCCTCCGAGGCTGAAGCGATCAAGCTTTTTGCCAACACCTATCTCGCAATGCGGGTGGGCTTCTTCAACGAGCTTGATAGTTACGCGCTGGCCCTCGGCATGGACAGCCGGCAGATCATTGATGGTGTTTGCCTAGATCCGCGTATTGGCACCCACTACAATAATCCGTCCTTCGGCTATGGAGGCTATTGCCTGCCCAAGGATTCTAAGCAGCTTCTGGCGAATTATTCCAATGTGCCGCAGAACCTGATCCGCGCTATTGTAGATGCCAACCGCACGCGGAAGGATTTCATAGCTGATAATATCCTAATGAGATCACCACGGAGGGTCGGGGTCTACCGGCTGGTGATGAAAGCCGGCTCCGACAATTTCCGGCAAAGCTCAGTGCAGGGGATCATGAAGCGCATCAAGTCGAAGGGCGTTGAAGTGGTGGTCTATGAACCGAGCATGGACGCGTCGGAGTTTTTCGGTTCTCGCGTCACTCATGATCTCGAGTGGTTTAAACAGGAGTGCGACGTCATTATCGCCAACCGCTGCACGGAAGAGATCGACGACGTGAGTGCGAAAGTCTTCACCCGAGACCTGTTCGGCGCTGATTAACGGTGCGTACAGTGATGAAGCTTGTTATTTGAATTGGCGGCTTCAGATAGAGCGTGCTTTAGGGGTCCTTTAGGCTCAGGACCCGTTGATTTGTTGGGTTTGTCGTGTTTCACGGCTTCGCAAGGAGGCAAATATGACGAGCAACTTGTTCTAATTGACGGAGGCGCAGATAGAGCGCCTTCGGCCCCACTTCTCAAAGAGCCATGGGGCGCCTTCGCCTTGATGATTGTCGTGTCCTAAGCGGCATTATCTTCATCAATAGCAATGGCTTTAAGCCGCGTGACGCGCCTTTAACGTTTAGGCTACCAAAAACGCTCTACAACCGCTGGAAACGATAGAGCGAGCTCGCTGACTTTGCTAGGAGCTCCGAGGGGCTGGCCGCGGAGGCCGCTCCTGAGCCCGAGACCATCATGTTCGATGCCTCCTACCTGAAGGCGCATCGCACGGCATCCAGCCTGCGAGCAAAAAAGGGGCGATGCTGCGCGATCTCCCAACCTCGAATTTGTTTCTCGGAGAGCGCGGCAATGATGCCGACTGGTTTAAATAAAGTTTGCAAGACAAAGGCTTGCGGGTCTGCATCTTGAGCCAAAAGGGCCGGAAGACCCCAGTCCGATACGATCGGCGATGCGACATACGCCGCAACCGGATCGAGATCATGTTC
>JABXHM010000006.1 GCA_013373625.1 Alteromonadaceae bacterium | reverse complement strand
GTGAGGCGCTCACCGAAGCTACCTTGAATGGCAGCCCGAGTGCCGTTTTCTTTGGATTCACTCATTGCCCCTAGGCCTGGCCGAGATAGGATGCGCGCTATCAGCGGGCGATATCCAGAATTGCAGAGCGTAGCCCTCAATAACGGACATCCGCCCCAGCAAGACCGAACGTCCGGTATGGGCCGGTCGCGACGGAGCCGTTGGTCAGGGGAATGCAGACAATTGCTGCATACGCAACAACCGAATCTTGTATCAGTCTAAGCAGACGTTGGCACACAGCTCGACTTCGAATACAAGCTTTTCCCACAAGGGCCAGCCGACGAACCGGCTTGGCTCTCCTCGACCGTGTCCGCCGAAAAAGGATTGCATAACATGGGCGCCCGCGTCTTCATCTCCTACAGCCACGCCGACGAGGGCCTCCGGGATGAACTCGAAGTTCACCTTGCCATGCTGAAGCGCCAAGGACTTGTCGATGTTTGGCACGACAGGCGCCTGCTTGCCGGGGATCATCTGGATTGGACGATCTCGAAGGAGCTCGATGAGGCAGATGTCATCCTCCTCCTTGTCAGCCCGAACTTCCTGGCCTCGGACTACTGCTACAAGATCGAGAAGGGCCGGGCTCTTGAACGGCATCGGCAGGGAACGGCCCGCCTGATCTCCGTCATCCTCCGGCCATGCGACTGGACGCATACTGATCTGGCGCAGTTCCTTGTCACACCCACGGACGGAAAGCCGATTACCCAATGGCCAGACCGTGATGAGGCATTCTTGGATGTCACACGGCAGATCCGTCGTGCCATTGAGGGACTGGAAGTCGCAGGAGCCCCCCAGGTCGAACACCACTTCATAGAGGCAGCAGAAATCGAAGTCGCGGAAGAAGGCCCAGAACCACAGGCAATGCCCAGATCGTCGAACCTCCGCCTCAAGAAAGAGTTCTCGCAGGCCGACCGCGACACCTTCCTTTTCGAGACATTCGATTTCTTGGCGAAGTTCTTCCAGGGTTCTCTGGAGGAACTCCAAGCCCGCAACGAAGGCATAGAAACGCGCTTCCGTCGCGTTGATGGAGATTGCTTCACGGCTACGATCTATCAAGGTGGCACCAAGGTCGCCGGGGGAACGGTTCGGGCCGGAGGGATGTTCGGTTCCGGGATCACTTGGCTCGGAAACGACAGTGGCCAGGCAAACAGCCACAATGAAAGCCTGTCTGTCGGAAACGACGACCAGAAGCTCTTCCTGTCCCCTATGGGAATGCCGATGGGTGGCGTCAGTCGAGATGCCAACCTCACCCAGGAGGGCGCCGCAGAGTATCTCTGGGACCTACTGATCAGTCCGTTACAGGGGTCGTAGGGGGAGGGGTTCATGATGCAGAAGCTCAGACTTTCCGAGCAGTTTCGCATCGCCTTCGAACAACTGAAGACTGCCTGCGACGGGAGTCCGAAGAAGCTTGTAACCTTCTTCGGTGATGTGCCCGAGTTCGGTCGCCTTGCCTCGAAGGTGGACAATATTGCCAGCCAGATCGAACGGGTGCAGCGATACCGTAAGACGCACGCGCAGATCTCGAACGAGTTCATACAGGACTGGAAAGACTACCTGTATAAATGGCGCAAAGAGATCGACTATGTTGTCAGCGCTGAACTACTGGCGAGCCTCGATTTCGAGGTCGGCACATTTGAAGATGTCCAGAAGGACGGGGGCGTCAACTTCAGGTCGCTATCTGCGCCGGATCCCGATTTCGAAGACGAGTTCCGGCCAGAAACCCATGACGGAGGGGCGGCGTTTTCGGGCTTCATGCTCGAATCTCGGGATGCCGCCGAGTATTTCCGCAATAAAGATGACGCTCTATTCGACGCCAAAGCGAACGCTCTGGATATCGGGAGGCAAGTCTTGGAGTATTTCGAGAATACGATCGGCATCGACATCAATCGGGCCTTCGAAGGATGGAACCGCATCCCAGCTGTTTTCGTGCCCAGTCATGTATCGGACCGCCATGGGCTTACCGAAAAGGGCTCTCTTTACGATCTGTTCGATGAGGCGGTCAGAGCATACATCGTCGGCGCTCCGGCCGCCGCTGTCGCCATGTGTCGGGCGCTGCTGGAAATGGTGCTGCGCGACCATTACCTGCGTGGTCCGGATGGCCAGGGTGGAGATTTGCACGGGGTCATTAACCTCGCTGCGGCTCGATACGACTTCATAAACGCGAGCAAGCTCCATCAACTTCGCACTAATGCGAATGACCTGCTTCACAACTATTCCGCACAAAGCGTGAGGTCGCTGGACGACGAAAAGACCGTCCTGACCTTTTTCCGAGATCTCAAGTTCTACATCGAGAAAGCTCCAGTAACATGAGCGACATTAAGCTCTTCCAGCAGAGCGGAGAGGTTCTTCGGGAGCTGTCCAGTTCCGCAGCCCCACTGGAGAAAGCGCTCCAGACCCTTTTCGAACAGAACCTCGAAAGCCTTCTTGGTGTGCGCTTCCTAGCGTCTGAGTTTTCCACGACCCATGGCGGCCGCATGGACACCTTGGGCATCGACGAGAACGGGTATCCCGTGATCATCGAATACAAGCGGACGCATTCAGAAAATGTCATTAACCAAGGCCTGTTCTATCTGGATTGGCTCATGGATCACCGAGGGGACTTCGAGCTTCTTGTTCGCGACGCCTTGGGAAAGGACGCAGCCCTCGCCATCGAATGGAGCGCGCCGCGTCTCATCTGCATCGCGTCAGATTTCACGAAATACGATACGCACGCGGTGAAGCAGATGAGCCGAAACATCGAGCTCATCCGCTATAGGAAGTTCGGTGAGAGCCTTCTATTGCTGGATCTCCTGACGGCTGTATCTACCTCTGCGTCGCCCCAGATCTCAGTTGCGCCGTCCGGAGCGGCGACGAAGGCCACCCGATACAAAACGAATGCCGAGAGCCTTGCAGATGCCGACCAGAACCTGGCCAATCTCTACTCGGATGTCGAGACCTTCATGCTGGGGCTGGGCGACGATGTGATTCAGAAAGAGCTGCGGTTCTACTTCGCCTTCAAGCGCATCAAGAACTTCGCATGCGTTGAGGTTAAGCCGCAGCTCGGTGTGATCCGCCTCTATCTGAAGATAGATCCCGACACGACCGAGCTGATCGAAGGCTTCTCGCGGGATGTTCGGAAGGTGGGGCACTTCGGGACCGGGGATCTGGAAATTACTCTCAAAACCCAGGAAGATTTCGGCTCTGCAAAGGACCTCATCGTAAGATCCTACGAGGCATCCTAATGGCCAACGCAGAGCCTGCGGTGAATAACTGAAATTCTCGGGCAACTATCCGTTTAGCAAAAGAAAACCTGTGCTATCGCCCTCGGACCGTTGGAAAGGCTTCGGCAGCGATGGATTGATCGCTTCAGTTCCTCTACCGACCTCGGCCAGGCGCGCGCAATCATCAAGGAGGTGGCAGCGGTCACCGCCACCTGGCGCGAGACCGCGAGGTCGGTCGGTGCGCGGTCAGCTGAGATCAACCGCATGGCCAGCGCCTTCGAACATGAAGATCTGCAGCGCGCGCTGGCGCTATGACGCGACCATGCCTCCGCGGATTTGACACGCCATCGGTCAGGGTGCAGCCTCTTGAGGGCAGGTGCCATTTGCTTGCGCCCAGGATGACCTCCAGAAAGGGAAGCCCATGATTGGTCCGTTGATCTGCATAGCTGGCATGGTGATCAGCGTCGTGGGGTCAGTCCATTGCTGGCTGGTCTACCGGGAGTCTGCGCGGAGTGTCCGCGTCGACCCTGAGAGGGTCCGGCGCTTTGTGGAGAGCGCGCCGCTGCACCGCCTGGAGGAGTTGAAGGCGAAGCGCCCGGTGTGTGAGTGCTGTGGTGCGCCGCTCGAGGCGCGCGGGGCGTAAACTCAGGCCGCGCGCGGCGCACTGCACAGTTTACGGAAAATCTTTTACCGTAAACTTGACGCGTGATCTGCCGGGTGGCATAACGCTCCCAAGGACACTTCACGAGGGCATCTTTCATGGCGACGAAAGGGGAAATGGTGCGGGCGCTTGCCCAGCGATTCGACCTGAACCCCAACAGGGTCGACGCGATGACGCGTGCCATGGCGCGGGCCGGACTGCGAACGCCTGGCGGCCGTGGCCGGGCGGCGGCGGACATGACGGGGGAGGATATCTTTCATCTCACCCTGGCCCTTGTCATGGGGCTGGAGACCAAGGATGCGCCCGAGGCTGTGCGGGAACTCTCGCAGCTTCAGCTTGTGCGCGGGAACCTGTTTCTTGACGGCCATATCCAATGGGAAGCCAACTGCGATGCGGGAGGGGAGAGCAAGTTGCTTGATGCCCTGAACCGGTTGCCTGTCGCTGGCCTGCAGCTGCATCGCACCTTTGGTGCGTTTTGCGGCCACTGGCTCGAGGAGGGGTTCAATGGTGCCGATGATGGGTTCAGCTCTGCCCCGGTTTCTGTCGAGGTCAGTTCAAACGGACCGCATGCCGTGTTCTCGCACCGATCCGACAAGGGCAGCCTGAAGCTCTGGTTTGGTGATGCTGCCAGGGATCTGCACACACCGGAGTGGGAGCGGCGGACGATCCTGTCCGACAAGCTCTTCCGGCGGCTGTCGCAGCTCGCCCGCAGCGGCGCGTCCTGACCGAATCCCGGCGCCTTTTGGGCACGGAAAACGGAATGATTTGCCGAATTCGATTCGCGAAATCGGTGTGATTTCATGATTGGTGGCGCCTAATTGGTGGGCGTTTTTAACTATCCAAAGAGTTATCCAGATGAAATTTGCCATTCAAAAATTTTCTGAAGCTCACAGCGCCCGCGTCTCGGGCGGCGCTAAAGAACTTCCGGTCATCTTTTCGCAAAATCTGCTGGATGACCTGAGAATCGTGGGCGAGCACATTTCCGATCTTGAGGCCGGAATTTGCGAAAATTCGGCCCCCCAAACCTCGCACTCCCGGCGGTCTGGACAGGTGGAGCCAGTGTCTCTTATGAGCAATTCCCGAATACGCGGCTGATCTCCTGACACGGTTCTGATCTCTCAGTTCCACTCAGGTTGCAGGCGCTCATCGGAAGAAATTGTCCAAAGAGGCTCAAACACCCAAAACCAGATATAGGCGCTTGGCGCCCGAATGAACCGTGCGAAAGCCCGATCCCTGTGTTGCACCTGCCGATTAGCATGATGCTGTCGCCAGGACAAGGACGGCTCTCCGCGCATTTCCAAGATCGTCATAGCCCGAGAATGTCTATTTCTCGGGGCGGGAGAAATCATGTCTTATCCCTTTCTGCCGGGCGGCATTCGCTTGCCCGAGGTGAGCGCTGGTAATCGCAGCACTCAAGTCGCATCGAAGTCCCATTTCACGGGACATATCACTTTTGGCGAAGGCCACGGGCGCGGCGTCGGCCTGGAAAGCAACCTTGAGAAAAAGGTGGCGCTCATCCTCCGCTATGCGCCGACCACGGTCGATCTCGTCGAGCAGCAGGCCTTTGAATGGTATGACGCCGATGGCGAGTACTACACCCACTATGTCGACCTGGTCTGCCGGCTGCGGGACGGCCGACGTATCGGCTACGCGGTGCGTCCGATCCACCGTGTCAGCGCCGCGTACGAGGACGAGCTGGCCAAGGTCAAACACCAGTCGCTCTGCCAGGGGGTGTTCGATGACTTTCGCCTCTTCACCGAGCGTGATGTGTGCCCTGTCGCCCTTCACAACGCCACGCACCTTCATTCGGTGCGTATCGCGGAGCCTAACGCAGATAAGGCAGCTGCCGAGGTGATCAATATGATGCGCGGTGTCGAGACGATCGGGGCCCTGCGTGACCGGATCGGGATGGAGGGAACCGGCTTGCGCGCCGTGGTTCGTCACATCGGATCGGGGCACCTCCAACTCCTGCGCCAGGAGAAGATCAGCGAAACCTCCCAGGTCATCAGGGTGATGGCGCTGCACTAACCGCAGCTCTGTCTCAGTCCGTCTACCAATCATCCCCCATCAACCGCTGCGGCGGCCCGACTGCACATCGGCAGTGGGTTCTCTCCGCGCGCTCAAATTCCGGAACGACCGGACGACCTCAAAGGAAAGAAAATGGAACTCAACTTCAATATCGACAACGTACGCTACGCCTTCGGGAAGCTCGACCGGGTGCATATCAACGGGATGGCCTGCAAGGTCATTTACCACTCCGAGGAGGGGTACGTCTTCGGTGCCGATGACAGTGAGGCGCTCGCGCATAGCTACTCGCACGAGCAGCTGAGCCGTCTGGGCGCGCAAGGCCGCATCCGGGTCGAGCTGGGCTACTACGATGTTGCCTCTGCTCGCAAGCGCCTGGTTCAGTCTGCGGGGTTCGTGAGCGATCTGCCGTTCAAGAGCTATGCGCGCCTTTCGAAGAAGGACGCCTATTGCGAGGCGCTGCTGGAACTGCGCCGCGATGGCCTGATCAAGATGACGGATGAAAGCCTTGGCGCCAACATGGTGCTGATCAAGGGCAAGGCCTTGGAGTATGCGGGGAAGGAAACCCGCGCTGGCGACGACAGGCTCGACATCTCGCGGAACTTCGGCGAAGCGCCTTCTCCCCGTACGTTGCGCCGTTGGCTGGTCGCGAAGGAAGAACTTGGGCTGGTCGGGTTGGCCGATGCCATGCACCGTCGCGGCAACCGCACTCGGGTGATGGGCCCTGAAGAAACCGGCCTGCTCATGACCGAGGTGCGCAAGTATATGTCGCCCGAGAAGCCGACGATCAAGATGATCCATGAAGGCGTCCAAATCGCCTTCGACGAGCGGAATGAAGAACGGGTCAAAGTTGGGCTGGGTGTGTTGACCACGCCAAGCCGTGAGACGGTCCGCCGCGCTGTGCGCGAACTTGATCCCTTCCAAGTGACCTTGGCGCGGGAAGGCGAGGCCGCAGCGCGGAAGAAGTACCGCCCGGTGCTCAGCGGCCTGGATCTCACCCGGCCGCTTCAGCGGGTGGAAATCGACGAATGGCAAGTCGACCTGATCGCACTCATGAATGACTCCGGCATGTCCGGTCTCCTGACCGACGATGAGAGGGCTGCCATGGGCCTCAACAAGGACAAGGCGCGCTGGTGGATCACCGCAGCGATCTGCTGCACCACGCGCTGCATTCTCTCGATGGTGCTGAGCCGGCAACCCGGGGGTGAGGCCGCGACCCAGGCGGTGCAGATGATCATGACGAACAAGGGCAAGTGGGCGGACGCAGTCGGCGCGCTCACCGCCTGGGACATGCATGGTCGGCCCGAATTGATCGTCACCGACGGAGGTCTCGCGTTCAAGTCCGAACGCTTTCGGTTCGCATGTGCTGATCTGGCGATCGCTACGGAAATCGCCATCAACGGCGTTCCGGAAGTGCGCGGGACCATCGAACGTGTGTTCAAGACCTTCGTCCTGGATCTGATGCCGCGCCTGTCTGGCCGTACCTTCTCCAACATTCTGGAGAAAGGCGACTCTGACCCCACCAAACGCGCAGCGCTGACCGTAGACGATCTGACCTTTGCGCTGGTTCGCTGGGTCGTCGACATCTACCACAACACGCCTCACCGTGGGCTGGACGGAGAGACGCCCATCGCCTGCTGGCGTCGCCTGAGCACGCAATGGGGTGTGATGCCTCCGCCGGACATGCACGCTGCGCGCACTGTGTTCGGTCAGCACAAGACCGCTAAGCTGGACAAGACCGGGATCACCATCCTCAAGGTCCGCTATCACTCCGAGAAACTGGCGACGTGGCTCCGTCGTGAGGACAGCTGCACCGTCAATGTGCGCTGGCATCCCAAGGACATCGGAGCCGTTTCGGTTCAGCTGGGAGATCGGTGGCATGAGGTGCCGTCTGTTGACGCCAGCCTCGAAGGGGTCTCCGCACAAACCTGGCTGACGGCAACCCGCACGGTTCGTGCCGGCAACCCGAAGTCGAACCGGCTGGATCTGCCGGCGGTCCGTCAGGCCATCAAGGCGATCGAAGAGCGCAACGAGGCAGCCATGGCTGCGGCGAGCCTGAACCTGGAGGACTGGTCTGGCGACGCCATCGAACGTGCGGAAAGGAAAGTGCTCGCGGGTGTGGAATTCCACGAGCGCGCCTCCAGCCCGCAGAACGACAACGAGCTGGGCCGTGCCATTCGCGATCACGTCGAGCCCGCCGATGCCGCGCCTCCGGCGCAGCGCGCCGCGGCAAAACGTGCCGGCAGCGCGCCCAAGACCCAGACGACCCTGAAGATCGAAGAGGACTGATCATGTCGCATCACGCTCAAACCGCACGTACTCTCGAACACCTTCGGAGCCTCCACGTAGGCTCCGATATGGATACCGAGCTGACGGGCCAACTCGCGCGTCTCCTGAAGCTGGATGATCAGGGGGAACTCTCCCCCGAACCGATCCGCTTCACCCGGACCAATGAAACGCGCGGCATCATGGTTGTGGGCGGCGCCGGTAGCGGCAAGTCCCACCTCGTTCACCGCGCCTTGATGAAGTTTCCTGTCCTGGCAGAGGGGGAGTACGGGCGCCCGAGGTTCCTGGAATGCTCCGTGCCGAGCCCGGCAACCCTCAAGAGCATGGTGCTGGAGATGCTCGAGAAGAGTGGCTACGGGACCGTGTCGCCGACCCGGCAGGTCTGGTCGCTGGTCCAGATTCTCCGTGAGCGCATGCACACGACGGGAACGACCGTCCTGTGGATCGACGAGGCCCACGACCTTTTCTGTGCGGACAGAAACCTCATTCTGCGCGCATTGAAGTCTCTGATGCAGGGGGACGATGCCGTGATCGTTGTCCTCTCCGGCACCGAGGAGCTTGCGCAGGTTATCCGGACGGATCCCCAGGTTCAGCGGCGCTTCTCGACGGTCGCTTTTGCGGCGTTGGTTCCAGAATTGCACGGTGACCTCTTCCAGCAAATCGTCGGCGACTACTGCCATCGGGCTGGCCTTGATGCGCCGGTCGAGGCCGACCTTGTCGGGCGGGTCTTCCATGGGGCGCGCTACCGGTTCGGCAGGGCCATCGAGCTGATCGTGCGCGCGATCGAGGTGGCCCTCCACGCGGAGGCCAGCGATCTGACGATCGATCACTTCGCCCGTGCCTGGGCCATGCATGAAGGGTGTCCTGCCGACCAGAACGTGTTCTATGCGGAGCAGTATCGGCTTTTGCGCCTCGATCAGGCCTCCGAGGATGCACCGCGTGTCTCGACGCGGCGGAGGGGGTGAACGATGGCGATGCTTTTCCCTCACCTGCCGTTTCATCCGGATGAAACTCCGCTCTCCTGGGCCGCGCGTAGCGCGGCCTTTCACACGGGTGGGCGCCTTGTGCCGTTTTTGAATGACCTTGGCATCGACCTCTGGTCCTTGAAGCGTGGCGAAGAGTGTGCGCTGGCGCGGCTGTGTTCGATCTCCGGGCAGGAGCGCGCACCAGTCGCGGATAACGCTGTGACAGCGCTCGGTGAGCGGAAATATGCCCTCCGCGGTGAGCGCTTCGCTGCGGAGTTCCTGACTGGGCCCGTCACCCGCTTCTGCCCCTCCTGCCTGGAGGAGGATGCGGTGGGTGCCGCGCGTCCCGCCACCAAGTGGCGGCACCGTTTGATCTGGTCTCTGTCCGTGGTCAGGGTCTGTCCCGTGCATCAGAGCCCGTTGCTCAGCCACCGCGGCGGGAATTGGGACGACGGTGCGCATGAACTCCAGGCGTTGCCTTGGGAGAAAGATGCGCTGGCGGTCGGACCTAACGCCTCGCTGCGGCCTTCGCCGCTGCAGGACTATGTCGTCGCCAGGCTGGCGGGCGCCTCTGGCCCCGCATGGCTCGATGGCCAAGGGATCGAGCAGGCGGTCCGCGCCACCGAAATGCTGGGTGCGGTCATCGCGTTCGGATCTGGGCAGAAGGCTTCCAACATGACGGAAAGCATGTGGGATGAAGCCGGCCGCGCGGGGTGGGCGGTGGTGAGCGAGGGAGAGGCGGCGATCCGTACCACCTTTATGGATCTATTGAAGCATGCCGAGACCAATCCCGGCTCCATGCATCCCAAGACAGCTTATGGCATGCTCTACGCTTGGATGTCAGCATCGCGGCTGACCAAGGATCCCGGGCCCATCCGACCTCTTCTGCGGGAGCACATCCTCGATACGGTGCCCCTGACAAAAGGGCAGATCCTCTTGGGCAGCCCGGTTGAGGCCCCCCGGGTCAGCAGTGTGGCGAAGATCGCGGCCGGAGAACTCGTACACCCGATGACGCTCCGGAACCTGCTCGCCGACCAAGGGGTCATTTCCGCCTCTGACCGAGAGGTCCCGTGCGGTCATATCTTTCTGCGCTACGACGACGCGCGCGCGTCCATTCGAATGCTGAAGCATGCTGTGCCGGTCAGTCGCCTGCCGGAGTTGCTGGGGGCGTCCCGCCCCATGGTGGCAGCCCTTCTTGAAATCGGAGCGCTCACGCGGTTGACGGAGGTGGAGGCGGCTTCCAGTAAAATGAGCAAGGCAGTCGATGGGCTGGAGATGGCGGCGTTCCTGGAGCGGATGCAGGTGCGCCTTCCCGAAGTCGCGGCGAAGCCGACGACCATGGTGACGCTCGCCAAGGCTGCAGAGAAGGGGAGCGTGAAGCTGTCCGTCATTCTATCGATGTTGCTGCAGGGGCGCTTGCAGCGTGCATGTCGGTTGGCCGGTGCTACTGGCCTGGCGGCCGTTCTCGTGGATCCTCTGGAGATCAAGTCGAAGCTTGTGCTTCCCCGTCCTGGTATGACTGGGGAGTTGGCGCTCATCATTCTCGGGTTCGAACTTTCCCGAGGCCGTCGCGTGTTCTGCCATCCCGAGGCGGAACCGCTGATCGTATCCGAGCCTTACGGCGGGGACGTCTGGGTTTCGCCCGCGGCGCTCGAGAACTTCCGGCAGAGATACGTGACCAAGAAGAGGCTGCCCTTGATCATGGGTGCGCGACCGCTCGCCATTGAGAAGTTGCTTCGGGAGCGCGGGGTCAAGCCGATCTGGGACCCGAGGGAGTTCGGTGCTGCCATCTATGAAAGGGCAGACCTGCCCATGGTTTGATCCGGACGCCGACGACTTTGAATTAGATGCCGCCGAAAGGCGGCATTTTTCTTGGAAAATCGATGGACATTAATCCTGTGCCAAAAGGACAAACTGGCCGCCGCCGATGCGAAGGAGATTCCTTGGAGTGTTTTATTTCAATGACTTATGGGTATGTCGAGTGATCCCAATGGCGTTCTTTAGGTGGGTCCTACAAGAGTCAAGTCAGAGAAAGCAGATGAATGCGCAAACGGAAGCATAAGTCTGCGCAAGGGGTGTCAAGGGCGAAACGTATCGGCTGGTGTCCTTGGGCTACTCTCTGAAAGACGGTGACAGAGGCGCTGGAGCAGACGCTCCGGCGCCTTTCGCGTATGAAGGGGATGTGCGGTTCGTGGCATTAAGCGGGGGATCTGGCGGAGGGCCGTTGTGCTCTCCCTGTAAGAGCCTGAGCGTGGCGCATTGGGGCTGGCTTGCGATGCTGAGACCCTGGACACGAGGTCGCTTACAAGCGGTGGGAACTCCGATGAAGACCATAGAGCCGACGCAAGCTGTCGCTACGATCTTCAGCCGATATCAGCGTCAGAGAAATAGTCAGGTGCCCGTCACAGCAACAGATGTCTACGCCGACACCCTTGCTCGCGTCTGGGGAGACGACGTTGACATCGACCCGGTCGAACGGGGCCTCATCCATCAAAAGCGCCAGAAGGTGATTTCCGGCCGAAGACTGGTCATC
>JABXHM010000076.1 GCA_013373625.1 Alteromonadaceae bacterium | reverse complement strand
TAATGCCTGGCGACAACCTGAAGTTCGAAGTTGAACTGATTGCGCCTATCGCGATGGACGAAGGTCTGCGCTTCGCAATCCGTGAAGGTGGTCGTACAGTAGGTGCTGGTGTTGTAGCGAAAATCATCGAATAATGATGAGCCGTTAACACTGCATCAAAAAAAGGTCGCGCAAGCGGCCTTTTTTATTTGTGCGCCCACCTGAACCGATTTTCGCTGTCCCCCTTTACTCAATAGAACACCGGGAGCGATGTTGAACATCCCGCAGGGATGGTTCGAAGTAACGTGGCCGTACAGTAGGTGCTGGTGTTGCAGCGAAAATCATCGAATAATGATGAGTCGTTAACACTGCATCGAAAAATGGTCGCGCAAGCGACCTTTTTTACGCCTGTGATATGCGGTCAGGCAGAAAGATTCCGTCCTTGGCTATTGCCTCTCGTTATAGATATCAATACTGAAAAGACCATGGTGGGTTTTAGTGACCTTAATTCGCTTAAATGCAGCTTTGATCGCCGCACAGAAGAAAGTAAATAAAATTGACCTGATCAAAAAAACACTCAATCAGCTTTAAGTATTCCTGTTTCCGGCTATCTTTAGGGTTGGAGTAACAATTTGTTTTAAACAGCCTTTTTTAAATTATTGATATTGATGATATTAAAGCAGATATGCCTGTCCGCAATAATGCTACCAATGATGTTTTTGGCAGTGCCCGCTATGGCAAACGATAGCGAGATTGTGGTGGCGGTAGCTAAAAGTAGTCGTATCGACAACATCAGCAAGCGAGAGTTGATTGATGTATTTATGGGGCGATTTGATGTACTGGAAAACGGTGAACGAGTTCAGCCTGTAGATTACAGCGGTAATTCAAGTTTACGGTGGAGCTTTTACAAACGTTTGGTAGGCAAGAACCAAAAACAAATTAATGCCTATTGGTCCAGATTAGTTTTCTCAGGAAGGGCAAAACCGCCGGTGCTCGTTGAAAGTGTTGAACAAAGCGTCCAGTTTATACTAAAAAACCCTGCTGGCTTAGCCTACTTCCCAGCGGGCAGGGTTTCAAAGGAGATGAGGATTGTGCATGTCCTGGAATAAAATATTGCGAAAACTATCTGTACTGTGTTTTGTGATTGGTAGCGTTATAGTACCTGCTGCTAAGGCAAACATAGACGTGAATGGATTCGCAACGTTAGGTGTGACCACCAGCAATGATGATGAGCTGATTTTTAAATCGTCTCTTAATCGTATTCCAGAATCAGGCATAAACTGGCAAACCAATTCTGTATTGGGCTTACAAGTCAATTACCGGGTAACAAATGATTTAGATATAGTAGTGCAGGGGTTACTCGAACATAAGCACATTGATTCTGTAAGCGACATTCTTGAAATGGCCTTTGTTCGTTATCGATTTGATCGTAACTGGTCAGTTCGACTAGGCCGTTTAAACTACAATGCTTATCTGCTGTCCGAGTATTTGAATGTGGGGTACAGTACTTTGTGGGCCTCTCCTCCAATGGAGTTTTATACCCCATCATCGAATATCTCATACATTGACGGTGCAGAAATAGAATACCGCAGATCTGTAAATGCAGGTACTATACAAGCCACCATTGCTTATGGTGATAGCCGGGCAAACATCGCTACTACTGGTGAAGATTACTGGCTGGATTACGAACGGGTGGTGAATGCTTCGTTAAGTTTTGAAGCCGATACATGGAGAATCAAAGCGACAGTTAGCCATTTTGATGGAAAGGATTCTTATTTTGGTAGTCTCAATGATTTTCAGCAGCAATTACCGTCAATTTCATCAACAGTGTGGCCGACAGCGGTAAACTTTGCCAGGTCTTTGGATTTTAAGGGTAAACAAGTGACCTATGCGGCCTTGGGATACCACTACAATAGTGGTTCTTGGTTGTTGATGTCAGAGATTGCGATGCTGGATATTGATTGGGCGGTGCTTAACAATCTTGCATATGGCTATACTACATTCGGCTATATTCTTGGCGATGCTACGCCTTACATTACTATTGCAAAATTAAATACCACGGATAAGCGAACTATCGTCACGCAACCAAACTATAAAGCGGTGATTACGCGGGATTCTCGTCAGTCTCTCTCGGCTATCCATTTAGGCTCGCAAAACCTCTTGGATATATCAAGAATGCATCAGCAGTCGGTCAGTGCCGGTGTTCGTTGGGATATTGACGGGCAGTGGGCTATTAAGGGGCAATTATCCCGATATCAGTTAACGGGTCCTGGTTATGGCATTTGGGGGAGCGATTTAGGTGTAAGGGTGGGTAGCCGACGCTATATCAGTGTGGCTAGTATTAATGTAAGCACCATTTTTTAAGTGATGGTATGACTTCTCAGTCTTTTACTCAAAAGCTAAATGTTAGAATGGCACTGATTGTCGCTGTGATTGGCATCTTTTTATCATTCACTGGTAGTGTGGTGGTTTTTAGTCTGGCCCTGCAAAAACAGGAAACACTGAGTTATCGTTTAGTTAATCAACTCGCCGACAGCGCTGCAAAAACTGCCACGATAGCGGTATATGTCGAAGATGATGAACTGGCGCGTGAAATTACCAATGGGCTGTTGCTTAACGATTTAGTCAGTGGTGTGCGTATTAATACCACCTATAGCGTACTGGCCACAACAGTGAGCAGAGAACCCGCAACTGACGCAATAGTTCATACGCTTTATCACCCTTTTATTAGCAACGAAAAGATGGGAGAGCTTGAACTGTACCCTGATGCTGCTTTCATTAAAGAGCTTGCGTTACAGGAAGCAAAAGGCAGTGCGATGCAGATTTTGCTGGTGTCGTTTTTTATCACGCTTGCTATAGCTATTACGCTTCAGTACACCTTATCTGGCCCGCTTATTAAACTTAAACATGCCTTTGACAAAGTCGATCCTTCAAGTCCGGATACACTTGAGAAAATTAACATTGATTACTCTCGCCGTGACGAATTGGGATATCTGATTGATCAAATAAACGGTTTGATTCGAGCAGTGCGCAGTAATTTTCTGGCCGAGCGGCAACTACGTGTTCATACTGAAAAACTCGAACAGCAACAACGCTTGCTGTTCGACAGAGCGTCAATAGGCATTGCCCTGATTTCGACAAAAAAAGGCATATTAATTGAAAATCAAAAGTTCAACAGCATAGTTGGGAATAATTTTTCGATTAAAGATTTCATCGAAATGTTTGATGATTCTGAAACGGTGACTAATGTCGTTACCTCACTTAAGTCCTCGACAGAGGTAAAACCCATATCGTTAGATTTGTCTTATCAAAGTGATGGGCTGCGGCGCTGGGTTCATTGTTTATTTGCTGCTGTGTCTGATCAGCGTGTTGTCTCGCGGGAAAAGGACGATGTACTATTTGAGGTCATCGTCAATGATATTACTGACCGCAAAGAACGCGAAGCCGAAGTGCGTTACCAGGCTCAGCACGATGCTCTGACTGGGTTATATAACCGCTTAGGCGGCGAGGTTCGTTTTCAGTACTTGTTGAATGACAATGACCCTACTAATGCAAAAGTGTTTATGATGATTGATTTAGACCGGTTCAAGCCAATTAATGATACGTATGGTCACGACGCCGGTGACTTAGTGCTGGTTAAAGTCAGTAACCGAATAAAGGTGCTTTTTAATGATTCTTCCGACGTGTGTTGTCGGTGGGGGGGCGATGAATTTGTGGTCGGTTTTAAAAGGGAGTCACTGCCGCTGTCATCACTGGAAACGCTCTGCAATACGCTTTTGCATAGCTTAGAAGAGCCGGTTGAAATTACCCATGATAAACGCGTGACACTATCAGCCAGTATTGGCGTTGTGGTAGCAGACGACAGCAGTAAAGCACTGGATTATTGGTTAGCTAAAGCCGATGATTGTATGTACCAGGTTAAAAATCATGGCAGGTCGAATTACGAGATTGGTGTCGGCTAATTCAACTGATGTCGGTTTAAAGCGCTATCTGAAACTGACATACTAAACATACTTCGACACAGCTAGCCAGGCTAGGCTTTATACTTCACTGAACTTTTGCTTAATTGCCTAATGTATTGCTCATTTATTCAATGAGTAAAAAAGATAGCATGGCATCCAGTCACTTTTAGCGTTGCAGGAACCCCTGTATGGCTCGGTGATTAACTTAACCGCTCTACAGTTATTCGAAGTAGCCGGGCTGGCCGTTTTAAATAATACGTTTGTTTAGCTGGGATGGTCAGGCAGGTTATCCTTCAAGGAGGTAGTATTACGAATGTCTGTTGTCCTTTGTTGAATGGAGTTACAAACCGGTTTTAAAAAAACCAAGCTGTCGATTTACCGGCAACCTGGTTTCATACAGTGGGGAAGAGAATGCTACGGTTTAACCGTATGCTCTGAAAATACCAGCCGTAATAACAAATAAAGAAATGGCATATAACACCAAGGTTACTTGATCAGAAAGTCTGGGTTTAAACATAATTCGAACCTCTGTATTTATCGAATGTAGCAAAATTGTAACAAAAAAGAAGGTTTTTGTTAATTGTTCTTTGGTCGTAGATTGCTAAGTCGATAGAACAAGGTTGTAACTGCTATTTTTGGCCTCATAATAGGTTCTTCCATCACAAGAACAATGGATTGCTTTTAATGATTTTACTATTGATATACGTGGTCATCGCACTGGGGTTTTCGTTTTTATGCTCCATTGCTGAAGCGGTGATTCTGAGTGTATCCTCAGCGTATATATCGGTGCTTGAAAAAGACGGTAAACCCAGTGGTAAAGTACTCAGGGGGTTAACCGATGACATTAACCGCCCGCTCTCTGCAATCCTCACGTTAAATACTATTGCCCATACTATGGGGGCTGCCGGTGCTGGGGCACAAGCCGCTATCGTTTTTGGTGATGCGTACCTGGGCGTGATTTCAGCCATTCTCACACTGCTGATATTAATTTTTTCAGAGATTATCCCCAAAACACTCGGAGCCACTTTTTGGCGAGGGCTGGCACCGGTAACCGCTTATTTTTTGAAGTATCTGGTAGTCATCTTATGGCCATTTGTACGCATGTCAGAATGGTTAACCAAAGGCTTCAAAGAAGAAAGTCCGTTACGAGGGCTGAATCGCGCTGAATTGCATGCTATGGCAGAGCTCAGTGGTGAAGAGGGTCAGTTGGACGCGCACGAAGCGTCCTTCGTAAAGAGCTTACTTGGTTTAAACGAATTAGTGGTTAAAGATGCTATTACCCACCGTACTCAGGTTTTCTCAGTCTCGGAAAGTTTGACAGTCACCGAGTTCTTTCACAAACATGGCAATATTGAGTATTCACGCATACCGGTTTATGAAAGTGATGACAGCGAACAAATTACCGGGTTTGTATTGCGCTCCGATCTATTGGTAGCACAAGCGAAGGGCAATGGCGATAAAGCACTTAGCGGATATCGTATGAGTATGGTAACCGTTCTGGGCTCTATGCCTTTGTCAGTGACCTTTGACCACTTTTTGAAAAACCATATTCATATGCTGTTAGTGGTGGATGAGTACGGTGGACTGGAAGGGGTATTAACGTTAGAAGACCTACTGGAGCGTTTGCTTGGTGTCGACATCGTCGATGAAAAGGATACCAATGTCAGTATGCGACGTCTGGCGTATATGATGCACCGCCGTAAGCAAAAAATGATGCTTAAAAACGTGCCTGATAGCAGCATGAAATCTAACGATAAGTAATATTTTATGCGCTTTGTAGGCGTTCCTGCCACATTTTTATATGGGCAGCGTGTTTTTGCTTTAGCTCACTGGTAATGGTTGGTTCTTCACGCAGATCTTCAGGCACCATGTGGAGCATTCTGTCACAACACAGCGAACTGACCGCCGCAGCCCATACTTGAGTCATATGCAAACAAGACACGTCATCACGCTGCATTAAGGCTTCGGTGGCCGCCACCTGTTGGGGCAATGTGCCAACTCCCTGATACACCGTTTTGGTCACTTCAAAGTCGCGTTTGAGTTGCTCATAATCATCGTTGTCGGGGGAGATATCATGGCCGGTTTGAACAGCTGTCATGACTGCGGACTGGGCATGGCTAAAGGTATCAAACAACTGTACATGTAATTGCTTAAACTGGTTTTCCAGTGCCACTATACGTGGATCGACCTCGTTCATATTGCTGTCCTGGTTATTAGTTGGCTTTTTAAGCTGAGTTTTGTACAACACGTTAAGACGGACTTAGTGTTTGTGTAAAGGTAACGCAATTACCACACAAACACCGGTGTTATCCGGTAAATCCTGTAGCGCTATACTGCCTCGGTGAAAGCTTACAATGATACTGGCGATGTAGAGCCCTAAACCAAGATGTGGCGGACCATCAGCGGTATTGGTGTCGGCTCTTACTGATACCATCGACTGGGTTAATTCTTCATGCATACCTCGTGGCAGCAATGGACCAGAGTTGGTCACACTCAATTTAAACTGACGGTTTTCCTGCCACAGGTGCAGGGCAATGGTGCTGTCAGGCTGACTGAACTCTACCGCATTGGCAATGATTTTATCGAGCATTTGCGCAATAAGATCAGGAGAGCCAAATAGCCCGGCTTTGTCGCAACTTAATTTTATTGAAAACTGACGTTGCGGATAGGCATGTCTGTAGCCTTCTACGCAGCCGCTAATCACATTGACAGCATCAAAATGTTCATGGTCTTCCTGGCCGATGGCTTGCTCTAAACGGGTTGCCTCACTCATGCTGTTTAAAATGCTGCTGAGTCTGCTGATCCCTGACTGAGCGCGGCTTAAAAACACTTGTTGTTGATTGTTATCTTGTACCTGCGTGAGCGTATCTAACGATGAACGTACAACAGCAATAGGGGTTCTCAGCTCGTGGGACAGTCGTGACGCCATATTCTCCAGATATGAGTTGTATTGTTGCAGTCGGCTCAATACCGCGCTGAATGAACGCGACAGGTCGCCTATTTCATCACCTTGTTTTGCCACTGGCAGACTACCAATAATTTTACCATTGGCGTCAATGACAGCTTCCGTATTGTCTCTGAGTGTTCTGATACGACTTGAAATTCGATGGGCAAACATGAGCAGACCAAACGTACCCAGTACCATAACCGCGAGAATGACGTGAAACAGTTGTTCCAGTGCCCGGTTACGCAGTGTCCGTATACCATTGGTTGTCTGCTCGACGACTACCGCGCCCATCACTGAGTCGCCAATAAAAATAGGGTAAGCGGCAGAAAGGATCACGGCTTTGTTGTCTGGCGTTAATCGCCATAGCGAGTCAGGTTGGCCGGAAAGTGCCTGATTAATATCTTTGCCGGCGAGGGCATAGGCATCCGCCAGTTCGTCAACAAAATCACCCGGCGGGCGGGTTAGGATCTGATAATACAAGGGGAGTAACCATTGTTGTTCAATATATTCCCACCAGTTCTGGCTAGTCTGTTCGTTGTTACCCGCCTTAAAGCCGGGCGAAGACTGAATTGAGCCTGCTCTTGCCAGAACCCGTTTGTGTTTGTCGATGACCCAGACGCGTGAGTCGGCATAGCGTAATCCTGATAAGATGCGCTCAATTTCTGGAGAGGGCGTAACGACGGTACCCAGATCATCACTTTGATTAGGATTTGCCGTACCTACGGCGTAGCGTTTTTCACGGCTATTGGTGTCATCTACATCGACTAAAGCAAAGGCCAGTGCACCGGACGTCATGCTTATCGGGAAGCGCAATTCAATGTTATAGCCTTTTGCTGTCAGCTCCCAACGCCCCTGAATGTCCAGAGCGTTTTCAACGGCCCTGAAGCGATTGGGATTCTCGTCTAACTGATAGGCGTTTACCCAACCCGCCTGATAGGGTGAAATGATATAGCGATGCAGTGTGTCCTGTGCGTCGAGCATACCAATAAGCAAGTGGTCGGAGCGATCCACGCTTAAGCTGTTGGGGGCACGAAATACCACATGATCGTCTGACACCTCAAACATCGCATAAAAGTACTGCTCATAGCGACCGACCATATGTTGTGCCTTAAGTGTTACTTCTTGTGGCTTTTCAGTGAACCAGGTCACCACGTTGTGTTCATCGTAAGATTGCATCAGCGGTGAGACTGCCTGCCATTCCTGCAAGCGACCGTCTAACTGAATGGGAACGTCAATAGGCGGTGCATAAAGGTCGGTGCCAGGGCGTACGTTTTGCAAATATGCTGACTGGCTGTCAAATAAGGCCGGGCGTTCGTGCAATGCCGTCGCGACAGCGCGGGCCGTGCCAATCATGGTTTGTTCCTGACCTATACGTAAGTATTGCTCCAGTTCCCACACGTATTTATAGCCAAGCCAGGGAATGGCGAATAAAAATAGTGACAACACCAGCAATTGTAGGCGAATCGAAAATCGTACCTGCACTAATTACAATTCCTTGTTACGACTTACTGTTGCCAGCGATAACCCATGCCATATACGGTATCTATATGGTCAAAATTTTCATCGAGCTGAATAAACTTTTTGCGCATACGTTTTATATGCGAGGTAATGGTTGAATCGTCGACCACCATCTGTGACTCATCCATGAGTTGCTGGCGGCTTTTGACATGTCCCGGGCGTTTAATCAGCGCATGCAGCATCCAGAACTCGGTAACGGTTAACGCAACTGGTATGTCTTTCCAGCTTACGGTCATGCGATTTACATCCACCGACAAGTGGTTCAAGCGAATGGTTTCTGAATCAGTTTTGGGTGTTGCGAGGAGATCATTGCGGCGAAACAGCGCAGCAATGCGAGCCAGTAAATGCGCCATACTAATATCTTTAGTTAAGTAGTCATCGGCACCCATTCGCAGGCCACTGATGGTATCAACATCATTATCCCGGGCAGTAAAAAATATGATTGGCAGGGTTTGCGATAGCTGTCGAAGTTGCTGACAAATCAAAAAACCGCCTTCCATTTCTTCTTTCAGGCCAATATCGATAATGGCCAAATCGGGTAACGTCTGACTGAAGGCATGACTGGCAGAAGGGCGATCAGCATACGCCTGGACTTTATAACCCTGGCCGCTTAGCACTGCGGTGTAGTTATCCCGAATAGCAATATCATCTTCTACGATGGCAATGGTTCTTGGCATTCTTCTTTGGTTCCTGTACGTTTCTTGTCGTCAACTATATCTTAGTTATTCCATCGCGGCGTAAGTTCGACACAATTTCCATCACCTTGCCATTTTTTTGCCATGATCACATAGGTGAAACAGCCATGCGGTACATTAATTAACCATTACGCCAGTACAGACGCCTGATTTTTCCTTTTTTAATCATCGGATCTCCCCGATTTTGATGCCCCATTGCCACAACCTGTTGGTGTAATACTCATCGTTCAATTACACACTGTTTAACCCCAAGAGGAAATCACCATGCGTAAAGCACTTTATTCAACGGTATTTGCAATGACAAGTGTCGCTCATGTAGCTGCGGTATCGGCAGCTGAGCAAAAAACAGGCTATGAAAATGCACCTGAAATAGGATTCAGCTCTGGCATTGTTATTGGTGCCATTGTGGCCGGCCCGGCAGGCGCTGCAGTGGCCGGTATGTTCGGCGCAATGGTCGGTAACGATGTTCGGCAAGATAAGGAACTTGCGGCCAAAGAGCAACGCCTGACGGCACAATCTCAGCTATTGTCGGAGCGCGACCAATCGCTGCTTGCCATGCGCCATCAATTACAACAGTTGCAACAAGCCAGCGCCACCCGGGTCTCTGCTGTGGAAAGCCGGGATACTCCATCGATTACGCTTCAGAGTATTGTACAGTTTCAAACGGGGGCCCATGAAATTGCGCCCGATTATCAACAGCAGCTCAACTTAATTGCCAAAGCACTTAAAGGGTACCCGTCATTGCGAGCTCGTTTAACCGGTCATGCCGATCAGCGCGGCGACGCAGATTACAATCAGGCGTTGTCGATGCAAAGAGCGATTAGTGTAAAGCAATACCTTTTAAACCAAGGGGTAAGTAAGGAGCAAGTACTTACTTTAGCGGTAGGTGAAAAATCCAGCCAGTATCAGGAATATGAACAGACTTTTTTTGATCGCAAGGTAGTGATTGAACTGGGTGAGGAGGATGCGACTTTAACTGCCCTTCGCTGAACAACGAAGGGCTGCCAGCGTTTAACTGGCTACCACCTGGTTTTTACCTTCAAGTTTGGCATCGTACAGGTTGATATCAGCCTGTTCGATGACTTCATCCAATACAAACTGATCAAAATTCTGCACACTCACCGCGCCGGCGCTTAGCGTTACCCGGCCAAGTGGCGAGCTTGAGTGCGGAATACTCAAATTGAAGACTGCCTGGATAATTTGCTTGGCCAACCTGGTTGTATCGGCAAGTGATGCGTTGGGTAACAGGGCAACAAACTCTTCTCCGCCAAAGCGCACCAGTGCGTCCCTGGCCCGGCGGCCAAATTCATTCATTGCGTCTGCAACCCGAACAAGGCAGGAATCTCCTTGCAGATGACCATAGGTGTCGTTGTATTGCTTAAAATTATCGATATCAAAAATAATCAGGCCAAGGGGCTGCTGAGCGCGGGTTAATTGCCTGGCCAGGATTGGATACTCCTGAGTAAGGTAATTGCGGTTGTATAGACCTGTCAGTGAGTCGCGAAAGGTCAATTTCATTATTGCGTCGAGGCGTAATTTGCTTAGTAACTGATTTTTTACGCGGTGAACCAGGGTTTGAGCGATGACCGGCTTGGGCACAAAATCATTGCAGCCAGCCTGCCAACAACTAATTTGTGAATCTTCATCAGTGTTAGACGTAATAAATATAACCGAAACGTACTCAGTGGCTTTATTTTGCTTAATTTTTTCGCATAAAGTGAGGCCATTCATGCCGGGCATGTTGACATCTATAACCATGAGGTCAGGAACGGTTTTATGACAATACTCCAATGCGTCGAGCGCATTGGAAACGGTAAAGCATGCACATACCTCACTTAAAATCGTAGCGATTAACGTACTGCTTATCTCATCGTCGTCAACAATCAGTATATTGCTTGAGGTCAATTTTTTAGCGGACAATTGAAACATCTGTGCCCTACAACTCTATTATTCTTATGGCTCTCTTGCTTATACCATACCACTAGTAGGCTCTTTCACAATAGGTTTGTCACTATTTGCAATGAAGGCTGCAACGTTATCTGCGATCGTTACGCGCATTCGCACCGGCTCGGTATACTGGAATTGTGTGTCGGTGGATAGCGGTAATTTAATTATCCGGGCAACAACATCGAAGCAGCTCTGCTGCACTTGTTACATACTCAATGTATGCCTCGCAGCCAGGTAATATAAGCCAACCTGATCTTAGCACCTTGAGATTAAAAAAAATGTTACTATATCGTTGGTTACAACCCATCTGCCGTGGGCACAATTGATAAAGCCATTCGGTGAACAATTTAGACTGTAAAGCCGTATATGTGCTCGTGTTCTGCCCCCAACGCAGTTTCCTGCCACAATGGCATCATTACAATAAGCTCGGAATAAAGCATGCAAGCGTTAACAATAACAGGCTTAACTAAAACTTACCGTGGCGGCGTTAAAGCCTTGAAAGGCGTGGAGTTAGCCGTCAAAGAGGGCGATTTTTTTGCTCTTCTGGGTCCGAATGGAGCCGGCAAATCAACCACGATTGGTATCATTAGTTCTTTGGTTAATCAAACCTCAGGTGAGGTCAGTGTATTCGGTTATGATCTTGATACCCAAAAAGAACTCGCCAAGGCCTGTATAGGATTGGTGCCGCAAGAGTTTAATTTCAATCAATTTGAGACGGTGTTGCAGATTGTCTTAAACCAGGCGGGCTACTATGGTGTGCCGCGCAAAATAGCCCATGAGCGTGCCGAGAAATATTTAGCCCAACTCGATTTATGGGATAAGCGCAACGCCCGCGCGCGCGAGTTATCGGGTGGCATGAAACGCCGGTTAATGATTGCCCGTGCGTTAATGCATGAGCCTAAAATGTTAATCCTCGATGAACCTACCGCTGGGGTGGATATTGAGATCCGCCGTTCTATGTGGCATTTCCTGCAAGAGATTAACGACCAGGGAATTACCATTATTCTGACCACCCATTATCTTGAAGAAGCCGAAATGCTGTGTCGCAATATAGCGATTATCGATAAGGGTAGAATTGTCGAAAACACGTCTATGAAGGCGCTGCTTTCGAAGCTCAATATAGAGACATTTGTGCTGGATTTGGAAGGCGACAATCAACATGTGAACTTAGACGGTTTCACCCACCGTTTACTGGATAGTTCAACACTGGAAGTTGACGTGGAAAAGTCGGATGGGTTAAACGCGGTATTTAATCAGCTATCTGAGCAAGGCATACAGGTATTGAGTATGCGCAATAAGGCTAACCGTCTGGAAGAATTATTTGTGAGTCTGGTTGAAGCCGGGCGTAAGGAGTCTGCTTAATGTCTGCTGGAAATAACTGGATTGCACTGACCACGATCTGGATAAAAGAATGTACGCGATTTTTACGCATCTGGATACAAACCCTGGTGCCCCCAGCCATTACCATGAGCCTGTACTTTATTATATTCGGTAACCTGATAGGTGAGCGGATTGGTCAGATGGGCGGTTTTAGTTACATGGAGTTTATAGTACCGGGTTTGATTATGATGTCAGTAATCACTAATGCGTATTCTAATGTAGCGTCTTCATTTTTTAGTGCAAAGTTTCAGCGAAATCTCGAAGAAATGCTGGTAGCGCCAGTGCCGACATCGGTTATTATTCTCGGTTACGTAGGCGGCGGGGTTGCCCGTGCCATGCTGATTGGGTGTATCGTTACTGTAGTGTCGATGTTCTTTGTCGATGTGCAAATTCACAACTTTTTCGTGATCGTGCTGACGCTGTTACTGACCGCGACATTATTTGCCACGGCGGGTCTGGTAAACGGCATTTTTGCGAAAACTTTTGATGACATCAGCCTGATCCCTACCTTTGTACTTACCCCACTGACCTATTTAGGCGGGGTGTTTTACTCGTTAACATTACTGCCTGATTTCTGGCAGGTGGTCAGTAAAGCAAATCCTATTGTGTACATGGTAAATGGCTTCAGGTACGGTTTTTTGGGCGTGTCCGACGTTGATATTACCGCCGCGATGAGTTTGCTTGTATTATTTAATGTTGCACTGTTTTTAGTCGCGTATACCCTGCTCAAACGCGGTATTGGAATTAGAACTTAACTCATGCAAGGAAACTCCAGACGGGTAGAAAGTCAACAGGAAGGCGTCCATCAAAAGCTCGATGCGATTGTTGCCAAGTATCAGCAAACTGAAAATCGCCGACCTGTACATGCTCATACACAACGCGCATTTGATGAGGTAATGGCGTGGCTTGGCGACTGGCAGGGCGATGTCATTATTGATTCGTGCTGTGGGGTGGGGCAAAGTACTGCAGGATTGGCCCGGCAGTTCAGTAACGCCAGGGTCATAGGTTTAGATAAATCTGACCTGCGGGTAGCCAAGCATCCCCACTACCAAAGTACGGCCAAAAACTACATAGTCATGCGTGCGGATGTTATCGACTTCTGGCGTTTATTGCGGCGCTCCCTGGATGACTATCCGTGGCAAATCAAAGCGCATTATTTATGCTATCCCAATCCATATCCAAAACCTTCTCAGGTGCAAAAACGCTGGCATGCGAGTGCTGCAATGCCTGATTTGATGGCTTTGGCTCCACAACTTGAAGTGCGCAGCAACTGGCTTATTTATTTACAAGAGTTTGCTCAGGCCGCCGCCGCCTACGGAGTAAAATGTGAAATTACACAAGTCCCTCCGGATAGTCGCGCGATAACACCTTTCGAGCTTAAATATCGAAATAGCGGGCAAACTTGTTGGCGGCTCAGACGCCTATAGTGGGCAATATTGCTGCTAAAATTGTCGAATGTGGCCCGAGTACGACAATTTTCATGGGTTTTCTACGGTAAAATCTTTATACTCGATATTTATTGGGTGCATGACATTCCCTGCTGAAGAAAGCGACATTTGATATAGAATGTGACGCTGCTATTGGCGTGGTGATTAAACTGCGATAAAGTTCGCAGATTCTGAAAGGCTGGCGCTAAGTATACAGTACTGGTTTCAAGTATTGCCGGGTAACGGCAGTGCGAAGGGGCGGTTTCGCTGGCTTTTAAACGGCATTCGTAACCGGCGCGCAGTTATCATATTCAAGTTGAGAGGCGTACAGTGTGGGTGAAGCACAAGTAAGCTTGAAACACCTGTTTCGGGTTTTTACCAAGCCAGAGCACAAAGACTCCAAGCTGGCACAAATTGAAGAACACCTTTCCGACAATATCCTTGATTTCTTGTCGCAACATGTGGTGACTAAGAAAACCTCGCTGGAAGAGGTTGAGCAGGACTTTGCCGACGCTGTCGTACCCGAGTCTCCGGAGTTTGTCTCGACACATGCCGAAAACCTGCTTGAAAAGCTGGTAGCCCATTCGGTAAACACCTACTCCCCGACGTTTATAGGGCACATGACCTCGGCGTTGCCCTATTTTCACTTGTCGTTGGCGAAACTGCTGGTGGGTCTTAATCAGAACCTGGTTAAAATAGAAACGTCAAAAGCGTTTACTCCACTTGAGCGTCAGGTGCTGGGCATGATGCATAATCTGGTGTATGAACAGGATGAGCCTTTTTATACGCAATACTTGCACAGCGCCCGCCATGCTTTGGGGGCGTTTTGTTCTGGCGGCACCGTCGCCAATATTACCGCTTTGTGGGTCGCCCGGAATAAGTGCCTGGGGCCGGATGGTCAGTTTGCTGGTGTCGCGCGTGCTGGTTTGGCAAGTGCCTATCGGCACTACGATATCAATAATCTGGGCGTACTGTGTTCCCGCCGCGGCCATTACAGTTTATCCAAAGCCGTCGATGTACTGGGTATTGGTCGTGACAACCTGTTGACCTTACCCTGTCCTGCGCAAGTGCTGGACCCTGCCGAAGCACTAAAAAAAGGGCGCGAATACCAGGAACAGGGTAACCGGTTGTTGTCGATTATTGGTATTGGCGGTACTACTGAAACGGGTCATATTGATCCTCTCGATGAACTTGCTGATGTCGCAAAAGAACTTGGTTGCTGGTTTCATGTTGATGCCGCATGGGGCGGTGCGACACTGTTTTCAAAAAACTACCGGGGTATTCTCAAAGGGATTGAGCGCGCTGACTCCGTGACCATCGATGCGCATAAACAAATGTATGTTCCCATGGGGGCAGGCATGGCGTTGTTTAAGAACCCTGAAGACGCTAATGCCGTGCGCCATCATGCTCAGTACATATTACGTGAGGGTTCTAAGGACCTTGGTGCTACCACACTGGAAGGCTCTCGCAATGGTATGGCAATGATGGTGTATTCATCCTTGCATATTATTGGTCGTCGCGGTTACGAACTACTTATTAATCAAAGTATCGAAAAAGCTAAAAAATATGCAGCGATGATAGAGGCTCTGCCAGACTTTGAACTGGTCACAGTGCCTACGTTGTCGATTCTGACCTATCGTGTATGCCCGGCTAAAATTCAACAATGCCTGGCAGCGTTACCAGAGAGCAAGGCGAAAAAGCTCAATAGCCAGGTAGATCGCTTAGTGGTTAACGTCCAAAAGTTACAACGGGAAGCCGGGAAATCGTTTGTTTCACGTACTCGTTTAGAGAGTCCGGTATATGGCGCTTACCCGATTACCGTGTTTCGGGTTGTGCTGGCTAACCCACTGACCAATACCCGGGATCTTAAAGCGATCCTTGAAGAGCAGCATGCCATAGCATCACGCAACCTGGTGTGGAAGCAGATCATGGCAAATAGTGAATGTGAAGCGCTACATCAGGATTGATGTAGCGTTACCTGCAGATTATCAATAAGACGTGTTCTGCCCATATACGCCGCAATTAAAATAACCACTTCAGTTTCGCCGCGTTCAGCCGGCTTTAAGGTGCGGGCATTCGCGATGGCGATGTAATCAGGCGTCAGGCCGGCCGCAAGCAAATTACTTTCTGCGTTTTTTTCAATCTCCCTGAATGGCTGCTGAGTGCTTAACATGTCGTTTCGCATGGTCTGCATGGTAGCGAATATACGGGTTGCTGTCGCACGTTGTTCATCACTCAGGTAGCCATTTCGAGAACTCATGGCCAGGCCATCCTGCTGGCGCTTGGTCGCAACGCCGACAATCTCAATCGGCATTGATAAATCAGTTACCATGGTACGAATAACCTGCAGCTGTTGGTAATCTTTTTCACCAAAGCATGCTACGTCAGGCTGTACCATGTTAAATAGCTTACACACGATAGTGGCAACACCACGGAAATGGCCTGGACGACTGGCACCGCACAATAAGTCAGAAATACCAGGTACTTCAACGAAGGTTTGCTCTGCGAGTCCATGCGGGTAGATATCGCTAACTGACGGGAAAAACAGTGCGTCAACACCTTCTGCTTCGAGTTGGGCACGATCAGCGTCGAGAGTACGCGGGTAGGCAGCTAAATCTTCGTTGGCACCAAACTGCATCGGATTAACAAAAATTGACACAACAACCTTATCGGCACGCTTTTTCGCCTGCTTTACCAGCTCAATATGGCCGTCGTGTAAATTGCCCATCGTTGGCACAAATGCGACTCGATGACTGGCCTGGCGCCATTGTTGACGAAGCGTGCGTAATAAATCGAGAGATTCTATAAATTGCATCATTGTTCAAAGCTGTGTTCAGGGCCGGGAAATGCACCGTTTTTAACTTGTTCTAAGTACAGCACAACGGCTTTACGCAGATCACCGGTTTCAGTTAAATAGTTTTTAGAAAATTTAGGCATATAGTTGGCACTGACACCAAGCATATCGTGCATAACCAGAATTTGACCGTCGGTATGTACCCCTGCACCAATACCAATAACCGGAATCGATAATTTCTCGCTAACCAGTTTGCCCAGTGAGGTCGGTACACATTCCAGCACCAGCAGTTGCGCGCCGGCGGCTTCCAGTGCCAAGGCATCCGCAACAAGCTGCTCTGCTTTGTCGACATCACGCCCCTGTACTTTAAAACCGCCAAAAACATTCACCGATTGGGGGGTCAGACCTAAATGGCCGCACACGGGCACGCCGCGCTGCTTTAACCCTGTAATGGTGGCACACAACCAATTGCCGCCCTCAAGTTTAACCATACTGGCCCCTGCCGCCATAAGCACTGCTGCGTTCTCATACGCTTGCTCTGGCGTTGCGTACGACATAAAAGGCATATCAGCAACGATGAATGACGTTTTTGCTCCGGCGGCCACGGCTCGGGTGTGATAGGCAATGTCTGTGGTTGTAACCGGTAATGTACTGTCCTGACCTTGCAAGACCATACCGAGGGAATCGCCTATGAGCAGGACTTCAGTGCCTTGTTCATCGAACAGTTTAGCGAAACTGGCGTCATAAGCAGTGAGCGCTGTTATTTTCTCGCCTGCTTGCTTGCGTGCTAACAATGTTGAAATGGTGATTTTTTTCATGGGCATTCTTCCCGTCCAGTAAAGTGGGCACTATACCTAAATTATGACTTTTTAAAAGAATTGAGGCGTTTTAGGCCATCCAGTGAACAGCGCGAGACCCACACTGACAGTGGCAAGCCATCCGGCATTACCATTTCAGGGCTAATTTCAAACAGTGGCACCAATACAAATTCCCGTTCTGGCATACCTATGTGGGGAACCGTTAACGTATCAGTTTTAATTGTCTCGTTACCGAATAGCAGAATATCTAAGTCGAGGGTTCGTGGTCCCCAACGTTCTCCTTCACGCGTACGACCATGCTGGGATTCAATCGTTTGTAGTTCGCTCAGCAGTTCATGAGGTGCCAGAGTTGTAGTCAGTTGTGCTACGGCATTGACGTAAACTGGCTGATCAGGTGGGCCCATTGGTTTGCTTTGATAGAACGAAGAGGTGTTTACTATTTGTGTATCAGACACCGCCTCGATGGCAGCCAATGCCGAGGTTAATTGTCCTGTTGAGTCGCCCAGATTACTGCCAAGACCAATATATACAATACTCGTGTGGCTAAGCATGGTTATCCGATCGGGGTTTACTTGGCCGTCTGCGCTTGCGCGGTGCGCCGCCCTCTTGCTGACGCAGGGTCGTGAGCATTTTTTTCTGTGCAGCAGGTGCTGCATGCTGAAATTGCGTCCACCATTCGGCTAACTCGAGTATTTTGCCTCCCTCAGTTTCACCGCGAGCCAGTAAAAAATCATAGCCGGCACGAAACTTAGGGTGTGATAACAACTGATAGGAGCGGCGACCAAAACGTCTGGGCAGGCGCTGTTGCAAGTGCCATATATCCCGCACCACCGTGCTAAAGCGTTTAGGGATCATAATGCGCTGGGACTGACGGTGGAGCACATCACCCATTGCAATATTAAAGGCATCATGGCTGTTTAAACCGGCTTCAGCTTGTAACTTGGTGGCGTGTTCCTCAACCGGATACCACAATAACGTAGCTATTAAAAACGCCGGTGTAACACGCTGGCCGGTGTTAACTCTTTCATCGGTATTTTCAAGCACCCGTTCAATTAATGCCACTTCCCGGCTGTCAGGGGCATTGAGCACCTTGGCCAGCATCGGAAATAATGGCTCGAGCAACTTGTACTGTTTAAGCAGGCGAAATGTCTTCAGGCCTTTACCAGATAAGAACAGTTTGAGAATTTCTTCAAACAATCGCGCTGGTGGTATATTTGAAAGCAAGTGGGCCAGTTCGTGAATGGGTTTAGCGGTGCGCGGATTAATGACCATATCCAGCTTGGCAGCAAAGCGCACTGCACGCAACATCCTTACAGGATCTTCGCGGTATCGAAGGTCGGGGTCGCCAATCAAATCTACTTCACGGCGGTTAATTGCTTTTATGCCCTGGGCAAAATCGGTAACCGTGAAAGTCGCAACTTCGTAATACATTGCGTTGAAAGTAAAGTCGCGGCGTTCGGCATCTTCTTCAATGCTGCCAAAAACGTTATCACGCACCAATTGGCCTTGCTCATCCTGCTTGGCCAGTGTTGTATCATCACTATGGTGGCCTCTGAAGGTGGCAACTTCGATAATCTCACGACCAAAAACGATATGGGCGAGACGAAAGCGGCGGCCAATCAGGCGGCAATTTCTGAATAGTCCTTTAATTTGTTCCGGCGTTGCATTGGTGACCACGTCAAAATCTTTGGGCTTGTGTCCCAGCATAAGGTCTCGCACGCATCCACCCACCAGATATGCCTCAAAACCAGCGTTGTTCAACCGGTACATGACTTTGAGTGCATTGTCGCTAATGTCAGCGCGTGAAATATTATGTTCAGCACGCGGAATCACCACGCCTGTCAATGGCGGTTGTTCGGTGTCTCTGCTTAATGCTCGTTTTACCTTGTCCAGAACACGGGTGATGATGGTAACTACTCCTTAACTATCAGGGCCGTTATGATAGGTAGATTCTGCCCCGTCGACAATAATTTCGTGCTATTTAAATACAAATTAATGCGTTTTTTAATGATACTTCAGCATTAATCTACGTATTCACCGCGTTGTCCGGTAGTAAAGATTGTTCATCGACGCTTAAACAAATCCCTGCATTTAACGTGTTGGCACAGATTTGCCTGGCGTAGATACTACGACACCAACATACTAAGTTTACCTGCTGCTGATGACTGTGCAACTGGTTTACGAGTTTAGCCAGACATTGGCATGTTTTACACACCGCTTTGCTCAGGTGAGACCATTAACGCTTAGCGTTGCCCGGGGGGTAAAATAATGCGGTATACTGAGGGACAATAAAGACTAAAGAAACGCGGCAAATAATTGTTGGCTAGCTGTCGATTGCCCTACCGCCGTGATGTTGGGCATGAGGAGTGTATACAACGACACCGGTTGGTCTGAGGTGACTAACCGGCGCTGTTACTATTTAACCTTGAAGCTGCTTTTCTTTGATCTCAGCCATGGTCTTACAGTCAATACAGAGATCAGCCGTGGGACGTGCCTCAAGGCGACGAATGCCGATTTCAATACCGCAAGAGTCACAGAAGCCAAAATCGTCTTCTTCAATGCGTTTTAGTGTTTTCTCAATTTTCTTAATAAGCTTTCGTTCACGGTCACGTGTACGCAGCTCAAGACTAAACTCTTCTTCCTGGGCGGCGCGATCAACCGGATCCGGGAAATTGGCTGCCTCATCCTTCATGTGAGTAACCGTGCGGTCTACTTCTTCACGCAATTGGTTACGCCAGGCTTTCAATATAAGACGAAAATGCTCCATCTGAGCATCGTTCATATACTCTTCGTCGTCTTTTGGCTGGTACGGGGTGAGCCCGGCTAGTGCCAATAGACCAAGGGACTTGGTTTCTTTCTCAGCTGGCATGTGTCACTTCTCCTACACTTCGACACCCTAAATGTCCTGAAATAAACGATAATCTATAACAGAATAGTGTTGTACAGGCAACGTAAAGTGTCTTTGACTGATCGAGGCAAACATTAGCTAATTTGTTTGCCCAAGGCTGTACCAACGGGTACATGCATATTTCAGCAAGGCGCAAATATGACGTCCATTTTGCAAAAATCAACTCTTTTTTTATAAAATAATGGGGAGTTGTTGATTTAAAATGATTTTTTCTTGAGTAATTTGACAGCCCATTGCCACGATATCGACGCCTGCGTGGGCTGCCTCGCGTACTGCATCGGCATAACCAGGGTCGATATGCTCGGCCAGATGAACGCTTTCGATGCCTGTATGTTGCACACAAAAGAATAAACCTGTGGCGAGCCCCTGGTTTGCCAGTGCAGTCAGTTCCCGCGCATGTTTTTGCCCGCGCTGCGTAACTGCATCAGGAAAATAGCCTTTATTTTCCATGGCAAGGGTCACCGATTTAACTTCGACATACAGTAGTGAGTGGTCCGTGCGTGTTAAGCAAAAATCAAAACGTGACGTACCGCCTGGAGGGGTCACCTCGCGCTTTATGCTCAGTGTTGGCCCAAAAACAGCGGGCGGATCTTGTTCCAGCACTTCCTGCACTAATTTGTTAGCATGGTGAGTGTTAACGCCTATCCAGTTATTATTTGCCGTGACGGCTAATTCCCATGTGAACTTAAGTTTACGCTTGGGGTTGTCTGCCGGGCTGACGTAAACGGTAAAACCGGGTTCGGCGCAGCCTGTCATCGCGCCGGTATTAGGGCAATGGGCGGTGATTTGTTCACCTGAGTCGAGTTCAATATCCGCGAAAAAGCGTTTATATCGACGCAAGAGTGTGCCGCGCAACAAAGGTGAAGTAAACTGCATAGAATTACCTGACAAATTAAGTAAGGAGCATTATGACTGACATGAAGGTGAAGATCACGACTAACCCGGCTGATTCGCATTGGGGCGATAAAGCCTTAATTAGTGTGGCGGGCAACGAAGTACATATTCATCTGGGCGATAATGCCGAGCGGCTACGCGGCATACGAAAAGCTGCACGCCAAATTGATGCTCTGGACATACCTTCAGTTGCTCTCAGTGGTGAATGGTCTGCGGCTGAGCAAATCGCTTTTGCAATCAGTTTTACCAAAGTCAGAAACAGCGGACAGGTGCGTTTTTGTGACAATCAGGATTTAACCTCAGTAGAGCAAACGTTTGCCGCCAGACAATTTACCCGTAAATTAACCAACGACACGCCGGAAGCTCTGGCACCAATGGAACTTGCCCGACAGAGTGCCCAATGGTTGTCATCGCTAAACGCTGAAGCGGTAAGTTATCAGATCATCAGCGGTGAAGAGCTGGCCGAACAAGGTTGGATTGGTATTTACAATGTGGGTCGTGGTAGCGAGAGGCCGCCGGCCTTGCTGGAACTGGATTATAACCCTGCGGGTAATGCAGATGAGCCCGTTGCGTACGCTCTGGTCGGCAAGGGGATTACCTTTGACAGCGGCGGATATAGCTTAAAGTCCAGCGAAGGTATGCTGGATATGAAATGCGATATGGGCGGAGCCGCTACAGTTACCGGCGCGTTGGGACTGGCGATTATGCAAGGCCTCAAAAAGCGCGTTAAATTGTATTTATGCTGTGCGGAGAACCTGGTGAGCGGCCATGCATATAAGCTGGGCGATATACTTACCTATAAAAACGGGGTCTCAGTCGAGATTGTCAACACCGATGCAGAAGGCAGGTTAGTCCTGGCGGATGGTCTCATTGCGGCGTCACAGGCCAACCCGGGGTGCATTATTGATGCAGCAACGCTGACCGGCGCAGCAACTGTCGCCCTTGGCAATGATTATCATGCGGTATTCAGTTTAAATACAGGCCTTAGTCAATCATTGTTACAGCAAGCAGAAAGCCAGCAAGAAAAGTTCTGGCCGTTACCTTTAGAATTATGGCATCAGGACAAGTGTCCATCCGCTTTTGCTGACACGGCGAACAGTCGCCCGCAAAAAGGCGGTGGCGGTGGTGGTGCATCGAATGCTGCAGGGTTCTTGTCGCGTTTCGTCGAGCAACCACAAAACTGGCTGCATCTTGATTTAGCAGCGGCTTACCACGGTAGTGCCACGTCAGAAATGCCGGCAGGCGCTACCGCTGCTGGCGTTTCGACAATTGCGGCTTTCATGCATAAATAGCGTGTGTTAACACGATGGATGAGGGGGTTATATACCCCCTAATCTTTCAGCCAGTGTTTTGTAACGCTGTACTTCTGCACTGTCAAATAGCGGTTTGCCATCTGCATCGTTTTCTTTGGCAACCAGTAAGCTTTCACGTTGTAGGCGTTCAACACGGATTTCCTGAACATTTAGGAAATCTGCGACTTCCTGGACTGTCATTAAACTCATAATTATTATTACCTGTTAGTTAGAATTGACTTTACCAAGTAAAGCGCAAAAATTAATTTTTGTGAAATAAACTGTTAGTTGTTGTTGAGCATACACCAATCAAGACAGGTTGTTACACGTAAATATTTCTATTAGGAGAGACTTCTTCATGGACACCTGGTCGGCTGCGGTCATGTTATTCCTCATTATGGACCCGCTCGGTAATTTACCGATATTTATGTCGGTACTTAAAATGATCGAGCCTAAACGGCGACGTGTAGTGCTGATCCGGGAGCTTTTATTTGCGCTGATAATTTTGTATGTATTTCTTTTTAGCGGTCAGGCAGTGCTGGATTTTCTGAATGTTAAACAAGAGACGGTTAGTATCGCTGGTGGCATTATTTTGTTTCTTATTGCATTGAAAATGATTTTTCCACAGGCTGGAGGCAGCCCTATCGGTCTTGCAGCAGGTGAAGAGCCCTATATTGTGCCCCTGGCGATTCCCATGATTGCCGGGCCATCAACGCTGGCAGCGCTTATTTTATTATCAAACCAAAACCCAGACCGGATGGCTGACTGGTCTTTAGCGTTGGGTGCAGCCTGGTTAGTCAGTGCCACTATTTTACTGTTCTCGGGCGCCTTTCATCGATTGCTCGGCGAGCGAGGTTTAACCGCTATGGAGCGTTTGATGGGCATGATTCTGGTGATGATCGCTATTCAGATGTTTTTAGATGGCGTGGGTACCTATTTTTCACAGGTGAGTTAATATGCTCATCATTGTGCCAATTTACTTTATTAAACAGGCGATACAGTGACTAAAAAACTCTCCACATTTGCTCAGGTGCGAGCACTGGAAGGAACCGATGCCATTGCATTCAGTGCAGCATTGCTGCAGCGTATGGAGCCTAACTATCGGCTGTTTTGCGAATTAAGCGAATTCGCTGACGCCGATACGCTGGGGAATTGTCTGGCGTTAATCTGGGAGTCGTTGGTCAGCCCGAAGAGTAAAATCAATTTCGCTATACAGTTGGAAAAAGTGGAAGAAGCCACCCCGGATGTTGCCGATTTTGACTCTTTTGGCGTATACCCGGCACTGGATGCCGCTATCGCCATGTCTGCTGCCATTAATCTTATTCTAAAAGTTGACCCACATGGCGCCGTGGTGGTCAGTAAACTCTCTCAGGGCAGTGTTGAAGCATATCTTCTGGCGACCGGTGAAGCCACAGACGATGACGTTAAAGATCACCCACTAATGCAATTTGAAATTGCTATTCAGCAAGAGCTACTGGCGGTTTTAGCTGGTTCAGGACCATTAACGCAAAAAGTGGCAACTTTGAAATCAATTGCGGACAGCGAAGGTATTAGTAATATTGGCCTTGATATTAGCCCTGCGCAGTAACTCACTCTTCACCGCGCGTACTCAAGCAAACAGTAGGTAAACTGGCCTGCTTGTTTTTGTCTGATGATATTGCAGCCAGCAGGCAACTCAAGGCCCGGGGCATTCGCCTCCTGTTCGATATATATTTTGGCATGAGCGGCCAGTAAACCATGCGTATGCAGGACAGACAGTGTGGTATTCACCAGATCCTGTCCGAAGGGCGGATCAATAAACACAATATCAAATTGTTTACCCAGGGTGGGGAGTATCGTTAATGCGTTACCGCAATGCACATCAGCTGTGGTGTTGAGAGTCACCAGGTTTTGTTGTAACTGGCGTGCAGTACTGCTTTGCATTTCAATGAACACCGCGGAGTTAGCGTAGCGAGACAAGGCTTCTAGTCCAAGAACACCTGACCCAGCAAAAACATCGAGCACATTGCTGCCCTGAGTGTCAGCCATAAGCCAGTTAAAAAGTGTTTCTCTGGTTCGGTCTGTGCTGGGACGCAATCCTTCGGCATCTAATACCGGAAGACGCCGCCCCCGCCACTGGCCGCTGATCATTCTTACACTGCCCAATGGCTTGTTGTTGCGTCGGTTATGTTTTGCCACTCGATTCATTGTGCCTGTCGATGGTATTATGTATGAATAATAGTGTAGTTTACCGCAGTCGCGCATTCTCAGTAAGGAATAGTCAACACAATGTCGAAACTTTTTGGCTGGTTTAATAAGAATAAGAACCAGGATAAAGCACCTCCTCCGGCACCCAAGCAAACCGAAGAAAAACCACCGCAAGAAAAGGACGAGGCGGGATCTGTAACAGAATCAAACGCCGATTCGGAGTCTGCACAACACGCGGATGAATTGCATTCTTCCCAGCCAACTGATACTACCGGTGTTACGTTAGTAGAAGAGATGCCGGTTGCGGATGAAATCAATACCGATAAAATTACTGCAGAGCCAGAGCCAGAGCCAGAGCCAGAGCCAGAGCCAGAGCCAGAGCCAGAG
>JABXHM010000066.1 GCA_013373625.1 Alteromonadaceae bacterium | reverse complement strand
CGTGTACACCGGTTCGATTCCGGTACTCGCCTCCATTTATCTTCAAGCACTTGCGTCACTCCCTTATGTGTAGCGGCCCCGCTGTTTACAGGTGCGTTTACAATTTCATTTCTCACTACGAGTTCTGGCGGCTTCTAGGCGGGTCAGAACGGCGTCACTTTCGTCGGGACTGACACGCGCGTAGATTTCGATGACCTGCGATGCGTAGCGAACGGACCACCCCATCAACGTTGCGATCTGGCGTAGCGACAGGTCAGCGTTGAGAAGGCGCGTTGCAGCCGTGCCTCGCGTATCCGCCAGCGTCTTTTCGCGGCCATCTTCCCACGGCTCCACCTTTGCCTCGCGGCGCCACTTCGTAATTTGGTTTGATGCCCAACGTGCCGAGAGCGGCTTGCCAAGCTCACTGACCAGCAGCGTTTCCTGGCCATTGGGGGTTTCCTCTAGCAGGCAGCGCAAGGAATGCGTCACAGGAATGTAGGCGACACGCCCTCGCTTGCTGGTCCTGAACCGCAGTCGCTGGCCGTGCTGCGTCTTCTCGAACTGATCAAGACGGACCTGGACAAGATCTGACACCCGCAGTCCTGTCTCACATCCAACAGCGAGGATGCGCTGCACCCACCTAGGGGCGACGAGGTTGAATCTTTTCAGATCGTCCGAGGTCCAGACGATCTCGGTCCGGTTGGCGACGTACAGCTTCTTCAGCTTGTGACAGTGGTGTTCCCGCAGTTTTCCCTCTTCAACAGCCCAATTCAGGATACGCGTCGCATGGGGGGCCGCCATATCGTGCTGCTTCGGAGAGTGAAGCCAGCGCTTCCGCCAGCTGTTCACCTCTCCACGTGACGCAGGCTCTTCAAACATCGCGGCGGGGTCCGATCCGAACTCTAGTTGAAAACGCTTGGCCCAGAGCTCGATATCTTTCTTTGAGCGCTCCCCCTTTGGAACGGCAGCGCTAGACAAAAAGTCGTCGACCAATGCCTCGGTCATGTAGAGACCAGCGGATGTCGGTTGGGTGACTTCCGCAAAGGCGTGAAAGAACTCGGGACAAGTTGGATGCGAGATGCAATCTTCCCAAAATTTTGGGCCGCCGCGCCAAGCGTAAAAGTGAAATTTCACTCCAGACACGAGCTTGCGACGTACGCGGTGAACACCCTTTGGCAATCTACTTTTACGCAAGGCGGTTCCTTCGCTGTTCAACTAGGCTAAGCTTCGCATGACGCCCCTTTGGCTGGACGTTCGTCATTCCAATTTCTTGAGCTTGATCAAGCCGAAAGCGCACATGAGCTGGGTCGTAGTAGTGTGGGTTTCGTCGGATTGGGTGAATGCCAAGTCTGCAACAGAAAGCTCGAAAGGCGTCTCCGGGTCTCGCGAAACCTAGCCTTCCAGCAAGCTCTTTGGCTGAGATCAGGTCAACGGATGTTCTCGTTGTCATCGTCCACTCCACGCGGTGCCACAGTGTTTGGGGAAAAGAACTCTTCGATCGCGTCAGCAGGTATGAGGTTTCGGTTCCGAACTCGGACATAACGAAGCTGGCGATCAGCGATCAGTTGACGAACACGGTGGATGGAAAGGGCCATCCTGTCGGCAACTTCTCTTGTTGTGAGCAGCGTTGGTGACACTTATTGTGCTCCCGGTAAAATTTGCGCTAAAGTGAGACAAATGGCAGAATTTAAGCCACAAAGCCCTCAAAAGTGCCATATCTGGCACCTTCACGCAGATCGGTGCAAATGTCTACAAATTTCCAAGAAATCGGCGAAAGGTTGCGCAAGCTTAGGGCTGGAGCAGGGCTGACACAGGCAGAGTTTGCGGAAACGCTCGGCACCTCGTTACGCTCCTACAAAGGGTATGAGACCGGACAACGCGAACTGCCAACGTCAGTCATACTGCGTCTGCGCGACTTCGGGGACGTGTCTCCCAGCTGGCTACTTACTGGAGAACGAGACAAACTTGACGATCGGGCAGAACAAGCTCTGCGATCGACTATTGGGACCGGACTGGACCAGCTCCACCGGCAAACTCACCTTCGTTCGACAGAGGCATGGTCTGATTTCCTAATGCTCCTCATCAAGTTGAGCTTAAATCAAGAAAGCGCAATCAAGCCAGCCGACGCTAACGCAATCCTAAACATAGGATCAAATGATGATCGAAAATCCGAATAATCAACAGCCAACGCCACGCGACGTCCAGCTTTACGCCTCCGAAATGCACGCGAAGTTCATGATGGCTCGAAAGACTCTCCCGGTAAGGGAGACGGCGGAGCACATGAGCAGGGTTGCCGTTGGCCTAGCGTTTCTCAGCACCCTCATCTACATAACCGGCTTGGCCCCCCAAAATGTGCAAGTCGCATCTTGGGTGCTCTCGTTGACACTGGTTGGCGCAGCAGCCGGATTTGATTCTCTTCGTCGGCGTCTCTTGGAGCTTTCGTGAGTTCAGAAGCACCACCATATGGATGAGCACGATGACGGAAACACCGAAAGTTCAATCCAAGGCTGCAACGCCTGTCATGGAGCTCTATGCACGCATCTTAGAAGTTCAGAAGCGAGCCGGGCCTTCTAGAAGCGAAGATGTGCTGTCCCAGCCTGATTTGAAAAAGTACTTCGACGAACAGTGGGAGTAGCTGAAGCGCTGGATGTAGGCCCTCGGCCGACCGACGTGATCGGCGGAATTTCGCCTTGCAATAAATAGCTACCGAGCTCAACTTCCGTTTGGAAGGAGACCTTCGAGAGTCGTGGGAGCGTGCGGTGGAAGAGGTGGTGTTAGCCAAAACGGTTGTTCGCTTTGTGCCTGACGTAATGACAGGCAGATTAAGAGACGTGGAAGTGACCGATGACGACTACGCGGCAATCTACCACGCAATGAAACGAGCATCGGAACGATCTGGCCATGACATGTCAGAGGGGCGTGATCTACCTCCGCCAAGACCTTCAGAGTTAAAACAGGACCTGAATGATCTGGACACTTTCCGTAGATCTTTAAAAGAACGACGTAAGAAAACTTCGGCCCGCCGGGAGCTCCTCGAGAAGCCACGGAAAGCTAAGTTTATTGAATAGAGCTCGGTGTGGGTTCGGCGCGTTTTCGTATAGACGCCCCCTCCCAAGCGAGTCTTTTACGTTGCGCCTGAAACCTTAAGTGTCCAGATACACCGACGCGATGGAGAGTATTCTTATGCCCAGCACAACAGATGAAAGCCTGCCAGCTATTGTGGAAGAAAAGCGCAGAAATCTAGGTACTGAAAGCTTTGAGCATACTCGACCTTACGAGCATGAGGGAATTGCATTTTTTGCACCAAAAGTGTTTGAGAGGTGCTCGATCAAAAAATCAACCCGAAAGGACTTTAAAAATTCCGAGTTGATTAATGTTAGCGGGAAGGGCGCGCATTTTGACAGCTTCGATTTTCGATACGCAAGTCTGGAGGATTGCTACTTCCATGGCGCCCACTTTGAGAACTGCAATTTCACGGGAGCTAAAATCAGAAGGTGTAACTTCAGGACTGCGACTTTTCAAAATTGTCGCTTCGAATACATCACGATTGACGAGACGCCGATTGACTATAAGCAAATTATCAAGCAGTTGCCCGCCCGACCAAACGTGGCTCAGGAGATCATTCAATCTCTTCGCCGAAACTCCGTAACGCTCGGAGAGGCAAAAGAAGTTCGGCAGTTAACTTTGTTGGAGGTTGAGCAGGAACGAGAGCACCTTAAGAGGGCGCGGAAACGTCAAGAGGCATACTATGTAAAGAAGTATGGAAGCTTATCAGACCAGTTGAATGTTCGCTTTCGCTCTCTTTGTCTGTGGGCGAGCTCGAAAGTTTGGGGGCATGGCGAGAAGCTCTCAAATTTGATTCTGTCCTGCCTGATCTCAGTACTTATTCTGTCTTTCATCGCGGTAATAGTGCAAGTGCACCAAAATCCAGCGACTACTGTGTCCAGCGCTTGGGCCCTTCTTTGGGTGCATATGAAAGCTAATATCCTTGAAGTTCTGGGCGCCTCATCTTCCGAGGTCAAGAATCAGTCGGTGTACATAATTGCCGCCCTATCGGTGTTAAAAATTACTTTTGGCGGGATGTTCGTGGCGTACATTTTTAGAGCAGTATCTCGGAGATAAAACTTGGCACCCATTATAAACGTTTCGGTGTTCGGATCCTATGGGCGGGGTTCTCCGGATAGAAGTAGTGATTTGGATATTTTAGTGCTGTGTCCGGACGATGGCGGCACTCAATCGGAGCATTATGTGCGAGAGATAGTGAGCAGGGAATATGCGCATACCCCCTCAATATCCTGGTACGGAATGGCAAAGATGCGCCATTTCTTTAGCTCTGGAGATTTGTTCGCTTGGCATTTATTTGGGGAGTCTCGCCCTCTTCCTGGATTCGAAAGTTTGAGGGATATATTTGGGGTTCCATCGGCGTATAGGAATTGCTCCGATGATATCGAAGGCCTTCGGGAGATTCTTGAAGGTGTACCAGATCAGCTCAGAATGCGGCCGCAGAACCTAATCTATGAGCTTGGAATTATCTATGTTTGCCTCAGAAACATCGCGATGTCAGCCTCTAGTATTCTGTGTTCTGAAGTGAACTTTGGGAGAAACTCGCCATTCCTTCTAGAGAACTGCCCCGCTCCGACCGCAATGGAAGATTATGAGGTCCTGGCAGCTTGTAGGCACGCAAGTACTCGCGGCTCGCCCGAACCGCTGGTTCATTTTGACGTTGGAAAGCTCACGCGAAGCTGTATAGCTTGGGCAAGATCGGTGGAGGTCTTGGTACGATGACGAAATCCGAAGGCAGAACGCGTAATTTTCGGAAGAGAATATCGATTGAGCGAGAGGTCTTGGCTGTGGCTAATGAAGCGTCCGAGGCATCGAGAGGCGTCGCGCTTCTCGGGCTGAGTGAAGCTTCGATACAGCGTTGGGTTAAAGGCCTTGAGTGTCAGTTGTCGGAGCGGCAGGTTCGACCTGCAGAGCGAGCGTTAAAAGAACTATCGCGCGCGACCGGCTTGCTTGCTGACGAGAGCCGATGCGCTGTCGCTGAAGGAAAGGTTTCCTCGGATTTTCCCAATCTACTCGCTGAATTCAAGCTGGCTTTGGCGCAGCTAGACGAGAAGTCGGCAGATGGCTAAAGGGACGCGTAGCTTAGGACGCAAAGTCAGAGAACAGAAGATGATGTAGTTCAGTACTTGAACAATCTAAACGCTCCACTGAGTTAGCTATGACTGACGCATCTAGCGAAGATTCCGGGATCTTAACTCCATAAGGGATTCTCGAACTTTCTTTGGATAGAGAAGCTGTTGATTGCGTCTACTCCTATTCTTCTCCCGGAAACTGAGTGCACCGCTTGATTGGGTTTTCGATATGTGCCGTTGGCCGTCCAACAGCATTCCTAATCGACGATTGTTTGTGTTCTCCATGGTCTGGCGGGACGACTTGAAGCTCGGCCTCTTCGCGTGACAAGATAAATGTCTGCTGACACATGAGCTGCTGAGCTTGAAGATTTTAGGATTGAGATGCTCTCCGATTTGATCCGACTAATCACCTCCCGGGAGCTAAAGCGTATGTATGAATCATACGCGAAAGGATAGCTGAATAGTACTATGTCTATAGATGGTTTTCTGACGTTTTTGGGTTTTCTAGCTGCCGGATACGCGCTTTTAGATAGCGTTTCAAAGCTGAGAATTTCGCTACATGCTAAGCGGCAGGTGTTTTCTTTCTTGGGCATGGTGATATCTGTTTCTATTTTAATTTTACCCAAATCACCACAAAGTCAGCTGCCAGATTTTTACCCGCAGGTGTTGGTAAATTTAATTTCTATTATGGAAGCTGGCTCTATTGGAGTTGGTGGCTTTGCGTATATTTTAATTTTTTTTTGGTGCGCTATCGCTTATGTTCTATATCGCTTCTCAAAGCCAACGGTTGGATCGCTCGCGAAACTAAACATTCTAGTTGAGCGGCTGCTTCATCAGCGCCGTTATCTTGAGTTAACTGAGCTCTTGAAACCGTATATGGCCCTGATTGGAAAGGTTGCCCACCGGCAGACGATTGGGCAAAAATTGCATGATTGGCTAGGGTTTGGGGGTCCCTTTAAGCAATCTATTGCGGGCATGCTTCAAGATTCAATTGAAGGGCGTAGACGTTTCCATATTGCGGGATTTGATGTGCGTAGTCGTTTACGTAAAGCTGGTCGTTTTGTTATTTCCCCTCTCGCCCACCTCACGCCAAGCTACAGTCGCGCTACTCAGAATGCAGTCGAGCTAGAAGCTTCACTTCTGGAACATCCGGGGTTGTTAAAATTTTTGGTATTTTCGCGAGCTGATTTTATCGTTGAGATCATGAAATTTCCCGTTCGCTCTACCGAAGATTTCTTGGCCGAGATAATGCGCCGGATGATGCATGCGCCAGATAGCCACTTTTTTAGAGAGCTAAAGCTCCTTTCGACGGAGTGGGGTGGCGGAGGGTTTCCCAACGAGGCGCAAGCCGATTTATTGAGGGCAATAATTCTAGATAGCAGGTTCGCGGCCGACCACTTAGTGTGGAAGCCGGTTGGCGACGAAGCGATTCGAACGATCAAGACTGACCAAGATTACAGACGAATGCTTTTGGAAAAGCCTTATGACGACAACGCAGACCTGCTAGGTGATATCACATATTCTACGGCGAAGTTTTTCGACATAATGGTGCGTTCTGCTATGCTGCAAGGCCAAGAGAGTCATATGTGGCTCATGTATATGTCATCTCTGGTGCGTGAGTTGAATCTTGTCCATTCCAATGAAGACATTGTCGATCCTGAGGATGAATTTCCAACTTTAGCAATGCGCTTAATTTGGGAGATAATGGGTTTCCTTGAGGACTGGATTCTTATACATGAGAAGTTACCAGAGGAAAATTACCACCTTCTCCAGGATAATTTCAAGGAACAACGTGGAGCTAGCATTGTCTCATGGTCCATTGAAGACTACGGGTCAGCTGTCAGAGAAATAGCCGCCAATGAATTTCTTCCTGACAGATTTAGAATTGACAGATGGGAGTCGTTTGTTCGATTAACGAATAGACTCGCAGGTGCTGGACTGCCCCATACAATAAAGATGAATCTCATATTTAGAGTTGTGAAGCCGGATGGGTATTCATCCCATGGAGATTTGACGGAAACTCTTTCGACTCTTCATGCACAGATAGACCATGTCGTGAGATTTGACTCCACTGAATTGAATGAGGCTCTTGGCTTCTAAGTAGTATCCAAGTGGTCTCAGCCCTATTTTTTGAGTCTTTCGGTGCGCTCTAGACGTCTCTGCACCTTCGCTCCTGTTCCATCTGTATGCGGCCGATCTTTTTCTGAGGTTGACTGGCTTCTAGGCTCTGATGCGCTTTTGGGCTTGCGATCAAAAAACGACGAATTGGAAGTGTTGGGATGTTTTGCTTGTGTTTGTCGCGCTAGCTTCTGAATGCTTCCAGTTGGGACCGAGGCTGGCCAACCTGCTTGTAGGTTCCCGGATAGCATCGGTGCGATAAACGGAATGGCGACAACCATTGCAAGAGATAGGATCACGACGCCAAGGAACGGGACCATCTTGCCAGCCTTGTCAGCAGTGTCCACCGACCCAAGATCACTGACCAAAAGTGTAACCAAGCCGAAGACCATCGAAAATACCCCGGCGATGACGACTGGATAAAGAGCAAAGCTTGCCAGCGAGGATACCCAGCGGTGGAAGTAGTCCTTGGTCACGTCGAACATCGAGCAAAGGATCATGATCGGCGCCAATCCGATCAGCAGCGTGATCATCATCTTCGCGAGCACCAGGACTGCTCCTGCCAACCCGCCGACTAAGGCGATTAGGGCCATGAAGAATACGCCCATCAGAGCTTTGCTGACCCTAGACATGTGCGATGCGGCTTCATTGCCATACTCTGCCAGCCGGTCCATTTGCAGATCGAACCGCGCCGCGAAGTAGGCAGACCCAATCGCATCCTCACCGGTCGCTGAGCCGATCAGGCTGCCAGCGAGCTCGTCTAGGCCGTCGATCAGGTGCTGGCTGACGAAGTTGAAGTTCGCCCAGTTCAGCGCGAACGCCTTGATCAGGCTGATCTTAAAGAGCAGCACCAGCATCTCTCGCCCGTCCATGGGCCGAATTTGCCATGCCATGTTGATGAAGAGCGCGATGATCGCAACGGTCACGGCCCCCATGATGATCGTGCCGGAAACCTCTGCTACGGCGGCGAACTGCGAAGTTGCGACGGTATCGAGGCCCTTGTCGGCTGCCTCTACGATGAATGTAACGATCCCCATCAATCAGCCTCCTGACACTGTTCCCGCAGCGCCGCGCGAAGGTTCGAAATGACAGGGAAATACTCGGCGGCTGCCCAGGTGACATGAAGGCTGTCCGTTGCCTGCGGATCAGCGAAGCCAAGCGCCTCGAACTCCTCTTCGATGCTGGACCAGTCAGGCCAGAGTGCGTCGCAGGCACATGAGCCCGCCTCCAGCGCCGCCTGGTGTCTTCGCAGGGAATAAAGGTCATCTGCGGCGGTATTGCGCCATGCATCGCGGAATCCGCTGTAGGTCAATCCATCCGGGCGCTGTCTGACCGTGCAGCTGTAGCGATCTGTTCGGGCAGAGCTGGCGGAAAGTAAAGGCGTGGCCGTGTCTGCGTAGACGGGGCCAGCTGAGGCGATCAGGACTAGCGTGGTGAGCAATTTCATGTCGGTTTTCTCCGGTCAGTCGGCGCTTCGAGGTGATTGGTCGATGTGTGTGAAGTCGCGGCTCGGCGCCGCGCTCAGCCAACCTTGGATCGCGGCGAGATTGCCGTGTTCGCTAAGCACGATTTCCAGCCCTTGGCGAAAGCCCTTCGGGCATTGGTTTGCGTAGCGGCGGGCCTGCGCGCCTAGCTCAAACGCATAGCCGTCGTCCCAGCTTGCCCCGCTGCGGATAAGCACCCCGATACGTTCCAAGGCGTCGAACGCGCGATCGCTGCCTGGACGCCATGCCAACCATGGGTTCACCGGGAAGCGCGGTTTAGTGTCGGAGCGCATGGGTATCCTCCCTGTCTGCGCTCAGCGCGTCTCGAGGTGCTTCTTCGCTCTCTGCGCCTGTTCCATGCTGTCGTTGAGTTGCGCGGAATCCGGCATCCAGGCGCTCAATGCTGCGGCCAAGGAGAGCTGTGATCTGAGCAACGCGATCACGGAGCTGCGCAACCCAGCCAGCTCCGTCCGCGTCTCCTCGCCGTAGGTTGTCAATTCCTGTGCGGATACCTTCGAGGCTTCCGTCAAACGCTCGACGCAGCTCAGCAATTCGCGCTCTAACGCTGTCAGACCATGCATCGCTCACTCCTTCGGCAGAACGAGACAGTCCACCGGCTCTCCTGCCAATTGGCACCGGTCCAGCGTCGCCCGGCCATCGCGTGGGATCAGATATGTCGCCTCGGGACGGTCGATCACTCGCAGACCCATCGTATTCAGGTTCGGCATCAGCCAGGTCATGACCGACCATGTCGAAATCCCAGTGCTGATCATTAGGCAGCAAGCTACCAATGTCGGCCACATCAGGGCTTTCCACTCCGGTCGCGCTGCGTTCGCGCTCTGCCTCATGAGGTGTTTCCTCACGCGCAGCAGGTAGCCTTCCGTATCGGTCTTGATTGTAGCCAGCGCGTTTTCGGCAATGCCCTTCAAATCGGTCCTGAAGCTCTGCAACTGTGTGTCGATCGAGGCGGCGTTCTCTGCCCTGATCCGCTCCATGTCTGCGTTCAGTTTCTCGCTCAGCCGTTGTTTCGGCTCTCCAGTTTTCATGAAAACACGTCCCTTTTAGTCTGAATTTTTCTCTTGAGATCGGATCGACGACCGAGACAGAGTCGTCTTGCTGCCGGTTCACCTCGTACCCCGCGTCCTGAAACGCGGTGATCAAGGTCGCACGATCCGTGATGAGCCCGACCGAGATATGATCACGTAACCAATCATGGATTTCTGCCCGAGCTTGCTTCCGCTCCGCTGACTCCCTGACTTCTTTGAAGTCGAGCCCACGTGCTGCATCCAGAGGGTCGGCCCACCCATGGGTTCCGTTCATCAAGTCGCGCAGGCTGTCGAAGGCGCGTTCGTAACCGGGTGGGGCGATGTTGAGGCTGCGTCCGCTGTGCAGCTCCATGCGAGGCGTGCAGAAATGTAGCTCGACACGATCCTCGTGAGTGTGGCGCACCCAGAGGCAGGCATAGCGGTCGGCATCGAGGCCGGCGAAGGCGATCTCCTCGAAGCGGTCGATCACCTCCTGCTGCTGGCGCTCGGTCGGGGCGTCCTCGCGGGCGAAGCTGACGACGCCAGCGCGGTAGGTCCATTGGTGTGGGCAGGTGTCGATCAGGTCGATCATGAGCTGGGGGTTTCCGCGCACAACTTGGGGCAGCGGTTCGCGTGTCACAGACGCTGGTCGACCTGTTGCATCGCGGATCAGATCGCGATTGCCATCGTACGCGAGTACGGTTTCTGCGGTCAGGTACTCGACTGGCCCTGCGCCGCCGCCCCTGCCATTCGGGAAGAACTTGATCAGCATCCCGGCGGCCTCCGATGTGCATCCACAAGGGCCGCAAGCAGACGCTCAATGCTGACCAAGCAGGCGTACAGCTTCATGGCATTGATGCGAGGAATGAAGCCACGACGCTCTGAGCTGTTCAGCCGAGCAGCGATCTGGTTCATGTTGCCCCCGATCTTTCCAATGCCGCGGACTAACAGCGGGTCGACGGGCACTACGGGCTTGCGCCTCCGAGATCGCGTGCCCCAGAGCGCCTCGCGCAGGAGCTCGGAGGCAGGCAGGCAGGCCGATTTGGCTTTGCCTCGGAGCGTCGCCTTTTCCTGGGCAGTGCAGCGGAAGACGAAGGTTTCCGAGAGCGGCTCCTTGGCGCGGGCTTGTCCCGTGCTGGTGGGGTTCGAAGGGGAGGCTTGCCACCCCTCGCGAGGCCCCATGTCAGAAGCGCCAGCGTATGACATGGGTCGCCTTGCTCCTTGCCTAGCGGTCATGACTAGGCACTCCGACTGTGAAGTTTCTAAGTTCGGCGATCAGCGCAGCAATCACTTCGTCTCCACGAGTGGTCTTCCGCGCTAAGCCGATGAATGACGCGGCTGGATTGCGCACCGCGAAACGACCCATGCGAACGGAGTTTCGATCTGCGATTAGTAAGCAGAGAACGGTCCTTAGCTCTCCAAGTTGGTCGCGCACGACATCCCACTCCATGCAGGATATGCCCAGCATCTGCGCTCGCTCACGCGCCGCCAGAAAGATCGTTGGCAAGCTCGGCAGGTAGGTCTCTCCAGCCGCCTCAGCGTAGATTGCGATGATTTCCCGCAAATCCTCGTTAGCCAACGTGAGAACTTGCGCTGGCGTGATCATCACGCTGGCTTGCCATCTACAGGTTTCGATTTTCTCTTTCCGATCGGTATTAGGTCGGACCGAATTGTCCGGCGGCGCGGCCTCAACTGTCTGACCAGGTGCGGGCGAAAACTCGGTAAGAATGGCCTCTAGAGCGTCAATGAGCGCATTCATCCGGCCCGCATCCCTTACCTCGGAAGGGCGGAGGCGTGGGAAGGCCTCACGGGCGGCGCTGAGTGCTTCAGGCACGTCCAAGCCACGTATCTGACGGATCAGGTCGTTTAGCTGGTTCCGATCCTCCTTCAGCCGCTGCGCGGCGACCGATGTCTGACGGATGCGCGCCAAGAGCTCTGCGGCGCGGTTTATAAGCGGCGCGAAGTTAACCCCGCCCGCCGAGACAATGCGGCCATCGTCACCGCGTCGTCCGAAGCGCCGTCCATTCGCCGCGCCAGTCCGAAGGATCAGGCCGCGTTGTTCGAGCCGGGTCTCAATCCGTGTGACCCTGCGGATGTGGAAGTTCATGCGGTCGGCCAACCCAGCCACACGTTCCCAGACGGCGCAGATACGACCGGGCAAGAAGTCCTCCGCGCGGGACAGCCTGAACAGACAGCGCAGATAGGTCAGGTCCTCGTCACGCAAGCCCAAATCCGTGCGCAGCTTGGCGAGTATGTCGAGCAGCTCAAAAGGCTTTACGCCTGCGGGCAGGCCGGAGTGGGTCAGCGTGGTGCTCATACACTCCCCCCGAAGCTTGCGAGAGAGGGCACGACGCTGTACGCTATAAGCAGACCTACTTTTGAATTGCCGTCGGCGGAAGTTGCAGCTTCCCCGGCGGTTTTTCTTTGTCTGCAGAACGGTGGAAAGACGTTTACACTTAGCCGGTAAGTCCCTGATCTTTGGTCGTGAACAAACCGGGTTGGTTTACAGAAAAACCCAGCAAAAACAAAATTTTCTGGCGGATTGCAAATCCGTGTACACCGGTTCGATTCCGGT
>JABXHM010000089.1 GCA_013373625.1 Alteromonadaceae bacterium | reverse complement strand
TTGGTCATCAGGTTCGCGATCTCCGTGCTGCCGGAGTTGTTCTCGATCGCCCAGAATCGGACCTTGTGCGCTTTGAAATCAAAGCCTTTCAGCACGGCCAGTTCACCACCTTCGATGTCCAGCGAGATGAAGTCGGGGTTCTCGTAGCCGCTTTCGGTGAGGATACGCGACAGCGTCCGGGTCTCGACCTCGACCGTTTCTTCCTTGTGACGCGGGTCTTTGCGGACACGCTCTAGCAGGGTCTGGTCGTAATGCGCGGATAGGCCGCTCATCTGGGTGAAACCTTCGGTGACCGCAATGAAGCTCGCGGTACCGTCTGTCGGGGCCACGGCGTAGCTCAGGCACGGACACTTGCGGGCCATTGCCGCCTTGTCGACCTGCGAGGCCACGGGCTCTACCAGAACGCCGGTCCATCCGCGGATTTGCTCGAGGAACAGCGTATTCGAGCCGCGCACACCGTCGTAGCCCCCCACGTCGATAAACACGCCCGGCTTTTCTCCCATCAGGCTGTCGATGATGCGGTCCTGACCCGCCTGTGAGGTGTACTGGTACCCGTCGTCGAGCATCCGGCGCAGAGCGTGGATTTCGCGGACGATCGCGCCGCGACGGCGGGTCTTGTCCTTGGCCAGAGCGTCGACCAGTTCCTTGTGGGCGGCGGCGAGTTCTTTTTTGGCGGCGTTGATGCGCTGGATCGGGTTCATTTCGTGGGCTCGTAATATGATTTCTCTTCGACAATGGCGGAGCCGAGCAGCAGGTTGATCTGCTTTTTCACCGCGGCACGCCTGTCGTTGGTTTGGTAAACGGCGCGGGCAAGGCGGATGAATTCCTCGCCGAAGTCCTTGCGGCCCTCGCATTCGCGGATGTCATCCTCGATAACCCAGAGGTCCGCGTTGATGGCGTAGAGCTCCTCCCAAAGGCCGTGCAGATCATCCGTCATCGGCAGAACGTCATCGGCGATGACTTGAAGCACGGCCTTCTCGTGCGCCACATTCGCCAGCTTTGCGGCGTCGGTGATGCGCTCGGATTTCAAGCGAAGGATCGTCAGCTTGTCGATCAGCTCTCCTGGAGAGGTCGGGACCAGAATGTCGTTCACTTCGCGGCCTCCTTGACGAGCGCGGCTTTGACCTCTTCCATCACATCATCCCAATGCAGTGTCTGTTTCTGCCGGAAAAGGCGCATGGAAGGATACCACGGCGTCGTCTCTCCCTTATGGCGATAGACCCAGAACGCATCCTTGTGCAGCAGCGTCCACGTTTTCAGACCGAGCGATCCCGCGATATGCGCGGTGGCGGTGTCGGAGGTAATGATGAGGTCCATCTCCTCCATCACGGCAGCGCAGTCGGCAAAATCGCGGTCGGTCGAGGCAGCATCCACGATCAGACCGCCCGAGCCATCCTGCAAAAATGCGTCCAGCATCGGCCCTTTGTAGAGCGAGAACAGCTGCACGCCGTCGACTTCGGACAGGGGCAGGAAATCGGTGTGACTGAACGAGCGGAAGGCATTCGCGCGGTACGTCACCGAGCCCGTCCAGACGACGCCGACTTTGAACTTATCCTTGAACGGCGCGACGATCTCATTGGCGCGAGTGCGGGAGTCTTCGGGGACCGTCAGTCGGCTCGGCGCAGGGATATCAGTGTCTGTTTCAAGCGAAAGCCGTCCCAGATCCATCATGTTGATCCAGAAATCCTCGGTACCGTTGATGGTATAGCTCGTGTCCACCACGTCCGCGCCTTCGACATTCGCCATCAAACGCGCGAGCGGTTTTTCCGCGACGACGATAACCTTGGCTGCGCCTTTCTGTTTCAGCGCGGGCAGACAGCGCGACATCAGAATGCAGTCGCCGAAGCCCTGTTCGGGCACCACAACAACGGTCTTTCCGTCCAGCGGCTCGCCGTTCCATTCGGGGATGCTCACCGACCGCTTCGTCAGCTCGCCGGCGTCCCAACGGGCGCGGTAGTACTGGAACGCTTCCTTGTAGCGACCAAGCGCGAGCAGCGACATGGCGAGCTGCATTTTGATGTCGGCAAAGTCGGGGAACCGCGCGGCCAGCGGTTCAAGGTAGGTGACCGCCTGCGTGTAATTCCCCTGCCCGCGCAAGCACCGCCCGATCAGCGAGTGATGTTCGGGCAGGTTGTCATTTTCGCGCAGAATGCTTTGCCGCAGTTCGATGGATTCCTGAAATTTGCCGAGGTCGGACAGGATATTCGCGAGGTTTCCGCGCACCGCGAGGCTTTTCGGATCGAGCGCATAGGCCCTCCGCTGCGCACGCTCGGCGTTGCGATAGTGCTTCAGCGTTCTGAGCAGCGCGCCGTAGTTGGACCAGATCTGGGCGTCGTCGGGCTTGTGGCCAAGGTAGCTGACGTAGGCTTTCTGCGCCTCCTCCAGACGACCGGCGCGGTGCGCGTCGATGGTGACGGCGCGCAGTTTCTTCAGCTCGGCAATGTTCATTTCTTGCGCTTCACCGGCTTGATCAGTGTCTCGGGCCGCATCTCCTCAGCGCGTTCAAACAGGCTGAACGTTTGGTTCACAAAATTCACCGCACCAGAGACGAAATCAACGTAATCGGCGAGTTCCTTGGTCAGTTCTGCCTCGACCAGCGTGAAGCTCCGGTCGGGCGAGACCGCCTCGAACGTAACGTAG